>DIDP01000069.1 GCA_002418205.1 Anaerolineales bacterium UBA5797 | reverse complement strand
TCACAGCAAATCCCAGAGAACCAATCTCATTATGTTTTTTTTCAATGCTGGTACCGCCGCACAACCGGTCTCTTCGCATCCTTTTCCCACCCGGCCTAAATCATCAACACCAAAAGGTTTTCTCCCCCATCCCCATCCATCGAAAACATGATTTTTGTCCATTACACTGCCCACCTTTCGACAATAAAATCCATCCGTGGCACACGAACGGGACCGAAAAAGTCTATGGGCTGTCAATCTTGGGCTGGGGGTGAACATTGTTCTGTCTGCGCTCAAGACCATCTTTGGCGTATTGGGCCACAGCCCGGCGTTGCTGGCCGAGGGGATCAACTCCATTTCCGATGTGGCTTATTACATCGTCGCAGGCATCTTCGTTAGACTTGCAAACAAGCCAGCCGATGTCGAACATCCTTATGGGCACCGTCAACTGGAAAGCATTGCTTCGCTTGTAGTGGGTGCGTTCGTCGTGGCGACAGCGGTCAAAGTCTTCTGGGATGCCGTGGACAAGATCTGGGATCTGCTCGACGGGGAACTCTCCTCACTCGGCGCGCACCCGTTCGCATTGTGGGTTGCAATCGGCACTGTCACCATAAAGATATTCCTTTTCTTCTATGTCCGCAGACTCGGAAACCAGACCCGCAATCCCATTGTGGACGTCCTCGCCTACGACCACCGCAACGACATCTTCTCCGCCTCCGCCGCATCGGTCGGCATTTTCCTCGGTCAACGTGGATATCCCTGGGTGGACCCGCTGGCAGGCGCATTCGTGGCACTCCTCATCCTGCGCACCGGGGTTTTCATCCTGCGCGAATCCTCGGTTGACCTGATGGCCGCGGTGCCGAGCAGGGAACTGGCAAAACGGATACGCTCCCTGCTGGCAGGCATACAAGGCGTGAAGCAACTGGAGGAATTACAGGCACACCGGTTTGGCCCTCATATTGTCATGAACCTGACCATCGGCATCGACGGCAACTTCACCGTCACGCAGGGCGACAGGATCGCAACGGAAGTGGAAAAAATAATTTACGATTCATTCCCAAGCATCCTGCGCGTACACATTCATTATCACCCGGCCGAAAAAGGTCACGAAAACATGACCATTGACGATATACTCTCGGAAGGCCAGCAGCACCTCTCCCCGCATTATCCCGAATTTTACGAGTAACGGTCACTTTGGCAGGACGCCCGCCACGAGTGCGGGCAGGTCGGCATCCATTCCCTGTTGCCACAACCAAACCAGGAATTCAGCATTCCCCTTCGGTCCCAGCAGCGGACTTTTGATCAGCCCGCGGAGGTGAAATCCCTCCGTTCGCGCAAACCCCAAAACATCGAGCAACACCTGTTTGTGAATCTCCGGATCGCGGATCACCCCGTCTCCACGCGAAACGTCCTTCCTGCCTGCTTCGAATTGAGGCTTGATCAAGGCAACGACTCCCCTCAAACTCCCCGCAGTTTCTCCGAAATCGCGGGGAGTGCCCTGAAGGGGCGAGGGAGGCAGCCACTTCTTAACCACCGGCAACAATATCTTCAACGAAATGAAGGAGGCGTCCACCGTGACCAGATCCACCGTCTCCGGCAGGGACTCCACAAAACGCGCATTCGTCTCCTCCATCACAACCACACGCGGATCGTTACGCAGCTTCCAATGCAGGATCCCCTTCCCCACATCGATGGCGTAGACCTTCGCCGCGCCGCGCTGCAACAGGCAATCCGTGAAGCCACCCGTGGACGCGCCCACATCCGCGCAGACGAGTCCGCTCGCATCGATGCCGAATGCTTCGAGGGCCGCATCCAGTTTTTCACCGCCGCGCGAAACGAAGCGCGGACCGGAATCCACCGTCAGGATGGAATCAGGTGGAACCGCGGTGGCAGGCTTGAGCGTGACCTGATCCGCAACGCGCACCTGTCCCGCCATGATCAGCGCCTGCGCCTTGGCGCGCGATTCGGCAAGTCCGCGCTCCACGAGCAGAACATCCAGTCGTACTTTTGGCATGGGCTTATTGTACTTCCCGCGCACAAAAAAGGTAAAATTGGCGCATGTTAAAACACCTGCTCAAAACCATGCGCCTGCGCCAATGGACGAAGAACGGCTTCGTCTTTTTTGCGTTGATCTTCGACAAGCAATTGTTCCTGCGTGAACCGTTCCTGCGGACGTTGGAGGGCTTCCTGCTGTTCTGTTTGATCTCCAGCTCGGTCTATCTCTTCAACGACATCGCCGACATCGAAGCCGACCGCAAACACCCGGAAAAGAAACACCGCCCGCTGGCTTCGGGCAAACTGCCCGTGCCGATTGCCTTGACAGCCGCCTTCGTGCTTGCCATCCTCGCGCTGGCGCTGGGGTATCTGCTTGAGCCTTTCTTTGCAGGCATCGTCGCGCTTTATTTCGTCATCAACCTGCTTTATTCGCGCTGGCTCAAACATGTCCCCATCCTGGATGTGCTGATCATTTCCTCGGGTTTTGTGCTGCGGGTCGCCGCGGGGGTGACGCTCATCACCGTCGAGCGTTTTTCGCCCTGGCTGTACATGATCACCATCCTGTTCTCGCTTTATCTCGGCTTTGGCAAACGCCGCGCCGAAATGAACCTGCTCGCACAGGGCGCCGGCGCGCATCGCAAAGTGCTGGACGGCTACACCGTTCCCCTGCTCGACCAATACATCACCATCGTCTCCGGCATGACCATCGTGTCATATTCGCTCTACACCTTCTCCGCGCCGAACCTGCCCGAAAATCACAGCATGATGCTCACGATCCCCTTCGTGGTTTATGGCATCTTCCGTTATCTGCAATTGATCCAGATGGGACATGAGGCAGGCTCACCCGAGGAAGTTGCGCTCAAGGATCGGCCGCTTCAGGTCACGGTCATATTATGGGGGCTGGCCGTGCTTGCGGTCTTTTATCTCTCGAGATGACCCACGCCTCCGCGCCCGGCAAGATCATCCTCTTCGGTGAGCATGCCGTCGTTTATGGACGTCCCGCGCTGGCGGTCCCCGTCACACAAGTCCATGCGGATATTGAAATCCGGGATTCATCCCGCGCAGGGATCTGGATTGACGCTCCAGACATTGACCTTCACGCCGAACTGAACACGCTTCCCTCCGACCATCCAATTGCCTCCGTTATTCATAACTTTTTGTTCCTCGCGCGTGTTTCTCCGTTCCCCAACCTGGGCATCAACATCACCTCCACCATTCCCGTTGCATCCGGTCTCGGTTCCGGCGCGGCGGTGACCGTCGCGCTGACCCGCGCGTTGGCATCCCACCTCAACCATCCGCTGACGGACGAGGAAGTCAACGCGTTCACTTACGAGATCGAAAAACTGCATCACGGCACCCCGTCAGGAATCGACAACACGGTCGTCACCTATGCAAAACCGGTTTACTTTATCAAAGGTCAATTGATGGAAACCTTCAAGGTCGGCAAGCCTTTCACCATCGTGATCGGCGATACGGGCATTCACGCGCCCACGAGGGAATCCGTCGGCGATGTCCGCAAATTGTGGGAGGCGGACCCGGGGAAATGGGAAGGAGTGTTTGACGAGGTCGGTGAGATCGCAAAACGGGCGCGTGAAGCGATCGAAGGAGGAGATGCAAAAGAGTTGGGGGGATTGATGGATCAAAACCACGCGCTGTTGCGGGAGATGACCGTCTCTTCACCCGAACTCGACAGACTGGTCTCAGCGGCGCGGGAAGCCGGGGCAACGGGAGCAAAGCTCAGCGGCGGAGGACGCGGCGGAAACATGATCGCATTGACGGAAGCGGATCAAGCTGAATCTGTATCCAGGGCATTGACCGCGGCAGGCGCCCGGCACGTCATCATGACAACCATCGAAGATTAATGCAGGGTTTGAATCCGGGCAGGTTTGTGATGGGCAAAAGAAATGGGGTATATTTAAATCGCCGATTACTTTAGGAATGACAAAGCCATGACAGACCAACCAAAATCAAAAGAAGAGGAATGGCGGCTGGCGTTGACCGTGGGGGAAACGGTGCCGCGGCGTTTTCACCATATCGCCGGATTCCTTCCATCCAACCCGCGCTGTAAGATGTGCAACGCCCCCTTCAAAGGCTGGGGCGGCTTGCTCATGCGCATGATGGGCAGGCGCCAGTCGAGAAAGAATCCGCGGTATTGCGAGCCGTGCGCCTTTCAAGAGGCCGGCGGCGCGGAGGTGGAGATCTCAATGTTGTTCGCGGATGTGCGCGGTTCGACCACGATCGCCGAAAGGATGAGCCCCGCCAATTTCACGAAATTGATCAGCGGATTTTATGAAGTTGCAACCGAAGTATTGGTGCATAACGACGCGCTCATTGACCGTCTGGTGGGCGACGAGGTAATCGGTCTGTTCATCCCCGCCTTTGCCGGGCAGAACCATTCCAGGCGCGCGATCCATGCCGCGCAGGAACTGGTCCAGCGGCTTGGCAGTGGAAAAACAGCACTGCCGATCGGGGTGGGTGTCCATACCGGCAATGCGTTTGTAGGGGTCGTTCAGGGCGCGGAGGAGGGGATTAACGACTTCACCGCTCTCGGCGATAATGTCAATATCACAGCGAGGCTGGCTTCGCTGGCAGGCGCAGGGGAGATCCTGGTCAGCGATGTGTCCTATCGCGCAGCCGGGTTGGATTTTGGGGATCTGGAACGGCGCAGTTTAATGTTAAAGGGTAAAAGTGAAGCGATTGAAGTCCACGTTGTAAAAGCCGAATCGAAGTAATTGAGAGGTGGAGGGGTCATGAAATGGATCGCGCCCGCGCTGGCGTATTTCGCGGTGGGGTTTGGGTTGTTCGCAATGCACAGCGCCTGGGGCGCGTTGTTGGGGTTTCACACTGCGATCATCCTCTCGTTATCGATCGCGAAACCGGATATTCCCATTTCAGTTCTTCTTAAGAACAAAAACGTTGTATGGATTCCATTGAGCATCCTGATATGCAGCGGCAGCGGCGTCACCCTATATTTTTTGTGGGATGATCTCGGTTTCGCCAATGACCTGCCGCAACAGATCGAGGCGCTCGGGCTGAAAGCCTCCACCTGGCCAATGTTCATCACATACTTCGCACTGGTCAACCCATTCGTCGAAGAATATTTCTGGCGCGGTTATCTGGGAGACAATACAAAAAGCCTGCACAGTTCCGACCTCCTGTATGCAGGCTTTCATGCGTTGATCCTGATCGACAAGGTGCAAACAACTTCGATCCTGTTCGCCCTCGCCGCACTTGTCGCGGCGGGCTGGTTCTGGCGGCAGGTGAGGCGCGTGGATGAAGGGTTGCTCGCACCCGTTTTGGGTCACATGGCTGCGGACCTGACGATCCTGATCATAGTTTACAAGGCAGTCACGTAGACCTTCAAGGCATCACAGGCTTGGGTCCGATGTTGAACGCGCGATGGGCGGCGCGCATGCAGGCATCCATCACCACTTGCAATCCCGCCTCCTCGGCTTTCTGCGCGGCCTCCTCGTTGACGATCCCTTCCTGCATCCAGACCACCTTTGCGCCGATCTTGATGGCTTCCTCCACCACCGGCGGGACATCCTCCGATTTGCGGAAGACCTGCACCACATCCACCTTCTCCGGGATGTCCGAGAGGCTCGGGTATGCCTTCTCTCCCATGATCTCCGCCGCGGTCGGATTGACAGGAATGATCCGGTATCCCTGTTGTTTCAAATAGGAAACAACCCCGTAACTCGGTTTATCGGGGTTGGAGGACAATCCCACACTCGCAACCGTTCTCGCGGTCAACAATATTTCCTTCATCATTTGTTCTTCATTCATCTGCTTCTTCTCCTTTGATTCGTCTCGGTAGAACGACCCTGAATTTCGTCTCGCCAGGCCGCGACTCAACCAGTAATTGCCCATGGTGCCGGTTCACGATGATGTCATGTGAAATGTGCAGGCCCAATCCGGTCCCCTTGCCGGGCGGTTTGGTGGTAAAGAACGGTTCATAGATGCGGGTTTGTATCTCCCGGGGAATGCCGGGACCACTGTCAACGATCTCCACGACAACGTGATCATTTTGCGCGTAGGTTCGCAGCAGGATCTCCCCCTTGCCGTCCATTGCATCCACTGCGTTGTCGATGATGTTCGTCCACACCTGGTTCAGTTCGCTGGCATAGGCTTCGATGCGCGGCAACGTGGACGAATACTCCCGTTTGACGGTCACGCCATGTTTCAATTTATGCTGCATGATGACCAGTGTATTCTCCAGCCCTTCATGCACATCCACCTCGAGCAACGGCGCCTGATCGAGATAGGTATAGGTCTTCATCGCCTGCACGATCTGCGAGATCCGCCCGGTTGCCTGTTGAACCTCGGACAGCAGACCCACGGTCATGCAGCTCATCCCCAGCCATTCGATGGACATGTCGAAACAGGCGCTGCCTTTCAGTTTTTCCAATTCTTCGGCATTCCACCCGAAATTGACCATCGCTGGAGCAAATTCCCATGCGGTCCCGATCCCGTTCGCCTCCAGCCAAGCCTGAAGCTGTTCCACCAACTCGATCCGTTCCAACGCCGCAAGCCTGACCGGAGATGAGAATCGACGCGAGGCTTCCTGCATGAAGGAATCGAGCCAGTTCGTCTGGTTGTTCTTGAAAGCCGTCGATTCGATCTGATGAGTCAACACCTGCAGCTTCAACAACGACTTGTTCAACTCGGAGGCGCTCCTCTGCGCCGCGGCGGCGGGATTGTTCAACTCGTGCGCCAGTCCCGCGCTCAACGTGCCGAGCGCCGCCATCTTCTCCTGCTGATGGAGCAATGCCTCGTTCTGCGTCAACCGCGCCATCACCCAGCGCAGGACAGCCAGCGTCGCCGAAGGGCTGGTTGACAGTAATCTCTCGAAGGCCTCCTGCGGAATCTGAAGCGTTTCACTATCGGTCTTGGAGACCACCGTCGCATTGCGCGGCGCGCGCGAAAGCAATGCCATTTCCCCCACCACATCGCCCGGGTTGCGCACATCGATCTTGATGAGCGTCTGACCGGACTGTTTCTGGACCTCGAACTCGCCCGACACGATCACAAACGCCGAATCACCCGGGTCGCCCTGTTTCATCAGCACCTCGCCGGCGCGCAAAGAGACCGGCTCGGCATTGTCCATGAGTTGCTGCAACTCATCATCAGACAAGCCTTCGAATAACGGGGATTTGCGTAGGTCTTGAAGATTCACAACGACTTAAGATATTCCTTCATCAATGCGAAGGCGATCGCGCCCTCACCAACCGCGGATGCGACCCGATGATTGGTCCCGAAGCGCACGTCACCTGCCGCGAAGATGCCGGGGACGGAGGTCTCCAATAAAAACGGGAACCGTTCCAGGGTCCAGCCCTGAGGCGGTTTTTTATCCACGATCAGATCCGCGCCGGTGTAGATGTATCCTTTTTCGCTGCGCATCACCAGATCCGCAACGAGGCTGCTTTGCGGGCGGACGCCGATGAACACGAACAACGCCGCGGCATCGAAGGTTCGAATCTCATCCGTGCGATTGTTCTTAACGACGATCTGCTCGAGCGTGGTCTCACCCTTGAGTTCCAGCAGATCGGTGTCCATCATCAATTCCAGTTTTTCGTTTTCCTCCATCGCATCGACCAGATATTTCGATGCGGTCGGTTCGGGGCCGCGGATCAACACAGTGACCTTGCGCGCGAAACGCGTGAGATACAACGCGCCCTGCGCAGCGGAATTTGCGCCGCCCACCACGAAGACGTCCTTGTCCTTGTAGTTCATCGCCTCGGTGTATGCCGCGCCATAATAAATGCCCGCGCCGGTCAGCTTGTCTGCGCCCGGCATTCGCAGCATATGGAAGGACGCACCCGTCGCGATCAACACTGCATGACAGGACAGTTCCGTGCCATCCGCCAGTTTGACGATGCGATACGCATCCTTGACGAAGACCCGGGCTGCCTCCTGCGCCGATAGAATTTCCACGCCGAATCTTTTAGCCTGCGAAACCGCGCGGCGGGTGAGGTCATCACCTGAAATGCCGCTTGGGAAACCGAGGTAATTTTCGATCTTCGGACTGCTCCCCGCCTGCCCGCCCGGTGCGGCCTTTTCAATGACGAGACACTTGTATCCCTCCGAGCCTGCATAGACCGCGGCTGCCAGTCCCGCGGGACCGCTCCCGACAACGATGATATCGTAGAAGGGAAGTTCGGCTTTGGTTTGCAACCCAACCTTGTCAGCCAGATCCTTGAGGTCCGGCTGAACGAGAACTTTTCCATCGGGGAAGAAGATGACAGGGAGTTTCGCAGATTCGGTTGAGACCTTCTCGACCAGCGAACGCGCTTTCGCATCCTTATCGATATCCAGCCATTGGTAGGGGATCTGGTGACGCGTAAGGAAATCCTTGACGCGATGACTGGATAAAGACCACAATGTCCCGGCGATGCGTATGCCCTCATACGGCAGGCGCACGTGGATCTTCCAGTCTTCCAGCAATTCATCCAAAACCGGATACAACCGCTCCTCCGGCGGATGCCAGGGCTTCATCAAATAGTAATCGAGCCCGATCTCGTTGATCGACTCAATGGCGGCTTGTGTATCCGCATAGGCGGTGAGCAACACGCGCTTTGCCTGCGGGTAAAGGCGGATGGCTGCCTCGAGGAATTGCGTGCCGCTCATCCCGGGCATGCGCTGGTCCACCAAAAACAACGCGACGGTCTCATTGCGTTGTTTCAGCATATCCAAATACTCCAGCGCGGTTTTACCCTGATCGATGGGCAGGATTCGATATCCCTGTCCGTAATGGGCGCGCAGATCGCGTTCGATGGAATTCAATACAGAGGGATCGTCATCAAGTGAGAGAATAACCGGCTTGGGCATCTATCGTTTTTCCGCTTTCATTGTACCTGACGATGGGAATTCCCTACTTTCAGGTTCCTCCATCTTCCGTCCAAACCACCGCGAAGCGGTTGGATTCCTCCTGATGAACAGTTCGTAGATCAGGACCGACCCTGCCACGCCCATGAAGAATCCCACCCAGATGGAAAATTGCAGATTGTTCACCACCGCATTCGTCTTTTGCCCCCAGAAATCCTGGATGGGAACATGGAAGAGCAGAATGAACAGGGATATCTGACCGAAATATCTGAACAGGGCGGCGGGTTGACTTGTCCGCATTTCGATCTGCCGGGACAGCGCAAGCACAAACAGAATCCCAAGGACCGATTCGAGCGTGTTGACCCAATAGGAGTCATAGGTACGGGTGTTGAAGTCATTGCGTGCCTCAAAGAAATAGACCATTGCAAGTAATGCAACAGCCGAACCGATCAACAAATAAATATTCTCGAATGTTTTCTCGGATGTGGCCTGCCTGATCTCGCTTCCCAGAATAAAGTAGAACCCGCTCAACAACACAAGGTCGAGGCTGAAGGGCAGGCCAAACAATTCATACTGCTTGCCGAACACCGAGAGCGTGAACGGATAGAAATCCTTCAGGAACAGGCTGGAAATGCCCAATGTTGCGATCAACGCGACCCAGCGTACATAACGGTTGTTCCACCTTCCAAAGATCGCAAAGAATAAAAACGCGTACAAACTAACCACGAACAAATGCGGCAGGAACCACAGTTGCACCCAATCAATGTAATGTCCCGAGCCATACAGCGACTTGGTGATCCGTTGGAGGGCGGTCCTGAAACTCATCTTTTCAAAAGAGACCGATGCAAAATAGATCAGGAAGATCGTGAAGAGATAAGGCATTAGAAGGGAATTGAATCGCTTTTTGAAAAAGTCAAAAAAGGGAATGGACGGTTTCAGAAAATACCCCGAGAGGAAGAAGAACAACGGCATGTGGAACGAATAAATGAGCTTGTACACAAAGGGGGAGATATATCCAAAGTCGTTGTGTCCCAACACCACCAGCAGGATGCCGATGCCCCTGGCAATATCAATATATTCGATTCTTTTGGACATGAGGCAGATTCTCCATCCAGATTTTACCCTGTGAACTCGAATACAGGCATCCCCTCCACTTTTGTTTCCAGACGGAACACCCCTCCCGTAAGCGGATACCGTTTCAAGGTTTCCTCGTCCAACCCGATTCGCGCGGATGTGACGTATAGCTCATTCCGATCCCTGCCGCCGAATACACACGATGACACGTTCTTGGCGGGGACGGGAATCCGCTCCAGCAGTTGACCCGTGTGCGGGTCCCATTTTGTGATCTGTGCGCCGCCCCACATCGCCACCCACAGATTGCCCTGCATATCGGAGGTCATGCCGTCGGGCCAGCCAAACGATTCGGGAATCAGCACGGCAACGCGCATGTTATCGATCCTGCAGGTCTCGAGATCGTAGTCAAAGGCTTTGATCACGCGCGTCGGTGTATCGATATGATAAAAGGTCTTGTGATCGGGGCTCCACGTCATGCCGTTCGAGATCGTCACATCTCCGAATAACCTTGTGATGGATTTTCCATCAAAAGAATAGAGCGAACCGCTGGGGTCTTTTTCGCCCAGGTCCATGGTACCAGCAAGAAAACGCCCGCGCGGATCACATTTGCCATCGTTGAAGCGGTTGGTTGACGGTTCATTTTTCAGGGACGCGAGAAGGGTCAATATGACGGAATCAATATCCAGGGTCCGGAAGGAGAAGCGCTCTGCGTCTGCGCGGCTCGCTCCGCTCAGGGCGAGGATAAGTCCGCCTGTCATACGCGGGGCAAGGCATCCGATGAATCCATCCGCTTCGAGGAGGACATCTGCGTTTGCATACAGGCGCTTGCCAAGGATATCGATCCAGTACAAGGCTTGCGTGCGCGCATCCCAAACCGGACCTTCGCCAAGCGTCGCCTTGAGATCGTAAAGGAGTTCGACCAGCATCCTAGAACCAGTCGCGTTTGTAGAAGATATAGGTGGCAATTGCCGTGAGACCGACGGTGATGCCGATGATCGAAAGGAAGGCGAACGGATGGTCCTGGGCGGGCAGTGTGACGTTCATGCCAAAGAACGAGGCAACGATGGTCGGCAGGTTCAGCACGATCGTGATGGCAGCCAGCGCCTTCATCACGACGTTCAGGTTGTTCGAGATGATCGAGGCAAAGGCGTCCATCATGCTCGAGAGGATCTCGGTGTTGATGCTGGTCATCTGGATGGCCTGCTGGTTCTCGGTCAGCACATCCTCGAGCAGGTCCTGGTCCTCCTCGTAGTAATTGAAGATCTGCGTGCGCTGGACGCGCTCCATCATCACTTCGTTCGAACGCAGGGCGGTGGCGAAATAGGTCAGGCTCTTCTGGTATTTGAGGAGTTCCATCAATTCGCGGTTGCGCGTGGATTTCTGCAACTGGTCTTCGATCGCCTCCGTCATCCGGTTGATCTCGCGCAGGTGGGTCAGGTAACGCGAGGCGGTCTCAAGAAAAATATAAAGGGTGAAGCGGTAACGCTTGCCGGTCTTGAGCAGGCGGTACTTCCCGTTCGCAAGCACCCGGAACATATCCTTGTCATGCTTGCAGATGGTGACGACCATGTTCCCCCTGATCATGATGCCAAGCGGAATGGTGATATAGGGGATGTCGCTTTCGGGCTGGCTGTGGGGAATCCGGAGCAGGATGAAGGTGTAATCTTCATCCCGTTCGATGCGCGGCATTTCATCAAGGTCGAGCGAGTAGTTGATGTAATCGACATCCACCCCCCAATTCACAAGCTGTTGGATTTCCTCCGGCGTCGGGTCGATGGCTTTCACCCACGCGCCATTCACCATCGTGTCGAGTTGTTCGAGTCCCTGCTCGGTGGTCTTGTAGATCGTGAGCATGAATGCCTCCTTGCGTGAGATCATCACGCAGGGGCATGTCTCACTGCGTGACGTTACTGGTATTGCAATGCATAACCTCCGCCTTTACTGGGCGGTTGACTCTCGGTATTGCCTGGGTCGCTTTCAGTGGTATACATCATCTTCCTTGCCGCGGTATTGTACGCCCGTTACATGGATTCCACAACGGTACAGCCGGACTCTCCATTTGTCTGAAGTTCCCGCGGGATTTAAAAACCGCATCACCCTCCGCCGACGCCTGATCCGCGCCCGGAGCAACAGCCTCGCTTCGAGCGGACTCCCAAAGGAAAATTTCATGGTTTCCCCCAAAAGTAACAATTTTCTCATCATGCCCGCCAGAACATTGACACAAATGTCCGTTCAAATTTTAATGAAAGACCATGATCACCGGACTTAATGGTTTACGCGCAATTGCCTTCCTGTTTGTATTCTTCTTCCATGCCCGATATTTCGATGCAGGCTGGATGGGGGTGCAGTTCTTCTTTGTCCTTTCGGGATTTCTCATCACCGGCATCCTTCTGGATATGAAAGCCTCCCTGTCCAGATCACAATATCTAAAGAAATTCTACGGCAGGCGTACTCTTCGAATCTTCCCGCTTTACTACTTCTACCTGATCGCAATGGGGGTCCTCGCGACCTGGCTGATATCCATCAAATACCGTCCCGGTTGGATGGAACTGTTCGTCGAACAGGCCAGGTTTGCGGCGCTCTACATCTATGATTTCTATTCTGCCACGATCTATCACAAGTCCAATTATTTTCTTACGCATTTCTGGTCCCTGTCTGTGGAGGAGCAGTTCTATATTTTCTGGCCATTCCTGATCCTGCTCGTGCCGGAAAAGTGGTACAGGAAAGTATTTGCCGGTCTGGTACTCCTGGGACCCGTCTTCCGACTCGGCTTGCTGTTCCTCCATACCCATGGAGGGATCAGAATGTTCGTCAGTTCCCCGGCGGAGGCAATTTACGTTCTCCCCTTTTCACATATCGACGCGTTCGCGCTCGGCGCATACATCAGCCGTTATTCCCTGCCAAAACCCAGGGAACAATTCTTCCTCCTGCTTGGCGTTATCCCCATTGTCGGGTTCGCCGCTCAATATTTTGCCACCGGGGAATTGGGCGCCCTCTCCGCGTTCGGCTATCCCCTGCACATGCCCAATGCCTATCAATTCATCTGGGGTTATTCCTTGCTGAATTATTTCTTCGCCGTTACGATCCATGTGATCGTCACGCATAAACTTTTCACGCGATTTTTGGAGTGGGCGCCTTTAACATACCTGGGAAGGATCTCCTACGGTCTCTATGTGTACCATCTTCCCGTCCTTTGGTTTGCGCTCGACATCAGGGAGCTTGGCATCGTCAAACCTGCGATGGTACAACCGGCAGCAACAGCCATTGCATTTTTTGCAACCCTGCTGATCGCATCTGCAAGTTTTTATTTCATCGAAAAGCCCTTCCTTGCGTTAAAAGACCGCTTCTTCCCATTGAGAATGGAGCAAACTCCAGCGGCTTCCCCGATGCCATCCCGGTCCAGATGGGTGATGTTCTTCAATGGACGCCGATGGGAGGTCAAAGCCCGTCGTTCCAGTAAAGAGCGAGGTTATGCCTTCTCATGGAAGGACATTAAATCCTGCCCGCTTCTTCAACAAGATCCCCGCGGGCAATATCTGGAACCCCTGACAGAACCTCGAATGCGCAATTAACAAACAAAATCACTGTGCAGTGGTTTGACACGGTGTGGGTCGTGGATTTCCCTGCCAGCCCATGCTTCACGCATTTGACGGTCACACCCAAACGAACGACCTTTGTTCCGCGTGGACGCTACCTGCCAAACCAGATACCCTTATGAATAAAAGCGGGGCAGTAACAACGCCCCCGTTGCAAATTATTTTATAAACTTCCAAAACAAATAACCTGCCAGCAAAGCCAAGCACGCGCCGAACAAAAACGGAGCCGCAGGACCAAACCCGTTCCACGCGCCAATTCCCTGCCATAACAAGCCTGCGATCATGGAGGCAGGCAATGCCATGATCCCGATGGCGGCGTTGAACAACCCATACGCCGTGCCGCGCTGCGCTTCGGGCACAAGGTCAGCCACCAGCGCCTTCGCCACACCCTCCGTCGCCGCATAATACAATCCGTACAACGCGAACAACGTCCACACCTGCCAGCCTTCTCGCGCGAACGCAAAACCGAGATACACCAACCCGTAGGCAAACCACCCGCCGAGGATCAGCCTGCGTCGTCCCACTTTGTCCGACCACGCGCCGAGCGGACCCGCGAAAACGGTATACAACAGATTGAACGTCAACGCCATCCCCATCACCTGCAGAATGCTCAACCCGCGTTCCTGTCCGCGCAGGAGGATGAACGCATCGGATGAGTTGCCGAGCGTGAAGATGACCATGATCAACAGGAAGGTCTTGAACCGCGCATCCATCCCCTTGAGACTCAAACGCCTCACTTCGGATGATGTGCCTGATCCTGTTTTATCCACCGCACCGAACGCCAGGACCAGCACCGCCAACCCTGCCGGAACAATGCTCACCAGCACGATCAACTGGAAGGTATCCCGCGCAAGCAACAAGGCGTCGGATTGGGTGAGCCAGATGATAACGGCGGCAATCCCAAGTCCGAGGAAGGCGCCGAGGGTGTCCGCGGCGCGATGGATCCCGAACGCAAGTCCGCGTTGATGCCCGTTGACCGAATCGGCGATCAAAGCATCCCGCGGCGCGGTACGGACACCCTTCCCCACCCGGTCTGCAAAACGGACTCCCAGCACCCATCCCCAGGCGTTGGCAAAATACAACAATGGCTTGGTGAACGCGGAAAGCGCGTACCCGGTCACCGCGAACGGTTTGCGCCTGCCGAGGCGGTCCGATAACATGCCGAAGAATATCTTCAACAAACTCGCCGTGGTCTCGGCAATGCCGTCGATAAAACCGATGACCACCGTGCGGACGCCCAGAATGTTCGAAAGGAAAAATGGGATGAGATTGAGAAGCATCTCCGAAGAGATGTCATTGAGCAGCGAAGTGGCAGACATGACCCACACATTGCGCGGCAAAGTACGAATGTTGTTTTGTTTTTGCATATCACTCCCATTCATCGAGGTGACCGTCCACTTTCCGGGTTATGGAAAAAGAGCGGACTATTCGTCCGCTCTTTTTTTTATTCTCCATCATCGTCGGAGGAGGCTGTGCCCGGCTGGTCCACGCTCAACACTTCCCCATGCACGTTGATGACAACCTTGAACCCCATCATCCCCATGTATGCCCGCATATCCTCGGGGATGCCAGCCTTTATCAACTGGTCGAACTGTTTATCGATGTTCTTCAACTGCTGTTCGATGGCGGCTTTGGTGAACACATCCTCCTGCCCCAGCATCTTTGCGGTTTGTTCGGAAATCAGGTCTTCACTGCCCTTCATTAACTCGGCGATCTGAGCCAGCACCTGCTTGTCCACCTGCTCCGCGGGGACGTGACGGCGAAAGCCCGCATCATCCACTACATAACAGGGCTCATCGCCCACCAGTGCGGATTCAGCAACGTTCCCGAACTCATCCACTACAAGACCGGAGAAGAGGGGCTGGCGCGCCATTAATTGCTCTGCCTGCCTTCCACCGCGGCAAGCAAAATTCCAGCGGCAATGCCCAAACGTCGGTCAAGTTTTTGCGAAGGGTCCATCGTAAAATCGAGGTTCAGTTCATAACGGAAGAGATTGAAATTCTGCTTTAGGTCGGCAACCCGCGCCCCGCCGAGGGTAATGTCATAGTTCTGAGGCAGCAACGAGCCGAGCAGAAAACGGCGCAGCAGCGCCATCCCCATGCTGTCTTCGAACAACACACCAATCTGGTCCTCGTTCGCGTCCAGCACCTGCCATTCGTCACGCAGCATCGAACTCCAACCCTTGCGGCGCAGCACACCGATCTTCTGATTATAGGCCGTATCCACCACGTCATATGCCGCGGAAAAATCGATGATCTGGCGTGCCTTGATGCTCAACACCTCCTGCGTCTTGTTCTCATCCGAATACACACGGATATCCTCACGCAGTTTGAACATCTTCTGCTCGCTGAACATCACCTGGTTCCCGTTCGGGTCGTAAAAACGGAACCTGCCGGTGAGCGCAAAGACCTGACGTTTGAGCAAATAACTCGGGAATTGAAAAATGGGATTCACAGCATTCTCCTTTTAGAAAACCTGGACTCGCGTGCCTTCACCCGGCAGATGGACATAATCCGCATCGGGTGGGACGTTGGGTCTGGTCCAGCGATAAATGAATTTTGCCGCCTCTGACGGCAGGTTCACACAGCCGTGACTGCGCGGGCGTCCGTAATCGTTGTGCCAGTAGGTTCCATGAAAGGCGTGTCCCAACCCCGTGAAGAACGCGCACCACGGCACACCCGGCAGATTATAAATGTTCTCAAGCGCGTCGCCCTGATTCGTCATGTGGACGGCGGGTCCCTTGTGATAGGTACGGAATTCACCCTTCGGCGTTTCGGTGCCCTTCGCACCGCTGGAACAACGCTGTGAAAAGACCAGCTTCTCCCCCTCGAACGCGGTGACCATCTGGTTCTCCAGATCCACGACGATCAGCTTGTCTTCGTCGGGCACCTCCGGTGAGAGCAAAGTCAACTCATCATAGGGAACGAGGCGCATGTCATGCGAGGGGACATAAAAGAACCTTTTCAATTCACTGTCGTAGATCTCGTACCAGATGCTTTTTTCGTCGCGCGTGACCACGACCCGTTTCACCCAATGTGTGCTTCCGTAGTAGATGCGGTAGCCGCGCTCCGCATAGACGTAGGGTTCCTTCTTCGTATCGCAGAACGGGACGGTGATCTCACCCACCCGTCCCTCCTTGGGAACCTCGAAACCCGGCTTCTGATAGCGCGTCTCCACGGGGAGCACCCAGCCCGAGTAGGTAAAGCCTTCGTCATTGACCTTGTACCAGACACGGTTGAACGGATTCCCCTCATCCCCCTCCTCCTCGATCCCCGTGATATCCACCACCTGGTCCTTGCCGAAGTTATGGATCTTGTTGGCGGTGAACGCGGGGGCGTCATACAGGGGAATCCCGCTGATGGTCATGCAGCCCTGTTTGATGGTGGACAGGGCAAAGGCGCGGTCCAGTTTCAGGTCGCTCAAGGCAAAGGCGAGCGAGCCGGTGCTGACGAGTTTTAGAAAATCACGACGGGTCAATTGATCAAGCATGGGATAAGTGTAATGGCAAATGAACGGAAATACCCTGGCTTTTACTTTTTTCTTATTCTTTGATATCCACCCGCGTCCCCACGTAACCATAAACGAACGATTTATCCGGCGGCACGGCGGGGATCGTCCAACGATAGAGCCATTTGGCGGCCTGTGGCGTGAGGTTGATGCAACCGTGGCTGCGCGGACGTCCGTAATCGTTGTGCCAGTACGTCCCGTGGAAGGATGTACCGTTCTCTTTGATGTAGATCACCCAGGGTACGCCGGGCAGGTCGAATCCGCTGGCGGCGAGGTCACCTGCCGCCATGTGGCGTGTGGGACGTTTATGAAATGTGATGTAATCGCCGGTCGGGGTCGTATAGGTCCCGCTGCGCAAACGTCCGCCGGTGGCGGCGCGCGTGGCGAAGATCAGTCTGTCGTTTTCGTACGCCAGCACGAGCTGATCATCGAGCCGGACTTCGAGGCGCTTGTCCTTGTTGGGGACATTCGGCGATAACGGAGTCAGCTCATCGTCCGGGATGAGGCGGATGTGTTCCCCGCGGACGTAATAATATTGCTCGAACTTATCGTCCAGCAGGTAATACCAGATGCTGCCATCCAGCGGATCCACCGCGCTGGCTGTGACCCAATGGACGGTCTCGTAATACAGGCGATAGATCACCTCCGAATTCGGGTCGGGCTCCAGATAGGCATCGGTATACGGCACGCTGACCTCACCGAGCGCGCCTTTGAGGGAAATGTGCTGGGGCTCGTTCAATAGCGTGCGTACCGGTTGAACGCTCCCCGAATACACATATCCGCCGTCATCGATCTCGTACCACACGCGGTTATACGCGGCGGTATCCTCGCTGATCGTGGTGTTCGTGATGTTGAAGATCAGATCATGCCAGTATAGATTCTTCCGTTTGGATTTTGAATTGGGCTCATCGAACGACCACAACACCCGGTCGATGACTCGTCCGCGCAGGTTGTCAAAATCATCCTGTTGAGGAAGGTTCAGGGAAAGGTCTGGCAGTATCATCCCCATCAAGCCATAACCGCCTAGTTTCAGAAAATCTCGCCGGGAAAACCTGGACCTGCTCATTTGCAATCCGGGTGACGGACATCGGTAAAATGTCCGTCACCTTCTCTTCCTAATAATGCACGTTCACCAACGTGCCCACGGATGCCCAGTTATACAACCAGGCGGCATCATCGATCGTCAGGTTCACACAGCCGTGACTCATCGGCGTGCCAAAATTGTTATGCCAGTAGGTTCCGTGCAATCCATAGCCCTTATAAAAATACATGATGTAGGGCACATTGGGCAGATAATAACCGGGACCCGACATCTTTGCCGAGCGGTATTTCACATAGATTTTATATTCCCCGGTCACGGTCGGCGTCAGCCAGGTGCCGGTCGAAACGATGAACGAATTTACGACCGTTTCGCCCTCATAGGCATACACGCGCTGGTTGGTCAGATCGACATCGATCCAGCGTGTGTCACTGCCGCTTTGGGCAACGCTCGGCTTCGGCGCGGAGGCAGGCGGCAACGGGAGGGGGTCGTTCGCGGGAACATCCTCCACGAACTCCATTGATATGGTGCCCGGCGTTTCCGTTTCTTCAGGTGCGAGCGTTGGCGCTTCGGTGGGGACGGCTGTCGGTTCCAATGTCGGAACATCCGTTGGCAGCGCCGTTGGTTCTTCCGTGGGGACAGGCGTGGCAGTATCCGCTGCCTGGGGTTCAAACGCGTCCACATCGGCAGGGACCTTCGCAGGTTTCGCGATCTCCACCTGCGCCCAATGGACTTCATTTGTGGGGACCGCAACCACGGGCTGAGGGTTGAGGATCGAAGCGAATGCCGGGTTCGTAAACGCCGTCCACGCCGCGACCGCGACCACCACACAAGCCAGGACTGCGAACGCTCCGGCAAAGATCCAGACCCGTTTATTGGATTTTGCCTTGACCGGCGGATTCGATTTTGGCGACTCGACCTGACCGGGCGGATTTACAGAAACCGATTCGGTCTCCACGCCTCGCAACGGTTCGGACGAAGCCCGAGCCTGATTCAACCGTCCCTGCGCCCATTCCACCGCCCGATGGGCGCGGCTGCTCTCCGGGTTGATTTCCAGTGCTTTTTCGGCATAGGCGAGCGCGTCCTCCGGGTTCGGGTCCGAGGCGGCAAGCACCAGCCAGGCATCCTCCATTTCGGGCATCAGCAGGGCGGCTTTCTCTCCGAGTCCCCGGGCAGACTCTTTATCGCCGCGGCGCAGGGCTTCGCGTGCTTTTGTCACCAGTTCGCGGGCTTCGAGGAATTTTGTGTTCATACATTTACCCTTAATGTCATAAGTGACCGTTACCTTTGAATTTCCACGGGCACACCGATCTCTGCCCAATCATACAATAATTGCGAATCCGATGTCCCGAGCACCACACAACCATAGGAAACCGGTCTGCCCAGGAACCCTTCCCACAGGGTCGCGCCGCTGGGCAGGATCGGCAGGGCATGGATGCCGTTTTCCAATCCGCCCGCCCAGTAGATGCCCAGCCAGTTGGGCATCCAGATGTTCCAGGTGGAGCCATAGGCGTTCGGGATCTTGCTCTGCACGGCAAAATTGCCGACCCGCGTGGCGTTGTTCATGCCGGTGGAAGCGACAAAACTATAAAGCAGGCTGTCGTTTTCGTAGACATACATGTGCTGTTCGGAAATATCCACAAGGATGTACTTCGAGCCGTTGTAGGATGGCGCGGGCGCCTGTGACTCTTGTTGTGCCGAAACCGGCGCGCCATCGGCGATCTCCATCACCATTTCGCCGGGAGTCTCCGTCTCTTCCACTGTCAATTGGGTGACGGCTGTTTCGGCTGGAATGACCGTGGGCATTTCTTCCATTGTAGACGCCGGCGGACTCATCGGTGTTCCAGGGGGAATCACCGCGGGAACCTCGGTATGAGTCGGTTTGGCGATCTCCACGTATGCCCAGATGTTCTCGTGCGTGGGAATCGGTGTTGCGAAAAATGAGGTGCCCGCAGGCGAGACCGCGTAAACGAACGCCGTCCCGGTGAGAATGCCTCCGAATGCCAGAAGCAGACCGAGGGTGAGGATGAGGCGGGTCCGTCGGGTTGATAATAAAGTCTTCATGGGATCATGCCCGGAGCGGGAGTCGGTTCGACGCTCTCATTGTTCGCAAAGCACAGGATGCCATCCACGACGCCCGCGGCAACACGGTCGGTCTGACGGGTGAGCAGGTCGCGGTCGAGGTTGAGGAAACCGGTCTCGATGATCGCGGCAACCGTGCTCGGATCGATCTCGCGGAAGGCGTGATATTCGCGCATGTCGCTCGTGATGCTGCCGGCATGGAAGGTGAGACCCGTGGTCTGCTGATAGCGATCCACGAGGCAGGCGGTGAGGCGATTGGCGCGGTTCAGGTCGGGAGTGTTCAACGCCGCGGCAACCTTGAAGCCGGTTGCCTGGTCGTTGATGTATTCGCAGGAATCGTTATGGATGGAAACGATCGCGAGGGCGCGATAACCGTTCAGGCGGGTATCGAACTCGCGCAACAGATCGACTTGAAATCCCTTCTCCATCAATTGCTGCTGGACGATGGCGGCGATCTCAAGGTTTACGTCCGCTTCGGTCAATGTGACGGCACCATTGCCATCCACGCAGACTGCGCCGGAATCGTTGCCTGCGTGACCGGCGACAATGCCGATCCGCAACTGGGGTTGGGATATAAGCGGGGCGCCGTCCACGGGGTGCGGGGTCAGAACGAGACTCAGGCGTTCATAGAATTCCCCCGATACCAATCCACGCGAAGGCAGGGCGGTGAAGAGTGTTGCCAACAGGATCGCAACACCGAACGTGGCTTGCACTGCACGCACAGGGCGCGTGCGCCGGACCGGTTGCGCGGGATGGGAGGATGTCGAGTCCATGACTGTTGCGTGTAATAGTACCTTAATTAGATAATTCAAGGCAAGAGGAAATTACCTGTTGGCAGGGTAAGAATCATAAGAAATGCTCCACCGTGAAAATGAAGGAACGCTGCCTGCCGGGGTTTCAGAATTTTTATCTTGACTCTCCCCTGCCTCGCCATTATGATGAATTTCCATTGGAGATGACATGACTCTCGATTCCGAACAATTACGCCGCGCCATGCGCGCATGGACAACCGGCGTATCAGTGCTCACCGCCGCGCATGACGGTCAACAATTTGGCATGACGGTCAATTCCTTTTCATCCGTTTCGCTTGAACCGCCTCTCGTTTCTGTGACATTGAGAAAGTTAACCCATACCTACGATCTTGTGGAAAAGTCAGGTGAGTTCGCTGTGACGGTCCTCGCCGCCGATCAAGGCAATTTATCGGACCGTTTCGCCGGAAAGTTTCCGAACATCACCGACCGGTTCGATGGCGTGCCCACCGAAAAGCTCCTGATCGATGCGCCATTGCTCAGGGGTGGCATTGCATACTTTAATTGCCGCGTGATCCATTCCATTCCGTACGGTGAGAACACGCTGTTCATTGCCGAGGTGATCGCGGTGCGCGGGGAAGGCGCGGGCGAGCCCTTGGTGTATCATAATAGAGTGTTTTGGAAACTGACCCCGCCTTGACCCTCTTTTTTTGAAACGGGGAGGCACAACCCATGAACGATAGATTGACTCTCGATGAACAAAAGACATTGCTGCGCCTGGCGCGCGAGGCAATGGAACACGGTGTGCGCGGGGAAAAACTGCCGCCGCTCGATCTGAAATCACTCCCAATGAACCTGCGCGAGAAAGGGGCGACCTTCGTCACGCTGACCGTGCGCGGACAACTGCGGGGCTGCATCGGCGCGCTCGAAGCGCATCAGCCGCTGGCTGAGGACGTCCGCGAACATGCCATCGCCGCCGCGCTCGAAGACCCGCGCTTTCCTCCGGTGGGCGAAGGTGAATTAAACGGGATCCAGATCGAAGTCTCGCGTTTGACGCGCCCCGTTCCGCTTGCCTATAAGGATGCGGACGATCTGCTGTCCAAATTAAGACCACACGTGGACGGCGTCATCCTGCGCGAAGGCTTTCACCGGGCAACATTTCTGCCGCAGGTGTGGGAGAAGATTCCCCGTCCGTCCGATTTCCTCAGTCATCTGTGCGCCAAGATGGGCGCGCCGAACAACGTGTGGCAGACAAAGCACCTTGAAGTGTTCACGTATCAAGTGGAGGAGTTCCACGAGCCGTCACACAGTTCCGTTTGAACTTATGGGTTCCGGGACGAGTAGGGTAAAATCAGCGCATGGTTGACGATGCGGTTTTTCAAGAGGCAGTGGACGCCCTGCGCCAGGACGACAAGGCTCACGCCCGCGAATTGCTCACGGGTTTGATCAAATCCAATCAGAACAACCCAACCTATTGGATCTGGTTGAGCGCCGCGATGGAATCCAGCAAGGAGCGGATCTACTGCCTCCAGACCGCGCTCAAACTGGACCCGGAAAATGCCGCCGCCAAACGCGGCCTGGTCCTGCTCGGAGCCCTGCCCGCGGACGAGACCATCCAGCCCTTCCCCATCAACAGACCGCGCGCCTGGGAGGAAAAACTCCTGCTGGCACATGAGAAACCCAAGCCCAAAGGCTGGGCGGCGGTCAAAGCCAGCCCGGTCTTCCGCCTGGGACTTGTGGTTCTGCTGGTCGGCGCGATCGCCAGCGGCGTGACGTTCGGTTTCATCATCCCGGCCGCGAACCGGAACACATCCCGCCCCACGTTCACACCGGGACCCTCCCCGACCTACACACTGACCGTCACCGCGATCGGCGGCAAGCCTCAGACCGAGGTTCCCGGGACTCCGGCTGGTCCGCTTGCCGAACTGCTTGAAGTTCCCTACACCCCCACGCCTTTATATGTCCAGATGCAGCGTTCGCCGCTTACATCCGATTACCTGCTTCAATTCGAACGCGCCTACAAGGCTGGCAACTGGGATCAGGCGATCGAAGCGCTCGAGAACGTGGTCCGCGCCGAACCGGATACCGCCACCGCCTATTATTACATGGGCGAAGCCTATCGCTTCAAGAGGGACCCCGGCAGCGCCATCAACGCCTACAACAACGCGATCAACAAGGATCCGAATTTTGGTCCTGCGTATGTTGGGCTGGCGCGCGCCCGATTGCTCAGCGATCCGAATTCAAACGTCCTGCCGTTACTCGATGAAGCCGTCAGGCTCGACCCGGAATTTGGCGAAGCCTATCTCGAGCGCGGCAGGGTCAAATCACGAGACAACGACATTCAGGGCGCGATCGTGGACCTGGGCGAAGCCAACCGGCGTCTGCCGGATTCCCCGCTCGTCTTCTACTATCTCGCCCAGACCCGTTTAAAGGAAGGCGAACTCCAACTTGCGCTCGATGCCGCCCAACGTTCCAATGAATTGGATGTGACCTATCTGCCAAGCTATCTCCTGCTCGGTCAGATCTATGCGGAAGCGAAGGATTACGAGGAGGCGGTTGATGCCCTGAACCTTTATCTCAAATACGAACCGAACGACCTTTCCACATACCTCCTGCTTGGGAAGATCGAGTTCGACCTCGGTAATTACAGCGAATCCATTCAGGCGATGAACCGGGTCATTGCAAACGACCGCAACCGGCGCGAGCCGTATCTGTACCGCTTCCTGGCAAACATCGAACTGGGCAACGGCGAAGCAGCGGATGAAGACCTGGACCGCGCTCTGGCTTTTTACCCCGATCTCTTTGAAGCCAACCTGGGACTCGTGCGCGCCCATCTGTTGAACGGACGCAACGGCAGCGCGTTGGTGGATTTGGACAAGACCCTTTCCCTTGCCGAAACCGATGAACAAAAGTCGCTCGGATATTACTGGGCAGCCATCGTCCATGAACGGCGCGAAGAACTGGAAAAGGCTGCGGATTACTGGCAACTGCTTCTGGATCTGCCCGAAGAAACCATGACAGCCGAAATGCGCATAACGGCGCAGGAACACCTGCTCGATATCTGGACCCCCACGCCCACCCCGCGCGTCACAAGCACACGCACCCCAACTCCAACCAGAACTGCCACTCCTTCACGGACACCGACGCGCACCCCGACACCAACTCCGTAAAAAAAAACGACCGAAAAACCGGTCGTTTTTTTACAGGTTAGAGGCAGGCTACTTGATGATCGTTTCTGCCCAAAACACAACCTTTGCTGCAAGTTTTAATGCCTCACGATATTCCTCTCGTGTAATCTCTTCCACTATGCTTGGGTAAAGCGATTGCACGGCATATTGTGTGAGAATATCCGCATCTCGAACATTCTCTGGAATGGACAACCCGCTTGATTCGAGAATATCCATCAGGTGTACAAGCGAATGTGTCTTTGGAAAATCCAGACCCTGTGCAAGACAAATGGCTTTAATTGATTTCTCAGCTGCTTGTTGCGCATTGAAACATAGATCCTCGAATAGAACACCCTTCAGCCGCCCGCCTTTTTCTGCCAATGTCAAATTCGCCTTAGCGCGCAACAACCATGCCCGTGGACTCGTCGGATCCTTATGCTTCATAGAGTACGCGGCCCTCTTGCAGGGCAGATTTTAAGACCGTCCCTGCGCTTTGACCATATTCTCTAAGATCCCTCTCAGTCGCCACAACAATATCCACTGCAATACCTGTCCCGCGCAAATCACGATAAATTTTCTGGGCGGTCTGACGGCGGTGAGCATGCCCGCCCATAACGACCAGCACATCCAGATCACTATCACTGTTCATTCGACCACGTGCAGCGGAACCGAACAATAAAACGCGTCGCGGTTTGACACTCGCCACAATTCGACGTGTGACTTCGTTTAAAATTTTCTTATTTGGGGAATCCTTGACTGATTTCGTCATTGCAATGTGAGTAGATTATAAATCTGTTTAACGTTCCACCTTCCCAAACTTCCTGCGATCCTCCTCACACGGACACAACGCCCGCAGATAATGCCAGTTGAATATGCCGTAATCGTGACCGTCCTCCCAGACGATGGTCAATGCGTAAGAGCCCACAGCAACCACGTTCGAGATACGCGTGGCTGGCGAATCCCCCAATTTCTTCTCGAACACGTCGGCATCCGGCTCGGACTTCATATTCTCGTGCCCGCCGCGGCAGGAGGCACAGGGACACGCCGCGCGCAACAGTTCGAACGGATAGACGCTGACGTGCCCATCGTTCCAGGTGATCGTAAATTCCCTCTTCGATTTATTGGCTGTGATGCCGGTTGGTCTTTCGTTCATCGATGACTCCAATTTGATTTAAACCACAGAAATCCATTCCGCAGTTTCAAGTTCCAAAGATTCTAATCCTTGTACGGATCGAACTCGTGCTCGCCTGCCATGGCAACGCCGATCGGCTTGAGCGTATGGAGGATGCGGACGGTCGAGCCGTGGAATCCCAGCACCGCGGGCAAACGCTTGTAGCAATGCGGCGACTCGTCCGTGCCGGCACCGCGTAACTCCACGCCCTGTTTGTGGATCCAATCGAGCATCATTTCGCGCGAGACCACGCCCGGCTTGATGACTTTGCCTGTCTTGCGGTTGATCTTGCCGCGCGCCTCCGTGCGGCTCATGACGCGTCCCGCGCCGTGGACGGTGGAATACAGCGAATATTTCGTTTCATCCGATTCAACACCCTCCAGGATCACAGAGATATCGCCCATCGAACCACCCACGAATCCGCGCTGACCGGGGAACGCCGGGGTCGCGCCTTTGCGCACCACCCACAGCTCCTGTCCGTTATGGGTTTCCCTCCAGGCGTAATTATGATGGTTATGGACCTCCTCCAGAATGTTCGCGCCCACCATACGCGCCACTTCGCTGCAAACCCAATCGCGTCCGGCGTAGGCATACCTCCCCGCCAGTTGCATGCAGGTGAGATAATCCGTTCCCAGATTCGATCTCACAGACAGGACCAGCGGATCCACATCCATGCCGTCCTTTGCGCCGCCCGCCTTCAAAAAGTATGTGGCGGTCTTATATCCCAACCCGCGCGAACCGAAATGCACGCCGATCCACGCGCGTCCCTGTTCATCCTCGAACAGGTCCACATAATGGTTGCCGGAACCGATCGTCCCCAGTTGTCCGCGCGCCATGTCCTTGAGGCTGCGGACCGCGGGCAGAGTCCATGCGGGGTCGTTGAACAGTTCGTGATCGACGCGCACCCTGTTCTTGAGACCAATGCCGAAGGACAGGTTCCTCCAGATGTCATCCATGATCGTGCGGATGTTGACGCGTATCTCTGAAGCGGGGACATCGAGCAGCACGGCTTTGTTCCCGCAGGCGATATCGAATCCGACTCCCGATGGGCTGATGCTGTCACGATACGCCACCACCCCGCCGATGGGGACCGCGTAGCCCTTGTGATGGTCCGCCATCAGCGCGGCCGCCTCGGCGGTCCTTGCGCAATTCCTGATCTGCGAAAGCGCGCTCTCATCGACCGGCTCACCCCAGACCGGGATGTTATCCATTAACTTCATGACACACTCCAGTTCCACTATAACTGTTTATGCCATGCTGAGCAACCATTAAGGCCCGGGGATGTAACTCAAAAAATCCGCGGCTGCCCAGCCTGCGCGCGTCTGGTCGTAGGGCGCGACCAGGTACCACCACATGTATCCATCCGCCTCACGCGGTCCATCCTGCACAATGAAGACCTCAGAATCAAACCCGAGGAACACCGGCTCGCCGCTCAACCCCGGGTTGGAACGGATGCGCAACCCCTCTCCGTTCGTGCCGGTGATCTGCACATAGTTGCCGATCACGATCCCGGTTGGGACTGCGGTCGGTGCGAAGGGATCGATGGTGGCTGTCGGCGGGACGTTGGAGGTGGCGGTCGGGGCGGGGATCACGGTCAGGTCAGCGGGAGCAAACCCAACTTCCGAGGTTCGAAGCGGGGTGGTCAATCCAATGGATATGGCAGTGATGAGCAGCAGAGATCCCGCGAGCAATAACGCGCCGAGGATCACCCATCTGTTGAAGAGTTGACGAGCGTTCATGTTCACCTATTTTGCGTATTTCAATAATTCCATGCCGCGCGGCGGCATCAACATTTTCAATGCGCGGGAATGGATCCGGATCTCAGCCTTTTGCGCGGAACCGCGCGGTTCGCCATCGGTCTGGATCCAGAACGGAGAGTCGCCTTCGACGCGCAGATGGTTGAATGTGATCCTGCGCACATCGCTGGAGGTGATGTGGTAGCCGCGCCACATGTTATATGCATGACGCAACGCATCTCCCAGATTGTTCCCGCTAAACAGCCAGATGTCGAGCAGCCCGTCGTCGAGATAGGCATCGGGCGAAAGCGTGGAAAGACCGCCCAGGTAATGGCGGATGTTGGTGGAAACCGCGACGATGTAACGCCCCTCCACCTCCTCGCCATCCGCCCACAGTCGCAACTGCACGCCGTTCCATTGCGCCGCCTGCCAGATGGTCTTGGCCGTGTATTCGGGCATGGCAAAGAACTTTTCAAGCCGGATGCGCGGCTCGATGGAGTGGATCGTGAGCGCGTCCAGACCGATGCCAGCCCACATCATAAATGAATACCGGTTGCACGTGCCCACGTCGACCGCATGACAGGGCGCGTCCGCAAGGATGGAGGCGTTCCTGCGCAGCACCCACGGGCGTGTCCACGCAAAGGGGCGCAGACCCAGTTCGATGCTCCAGACGTTCGCCGTGCCCGCGGGCAGGACGCCCAGCGCGGTCTCCGTCCCCATCAAGCCGTTGACAACATTGCCGATCGTGCCATCTCCACCGATGGCGAAGGCCGCGTCCATTTTCTCAGCCGCAGCCTGCTTCGCCAATTCGATGGTATGCGCGCCGCTTTGAGTCTCTGCCGCATCCACCCTCCAACCGGCGGATTCCAATTCCCGGACAACAGATTTGATGAATGGCTTGACGGAATAACGCCCCGCCGTGGGGTTGTAGATGATGACTGCATTGCGCATGTGAGGATTATAACCTGCCTCATTCCTTCAGCATTTGAGAGATGCCCCCGGGCGCGGCTGACATGCCGTGAAGCCGATTGGATGCAATGATATAATCCTCCCCAGCATGGAAGAAGGCAAAGTACTCAACAACCGTTACCAGCTTCTTGAGCGCATCGGCACGGGCGGCATGGCAGATGTGTTCCGGGCGCGCGACCTTATGCTCGAACGCACCGTAGCCATCAAGGTATTGCACGAACACTACTCGAACGAAAAGGGATTCCAGGACCGTTTCAGGCAGGAAGCGCGCGCCGCGGCGAATCTTTCGCATCCCAATATTGTCACGGTGCACGATTTCGGGTTCGATAACGACCAGATCTTCATTGTCATGGAACACATCCCCGGCAGGGATCTGAAGACCATCCTGCGCCAGCGCGGGCGTTATTCCATCGAGGAAGCCATCCCACTGATGGTGCAGGCATGTGCAGGCATCGGCTATGCCCACCGCGCCGGTCTCGTCCATTGTGACGTCAAGCCGCACAACATGATCGTCACACCCGACGGGCGGCTCAAGGTCACGGACTTCGGCATTGCGCGCGCCCTCTCCACCATCATGCCCGATGAACGCGCCGATGTGGTCTGGGGCTCGCCGCAATACTTTTCCCCCGAGCAGGCTGTAGGTGAAGCGCCCTCGCCCGCCTCCGATGTCTATTCGCTGGGCATCGTACTCTATGAAGTGATCACGGGCGCGCTGCCTTTTACCGCCCCATCCAGTGAGGAACTTGCACGCCTGCATCTCGAGCAGCCTCCCATCCCTCCGAGCGAATACATCCCCGATATTCCACCGGCGCTCGAACAGATCATCCTCAAGGTCCTTTCAAAGGAACCCGCCGCGCGCTACCGCACCGCCGACCAGTTGGGCCGCGTCCTTTTGCGATTTGGCACGCAACGCGAGATCGCGCCGCCGCCCGCCTTGAGCCTGACCCCCGAAGCCGTCTCTACTTATCAGGAACCGGACTCGCAGCCCGCCGTCTCTTCGCCTCCCCCGGCAGTGCAACGCTCCCAGCCCGTTTTCACGATCCCGGAGATCAGCATGCCGGAAGTGGAGATCCCCGAGATCGATTGGATGTCCGTTGGGCTTGGTCTGATGGCACTCATTGCGGTGCTCGGTCTGATCCCGTTCTGGATCTATATTTACATCTTATACAACCCGCGCTGATGAACACATCCGTTATCGCCCCCTCCATTCTTTCCGCAGACTTCACGCGTCTTGGCGAGGAGATCGCCGCGTGCGAATCCGCCGGCGCGGACTGGATCCATGTGGATGTGATGGACGGTCATTTCGTGCCGAACATAACGATGGGACCCTTCATTGTCGAAACCTGCAGACGCATCACGAAACTCCCGCTTGATGTCCATCTGATGATCGAAAGACCGGAACAACACCTCGATGTCTTTGCCAAAGCCGGCGCGAGCGGCCTGACCGTGCACATCGAGACCTGTCCGCACATTCATCGCACGTTGCAGCAAATCAAGTCGCTGGGGTGCAGGGCGGGCGTGGTCTTGAATCCCGGCACACCTGTCGGGGCGATCGAGGCGGTTTTATCGGAGGCAGACCTGGTGTTGGTGATGAGCGTGAACCCGGGCTTTTCCGGTCAGACGTTTATCCCGGAGTCTGTCGCGAGGGTGGCGGATGTCCGCAGGAGGCTGGATGCGTTGAGTTCATCCGCCTGGCTGGAAGTGGACGGCGGCGTTTCATCAGAAAATATTGCAACGTTAAAGGAAGCCGGCGCCACCGCATTCGTTTCGGCAACGGCGATCTTCAAACACCCGCAGGGGACAAAAGCAGGCATTCAAGCATTAAGGTCTGCGCTCGTAAAAGCTTAGTTCCGCTTGCACGGCGAACACTTAAAACAAAAATCATGGCGCGTTCTGCGCCATGACCTTTGTTTCAGGGAGCCAAAACCCTAGGCCGATTTCGCCATCGCTTTGATGCATTTGGTGCAAAGCACTTTATGCACGGCGCGGCCCTTTTCCATCACCAGCGTCTTCTGCAGGTTCGGTTTGAACTTGCGATTGGTTGCCCGCTGGGAGAATGAGCGGTTGTGTCCGAAGGTGGTGGTCTTGCCACAATTTGCGCACTTAGCCATTTTCCTGCAACATCCTTTCTTGCTATAATTCCGAATTCGAGAGTCGATCTGCCTGGTTTGAAGGCACGACATTTTATCACGCGACCCGATTGCAGGCAAGATGTTAAAACAGGTACAATAGGCGTGGATGCACCCGGCGGAGGCACGGGTGAAATCGACAGAAATTAGAGGAGATCATGGGCGAAGACACAACATCTCTGGGCGGGATCCATATTTCCCCCAATGCAGTGGCAACGATTGCCTATCATGCCGTACTCGAATCGTACGGCGTGGTCGGGCTTGCGCCAAAAAACCTGGCGGACGGGATCGTAAAGTCGATCACGCGCGAACCGTCGAAGGGCGTCAACGTGCAATATAACGGGGAGGACATCGACATCGAGGTGCACATCATCGTCGAGTTCGGCACACGCATCAACAGCGTGGCTGAGAGCGTTAAGAATACGGTCCGGTATCACGTGGAGAAGGCGCTGGGACTCAAGGTCAACAGCGTCAGCGTCCATGTAGCCGGGCTGAGGATCAGCGATTCCGATTAGGAACAGGGATACCATGGCTGTAGATACCGCGCGCGTGGAGAAACTCCGTAAAGTACAAATCGATGGTCAATCGCTGAAACGGTTGGTGGAAGCCGGGATGACCTGGCTCCGCACGAACCAGCAGATCGTAAACGCGTTGAATGTCTTCCCGGTGCCTGACGGGGATACCGGCACGAATATGCTGCTCACGCTCACGTCCGCGTATAACGAGGTCAAGGACTCGGGCGAGAAGCATTTCGGGAAGATGGCGGGCATGGTGGCGAAAGGCGCGTTGATGGGCGCACGCGGCAACTCGGGCGTGATCCTTTCACAGTTGTGGCGCGGCTTCGCGCGCGGCGTGCAGGACCATGACCGGCTCGATGCAGTGACCCTCATCAAGGCGTTTGCGGAGGCGCGCGATACGGCTTACAAGGGAGTCGTCAAGCCGGTCGAGGGAACGATATTGACCGTCGCCAAGGGAATTGCCGCGGGAACGGAATCAGGCATCGGGTCCGCGAACGATGCGATCGATATCCTCGAGATCGCGGTCAGATCAGCGGATGAAACGGTCAGGCAGACGCCGGAGCTGCTCCCCATCCTGAAGCAGGCGGGGGTGGTGGATTCGGGCGGCAAGGGTCTGTATTTCATCCTCGAGGGGATGCTGCGGCACGTGTATGGCGAACCACTCGATACGCCGACTGCCAGCGTCCAGCCGCTCTCCGCGATGAATCTCGAAAGCGCGATGCAGGAGGTCGAGGAGGGGCAGGATTACGAAGTGGTGGTGGATTTCTTCCCCGGCGAAAGATTCGAGTTGCATTCGTTCTATGGCAGGCTGGAGGAAATGGGCACATCCATTCAGGTGGGCGAAGGCGAGGGCATGTACCGCATGCACATCCATGTGCCGCTCGAAAAAAGATACGAACCCATCGATTACATCATGGGCATCGGCACGATCACAAAAGTGGCAATGGAAAACCTGCTGGCGCAGATGGATGACATCCAAAAGTCAAAGACCACGCAGCCCCAGTTCACGAATGTGGAGCCGGGGCAGATCGCGGTGGTGGTCGTTTCACCCGGCATTGGGCTGAGCCGCATCTTCGCGAGTTTGGGCGCGGCGGCGGTGGTCTCCGGCGGACAGACGATGAACCCTTCCACACAGGATATCCTTGCCGCGTTCGAAAACCTCCCAACGGACAAGGTCATCATCCTGCCGAACAACAAGAACATCGTCATGGCGGCAAACCAGGCAAAGGATGTGACCGTCAAACAGGTCGCGGTCGTACCGAGCAAGACCATCCCACAGGGACTCGCCGCCATGCTCTCGCTTCAACCCGACGGGGAGGTTGATCCCGTTGCCGAAAGAATGACCAAAGCCCTGAGCCTGGTCAAGACGGGCGAGATCACGGTTGCCACCCGCTCGGTCGAGATCGAGGGAGTCCAATGCGAAAGCGGTCAGGTGATCGCCCTGCTCGATGGCAAACTGGTTGCCGCGGCAGATACCGTTGAAGAAGGTTGTTTACGATTGCTCGAAAAAGCCGAAGCGGCGGAGCATGAGATCATCACGTTCTTCTATGGAGAAGACATGCCGCATACGGAAGCGAACCGCATCGCCGACCTTGTGCGGACGAAATACTCCAACCTGGAAGTGGAAGTGCAGGAGGGCGGACAGCCGCACTATCAATTCATCATTTCGGTCGAGTAGCTTCTTAGCCACGAATTCACACGGATCATTAAATTTTCGGCGCGCCGGGCAATACTCAGCGAAGCGCTATTTTCTTAGATCGGTAAAAATCCTTGTAATCTTTGGCTGAAATTACTTTTCCCCGTTGACGATCCCCGCCGCGCCCCCAACGCGGGCTACAAGCACATCTGTAACCCCGGCAATCTCCCGCAAACGTTTATCCACAACATGCGCTTCGGTTTCAGGACAGATCACATGGACATTGGGCCCTGCATCCAAGGTGTAACAAACCGGGAGCCCCTCCCCCCTCCATTGCCGCACGGCATTCATAACGCTCAGTGAAGCCGGTTTCCAGTAATGCAACGCCGGGGTGGATGTCATCATCACGGAATGCATCATATCCGAATCCAGTTCGACGATCATGGCAAACGAATCGAAATCGCGGTCGAGGATGGCGCTCCGACAGATCTCGAGGCGCCGCGGCGCATCCGCCAGCCGTGCCTCTTGAAGCGGACTCGTCCCTGCGATGGAATGTCCCTCCGTGGAGCCCGTCTTTTTGTGCGCGGCGCTGACGATGGCAACACAGTCCACCAGTTTCCAGTGATCCGGCACCGCAATGGAAAAGGCGAATGAGTCTTCATCCGTTGTACCCGCCTGCCATTCCACGAATCCGCCAGGGATTGATCGCGAAGCGGAACCAGACCCACGCCGCGCGAGACGCGAGAGTTCGGGTTCGCTGAGGCTGAGTCCCGCGGCTTTGCTTCCCGCCAGCGCCAGCGCCGCGAACGCGGAGGCGGAGGAGGCGATCCCTGCTCCCGAGGGGAAGTTGTTCTCAGTCATCACTTCCGCCCGATCGGAGATGTCGGCCAGCCCGCGGATGATATCGAGAATGGAAGAAACGCGGTCCAAACCCGCGCCCGTCACTTCATACCCGTTGATGATCAACTCATCGAACGCCAGCGAAGGCTGAAAACTGACAGTCGTGCGCGTGGTCAGTCCATCGAGGTTCATCGAGATCGAACCATTCGCCGGGATGCGAAGCGCTTGATCGCGATTGCCCCAATATTTGATGAACGCGATATTTGGCGAGGCTTGGGCGGTGGCTGTTGTCATGCGGCGATGATACCATCTTTACCATAATCCTATCTTGGTTTTTTTGGAAACAGACTTAAGGTGCGAGCCGACAGTGCATCG
>DIDP01000083.1 GCA_002418205.1 Anaerolineales bacterium UBA5797 | reverse complement strand
GTCACCGGGCGGGATATCGAAGGCACCGCCGCGGCGCGCGGCGAGACCATCGTCGCGCCCGGATCGATCGTACTTGCTTCGAACACCAGCACGATCTGCTCGCCAAACGAAACCACCTCGCCGGTCTTCAAAACGCGAGGCCCCGCCAATCGTTGACCGTTCACAAATGTCCCGTTGGTCGAGCCGAGGTCCTCCAGCACATACTTCCCGCCCTGGAAGGTCAGGCGTGCGTGACGGCGGGACACCTCCGCATCATTGATCACGATCTCGTTCGTGGAATCGCGGCCGATCGTGATCTGGTCGCCCTCGAGTGTATAAGCCGCCCCGGGAGTGGGTCCTGTTCTCATGATGAGTTGGAATTGTGACGCCATTTTTTCTCCTTCAAGCTCGCGATGGTTACATTGAGTTTAAGGGTTTCAGGCAAAAAAGTCAACCGCACGCTCGCGGGGTGTTACACTTGACATGCAATTGTACGGGTATACAATCAAATCGGAGAAAAAATGGATACAAACGCTTTACCCCTACCTGAATTTTTCGAGGCGGACAAGGTCGGCACCGTCTGGCGGATTCCCTATGAACAACGCGTAGAACAGGCGCGGGATTGGGCGCTTCGATACGACCTTCAGCCTGCCTCCGTTGATTCGACCACAACCTGGCTGATGCTTGTGGACGTGCAGAACACCTTCTGCATCCCCGACTTCGAACTCTATGTTGGCGGGCGCAGTGGACGCGGCGCCGTGGAGGACAACACCCGCCTGTGCGAATTCATCTACCACAATCTGGGCAACATCACCTACATCACCGCCACCATGGACACCCATCGTGCCATGCAGATCTTCCACGCCATCTTCTTCGTGGACAAGGACGGGAATCATCCCGCCCCCTACACGGACATCCAGGCATCCGAACTGCGCGATGGCAAATGGAGATTCAACCCGGCCATTGCATCGCACTTCAGCCTCGCCCCCGAATATGGTCAACAGATGATGATCCATTATGCGGAGGAACTGGAAAAGAGGGGCAAATATGCCCTCACCATCTGGCCCTACCATGCCATGCTCGGCGGCATCGGTCATGCGCTGGTCTCCTCGGTGGAGGAAGCCCTGTTCTTCCACTCCTTTGCACGCACCACCCAATATGACATCAACGTCAAAGGCGACAAACCCTTTACGGAAAATTATTCCGTCATCGGTCCTGAAGTTCTCACCGGTCCCATGGGTGAGACCCTCGGCACGCACAACACGATGTTCATCGAAAAATTGCAGCAATTCGACAGACTGATCATTGCCGGGCAGGCAAAATCTCATTGCGTGGAATGGACCGTGTCCGACCTGCTTGAAGACATCAAAGTCGTCGATCCCGGACTTGTAGGGAAGGTTTACCTGCTGGAGGATTGCTCCTCGCCGGTTGTCGTTCCGGGCGTGGTGGATCACACCGACGCGGCAGACGCGGCTTATGAACGATTCGCAAAAGCCGGCATGCATATCGTGAAATCGACGGATGATTTTCTGCCGTAACGCGTGAAAGGGGTACAAACGTCCCCTGTTTCCTCGTCTGCTAATGTGCCGTGACACATTAATCTTAAATCCAAAGTCGGAAATCTGAAATCTGGAACCCATGTCCATCTTCGATCATAAACGTCTCACCAATGAAACCTTCAAACTCGATATCGAGCGCATGCGCCGCGGCTGGTACTCGGACAAATACTTCGAGAACATCGGCCGCATGTTGCGCGCCCTCGCGGCGGAAGGTTATGTCTATGCCGGGGAGCATCCCAACCTGCCGACGGGTATGTCCCCCGATACCGTGCCTGCTGGGGATATCGAAGTGGAGATGCAATGGTTCACCCGCCGCGCCGGCAGGACCATCGTCGTTGGCGTGGACAAGGCACTGGCAATGCTCAGGCACTGCACCGGTTATTGGGATGGCGATACGTTTGTCGATACCTCGGATAATCTAAAAGTGTGGGCGATCCATGACGGGACGATTGTCGAGTCCGATGGAAACCCGTTGAACGTGGAGCCGGTCATCAAGGTGCGCGGACGTTACCGCGATTTTGCCCTGCTCGAAACACCGACGCTCGGCATCCTGACCCGTTCCAGCCGCGTGGCTACCAACGTATATGAAACGATGCTGGCGGCGCACGGCAAACCGGTGCTCTTCTTTCCAGCGCGTTTCGATCTGCATGAGGTTCAGGCCGCAGACGGCTATGCCTACAACATCGCGGTGAAACGCTTCAACCTCGACCACGCGCGGGATCTCGGTCCGTTCGTCTCGACCGACGCGCAGGGGGATTGGTGGGGCGGCGCGGGCGGGGGGACGGTTGCCCATGCGGCAATCGCCTCCTTCCTCGGCGACACGGCGGAGGCGATGATGCAATTCTCGCGCATCCTGCCTGCGAATATTCCGCGCATCGCCCTGGTGGACTTCAACAACGACTCCGTGCGCGATACATTGCGCGTGATGGAGACGATGTTCAAAAGGTACAGGGAATTAAAGGAAGCCGGGGATGAAGCCGAAGCCGCGAAATATATCCTTTACGGTGTGCGCCTCGATACGAGCGGAAGCCTGCGCGATGTCTCCGTCGCGCCGTTGGGCGACCCCGCGCTGGACCTGGGTGTGAATCCGCGGCTGGTGTTCAACGTCCGCCAGGCGATGGATTCGGCCTGGGAAAGCTGGAGCCTGCCCGAGGTCTGGAAGGATGCGGCGCGTGAGTATTGTCGCAATGTGAAGATCGTCGTCTCGGGCGGGTTCAATCCGGAGAAGATCCGCAGGTTCGAGAAGCTGGGAGTCCCGGCGGATATTTACGCGGTGGGTTCGTGGCTGTTCAATAATAACGGCTCGACCGTGACCGACTTCACCGCTGACGTGGTGCGCGTGAAAGTGCACGGCGAATGGGTCGACATGGCGAAGGTGGGACGCAGACCGCTCGATAACCCGAACCTGGAACGCGTGTGGTAATTCGTTTTACCGCGAAGTCCGCCAGGGACGCGAAGGTTAAAAAATTTCTTGGCGCACTTCGCGTGCTTCGCGGTTAGATCACCCTCTCTACCTTGAACGGCGTCCCCTCGATTTTTTCCTCGTCAAACTCCCGCGCCGCGAGATGACCGGCGAACACCGCCTGTGCGATGATGTTCGGCGCTTCGGCATCGCCGATGATTCGCAAAGATCGGATATGCCCGTTGGTCGAGGTGCCCCGCTGATCCTCTCGGGGAGCATCGAGACCAAACGCAGTCGAAGCGCGTAAGGCCTCATACAACTCATCGTTCGGCGTTCGATCTGTAATCAGCACAACTCCATCACGCGGCAACGCGATCTCATCTCCTGAAATCGTGTTCGATAACTTCACGGAATCTTTTTTTATTTCACTCACCACATTTTGTGGGTACAACTTCACACCGAGCTTCATCAACTTCGCCTGGACCTTTTCCTGTTCCAGCGTGAACTGTGACCAATACGAGACCATCGGCGCGGGTGTGACGAGCGAGACCTTGCATCCGTTCATGGCAAGAAGTTCCGCCAGCACACCGCCCATGTAGTAATGGTCGTCGTCGTAAATTACCCATTCTTCCCTTCCCAACTTACCAATTACCGCTTCACCATCCATCAATTCGTCGGGGCAATATACATTCCCCGAATCAAACCCCGGGATCGGCTTCCACAACGTCCGGCCCACGCCGTCGCGCCGCCAGGTCGCGCCAGTGGCAAGGATGACATTCTGCGCGCCCGATTCGATGATTTCCTGCGCGGTCATAGGGCTGGAGGGATAGATAGAGACGTTCTTCATCTTTTCGATTTGAGTCAACCGCCAGTCGATCACGCGCCGCCACTCGTTCAAACCGGGCAGTGTTGATTCGCGCAACACGCGCCCGCCCACCTCTTTTCGCCCGTCGAGCAAGGAAACCTCATAGCCGCGCTGGCCCAACGCCCGCGCACATTCCAAGCCTGCCGGTCCTGCGCCGATGATCATCACCTCCTTGTTGCTCTTCTTCGGTGCAATGACCTCGGGATGCCAGCCGCGCCGCCATTCCTCGCCCATGGTTGGATTCTGCGTGCAGCGGATCGGCACGAAGCGCGTATCGCCCGTCACGCAGATGTTGCAGCCGATACACTCGCGAATGTCTTCGACGCGTCCCTCCTTGATCTTCGTCGGCAGGAACGGATCGGCGATCGAAGGCCGCGCCGCGCCGATGAAATCCATGATGCCGCGCCGGATCACAGAGACCATCGAATCGGGTGACGTATAGCGTCCCACACCCACAACGGGTTTTGTCGTCAGTTGCTTTACGAACGAAATATATTTTTCCTGATGTGCCTCTTTGCCAAAACGCGACGTGACCGAATCGTTGCTCCAGCCGCTGACGTTCACATCCCACAGATCGGGCAGTTCGGCGAGCATCGCAACCACATCGTGACCTTCGCCCTGATGTGTGATCCCGTCCTCGCCGAGCAGTTCATCCACGGCGAAGCGCACCGCCACCGCACATGAGTCACCCACTGCCTCTTTCGTTTCCTCGATCAACTCGCGGAAGAAACGCACGCGGTTCTCGAGTGAACCACCATATTCATCCGTGCGGTCGTTGTAGCGTTTTGAGATGAACTGGATCGCCGCTGTCATGCCATGACCGGCGTAACAATAGATGATGTCGAATCCTGCGCGCTTTGCCCGCAGCGCTGCCTCACGATGCCAGCGCCTCACGTCCCGGATGTCCTCCCTGTCCATGCGGCGGGTCTGCACCGGGTCATAACCCGAGCCGCCCACCACGCCCATCGAACGCGGCGCCAGCGGCGGTACGCGCGAATACAGGTTCACCGCGTCGATCCCGTTGTATGCGAGCTCGATGCCTGCCAGCGCGCCGTGTTTATGCACCGCCTCCGTCATCAACTGCAAAGTTGGAAGATCGTCGTCATCCCAGATGCGCCCCTCGAAATACGGCGAGAGATCGCTTGTGTGATGGATCTCTGTTTCCTCCGTGCAGACCACGCCCCAGCCTCCCTCCGCCTTCATGCCGCGCATCGCCGCCATCCCGTGCGGCATGCGATGACCGAACCCGTTGCAATGCGGCACTTGATAAAAACGGTTCGGAGCGACGACAGGACCGATCCGAACCGTTTCAAACAAAATATCATAAGGACTGCTCATGGGAGGCTTTCTCCTTTTAACAATTTTGGGATGACTTCCACCATCTCGCTTCTTACCTGACGAAAGACCTGCATCACCTGTTCAGCATTTCCCTGCGCCTTTGCCGGATCCACGAATCCGTGATGGACGCGTTTCCCTGCCTTCCCCGGCCATACGGGACATTCCTCCGCCGCCGAATCGCAGACCGTCACCACCAGATCGAAGTCTTTGGTGGGAAGTTCATCGATGTGTTTTGATCTGCCAACGTGCGCGATGCCAATCTCGTTCAGCGCGGTCGTCACTTTGAGGTGCACGTAGCCTGCGGGTTTTGTCCCCGCGGAGTACGCCTGCCACTCTTTGCCGTAGCGTGCGTTGACAATGGCTTCCGCCATCTGTGATCTGCATGAATTGCCGGTGCAGAGGAAGAGGACCGTTTTCATTTATCCAAACCGCCCGGTAACATAATCTTCCGTGCGTTTGTCCTTCGGGGTGGTGAAGAGCGTCTTCCCTTCGTCGTATTCGATGAGTTCGCCCTGCAAAAAGAAGGCGGCGTAATCTGCGGTGCGTGCCGCCTGCTGCACGGAATGGGGCACGAGGATGATGGTGTATTCCTTCTTGAGTTCCGTCAGTGCGGCTTCGACCTTGCCGGTCGAGATCGGGTCGAGTCCCGAGGTCGGCTCATCGAGCAGGATGATCTCCGGTTGAAGAGCCAGGACGCGGGCAAGGCAGATGCGTTGCTGCTGTCCGCCGGAGAGGGCAATAGCGGGGTCGTCCAGGCGGTCTTTCACCTCGTCCCAGATGGCAGCCAGTTTCAGGCTCCGTTCGACCGCTTCGTCCAGTTTGGCGCGGCGTTTCTCTCCGGCGAGTTCCAATCCGTAAGTGAGATTTTCACGGATGCTCATCGGCAGGACGACGGGGCGCGCAAACACCATGCCCACCTTGCGGCGCAATGCGATGACATCGACCTTTGGGTCGAGGACATTTTCGCCGTCGATCAAAATGCGACCGGAGGAGGTCCTGACCTCGGTCAGGTCATTGAGGCGGTTCAGACAACGGAGAAGCGTGGACTTGCCGCCTCCCGCGGGACCGAAGAGCACGGTCACCGCTTTTTCGCGGACATTCAGGCTGATGCCGCGCAGCGATTCGGTTCCGTCGGAGTATTGGAGCGAGAGGTTTTCGATGATGATCTTGTCTACCATTGACGTTTTGCCCTTGCTCTCGAGCGGATGACCGTGGCGATGAGGTTCATGGTGAGCACAAATGCCAGAAGGACGAGCGCCGTGCCGTATTGGATCTGGATCGGCATTTCAGGGACCTGGGTCGAGATGACGAAGAGATGATAAGGCAGAGCCATGGTCGCATCGAACGGCGTATGTGGAAGGCGCGGCAGGAAGAATGCTGCACCCGTGAACAGGATGGGAGCCGTCTCCCCTGCGGCACGCTCAAGACCAAGGATGACCCCCGTAAGAATGCCGGGCAGCGCCTCCTTCAACACGATGCGGCGAATGGTCTGCCAGCGCGTCGCGCCGAGGGAGATGCTGACCGTGCGGAATGCCTGCGGCACGGAGCGCAGTGACTCCTCGGCAGTGCTGATGATGACTGGCAATGTCATGATCGAAAGCGTGAGCGATGCCGCCAGGATGGACGTGCCGAACTTGAGGAAAAGCACGAAGAGACCGAGACCGAACAGACCGTACACCACCGATGGGATGCCAGCCAGGTTGATGATCGCAATGCGGATCGTTCGGGTGAGCGGCGTATCTGCCGCATATTCAGAGAGATAGATCGCGGCGGCAATGCCAAGCGGAACGGAAAAAACCGCCGTGCCCACGGTCAGATATAACGTCCCGACAATCGCTGGCAGGATGCCGCCCGCCCGCATGCCGTCGCGCGGGAAGCCCGAAAGGAATTCCCACGAAATGGCTGGCGCACCCTGGATCAGAATGTAGATCACCACGGCAACGATCGGGATGACCGTCAGTACAGCCATCAGGGTGATGCCCGTGAAGCCGAGACGTTGCACAAGGTGACGGTTGCGCGCGAGGATGCGTTTCATGGTTACGACAGGATCCTCTCGGCGCGTTTCTTGGCGCGAAATACCACGGATGAAGCGGCGATGTTCACGCCGAGCGAGATCAGGAACAGCACCATGCCGATGAAGAACAGAACATGATAGTGCGTGCTGCCGTTGGCAACTTCACCCATTTCGGCTGCGATGGTCGCCGTCATCGTGCGGACGGGGGAGAAGAGACTGCCGAGTTTCAAGGCAAGGACGGGAGCGTTGCCCGTGACCATCATGACGGTCATGGTCTCGCCGATGGCGCGTCCCACGCCGAGCATGACGGCGGTTAGCACACCGGATCTGGCGGCGGGCAATGTGACTCGCCAGATGGTCTGCCAGCGGGTGGCGCCCAAAGCCCAGGCGCCTTCGCGGTAGGCGCGTGGCACGGCATCCAGCGCGTCCTCCGCGACCGACACGACGGTGGGTACCGCGATCCCGCCCAAAAGCAGGGATCCGGTCAATGCGGTCAGACCAGTTGGCAGGTCCAGAAGGATGCGTATGTAGGGTGAGAGCACGAGGATGCCGAGAAATCCAAGCACCACGGAGGGGAGTCCGCCGAGCAGTTCCACAAGCGGCTTGAGGATTTCACGCATCCAGCGCGGGGCGATCTCCGAGATGTAGACCGCGGTCCCGATCCCAAACGGGACGGCAATGAGCGCCGCGCCGAGGGTCACGATCAGCGATCCAGTGATGAGCGGAAGGATGCCGAAATAATCCTCGATGGGATACCAGCGGATGCTGAGGAGCGATTTGAGCTCCACCTCTCCCAGGGTGGGCAAACCTTCACGCAAAAGGAAGACGAAGATCAGCGCGACAAAAATGATGGCGGAATAGCCGGATGCCTTGATCAAACGGGTAATGATGAATTCACGCCAATTTAAAGATTTTTCCATTGTTCTCCATATGCCGTTGCGAGTGGTTGTTGCAAGGCAGTCTCCGGACAGGGATTGTTCACCCGTATTGCACCGAACGCAGTGTGCTGCTTGTGTCGCCGCCGCTTCGACTTCTGCTTCGTCTTGCTCAGCTTCCGCTCAGCGCGGCTGGCTCGCGATGACATTAGTTGACCGGCACAAACCCAAGGTCCGCCACGATCTGCTGCGCTTCGGTGGAGAGGATCCAATCGAGATATTCCTTAAGCAATCCCTCGGGTTCGCCATTGGTGTACATGTAAAGGTCGCGGGCGATCGGATAACTTTTATCGTTCACGGTGGCGATCGAAGGGAGTACGTACGCGCCGCCCGCCTCGGTGGCGATGGCGATCATTTTGAGATCATCGGGGACATACCCCAACCCGTCATAGCCGATCGCATTCGGGTTTTGCCGCACCTCGGCGATGATACCCTCGGATGACGGCAGTAAAAGTGTATCCATCGAGAACAGTGTTTTGTCCTCCTTGTTGTTCAATCGCAATACCGTTTCGAGGAAATATACATGCGTGCCTGAATTGGTCTCACGCGAAAGCCGCACAATGGGGCGATCCTCGCCGCCGACTTCCATCCAATTATTGATCCTGCCGCTGTAGATATCCGAGATCTGTTTCAACGTCAACTGGCTGACCGGATTTTCCGGATTCACGATGACCGCGATCGCATCACGCGCGATGACATGCTCCACGGGGTCCACGCCATTGGACTTCGCCTGATCGATCTCCTCCTGCTTGATCTGGCGGGACGCGTTGGCGATGTCCACCGTGCCGTTGATGAGGGAGGCGATTCCCGTTCCGGACCCTCCGCCTGTCACTGATATGCGGACGTTTGGATGCTCCTCCTGATATTTTTCCGCCCATGCCAGCGCCAGGTTGACGATGGTGTCCGATCCCTTGTTCTCGATATACGCCGTGGTGGAATCAGATGCGGCATTCGCGGAGGAGGCGGGGCCGCATGATGTGGCGAACACAAACATAAAAACGGCAAGGACAAACAGGATCATGCGATTCATCGACGCGAATTATAGCCGAAAGTAAATGGCATGTCAGTGACGTGATAAAATCGCTGCATGTCAGCTGTGCGATCTGCCTTCTCGGTTCAACACATCGATTTTTATTACGGTCCATCGAAGGCGCTTTCCAACATCAACCTCGAGATCGAGCCGCGCAAAGTGACCGCCTTGATCGGTCCGTCGGGATGCGGCAAATCCACATTCCTGCGATGCCTGAACCGCATGAACGATACGATCCCCGGCACGCGCGTGGAGGGGAGGATCCTGCTGGATGGCAATGACATTTACGCCGAAGACATGGACGTTGTCACGCTCAGGCAGAGGGTGGGCATGGTCTTCCAGAAACCGAACCCGTTTCCCCAATCCATTTATGAGAACGTGGCTTTTGGTCCGCGCGTGATGGGCATGGACGTGAACATGGATGAGGTCGTGGAGAAATCCTTGAAACAGGCCGCGCTATGGGACGAGGTCAAGGATAATTTGAGGTCCGATGCGCTGGGGCTTTCATTGGGGCAGCAGCAGAGACTTTGCATTGCCCGGGTTGTTGCCGTGCAACCGGAGGTCATCCTGATGGATGAATCCACCTCCGCCCTCGATCCCATTGCCACACTGCACGTTGAAGAGTTGATCGCGGAATTGAAGAAGGAATATACGATCGTGATCGTCACTCACAACATGCAGCAGGCTGCGCGCGTGTCCGATCAGACGGGCTTGTTCTGGCTTGGGGAACTGGTCGAGTTTTCCGATACGAACGAAATGTTCACGCGACCCAAACAGGAGTTGACCGAAGCGTATATCACGGGTCGTATGGGGTGAAAGATTGGTGAGGCATAAAAAATCCGCCGGCAAACCTGCCGGCAGATTTTTTTTTGCATTTTATTCCTGTTTTTGTTTTTTCCAGAACTCGTCGTCCGTGGCTTTGATCTCAGCCATGTCGCCGGTGGCGATGAAGATCGTCCGCTCGCAGATGTTGGTCACGCGGTCAGCCACGCGTTCCAGATTGTGTGCCACCCATAGGAGCCAGTTGGCGCGTTCGATGGTCTTTGGGTCCTGGATGACGAAGGTCATCAATTCGCGATAGACCTGATTGTAAAGCGCATCCACTTCATCGTCCTCGATGGGGAGCGTCTTTGCAACCTCCAGGTCCTCGTTGATGAAGGCGGTCAATGCCCGATGGAGCATATCCACGCCCTTTTGCGCCATGCGCGGGATGTCGATCAGTGGCTTGAGCAGGGGCGCGTCCCCCATGCGGATGTTGATGTTGGCGATGCCTTTGGCGTAGTCGCCCATGCGCTCCAGTTCGGAGATGATCTCCATGGTGGAAGCCAGCAGGCGCAGGTCGTGCGCCATCGGCTGCTGCGTGGCGATCAGGATCATCAGTTTGTTCTCGATGTCGAAGCGTTTCTTGTTGATCAATTTGTCAGCCTTGAGGATCTCCTCGGACGCCTTGATATCGCGCTTTTTTAAGGTTTCAACAGAGTTGAGGATCGCCTCCTCGACCATGCTGCCAAGCACAAGGACATCATCCTTGACCTGTTGGATCTCGCTTTCGAATGTTTTCCTAAGCATGATTGCCTCTATGGGTTATATCCATTTTTTTTGTCTGTATTTATTGTAACAGAATCCATTTTCAAAACAAGTTTCAAACTGCCTGTGTCTTCAGCCATTCCCGGATGCGGCTGGCGATTTGATCGCGGATCTCACGCGTACGGTTAAGCCGTTCAGGGTCATTGCCATCAATGCTGGCGGGGTCGTCGAAGGGCCAGTGTTCGTGGGTTCCCATGTTCAGGAAGACCGCCGGGCAGTTTTTCTCCGCGTCGCCGCAGACAGTAACAACGTGCGCAAAATGCATTTTCCCCAAATATTCGGTGACACTCTTCGACCGCTGCCCTTCCATAGCGATTCCAAGTTCCTTCATAACGGCGATGACATCCGGGAGAATGAACCCCTTCGCGTCCACGCCCGCGCTGTGGACCTCGAACCTGTCCCCGGCATATGTCCTGAGGAACGCCTCCGCCATCTGGCTGCGGGCTGAATTGCCTGTGCAAAGGAATAAGACTCTTGGCTTGTTCATGTGACACTCCTATCCAAACCTGCCGGTGACATAATCTTCCGTGCGTTTGTCCTTCGGGTTGGTGAAGATGTGCTTGGTCTCATCGAATTCGATCACGGTCCCGGAACGCTCGCCATCTTTTGAAAGCATCATCATGGCGGTGTAATCGGAAGCGCGTGCGGCTTGCTGCATGTTATGGGTCACGATGACGATGGTGTAGTTCTTCTTCAGTTCCTGCATCAACTCTTCGATCTTGAGAGTCGCGATCGGGTCCAGGGCGGAAGCGGGTTCGTCCATCAGGATGACCTCCGGTTGCACTGCCAGCGCGCGTGCAATGCACAGACGTTGCTGCTGCCCGCCGGAGAGAGCCAGGCCGGACTGGTTGAGCTTGTCCTTCACTTCGTCCCAGAGGGCGGCTTGTCTGAGGGAGTACTCCACCAACTCATCCATTTTGCCCTTGTAGCCGTGGATGCGCGCACCCCAGGCGATGTTCTCGTAGATGGATTTTGGAAACGGATTCGGCTTTTGGAAGACCATGCCGATCCTGTGGCGCACAACCACCGGGTCCACGTTTGAAGCGTACAGGTCCTGTCCTTGAAACAGGATCTCGCCCCTGATCGAGGAATCTGATACCAGTTCGTTCATGCGGTTGAATGCCCGCAATAAAGTGGATTTGCCGCAACCTGACGGACCAATGATGGCGGTGATCTTGTTGCGTTCCACGTTCATGTGCACATCGGTCACGGCTTTGAAACTGCCATAATAGATCTCAAGGTTTTTGGCTTCGAGTACATAATGTGAATTCTCTGTCTTTGATTGTGGCTGGACCATGATTAGTATCTCCTGCGAGTTCGTTTATTGCATGTTGGAAAACGCAGACGACGGGTGATGAAGGCCATCAATGCGTTTATGAAATGTGTCATGGATTAATACCTCCGGCTGAAGCGGTTTCGCAAGAAGATGGCGGTTGCGTTCAGGGTGAGCAGAATGGCAAGCAACACAATGATCGCTGCCGCCGCGAGAAATCGGAATTCATCCTGCGGGCGGGAGGTCCATTGATAGATCTGAATGGGCAGCGTTGTGAATTTGGAGAAGGGATTCTCCGGGTCGAAGAAGATGACCGTGGACGCGCCGATCACCACCAGCGGCGCGGTCTCGCCGATGGCACGTGAAACAGCAAGGATCGTCCCGGTCAAAATGCCCGGCATGGCGTTGGGCAAGACATGCGACCAGACCGTCTGCCACTTGGTCGCGCCGATGCCGTAACTGGCGTTCCGCAATGAGCCGGGGACGGCACGGATGGCTTCCTGCGAGTTAATGATGATGAGGGGAAGCACCAGCAATGCCAGCGTAAGACCCGCCGACATGATCGTGCGTCCGTTGGCTGTGGTGGGATCGGTGATGCCGAATAATGTCCCGCTTGTGAACGGTTCAAGGACACGCACGAAGATCGCCAGCCCCAGAATTCCGTAGATGATGGATGGCACTCCGGCGAGATTGTTGATGTTGGTCCGGATGATGCGGTTGATCCAGTTGTCAGCGGCGTATTCTTCGAGATAGATCGCTGCCATCACCCCGAGTGGGAATGCTGCCAGAATTGTGATGCTGATCGTCCACAAGGATCCCAGGATCGCAGTGCGAACGCCCGCCAGGACCGGGTCACTGGATTGCTGGCGGCGCAGGAAATCCCAATTCGCCCAAACGACGAACTTGAGTTCCGTGCCTGATTGTTCGGTGGGAACACTGGCTTTGATCTCTCTGCTGTGGGTGAGCGAGTCCCATAATAACCAGGTCTCCTCCACTTTATATTTGACCACGCGGTCAAAGACCAGGTCGTACACTTCACCACGGTCGCGCTCCGCAAAAGGCTTGTCGCGGTCGAGTTTGTTGTAGGCGCCGGATGAAAGATTGTTTTGAAGAACACTCATGAGTTGTTCTTTGGATTGTTCCTCGAGCGGGATGCCGTCCACCCTCAATGTGTCCGGGTCCACTTTGGCTTCGTAATGAACGTAACCGGCGGACTGATTGATGATGTTGAGCAACAAGGTGACCAATGCAATGATGCCGACCACGGTGGAAAGCCGGAAGACGACCATCCATATCCTTCCGGAAAGGTTGCGCCTTCGAAGATCGTCGCTGAACTCCATTTGTGGAGGCTGTGTGTTGTTCAGTTCGCTCATTCGTACACCTCACGGAAACGCCGCACGATCTGCTGGCTGATGATGTTGAGCGTGAGCGTGATGAAGAACAACATCAAGCCGATGGCGAAGATGCTGTTGTAGTCGATCGAGTCATACGACAGGTCGCCGCCCGAAATGCGCACGATGTGACCGGTCAGCGTCTCTGCGCCTTTGAACGGATTGAAGGTGAAATTCGGACCGGCGCCCGCCGCCACAGCCACGATCATTGTCTCGCCTATGGCGCGGGACATGCCCACGATGATCGCCGCCGAGATGCCGGAGATGGCGGCTGGAACAACCACCTTCAATGCGACTTCCAGTTTCGTTCCCCCCAAGCCGTAAGCTGCTTCACGCAGGGAACGGGGCACGGCGCTGAGGGCGTCCTCCGTCATCGACGCGATCAACGGCAGGATCAGGATGCCCATCACCAACCCCGCCGAAGCCATGTTGTAGATGTCAACGGTATCCTGCCCAAAGATTGTGCGGAGCAGGGGCGTCATGAACGTCAGGGCGAAATAACCGTATACGATCGTGGGGATGCCCGCCAACACTTCCAGTATCGGCTTGAGAAGGTTGCGCGTTTTGGGAGTTGCATATTCGCTCAGGTAAATGGCAACACCCAATCCCAACGGAATGGCGATGGACATGGCAATGGTGGATGTGATCAACGTGGATGTGAGCAGTGGCAGAATGCCAAACTTTTCGATGTGTGGCTGCCATTGCGTCCCGGTAAGGAACGCCCACAGGTTCACAGCCGGTTCGCGGAAGAAAAGCAGGGCTTCCTTGCCGAGTTCGTACACAATACCGATGGTTGTAAAAATGGAAAAGAAACCACTAAAAATTAACAAGCCCTGTATGATCGATTCCCCCCACCGAGGACGACGCTTCAAACTTTTTCTTGCTTCTGGATAGTTGAGAATGATCTGTTTCATGCTTTTCCTAATGTTTCCCGATTTACATGCAAATTTTCCTTCCCCCTCTTTTGAGGAGGGAGAAGGAAGTTCGCATGAAGGGATTTTTGTGTCCCTTGTTCAGGATGATCGATTCCTACTGGATTGCTTCTTTCCAGGCAGTCACAGCTGCATCAAGAACGCTCGGGTTCGCAGGGAAGTAACCGACATCACCAATTTCATTGTTGACCTGTGTCAGGAAGAAGTAGATGAATGCAGCCACCTGTGGTTTCTCCTGCATGATCCTGGCATCCGAATAAAGGAACAGTGGACGGGAAAGAGGGTAGGAATTGTCATCCACGGTTGCCTGAGAGGGAGCCACGCCGTCAACAGAGAGCACATTGAGTTTGTCGGCGTTTTCTTCGTAATAAGCGTATCCGAAGAAACCGATGGAATAGGGTGAGCCTTCAATCCCCTGGACGAGGACGTTGTCATCTTCGGAGAGCTGGGTATTGGAGGCAGCGAGGATGATGGATTCATCCGAGTCGTAGACGTGTTCGACGAAATAATCGAACGTACCGGAGTCGGTGCCGGGGATGAATCGTTGGATGGGCTCGTTGGGCCACTCGGGGCGGACGTCCGACCAGTTGGTGGCGGTGCCGAAGATGGCGGCGAGTTCCTCGGTGGTGACATCGGTGACGAAATTGTTGTCCTTGCTCACAACCACGGACAGGGCATCGGTACCCACACGGAACTCAATAGGCGTGCGACCAATGGACTTGCAGGACTCAACTTCGCTGTCCTTAATGGCGCGGGATGCTCCAGCGATATCGGATTCACCGGCAACGCAGAAGCGTTCGAAACCGGCACCAGAGCCGATGCTGTCGTAGGTGGCGTTGCCATCAAAACCCTCTTCGCCGAAGCGCTCGATCATGCGTTCAGCGAGGGGAAAAACGGTTGAGGAACCGGCAACCACAATATCGCCGGAGACTGCATCCGGCATGTACATTGCCATTTCATCTGTCACAGCGGTGGCTTCCGGTTGGACCGGGGCGGCTGTGGGTTGTGCGGCGGGAGCAGAAGTCGGCTGAGCAGGAACCTCGGTCGCCGACCCTCCTCCACATGCGGCAAGCACGAGGCCAGCCATGACGAACACGAACAATAATGAACGAACAGTTTTGGTCATTTCTATTTTTCTCCTGATTTTTTATACATAGTCATCTTATCAACCGGTGTTTAAGGTCAAGAGAAGAACAGGTTAACGTCTTGTTAAGGCCTGAAGGTGTTCGTTAAATGAACTGTCCGCCGGGGCTTCCGGCGGACAGGGGTGATGAAAAGCGGCTTACTTCTGTTTGTTCAAATCGTTGCGGCGTTTTTGAATTGTGTCAACGGTGAAAACTGTGAACAATCCAATTAACATGATGATGATTGTTTCCATTTTTTAAATCTCCAAAATTATGCTGCATTGGCGATGCGTGTGAATGTGCTGCCAATGTAATGCGTTGCCCAACTCCCAAGGATGTGGACGGGAGTCCATTCCTTTTGCTTGCGGATTCGAACATCGCCTGCTTTCAGTGCGGCGATCAAGTCGTCTGCTGTACATCCGTCAAATTCGGTTGTGCCCAGCCCGATCGCTTCGACGATGTGCGCGTCACTGCTCGCAGTCTGGGCGATATCCAGCCGATCTGCAAGGACACGCGCATAGTGGTTGCTCATTTTATCTATGGCGGTGGCGTTGTAGGTTTCGATGGCGATCAAGGTACGGGCGACGTTTGGATTGCGTAGTGCCTTCAAGATCGAGTAGGCGCTCAGACTTTTCATGCCAAATCCGCCTGCCATGGGGTGGGGAGCGATGCAAAAGCCGCCCAGTTCGCCAACCTTGATGACGGTTTCGGTCAACGGCTTATCGTGCGGTATTTTCTCGGTAACCTCCAGTGCGAGCAGGTCGCCTTCGGCGGTGGTCACCTCGATGCCGGGAATGACCTCGACTCCGTATGTGGGAGCGAGTTCCAGTGCCTTGAGCGATCCTGCAATTTCATCGTGATCAGTAATGGCGATCACATCCAGACCGAGCTGACGGGCGCGTTTCAAAACAGCAGGCACTGACGCGGTGCCATCGTAGCTGTAAATGGTATGCATGTGCAGATCTGCGAGTCCCATAATCTCTCCTTTCTTTCTGTACCATCAATATAACAGTGGATACTTAATGGCAGTTCAAGAACCGTTTAAAGGCTGGTTAACAAATTGGGTGGAAATTGTGTGTTTAAAGACACAAGAGCCCGGGAGGAGAGAAACCGGGCTCTTGTGTTGAGGAGAATGAAATGTTTCTTGGCGTGCTCAGAAACGGTTGGTTACGCCTTCCTGCTGGCACAGGTAGGCACGCCGCTTCTGGCTCGTATCCACGAAAACGACCACTAACAGGGCAGCCACAGTCAAGACCAAGAAAATTTCCACGCCACTAGGATAGCACGGAGTCGTCAATCTGTGCTTTACAGCGGGTTTGCCAACGCAAAACAATTATGCAAATCCTCCAGGGACGTTTTTTTGTGAAATGTGCCTTTTACGGGGCGTTAATATCCTTTTCCGGATATGTTAATGGATATGATGTAAACTATGATCAACATCATGGATTCCCAATCGTCAAACCTGGAGATCGAAATAAAACACCCGCCTGGGCAGATCCTCGTTGAAGTGCTTGAAATCCGCTGGAAGAACTATCTCGCCGAGTTCAGGCGTTGTCGCGCCGGGTTTTCCAATGAAGCTGTTCACGATGTGCGTGTTGCGCTGCGCCGTTTGCTTTCGCTTGTTCACCTTCTCAACTCGCTCGAGCCGCGTCCACGCCTGCGAAAACTAGCCCGCGCACTAAAAAATCAACTCGATGACTTTGACGAGATACGCGATGCGCAGGTCATGCTTGCAGAAATATCCGGGACGATCCATGAACTGCCACAACTTGAAAAGCTCCAGAAGCACCTTGAAGGAACTGAAAAGCGATTACTGAAAGCCCTTCGCAGAAAGATCAAACACCTGAACCTGAAAAAGATCACGCGCCGCATTCGGAAGACGCGGGAATCGCTCAAGGCTGAATCAAAGGATGATTGGGGTGAACCGATTCTCAGGTCAGTGGATGACGCGTTTCTCATCACCAGGCAGCGCTATGAACGCGTTGATCCTGCCCAGCCTGCCACCATCCATCGTGTGCGCGTCGCATTCAAGAAGTTTCGATACATGATCGAGATCATCCATCCATTGTTGGATGGATTTCCCGAAGAAAATCTCAAACTCATGAACCAATATCAAACCTTGATGGGAGAGATCCAGGACGCGGAGGTTTTTCTCCGGACATTGGACGATTTCCGAACTGCCGCCTCAAATACAGACCTTGAGCCTGTTCGCCAATATTATGAGTCTCGTCACGCTGAAGCCCTTTCCGCCTACCTCAAGGAAAAGGAACGGCTGAACATATTCTGGCGCTCCTCGCCCGAAGAAAATTTCCCGTGGGAGAAAACCGAATGAAACTATATCTTGTACGTCACGCCATTGCAGAAGAAGTTGGGACAACAGAGCATGAAGATGACAGCCTGCGCCCACTCACAGAAAAGGGACGTGAGAAAATGCGCAGGATCGCAAAAGGCTTGAAGGAGCTGGGCGTTCAGCCCGACCTGATCGTTTCCAGCCCCTATGTGCGTGCCAGCCAGACCGCTTCAATTTTGGCGAAGGAGCTGAAATACAAGGAGGAGATCTCCTACAGTGATTTTCTCGTGCCAATGGGTGATCCCGGTGATATGATTGGGGAGATCAATGAAAAATATTCGGTGGACGAACTGATGCTTGTGGGGCATGAGCCCAACCTCAGTTCACTGGCGGGCGTTCTGCTGGTTGGGACCCCGGATGCTTCCATCAATTTCAAAAAAGGCGGCGTGTGCTGCCTCTCGGCGGATGACCTTCATGACGACCGCAAAGCCGTGCTCGAATGGTTGATCACACCGAAGATCTCGACCGGATTATCCTAAACTTATGCCCAAGGAAACAACCCCTCCCACACCCGAACTCTTTATCAACCGTGAATTAAGTCTCCTCGATTTTCAAAGCCGCGTCCTCGAAGAGGCGCAGGACGAGAACAATCCCCTGCTTGAGCGCGTCAAGTTTCTCGCCATCTTCGGCTCCAACATGGACGAGTTTTTCATGGTGCGTGTCTCAGGTTTGCGAAAGCAGGTGGACGCCGGCATCATCGATGTCTCACCCGATGGCATGACCCCGCGCGAACAACTCGCCGCCATTCGCAAACGTTACATCGAATTGGACAACGAAGCACATCAATGTCTTCAGCGCAAGATACTCCCAAAATTGGATAAGGCGGGCATTCATATTGTGGAGTATGAAAAGGCAAGCAAAGCCCAAAAAGAAAAAGCGGATGCTTACTTCCATGAAGTGGTTTATCCTGTTCTCACGCCTCTCGCCCTGGACCTTGGGCATCCCTTCCCACATATATCGAATCTCAGCCTCAACCTTGCCGTCGTCATCCGCGACCCGAAAGGGAATGAAAAATTCGCACGCCTGAAAGTGCCCGGCACATTGCCGCGGCTCATTCCCATCAAACGTTCCTCCGGTTCCACGCGCAGGGATGGGACGATCCCATTCCATCATTATTTCATGTGGCTCGAACAGGTGATCGCCGCGAATGTGGGCGCGTTGTTCCCCGGCATGGAGATTGTCTCGGTGCATCCCTTCCGCATTGTGCGTGATGCCGATACCGAGATCCAGGAGATCGAAGCCGATGACCTGCTCGAATCGATGCAGCAGACCATTCGTCAGCGCAAGTTCGGCTTGGTGGCACAGGTCAGCGTATATGATGACCTCCCTTCCAATATCCGTGAATTATTGATCGAGAACCTTGAGATCAAACCCGGCGATGTGTTCGTACAGCGCAAACCGTTGGGATTGATCAACCTGTGGCAGATCTATAACAGTGTCGAACGACACGATCTAAAATACCCTGTTTTTAAGCAGCACATTCACAAGGGATTCAGGAATGTCGAAACGGCTGAAGATGTTTTCGAAGCCATTCGCCAAAGGAACATTCTGCTCCATCATCCCTACGACTCGTTCAGCCCGGTCGTTGACTTTCTGAACACTGCCGCCCGCGACCCAAACGTGCTCGCCATCAAACAGACCCTCTATCGTGTTGGACGCGACTCACCAGTGGTGTCTGCACTGCTCGAAGCGCGTGAGCGGGGCAAACAGGTCGCTGTCCTGTTGGAGTTGAAAGCCCGCTTCGACGAGGAAAGCAACATTGGCTGGGCGCGCAAACTGGAGGAAGCGGGGGTGCATGTGGTCTATGGCCTGGTGGATTTGAAGACTCATTCCAAGGTCGCCATGGTCATCCGGCAGGAGGGGGAGGGCATCCGTCGTTATGTGCATCTTGCCACGGGGAACTACAATCACTTCACTTCCTATATTTACGAGGATATCGGTGTCTTTACCTGCGATGAATCCATTGGCGCGGATGCCACCGACCTGTTCAATTACCTGACCGGTTATTCCGCACAGACCGAGTATCGCAAACTGCTGGTGGCGCCGGTCAATTTGCGGCAAAAAATGGAAGCGTTGATACACCGCGAGATCGAACATGCCAGAAAAGGCGACAAGGCGCGCTTGATCTTTAAGATAAATTCCCTTGTCGACCCGGAGATGATCCGACTGCTCTATGCCGCCTCACAGGCTGGTGTGAAGATCGACCTGTTCGTGCGCGGCATGTGTTGTCTGCGCGCCGGGTTGAAGGGCGTCAGCGAGAACATACGCGTCATCAGCATTGTGGGGCGTTACCTTGAGCACAGCCGTATTTTTTATTTTTATAATGCCGGGAAAGAAGAGATCTATCTGGGTTCTGCCGATCTGATGCAGCGTAATCTGAACAACCGCGTCGAGGTTGTCTTCCCGGTGGAACGGGAGGACAACATACGTCACCTGCGCGATAATGTCCTCGAAGCATATCTGCGCGATAACACGCGTGCACGCCTTATGAAACCTGATGGCACTTATATCCGTTTACAGCCAAAGGAAAAAGAGGAAAAATTCGACGTTCAGCAATGGCTGATGAATCGTTCCTTTAATAAGAAAAAGCCAGGCCAATGATCTCCTCTCCCAGCGGGAGACGAGCACAGGGTGAGGGGTTATATCGGAATGGCAAAATAAAAAGTACTGCCCTGTCCTTCCACGCTTTCCGCCCAAATGCGTCCCTTGTGCGCTTCAACGATATGTTTGGCGATGGATAGACCCAGGCCTGTCCCGCTGCCGGTTCTGGATTTATCGACTCGATAGAATCGTTCGAAGATGCGCTGGACATCCTCCGCCGGGATTCCGATTCCCGTATCCCGCACCGCGAATCGGACCTCCCCGACACCTGCCTCCGCCAAAAGGACCACTTCTCCCCCCGGCCGCGTGAACTTGACCGCGTTGTGGATCAGGTTCACCAGCACCTGCTCCAGCCTTTGCACATCGATCCTGACCTTCGGCAGACCGTCCGCACATTCCAGGCGCAGATTCAACCCCGCGCGTTCGGCTTGCAGTTGCATCCGCCCGGAGGCGGAGGCAAGCAGATCGTAAGCCGCGACAGGTTTGAGGTCCAGGGAGAGGCGGCCTGATTCGATGCGCGAGAGTTCGAGCAGTTCCGTCACCATTTGAGTCAACGCATCCACTTCGGTCTGGATCTGGTCGATGAAACGCTGCGCCGCGGGCGGGTCGCCCAACGCACCATCCTGGAGGGTTTCGGTGAGGGCTTTTAGCGATGCGAGCGGCGTGCGGAGTTCGTGCGAGAGGTTGCTGATGAAATCGCGGCGCACAGTCTCAAGGCGACGGATGCGGGTGAGGTCCTGGACGAGGAGCAGGCTGCCGCTGGCGTGCCGGTCGGGGATGACAACGAGCTGCAGATACTGGTGGCGGGCGGGCACTTCGACGGTCTCGCTTTGCAGTTCGCGCGTTTGCTGACAGCGGCGCCAGGCTTCGACGAGCTGATGATGCCGGACGATCTCCGTGATGCTGCGGTTGACCGGGTTGGAGGTTTGGAAGAGTCTGCCCGCGGCGGGATTCGCAAATTGGACGATGCCTTGTGCATCCGCGATGAGCACGCCGTCGGTCATCTGTTCGAGGACGGTGGCGAGGCGGGCACGTTCTGCGCCTGAGGCCGAAAGTTGAAGATTGAAATTTGAGATCAGTGAGGTGACCGCGCTGGAGAGACCTTCGAGCTCTCGGACGCCGGTGATGGCATTTTGTTCGCGTACATCATTTGCATATTCGTTCAGGTCACGGCGCAGTTTGTAGTAGCGCCATGCGAACCACGCCGCGAGGAGGAAAAGGATGATTGCAAGGATGAATGTGTAGCTCATGCCGGGTAAAATATTTCAGGCCACGGATTTCACGAATTGATACGAAACTTTTATAACGACCAGTGTAATCTGTGACCAAGTGTTCCAATCGTAAATCGTCAATCAAAAACAGTAAATCGCATCATCCTTCAAATCTATATCCCCCGCCCCGCACGGTGACGATGCGTTTCGGGTCGCTGGCATCCTCTTCGATCTTTTGTCTGAGCCAGCGGACGTGGACATCCACGGTGCGGCTGTCGCCGATGAAGTCCCAGCCCCAGACGCGCTCGAGGACGAATTCGCGCGAGAGCATCTGTCCCCTGTGTTCTGCGAAGAATTCCAGCAGTTCATATTCCTTTGGCTTGAGTTGGATGGGATCGCCCTCGAGCGTCACTTCGCGGCGCGAGAGGTTGATGACCAGATTCTGGAATGTCAGTTTTTCCGGTTTCTTTTGAAGCGCGCCTGCTTTGCCGAGTTCCTCCTGCAGGAGGCGCGTGCGCCGCAACTGGGCTTTGACGCGCGCCATCAATTCACGCATCGAGAAGGGCTTGGTCAGGTAATCGTCCGCGCCCACCTCGAGACCGACGACGCGGTCGATCTCGTCGTCGCGGGCGGTGAGCATCAGGATGGGTGTGGTCATTTCCTTGCGCAGGATGCGCGCCACTTCGAAGCCATCCAGTCCGGGGAGCATGATATCGAGGATGATGAGATCAGGTTTGAGCTTGCGGGCTGAGTCGAGCGCGTCGCGGCCATCTCCGACTGTTTCGACGGTAAAACCATCCTTTTTGAGGTTGTAGGAGAGGGTATCTCTGAGTGCGGGTTCGTCTTCTACGACGAGGATGGTTTCGGGCATGAAATGTTAACGAACTATACCATAGGACATTTTCCGTCAGAGGTTAAGGTCTGGTTAATGGATTCGATGAGCCGTTCACAATGTGGAAACCGAGGGTTGAACGTTTCAGCGTTTATTGAGCCGTAACACTTCTTTTGAGTCGAACGGGGAATTTAATTCAACCGAATCCAGGTTCATGATCCTGCTTTGTGCGAAAAAAGGGAAATCGAAATTGGTCTCATCGCCTGCCTTTTTGCCGGGGATGGGCATCAGGCGTGCGGTGAGCGGCTTGTCCAAACGCAGCGCCAACGCGGACAAGTCAAGCAATAACGGAACGAGTTGTTCGACTGTTGTGTCTCCCGGCAGCGGAACGGTATCCAGACCGGTCCCACACACAGCGGAATATAACAAGGCGTCCTTGATGGTGAGCGTCCCTTCGGCGGCGCGCTTCGCAAGAATGGAGTCTTCCAGGATCGGTTGCATGAATCCGCCAAAGCCGGCATGTGGGAAGTCTGCGCGCTCAACCGCCTCGGTCAGGAGGGCGGCGGCGGCGAGGGAGCCGTGCAGTCCAATTTCGGGGATGCCCATTTTCTCCACGGCATTGCCCAGGGATTGTGCGTCGTCAGGAAATGGGGCGAGGGAAAAGTCGATGCCGATGAACCTGTTGTTCAGGGTTCTGGCGATGGCAGCAAGCTTCTTTCCATGCCTTTCGATCTCGGCAACCAGATGGTTCCTGCCTTCTTCGATGGTCTTTGCATTTTCAAACGCCTGAACCGCCAGATCCGCGGACTCGGTGGCGATGGCGAACGCGGGCCTGGCGTTGCCATGATACGCAGCCGGGAAGAACGGCGCGCCCGCCGGGACGTTTGCCAGCGCGGCGAATTGCAGGTTGGCGAACCCGTTTGGCTCGATGGGCGCGGATTTGACGATCACGTCCGCACAGGCGCGGATGGCGGCGAGGTCCAGTCCGACTGTTTTGTCTGCCATCACACCGCCAAAGAAAACATCCTTCGATACGAAGATCGCGTCGGGGATCACCTCGTAACTGCGCGGCGTTTCAGGCAGTGCAGGTCCAAGCGATATGTATTCGATCTTGAGTTCCTTTGCGACTCTGTCAATGTGTCCGGTCAGTTCGGGTAACTTGTGGATGTTTTCCTCGCCAAGCAAATTGGGAAATGGCGTGGTTGCGAGTCGTACGGTCTGGACCTCGTAACCTGCGCCCTCATAAGCAGACTTTGCATCGGCAAGGAACGTCCCTGCCTTTTGAAGGATCTTTTCCTCCAACGGATATTGGGGATCACAGAAGTAGGTGATGGATCGGATTTTCATTTCGCCTCTAAAATTATTTCAAAGTTCAGTTCGTTGAACGTTGTCTTATCACCTCGAACATCAACACGGACCCCGCCACACCTGCATTTAGCGATTCGATCTTCCCCGGCATGGGGATCGAGATCTTCAGGTTTGCCAGTTTACGCGCCTCCTCACTTGCGCCTTCTGCTTCGCCGCCGACAACCAGCGCCAGCGGTTGTCGCAAGTCCGTCTCCCAGCAGGTCCGGCCGTCCATGTGCGCGAGGTAGATGTTCAAGTCCTTTGTTCGTGCCCCGATCTCCTCCCACGCCAGCGAATGGATCGGCACGCGGAAATGCGCGCCCATCCCTGCCCGGAGGACCTTCGGCGCGAAGGCGTCTGTTGTCTCAGGCGGAAGCAGGACAGCCTGCACGCCCGTTGCCGCCGCAGAACGGATCAACGTGCCAAGGTTGCCGGGGTCACGGATCTGGTCCGGGATGAAAATAAAATCCGGGGATTCGGGGATCTTTAATTGCGTGAGTTCAAGGACCGCAAGGATGCCCTGCGGCGTTTCCGTGTCACTTAACTTTTGCAGCAGATCCCCGGAGACCTCCTCCACATCGATGCGGTGGGCGGTCAGCACATTGACCAGGTCCTTGCCGCGCTCGCTCAAGCCGTCACTATACAAGGCGAATCGAAAACGCCAGCCCGTCAGCACAGCCTCTTCGACCAGCCGCACACCTTCGACGACGAATGCATTCTCATCGCGTCGTTCCCTGGCGCGGCCCATCAATGCGCGGGCGAGTTTCAGTTTCGGGTTTTGTGATGAAGTGATCATGGGCGATGGTTAATGGTTCATGGATGATGGCAACTGAGGATTAACCATGATCCATCCTCAGCGGATTGAGAAATGCATCGACAGTGGATTGATCGAATAACACCAGTTTCACCAGCATAAGGTCGG
>DIDP01000088.1 GCA_002418205.1 Anaerolineales bacterium UBA5797 | reverse complement strand
ATGAAGTCTCGTTGTAATACTAAAACCGTATTTCCGGAGATCCACGGTTATTTTATCAAAGCGATCGATCGATAACCGTGATTCCTTCCATTCATTGATCAGGGATGCATATTCCTTATCTGCATAGTTAAACCCATCCATATCCGTTTTCTCTGATGAGCCTTGAGTTGTCATAGCTTCCTCTTGCTTCTATTTAACACCTGTTTGGCAAATTTTACAATCTCGTTTATTTTCTTCCCATCACGTATTCCCGCCCGTGGACTGTACATCCCTCAGCGCATAAACCTTCGCCAGCAGTCACCCCTCTCCTTTGAATACATCATTTAACTATGACCTAGAGTTGGTTTTCATATCTATTACGATAGATTAACCAATACAGGCGTACGATGAGATCATCAAGACGATGACTCTCGGGACGTTCCGTATCGCCAAATAATTGTACGGGTGCCTCTTGATAATTTTGAAGATATTCTGGCAATGGATGGCTATCCAGCAATGCGAACAGAACACGAGGGGCTCCTTTGTTGGCATGTTCTAAAGCTTGCATGATTTCGTGTTTAATCATCCCGGAGTTTGCGCCTAGTTTTGACCAAAAGACAAGCAAATATCCGCCTCGATCAATGCGATCAGCAATGCTATTGTCAACCTCTGATTGCCACTCTGTCGAATTAATTTTTAAGTCTCGATAATCCAGCCAAAAATCAAAGCTGCGTTTCTCTTCAAGAAATCTGCTGATGTTAATCACCTTTTCCAGGTCCTTCCGGTAATAAGATGCATACACCGCCAAGTCTAGCGGATCGCTTAAATCGCGCTCGATTACAAGGGTGGTAGGGTCGGCTGCAAAAACAGGCATTCCATTGCGGATTGCGAAATCACGCTCGAACGCTACCCAGAAGGACTGAGCCGAGCTTCCGCCCTTCAAATAGATCAGGCCATCACAACTAAGAATGGCTTCGATCAAATGATTGCTGACAAAATCCTGCGGGTTGACAGTAATTGGCGGAAAGATGAATGGGATCATGCCCGCTGGCAGTTGTTTTAGCAGACGTTCACGGACTTCAGCATCTCTATATGAATGAGATATAAAGTATTTCCCTGCAGGCCGTTGGTATGTTTCGATCGCCTTCTGAATATCTTTTTTGAATTTACGCAGCATGTTGCCTCTAGAAGAGCTTGAACTTTAAAAATAAAAGCGGATTTTGCGATTATAACTCCTCCCCCACCTGCGGACTGCAATATCATCCCCTTGTGGGGCTCCCGCACGAAGTCCCTTGCGGAGCATCCTGTAAGGGCGAGCGCAGCGAGTGGGAACGCATTGACCACCGCCATCCGAGACCCTAAAGGTTTTTCCCGCTGACCTTCATCATTGCAGGCAAAACCGTCCTGTCTTACGAGTTGACCGATATCCAAGGAAACCTTTAGGGTCTTCATAGCTCACCCTTAAACGCCTTATCTAAGATATTCGGCATCCCACTCACTTCGTTTGGGGACGATGTCAACGTCCGCCCAGACTTCGGGTGCAATTCCTCTTGCGTCTGGGACTGTTACCGCCCACAATGCACCGTCAGACCTGACAGGTTTCGTCGTGGCGCGAGTCAATCGCAACCCAAGCGCGGACAGAGACGCGCGTCGATCAAGGCTCTGTGGAAACCTTTCGGGTCTTTTGCCCATCTTCAACTTTCCGATGAACGTTTACCCTGAGCAAGATCGATTACCTCCACTTACGCCTAAGACCGAGGAAGATGAATATAATGCCCAATATTAGGAAGAAAGCTCCGCTCAGCCAGATGATGAAACCAGGCGGTGAGGACGGATCAGCTATCCAGACTAGAATCGGGACCGATGCAAAGACGAAAGATGCTGCGACATAGCTCATGGCGTCCAGTGGGAACTCGCGGACCTTACTCCTTCCGGTTAATTGGAACACCTGGTCCTCGCAAACATAGATCACGTCGCTGATCTTCGCCTGCCGGGTTGCATCCAGTGGCTTGTCACTGGAGTCAAATCCGGGTGTGAAAAGCTCCCGCTTCGACCCAAACGCGGAACCAACGAAAATGCCTAGATAGATCAGCGGGAAAACCAACAGTAAACCGAACAGAATCAAGCCGCTTCTCTCGATCTGGACTCGGTTGATCAGATCATAGATCGTATCCAATCCCAGCGAGGCGGTCACGATGCTAATGAGAACGGGCCACCATATGCTGACGATGCCGCGCACGCTTTGGAGGGAGGTGAGGGTATCCGCCAACTTTTTACAATCCTCGCTGGTCTCCCGCAGCCAGGCAGTATAGGATTTGTTTCCCAGGTGTTTCTGTGTGAGATAGGAGTATGCTACTGACAACTCGTTTAGTTTTCTCCGGATGTGCGATTCCACGAATAGCCGAACAAGAAATCTGAGCGAGAAAATGCTCGAAAGGTGCGTGAGGACCAAGCGGATTGAATTTGGCAGGCGATTCGACCTCCATTGCTTGTCCGCGCTGCCTCCCGCAGGAGCATTCTCATAGGCTTTCAACACAGACTTGGAGGGCACAAAGAAGGGCAGGGTAGTCAGCTCATTTAGCACATCGACGTATTTCGACATCAGTCGGGCGTGAGCCTGCTTAAGTTGTTTGTAATTGGTATTCATCACTGCCTCACACAACTATCTTTCAATTATAAGAATTCATAATGGTGAGTGTTATGCCTGGCTTTACCGTGGTTGCCGGTATGGGCGCGGATCGCGAAGCACATCGTGCCCGCAGGGTAACCCCGTAGCATAGCAAGCGGGAACGCATTGACCACCAACATCCGAGACCCTAATGGTTTTTCCCGCTGACCTTCATCATTGCAGGCAAAGCCATCCCGCCTGACAGGTAGGCCAATAACCAAGGAAACCTTTAGGGTCTGTTTCATAGTTCACCTTTGAACGCTTTATCAAGAATACTCGGCATCAGCGAAGACAACTCCTCCCCACCCGCGGACTGAACCTCCCTCACCACATTGACCCGCGCCTTGTAAGGAAACGTTACCTTTTTGGACATTCCTTCTTCCGATCCCAATGTTTTACATTAAGTACCTTGCCCAAATGAAGTTCGATTGTCTTGCTGCGCTTCTTGCGGACAACCTTTGTCACGCGGACGGTGGCTTCGGGTACTGGTGGCGTCATTCCGTTCAGCAGACGCAGGTTGAAAGGTGGCTTGCCTACTTTCGCCAAGCGAGTTTCCCAATAATCGGTCAAATCACGATATTCGATGAATTTCCGACGCGGCTGCGCTAAGATAGCAGCGAAAAATTGCTGTTTGATATTTACAACAAGTGTGGGCACAGAATATTTCATCGTCATTTCACAACTCTCCCTTGAATACTTTATCAAGAATTGACAGCATCAACGCAGATTTCAGACATAATTAAAATCCATAAAACAATTATTTGCCAAACAGATTATTTAGCAATTCAATTCTTGTTTTTATAGCTGGAGCATCTATCCTGACAAAGTTCAAGCCTGCAGCATGTAAATTTCGCAAATGTGCCGACATAGAAAAAACCCAAACGCGATCAAACTTGCTACCAGATACAGATACCGAAAACAGTGCTTCTGATTTTCCAGTTGGATGCATTGCATCCCAGAAGCAAGCTAAAGGTACAACGTAATTAGCACCATCTGGTGGTTTCATCGGTGTTAATACTTTCCGAACAGCGTCTTTTGTGAAGGTTTTGCCATTCCATTCCTTGGACCATCTCTCAATTTTATGTTCACGGACTTGTTGGGAGGTAGCTTTTATCGGCAACACACGACCACCAATTGCCGACGCCGCCCAATTCTTTATCTCAACTTGATAAAAAGTGATTCGTTTTCCCTTAGTGACTTTGAGCCATCTGTCCAGCCTCTTCCCCTTTTTGGTCTTTTGGGTGACAAGGTAAGGCAGCACCTCAGCTTTAGCGCCATACCGAGTGAAATAGTCCACGAGCAAGCCTGCTCCCATTTCTTCACCTGCAACTCCTGTGATGGCAGCCACGTGTTTCCTGCTATATTCAGGAACTTCATCATAAAATTTCAAGATCAATTCAATAGGCAAGTGTACTGATGATGTCATACCTATCTCGCCCATTCTCTAGGATGTAAAAATATTTCTTCTTGTGTAACTCGCATCCCGTCCTTCATAGTTCACCTTTGAATGCCTTATCAAGAATTGACGGCATCCCGCTCGCCGCAAAGCAGCTCGGGGACAATGTCAACGTCCGCCCAAAGAACGGGGGCAATTCCTCTTGCGTTTGGGACTGTAACTCTCGCAGCGATGCTGTTGACATGTCATTGCGAGCGCACGTTGCGAAGCAATCCCCTCTTGAAACAGGAGATTGCTTCGACGGGCGATCACCGTCTCGCAACGACATAATCATCACAACTCTCCCTTAAACGCCCTATCCAACACGGACGGCATCAACGTCCGACTTCGTCGCAACTCATCCCCGCTCACGGACTGTACCTCCCTCACCGCATTGACCTTCGCCTGCCGCAGGTCCCCGAAGCAGAGCGAAGGGGGCAACCCATCCAGATAAGCGACAATGCGCCGCTGCTCGTCGAGCGGGGAATTAATAGTCGTGGTCGTAATCCGTATCATTTCGTGCATCCTCTAATTCAGCACGTAAATCTTCTATCTCCGAAAGTGCATCTTCATATAAGGATTGCATGTCGTCTTTTGCCCCTTCGATCTCCGGTCGAACCGCCGCCCGCAAATATCCCAAAATCTTGCCGCGTTCAAGTTGCACAATTATTTCTGCCATTAATGTAGGGTCAATAATATCGTTTTGCCCATCTCGATGTATCTTGTATGTGCCATTTGATGTGCAGTGTAATCCGCCTTTTTGAATATCAACTCGTATGATGGCTAATTTGCCACTGGTTTCAACAGTGATAGTGACTGGAATTGCAGGTCGACAACTATTTGCACGGCTGACTATCTTATTACGTTCTCTATCAGAAGCATCGCAACCAACGATTTTTCCTCTTTGGACACCATTTGCACCTTTTATTTCATCAACTCCAATAAGTATTGTTCCGCCACCACCATTAGCAAAAGCAACTAGATCATCTGGTTTGACAGACTCTGCATCTCTCTTGAAATCAACTTTCAAACCTTCAGGCCGAGCAAGCAATCGTTTTGTTGGAATTAACTGAGACACATCTTTTCGGGTCTTTGACTTCGCTTTCGCGGGTTTTGACTTCAATATTGCTTTTTTGTTCACTTTCTTAGTCATATCACAAAACTCCTTTGAGTGCCTGCCCAGTATTCTCAATAGTAGAGCATCTAATTCGTCCTGAGTTTTGGACTGTTCAACAAAAGGATGTTCAACTACTAGGCTGTTGATTTAGCCTTTTTTGCTAATTTCTTTGCAAACAGTCCTAATCCTAGTGCAGGGTGAGAAATGGTCGCCAATGTCACTTCTAAAATATCCGGAGCCATTCGAGCAAGATTTCTAAATCGGCGCATCAGAAAACTTTCATTGGCTTGTTCTTTTTTGGTAAGCTCCTGGCGAATTTCCTCTATCTCTTTCTTGGCATCTGATTTATCGTCATCTGATAGTTTGGGATGCTGATCTATTTTCTCAATTATGCTTTTATATAACTTAGATATTTCGTCTTTCTGTAATCCAGTTATATATGTGTCACTTCTGCCTTTTATGATTCCTTGTCGGTTATCTACCTTGCCCGTGAATACGGGTCCTCCATTTGAGTTGATGTGAAATTTTCTTTTTTTGTTCATCGCATCCTCCGCGTCAACCCTTTCCTTTTTTGTCACCTCTGCCCCTTATTGTGCCCCGGCGATTGTCTACCTTATCCATAAACACTGGCCCTCCACCGGAATTTATATTAATAATTCGTTTGATGGTCTTCTTTTCTTGCCAGTTTGCGCGTTTCATTGCCAATGACCTCGCATGTTCTAGATACTCATCAACAGTTTCATAGCTTTCCGCTCGTTTTGCTAGAGAAATTAACATGTTGATTTCCTCCCTTTCTTCAAAGGAGAGTTTTTTGGAATTATTTAGTACAAGATTTTTGATGTCACTGACCTTGTAATTCAATGTAGCTTGCCTCTTGTTGCCGTTTCCTATTTCTTGGTTTAGTTCATCTAATATTTGTTCGGAAAACTTAACAAGATGTTCACACTTTGCAATTGCTTTGGAAATTGTAAATTCTGCCCATTTCCGCTCCTCAAGGCGAAGCCATTCCTTGATTTCTGAATCAAGCGTTTCTTCTGCGCGATCTACATAAGGGATTATTTCGTTTAGATACCATCCCCACTTGCGTTCTACTTGAGCCCGGCAGGTAGCAATTTGTTTTTTTGTGTTCTTGAATGCATTTTCAACTTGCTTTTTGCTAGTGGCGAATGCCTGGTAGTTTTTTTGTGCTTGATAGATGAGTGATTCTGTGTTTCGTATCCATATTCTCATTTCATTTGTTGTGCTTCTATACCAAGAATATTGCTCGACCTTTGGCTTTTGAAGAAGATCCCATGCTGATTTGAATTCGCTGCTTAGCATTTTTATGGTTTGGGATTCGAAGCGGGGAACAAAATTTATGTAAGTGCCAATTTCCTTGTTTGAATGATCAATTTGGTTAAATAGGTTGTTGTATTCAGCCATTAATTGTGTTAACTGAATCTGATGTTTCTCTACTAGGTCTCTTGATTGGAGAACAAATTTTTCCAAGCCATGCTTAATTTCAGGGAAATTCGCTCCACGAATTTTTTCGGCTCGTTGTGAAAAGGCTTTGTGATCATTGAGTAATTTCAACCCCCAGTCCATTAAATCTGGAGATGTATCGCGTATCGCAATTCTAACTTGTTCAAGCATAACGCTTGCTTTGCCTTGGCTACCCAGAAGCGTTTCAACATCTTTTCGCGCATTTATATGGAAATTAAGCTCAAATGCTAGGCTTCTAACAAGATCATTAATTAAATCATGCCAAATCAAAGCTTGGCTTATCCTCCTAATCAAGGTTCTTATTTGACTTTGTTTGATGATTACATCGATATCTATGGTGGGCAGAATATTCTCAGAAAGTAGTACTTGGAACTTGTTCATTTCATGTGATGGAAAGCGAGGTGGAGAACCGAGCGCTTTTTCCCAATTTTCTTTCCTCTCCTCATATGAATACCAGTAAAAGGTGCATTCATCCTCCAGTTTCGCTAATTTATCCATTTCAATGTCTAATTGCCAGCTATTAATGGTTTCAATTAATCGCTCAAGGTTATTTTGTTGTAGGCGGAATACATATAATGACTTTTCCGCTGCGTTTCTAGTCCCCGGGAATTTATCTATGTAGGCCTTTATATTTGGAAGTTTTTTCCACCTACTTAGGGTGCCGGCTTCGGTGATAGATTTTAAGAAGGCTGTTGAGTGAGTCAATAGATTGTGAAAATCATCAAGCTCATACCGTCTTGAGACTCGTTGGCTGTCCATAAAAAGATCAATGCAATCCAGGGAAAAATTTCCAATATTTATATAGATATCAGCAATTGCGTGACCTAAATAACCGTTTTCTTCATCTTCAGGATTTGAGGCTATTCTGTTATTTGCCTCAGAATGACAATCCTCTGCGAGGTTGATTATCCATGCAATCCCGTATGACTGGATTGCATTCCAAGTATCCAGAGATTTGAGTCTTGAATTCGTTTCATCAACCCTTCTTTTAAGCTCGCGAACAGCCCATTCGACTTCCAGTCTAATGCCCTCCACCTTGTATCTGTCCTTGCGAAGCGATTTCACTGCAAGGTTGAGATTATAAATTTTCTCTTCCAAGAATCTTAAATTTCCGACGAGGCGATTTCCCCTTGAGATCGATGTAAGGTTTTTAGGGATATTCAAAATGTATCTGGGATGAAAGTACTCTGGTGTTTCTGGTTCAGGGATTGTTTCGATCACGGGAATAATTTCATCGGCTTCTGTTAAGTTTTGCTGAGCCTTTGCAAACTCAATTTGCGCCTCATGATCGATATGAGTGAACATAACTGGACGAGCATAAATGGGCCAGCGATCGGACTCCTTGATAACATGATCTTTAAGTTTCCCGAGGTTGCTGCTAAGGGCGCTATACTTTCTTTTCCCTTTTTTGTATTCCTTTGATCTCTGGAGAGCGTTTAGATATGGGATTACAAATGCTATAAGGAGTAAGGTGATTGTTATGATTCCCAAGGCAGAAATCTCTTCCATGTAGCCCTTCCTTTTTACTGCACCATCAGTTTCCTTTGAGTATTCGCCTTAATGGATATTTTATCCATATTTTTTCAAACCTGAAAGTTTTTTTCGATTGACTTGTTTCTCGCTATATTAAATTGACTAATTTGCTTGCCGTGGCTTTGATTCAGAATAGATACCTTTAGATACTCTCCTGTAACTTACCGGCACCTCTTTCCTAAATGCTTTCCTCAGCGCTGAATTGCTACTGAAGAACGGCGAATGTGGCAATCCTCCCATCCGGCAGATTTGAGTTTTGGCAAAATGTAGGTGCGGCAAGTGTCGGCTTCGTTCATATTCCCACCCCAATTTTATCAAGAAATTGCGCAGGTTTTCAATGTGCATCCAGTTCTTTTCAGCGCCTCCCAAAACGACCGGGTCAATTCCTCGAATCGACGGGGTCAAACGCAGCAAACGACGGGGTCGATTCACTTAAACCTCGGCGTGGTTTGCCCCAAAGCACGGGGTCGTTTGGGTGAAACGACGGGGTCGAATTTGAGTGCGTGCAAACTTTTTGCAAGGTGTTCTGACATTTATGCAAAGGGAAATCGGACTGTTTTGGTCTATAATGCCGGGGTTGGTTCTCCCGGTAAGGGTGTCATGCACGCAAAGGCGCCAGTCTGCTTGCTCTCTCAAAGGACGACGACATATCTTTACAGAAAGGAGCAAACGGTCATGGCTCTAAGAATAAAAGCAATCGGAACCTACCGCCCGCGCATCGACCAGGGTAACACAGTTCAGAAGCCGGAATTTGTCCGCTATGCCTCCCGGGCAACCGGGCTGGTGGAAGCCACGCTCGACCAGAGCATCAAGGAAATGCGCGACCAGTTGATCGATTTCCTGCGCGCCGGACGCGCGGTCAAGATCGAAGGTCTCGGCACGTGGACGCCCAATATCGCCCTCGACGGCACGTTCAGCATCATGTACCGCGCCGATTCGGCGCTGGTCAAAGGGTTGAACATCCCCGGCATGTTCACCGGCACCATCAGCAACCGCGAGAACATTGGCAAGACCGCCGATGAACTGGTCCAGTTGTGGAACGAGAAGAACCCCGAAGATCAGGTCGTCAGCGAGTGACGATCTGCTGATCAGTTTCATCGCAGCCCGCCGCCTGCCGGATAACCCGGCAGGCGGCTTCGATTTAACTTATTTGCAAGCCGCCGCCTGTATCCTTTTTCTTTTTCCCCGTCATGATAATACATGAACGTCACATTCTTCTGGCAGGGAGCAGTCTTATGATCGTCTTCATCAAATGGATCGCCGCGCTGGTATTTGCCGGGCTGGCCTGGCTGGTTGGCAAATACGCGGTGGAATATTTCAAGCCCTATCGGAACAAATAGCTAGGCCTGCCTTTTCAGGCGCGCCGTCTGTGGGGTAAGCCCATTGGGATGCTCCCTCATGTTTCGCTGTCACGAACGGGGAATTATGGAGCATGAGGGAGCAGGCGTTAAAAACGACAGGGATGGACTCGATGTCCATCCCTGTTCTGGTTAACTTCCCTGCCACACATAATCATGGGCGGTGGTCAGGTGCTGAAAGCCGTGCCTTGCCACGATGGGCTGGCTCATCGGTCCCGCCTCCACCACGGCGAACGGGACGCCGCGCTCGCCGATCTCCCTGAGCCGCCTCGCCAGCAGGCTGGTATATAGCCCGCGGCCGCGGTACTCCGGCAGGGTGGACCCGCCGAACAGCGTGGCGAAATGCCCGGGCGGGAAATAGGTCCAGGCAACGGAGACAGGCTGGTCGTCCACGTAGGCGGCGTACATGCTCAAATAGCCGGGGATCTGCAGATGCCCCCCGATCCGTTCGTGGACCCAGGTGTTGCTCCCGCCATAGACGCCGTCCAGCACGCTGACAACGTCCTTCAGCCCCTCCCGCGCTGTGATGCGGCGGATGTCGGCATCCCCCCGTTCGGAGAGATGCGCCGGGGCGTCCTTCACGGCGAGCACCATCACATCGCCCGGGTCGCCATCGCTGACGAAACCGCGCCGCGTGAGGTTCTCTGCCAGGCTCGGCAGGCGGTCGTGCTCATAGACCTTCCACGTGAACGGCTGGTTCAGCGGCTGGAGGTATGCCACCTCGCGCTCGATGACGCCCGGCAGTTTGTGCTCGTCTGCAAACGTGAACGAGACGAAGTTCATGCCCGGCGCCTGCCGGATGAACCGCACCACGTCGTCGGTGATCTCCTTGCGGGCTTCGGGGTACACAACATGAAGCCGCAAGTCTTTGTCATAAGTTGTGAGTACACTATTTGTGTTCATGATATTACCTATGTAACTCGGTGGTTTCGATACCTTCGTACTCAACCAACGAGAAATATCCTATTCATCCTTCGCCCAGGCGATCATCGGGCTGACCTTTTTGGCGACCCGGTACGCCGCATCCCTGAACCCAAAGCGGGGCCAGAAACGGGAAGCCAGCAGGTTCGGGCTGATCCAATCGGTGTGACAGAGCTCGAAGCCCTGCCTGCGGGTCTGCTCCAGGCCCAGCCAGGTGAGAGCGGTGCTGATCCCGCGTCCGCGTGCCTGCGGTTTCGTCGCCGCAATGCTCAGGTAGGCGGTGCGCGGCGCGGTGAGCATGTTCGTGTCCGCCTCGGGCAGGGCTTTGAAGCCCACCATGCCGAGCGCCTGCCCGTCTTCGAGCGCCTGCCCGTCTTCGAGCGCCAGCCAGATGTTCCATTCCTCGTCATCGGCCAGCTCAGACCAGCCTTCGTGCAGGTCGTCCCAATCCTCGGGCACGGTGGGGTGCCAGTAGGGCGCCTTCGCCAGCGCCCGGAAGATCACATTCGAGAGACTCCCGAGCAGGTCGTTATCGCCCTTGCCAGCCTTGCGGATGGTCACGCCTGCCGGTCCCCTCACTTCCGGGATCTGCAGGGAGGCAAAGTCCAGTGTGGCGTCCACGCGTTCCTTGCCAAAGCCGAGGTCGAACAGCGCCTCCAAAACATTCCGATCTGCAACCGGGATGTACAGATAGTGGTTGAAGTGTCCGGTCTTTACCCACTCGTCTCCGAGCAGGGCATACAGGTCCTGCAATGCCGCCGTGGGTTCGCCCTGTGCGAGGGCATGGCCGGGCAGATACACGTACCCGCTTCTGCCCCAGGGCAGGGTTGTGGTCTCGCCGATCAGATAGGCGGTCATTCTGCCGTCACGGAAGGCGGCAAAACCGTTCTTCGTTTTCTTTTTCCACAGCGCCGCCACTGCCTGCGCGGCGACCTGCGGGTCTTCGAACCGGGCGGGCAATAGCGGCAGGCTCTTGCGGTTGCGCGCGTGGCGCTCCGCCAGAAGCCGCCCCGCCTCGGGGATCATTTCTTCGGTAAAAGGTAAGTATTCGGTTTTCATGGTTTGTCTCCAACCCCTCCCGCCCTCCGGGCACCCTCCCCAAATTCCAAGAATTTGGGGAGGGTTGGGGTGGGGCTAATCTGCTGCCAGGGCTTCGGGCGCGTCTTCCTTCAACTCCGCGCCGACCGCCTCGGCAAGCCCGTATTGTGTTTCGAGTTCGTGCCGGAACTGCTGGGTGTACAGGCGGTAGTAATGTCCGCGCAGTTTCAACAGTTCGGCGTGCGTGCCCTGTTCGGCGATGCGCCCGTCCTCGATCACGAGGATGCGGTTCGCCCGCCGGATGGTGGACAGACGATGCGCGATGACGAAGGATGTGCGTCCCTGCATCAGGGCTTCCATGCCTCTTTGGATGAGAGCCTCGGTCAGCGTATCGACCGATGAGGTGGCTTCGTCCATGATGAACAGTTCCGGGCGGGCCAGCACGGCGCGTGCCAGGCTGATCAACTGCTTCTGTCCCACAGACAGCAGGTTGCCGCCTTCGCCCACGTTCTGGTCGTAGCCCTTTTCGAGCGTCACAATGAAGTCGTGCGCGCCCGCGATCTTGGCGGCTTCGATGATCTCGTCGTCGCCCGCGTCCAGCCGTCCATAACGGATGTTGTCGCGCACACTGCCCGAGAACAGGTGCGGCGTCTGGAGCACGATCCCGATCCGGCTGTGGATCGAGGCGAGGGTGTAGTCCATGTAATCGCGCCCGTTGATGCGGATCACGCCATTGCGCGGCTCATAGAAGCGGCACAACAGGTTGACGATGGTGGACTTGCCACCGCCGGTCGGCCCGACCAGGGCGATCATCTCGCCGGGCTTCACCTTGAGCGTGAAATCCTGCAGGACGGGCTTGCGGTCTTCGTAATAGAAGTCCACGTGGTCGAATTCGATCCCGCCCATCAGTGTCTGCGCCGGGATGGCGCCGTCTCTGTCATGGACCTCGGGCGGGGTGTCCGCCAACTTGAAGATGCGCTCAGCCGAGGCGATCGAGTGCTGCATTTCGGCATAGACGCGTGCCAGGTCCTGGATGGGCCACATCATGAACGTAAGATACGAGACGAACGCCTGGATGCCGCCGATGGTCATCAGCCCCAGCGTGATCTGCGTGCCGCCGTAACCGACGATCACGCCCAACGCCAGCGCGGCGATGATCTGCACGGTGGGCAGGAAGAGCGCCGAGAGCCAGGCCGCCCGGTAGGAGGCCTTGTACATCTGGGTGGTGAGCCCCTGGAACTCGCGGGTGTTCTCGTCCTCGCGCAGCAGCGCCTTGACCACGCGCACGCCCTGGAAGTTCTCGTTGAAGGCGCCGGTGATCTTGGAGTTCGTGCGGCGCGAGACGCGGTATTCCACCAGGATCTTCTTGCGGAACTGCACCGCGATGTAGAGCATGATCGGGATGATGGTGAACACGATCAGCGCCAGCCGCCAGTTGATGATCGCCATGAACGTGACGGACGTGATGATGTTCATCGCCGCCCAGGTGGTATCCACCACGCCCCAGGTCAGCAGGTCGGCGACGCGCCCGGTATCGGACGTGACGCGGGCGATCAGGCGTCCTACAGCGTTCTGGGCGTAATACGAAAGCGACAGGTCCTGCAGGTGGTTGAACAGCATCTTGCGCAGGTCGTATTGCACACGTTCGCCCAGCACGCCCGCCAGGTAGATGAAGGTGAACACGAACCCGGCTTGCAGGATCTGGAACACGCCGTAGATGGTGGCGAGATGCATGACCCGGGCCTTGTCGCCCAGTGTGATGCCCGTGTCCACGATCTGCTTGTTGAGGTAGGTAAAGTAGGCATCCAGGCCGGACGTCAGCGCGATGGTGATGAAAAAGCCCAGCACCCATTTCCAGTGCGGTTTGAGCAGGGTCAGGATGCGCCTGAACACCGGCGCGGTCAGTTGTGAGGTATGTTCTTCTTCTTCGAGTTCGATAAGTTCGTCGCTCATGATCATTCTCCGTTGCATAAGGTGGTTGAGTAGTGGCGCTTCGCGCCACGTATCGAAACCACATTGCTCCATTACAACTTGTGGTCTGGTAGCCCTGAGCGTTCGGAAGGGCATATCAAAACCACATCACTCCATTGTTCACAGGTTATCCGTTGGTTTCGATACCTTCGTACTCAACCAACGAGTCCTAGTTCACACGCGAAATTTCCATTTCCAATTCTTCGTCTATCCGCGTCTGGATGTCGTAGATCCTGCGGTACATGCCGTCCTTCTGGGGCACCAATTCCTCGTGCGTTCCCTTCTGGACAACCTCGCCCTTATCCAGCACCAGGATCAGGTCCGCGTTCATCACGGACTGGATGCGGTGCGCAATGATGAAGGTGGTGCGGTTCTCCATGAGGGCGTCCAGCGCCTCGCGGATCGCGGCTTCGGTCTCCGTATCCACAGACGAGGTCGAGTCGTCGAGGATCAGGATGCGCGGGTTCTTGAGCAATGTCCGCGCGATGGTCACCCGCTGCTTCTGCCCGCCGGAGAGCGTCACGCCCTTTTCACCGACCAGCGTGTTGTACCCATCCGGGAAGGACAGGATCACGTCATGCACGGCGGCGGCCTTTGCGGCGCGCTCCACTTCCTCCTGCGAGACACTGCGACCCACGCCGTAGGTGATGTTCTCGCGGATCGAGCGGCTGAACAGGAACGGTTCCTGCTCCACGATGCCGATCTGGCGGCGCAGATACTCACGCGAGTATTCCTTGATCTCCACGCCGTCCAGCAGGATCCGCCCGCCGGTGTATTCGTGGAAGCGGGGCAGCAGGTTGACCAGTGAGGTCTTGCCCGAGCCGGTGGACCCGAGCAGGGCGATCGCCTGCCCCGGCTTGACGTGAAACGAGATGTTCTTCAGGGCGTTCGACTTGCCGTCCGAGTACATGAACGAGACGTTCTCGAAGACGATATCGCCTCGCACCGGACCCGCAGGCTGGTGCCTGCCATCGAACAGCGGTTCGCGCGCCTGCTTGACGACTTCCATCAAGCGGCCGTAGGACACCATGCCCGTCGATGCCGAGACGATGATGCGCCCCAGGTTGCGGATGGGCCAGATCAGCCACACGACCAGACCGACGTAGGCGATGTACATGCCGACCGTGATCTCGCCGTTGATCGCCATGAAGGCGGCGTACACAAACCCGAACAGCATCTGCAAGCCAAGGACGATATCCGAGAGGGGCCAGAACATCGAGTGCATGAAGAGCAGAAGTTTGCCCTTCAGGAACTTGCCCCAGTTATCCTTCTCGAACTTGTCCTTTTCGTACTCCTGCCGGGCGAACGCCTTGACCACGCGCACGCCGGTCAGGTTTTCCTGCAGGGTGGTGGAGAGGATCGCCTCCTGCGCCTGATATTCCTCATAGCGCTTGGTGACCTTCTTGAAGAACCACAGCGAGACCAGCAGCATGAACGGGATCACGACCACCGAGACCAGCCCCAGCTTCACGTTCAGGTTGAGGATGGCGATGAAGTTGATCACGAACAGCAGGACGATGCGTCCCATGCCGATGCCCTGTTCGCTGAAGAAGCGCCGCAGGGCGTCCACGTCCGAGGTCACGCGCTCGATCAGGTCACCGGTGGGGGTGGTGGCGTGGTACGAGAAGCTCAGCCGCTGGATGTGGTCGAACAGGAAGTCGCGCAGGCGGCGCGTGATCCCCTCGGCGGTGTAGGCGGCCAGGCGTCCCGAAAGGAACGAGAAACCGCCCTCCACGAGCGCCAGGCCCACGAAGCCGGCGCCGATCCAGATGAAGGTCTGGGTCAGGCTGTTCCCGATGTATCTGCCCTGGGTCAGCACATCGTCGGCGAAGTAGCGCAGGAGCAGGTAGGTGAAGGTCTTCGCCAGCGCCGAGACAGCCAGCGCAGCGGTCGCGCCGATGTAGGGCAGGCGGTAATCCACCATCATCTTCCAGAGACCTTTGAGGCGGTTCTGGTCGAGCGCTTTGCGGAAGTCGAAGGTGATCGCGGGTTCGTAGGTGGGTTGTACTGTGGTCATGGCATTCTCCATATGTCATTGCGATGGTGGTCGAGCAGGCGGTGTTCACCTGCCGTATCGAGGCTACCTGAAGCAATCTCATGGTCTGGCGGCGGTTGCTTCGGGCTGTGGTTTCGATACCTTCGTACTCAACCACCTGCCCACGCAACAATATTAAACAAAAAGGCTGCGGCGGGTGCGCCACAGCCTGAAAATACAGGGTTGAGGATGACCTAACGGTCAATAGGCGCACTACGAGAAGGTAAATATCCAGCGTCAACTGGCGTGATGAAGAGTTTGGTGCAGAAGAAACTATTCACTTTCGTGCGCTCCTTTCCTTAGAATTTTCTAACGTGCCGAGTTTACACCGCACATACTGATGTGTCAAGGTTTATCCGGAAAATTGCCTCATCTATTTGGGGGATCGCCTCGCGTGCCTGCAGAATTCGCATCGACCACCCCTGTGACAGGGTGCTTCTTAACTTCTTTTCCAGACACGCAAACCACGGACATCCCTGAGCTACACGGAAAAGAGCCTTAATAAATGGTCTTCCTCCGTGGTGAATGCCTTGCCTGGAGAATTCTGGTGACCCCGGTGGCTCCGCTTTCCCTAAAGGATGGCTTCGCGTATAATCGCTTTGTTGTTGCAGCCCGGGAAACATCCTTTCTGGACAGGGGATTGGTTCCCGCAGTCCGCAATGACATGGACTCGATATGATACGAACATGGAAGATCACGCAGAGCAGCCCTGAAGAAATACAACTCAATGACCGCTCCTCATTGGATGCGATCACCCGTCAGTTGCCGGAAGGCTATTACAGCACCTTCCGCACGTACGACGGATGCAGGCGCGTGCTGGGACTCGCCTCCCATTTGCGACGGTTGTATGGTCCCGTCCCACAGCCGGGTGTGGACGCATCGACACTGCGCCGCAACCTGCTTCCGTTGCTCGATCCGTATCGCTCCCTGTTCGGACCGGCTGGAGAGGCACGGGTCCGCGTGATGATGACGAAAGAGGGGGAGGTGTTCATCGCCATCGAGCCGCTGAAACTGTTGCCGGGAGAAGTATATGAACGGGGCGTCCGGGTCGAGACCGTGGAAATGCAGCGCAACACTCCGCGGTTGAAATCCACGGCGTTCATCGGTCAAAGCGACGACGAACGCAGGCACATCGCCCGGGCGGGCATCTTCGAAGCCTTGCTGGTGAAGAATGGGCGGGTGTTGGAGGGGATGACGAGCAATTTCTTTTATGTATTGCCCGTCGCTTCGACTTCGCTGCGCTCAACTCGCGAAGTCCCGATGCACTTTCGGGAGCGCGGAATAGTATGCACCGCCCAACGCGACATCCTGCTCGGCATCACACGCAGGAACGTCATCCGTGTGGCGCGCGCGAGCGGGATCGAAGTGCGCTACCGCCCCTTGAACCTGGACCATCTTCCGGCTGTGAAGGAGGCGTTCATCACGTCGAGTTCGCGGGGCATCGTGCCGGTAATCCGGATCGACGAAACAACGGTTGGAGATGGGAAACCGGGTCCGGTGACGAAGCAGTTGTCGGCGGCGTATGAAGCGTATGTGCTGCGAAAGGCGGAAAGGATCTAAGCCGTTTCCATTTGGGCGGCGAGGTTGTTGATCCATTTGCGGGAACGGTAACGCAGCATCCCCAGCGTCCACTTTGTGGCTTCCTCGGTCATGGCGCACAGATAGACGAAATACACCGGCAGGTGCAGGACGTTCGCGCCGATGTATGCCGCCGGGACGCCGACCAGCCAGATGATGATGCCGTCCAGGAAGAGGGAGAAACGGGTATCGCCGCCTGCGCGCAGCACGCCCACCACGATGGTCATATTGTTGACGCGCACCCACAGGAAGAACGTGATCACGTTGATGACGCGCCCGGCGTTTGCGATCACCTCGGGCGAAACGTTATACAGCGACAGGAGCGGAGCCTTCACCAGTTGCAGGAGGAGACCGATGAACAGGCCGCCGACGATGCCCAGCCCAAGCGAACGCCCTGCATATCGAAACGCATCCTCCTCCCTGCCTGCGCCGATGCGATTGCCGACCAGCACCGAGGTGGCGTTGGCGACGCCAATGAAGACCACGAATGCAAGTTGTTCGATGGTGCCCACGATGTTCATCGCTGCGAAGGAGCTTGTGCCCATGCGCCCGTAGATGACGTTGTAGGTGGTGATGCCCAGCGCCCAGAACAGTTCGTTGAAGATGACCGGCAGCATGGGCTTGATGACCTTGCGGACAAAAGCCTTGTCGAAATCGGTCAGTTCGCGCCAGGAGGCGGCCACCGGCGATCTTTTTGCATAGGTAATGGAGATCAGCGTAAAGCACTCCAGTGCCCGGGCGATCACCGCCGCGACCGCCGCGCCCTGAATGCCCAGCTCAGGCAGACCGAACCTGCCGAAGATCAGCGAATAGGAAAGGAAGGTGCTGATGCTCAGCGCGCCCACGCTGATCGCCGTCGGGGTCCTGACGTCACCCGTCGAACGCATGACCAGCGAATAACTAAACGTGACCGCAAAGAAGAGGAAGGTCCACGAGAAGGTGCGCAGGTAGCCCACGCTCAAGGCGATGACCGCCTCATCCTTTGTGTAGATGTGCAGGATCTGCGAGGGGAGGAACTGCGCCAGCGAGAAGAAGACCAGGCTTGCCCCGCTGGCGAGCATCAGGCACAAGCCCAATACGCGCCGCAGGTTGGCGATATCGCGCCTGCCCCAGAACTGGGCGGTGAACATGGCCGCGCCGCTGATGATGCCGAAATGCACGAGGTTCAAAAGGAAGGCGATCTGACCGGCAAACCCGACAGCCGCCACGGAGGTCTCGCCTTTCTGTCCGACCAGCACCACGCCCAGCATGTTCAGACCGGCAAACGTGAACTGCTGGATGATGATCGGGATGGCGATCTTTTTGATCTCCGAAAAATATTCGGGGTCGCGGTGGGATTCCAGGAAACTCAGAAGTTTGTTCACATTCTCTCCAGGGCGGATGGATTATACGCTGAGAGACAGAAATCGTACCGGTTTTGTTCCCGGGGATAACCAAAAAAACTCTGCTATAATCCCTCCACCGACAACTTCGATACCTGTGCGAAAAAGGGTAGCAGAGGGACTCTTGCCTTAATCGCCGCAATGCTGGAAGATCTCCAGCCGGAGCGGCAGCGCACGGCAAATTTTTGCCCGATTCCCTTTGCCCCGTCTGGTTGGACATAACCAGATTGATTTGAGTTGAGTGCCGTTGAAAGCAATGATGCATTGGATATGCATCCGTGCCTGTCTTGATCTCCAGATTTTTTTTGAAAGGAGGTGGTGTTTACTACAGATGTTCCTCCCCACGTGAAGTGGGCAACTTGTTGTATCTAAATTCAACCAAGGAGGAAGTAATGGCACGATTCAATCACCGCACCATCATTGCACTACTGCTGCTCATGGCGTTCGTTTTCACCGCCTGTGCGCCCACTGCGCCCGCTGAAACGGCGCAGCCCGCGGACGAAGGTCCCGGCGCATCCGGCACGATCGTTGTTGCCATGGGAGCAGCGCCCGTATCCCTCGACCCGGCTGACCATCGCAGCCGCGAGTCCGAGACGGTCATCCGCAATATGTTCGACGGTCTGGTCACGCGTGACACCTCGAGTGGTGTTCACATGCAACTGGCCGAATCCATGGACTGGGCGGATGAACAGACCCTCAACGTCAAACTGCGTGAGGGAGTGAAGTTCCACGATGGAACTGAAATGACCGCGGACGACGTGGTCTTCACCTTCGAACGAATCATCAACGAAAACGCCATCGAATATCCCGAACCGCATACCAGCCCGCGCAAAGGACTGATCGCCCCGCTTGAATCCATCGAAAAGACCGGCGATTATTCGGTCACCATGCACTTCCGCGGTCCCTGGCCCCCCGCCATGCAGTTGTTGGTCCACCAGCAGATCGTTCCGAAAGCCTACATTGAAAAGGTTGGCACGGAAGGCTTTATCGCCAAACCGATCGGCACCGGTCCGTTCAAATTTGTCTCGGCTCAACCCGGACTGGAGGAAGTGGTACTGGAACGATTTGCCGATTACTACGGCGGTTCCCCCGACCTGACGCCAGTCGGTCCTGCATGTGTGAACCAGGTGGTGTTCAGGGTCATCCCTGAGGCGTCCACGCGTGTATCTGCCCTGCTGGCTGGCGAGGCGGATATCATCACCAATGTGCCGCAGGACTTGATCCCCAACCTGGAAGCCAACGAAAACGTGCAGGTCAAGACCGCAGGCGGCACACAGCCCAAGTGGCTCGAGTTGAACGTCCACATGGCGCCGTTCGATGATGTGAACGTGCGCAAGGCTATGAACTACGCTGTGGACAAGGACCTGATCATCGAGAAGATCTTTGGCGGACGCGCGGTTGCGCTGCCCGGTCCGCTTTCACCATACAACAACTTTGTGAACAAGAGCCTGTCGCCCTATCCGTATGATCCGGCGATGGCAACCGACCTGTTGAAGCAGGCTGGCTGGGAGGATACCGACGGTGACGGCATCCTCGATAAGAACGGTCAGCCGTTCACCTTCACCATCGACACGCTCGAAGATTGGCGCCCGTTGGCGGAAGCCGTGGCGGATATGTACCGTGCCATCGGCATCGATGCCAATGTCCGCTTCTGGGAATACAGCGTGATCAAGGACCAGTTGATGGCTGGCGAGCGCCAGGGCTACCTCGACGACTGGGGCGATTCAGCCTTCGACCCGGTCGGTCACTTCGAAGCCAAATGGCACGGCTTTGTTGCAGACACGCCCTACGGGCGCGGCAACTTCTCCACCTATAGCAACGACCGCGTCAATGAGTTGATCGAACAGGGCGAGACGACCGGAGACCCAGCGGCGCGTCAGGCAATTTATGACGAGGCCCAGCAGATCGTCTATGACGAAGCGCCGGCAGTCTTCCTCATCCTGCCCGAGGAAGTGGAAGCCGCATCCGCTTCGATCTCCAATTGGAGTCCCGCATCCGACAGCCGCGAAAACATGCACGACGTTTGCAAGGCTGAATAAAACAATCGGGGGAGGGTGAACGCTTCATCCTCCCCCGAAACCTGTTCCGGCGAAATCAATCGAATCTCATCCGAGGAGGTGATCACCCGTGCGAGGCATCAAGATCCTTGAGCGCGTCCTGGGGACCATACCGATCATGTTCGGCGTGGCGATCATTGTGTTTTTCTTCATCCGCCTCACCCCCGGCGACCCCGTGGATATCATGATGGGGCAGGGCGGGTCCATCTCTGCGGGGGAACTGGAAAACCTGCGCGAAGAATTCCATTTGAATGAACCGTTGCACATTCAACTCTGGTATTTTCTGCGCGATGCCGCCCAGGGAGACCTGGGATATTCCTACGTTCTCAAACAACCCGTCACAGCACTGATCGGTGAACGATTGCCGGCCACCATCGAACTGGCTCTCGGTGCTTTGATCTTCAGCCTGCTGGTGGCTTTTCCGATCGGCGTCATTTCCGCAGTCAGACAAAATTCCTGGCTCGACCGCCTCAGCATGAGCACCGCCTTTTTGGGGATTTCCATGCCGGGCTTCTGGCTCGGAATTATCCTCATCCTTCTATTTTCCGTTCAACTTCACTGGCTCCCCGTGCAGGGACGCATCAAACTGGGGACCGGGCTGGAGCAGCATACCGGGTATTTTGTCCTCGATAGTATTCTGACGGGCAACATGGAAGCCCTCAAAAGCAGTTTGCTGCATCTTGTCCTGCCGTCGGTCACCCTGGGCGCGCCGGTCGCGGCGGTGATTGCGCGCGTGCTGCGTTCCAGCATGCTCGAAACTCTGCGCTCCGATTATGTCACTCTGGCCCGCAGCAAAGGTGTTGCCGAATGGTGGGTGGTGATCAAACATGCGTTACGCAACGCGATGATCCCCACTGTGACCGTCGTCGGTTTGCAGGTCGGTATTCTGCTGGGCGGCAACATGGTCATTGAGACGGTCTTCGGCTGGCCGGGGCTGGGACGCATGGTGGTCAAAGCCATCTTCGACCGCGACTTCCCGCTCATTCAAGGCGCGGTGATGATCTATGCCTTCACGTTCGTGATGGCGAATCTCATTGTGGATGTGATGTACACCTACCTCAATCCGCGCATCCGGTTGGGATGAAGGGAGAAAACATGGAAGCGAATCAAAACGTCCGTTCTCCTTTGGAAGACCAGCTTTATATCTGGCGCATCCGCCTTGAGATATGGTGGCAGAACTTCCGTAATTTTGTAAAAGCATTGAGTGTGCATCCGCTGGCGTTGGCAGGCGGAATCCTCGTGATCCTATATCTTTTGTCCGCCGTCTTTGCAGACCAGATCACGGTCCACAATCCCATCCAGGGCAACCTGCGGATTCGTCACATGCCGCCCGCATGGGAGGATGGCGGCAGCTGGGAATATCCGCTCGGCACTGACTCGCAGGGCCGCGATCTCTTCACCCGCATTGTCTATGGTTCGCGCATTTCACTGAGTGTTGGCATTCTTTCAGTGGGCATCTCTGTCATTGTGGGAATTTTGCTTGGCACATTGGCAGGCTATTTCGGAGGGCGTTTCGACAGTTTCGTCTCGCGATTGGCGGATTTGCTTTTGGCATTTCCTTTCCTCATCTTTGCCATCGGCGTGATGGCGTTTCTCGGGCCGGGCTTCACCAACCTGATCCTTGCGCTCACGTTCAAGGGCTGGGTGGAATTCTTCCGTCTTGTGCGTGGTGAAATGCTGGCAGAGAAGACCAAGGAATATGTCGAAGCGGCACGAGTCACAGGTCAGGGACATGTGGCGATCATGTTGAAGGAGATCCTGCCGAACATCATCCAATCCGTTTTTGTGTTGGGCACATTGCGCATGGGCTACATGATCATCACCGAAGCCAGCCTGAGCTTTCTCGGCTTGGGACTGCCGCCGAACATCCCAGCCTGGGGTTCGATGGTCGCCGCGGGACGTGACTCATTGCTTGTGGCATGGTGGGTATCCACGTTGCCGGGCCTGGCGATCCTATTCCTGGTGATGGCGATCAATCTCTTTGGCGAAGGCTTGCGCGACATTCTCGACCCGCGCCTGAAATTGGAAGGCTGATTCTATGAATTCGAACACACCCTTATTGGAAGTCAACAAGATCAACTCCGTATTTCCTTCGGGCGATAAGATTGTGCGGGCTGTGAATGATGTCAGCTTTACCTTGAACGAAGGCGAGATCCTCGGCATCGTCGGCGAATCGGGATGCGGCAAAAGCACGATGCTTCTTTCACTTTTGCGGCTCATCCGTTACCCCGGCAAAGTGGAAAGTGGCGAGATCCGTTTTCGCGGGGATGATCTTTTGCAAATGAGCAACAGCCAGATGCGTGCCATGCGCGGCAAGGAGATCGCCATGATCTTCCAGGACCCACTCTCCACGCTCAACCCCGCTTTCACGGTCGGCGAACAGATTCGCGAATCGCTGCGTTTGCATAACATTGTCGGCAACAGCAATGCACCGTGGCCGTTCGATCGCGTACAGCGCGAACAGGAAAAACAGCGCGTACTGCAAATCATGGAAGAGGTCGGCATTCCGTCACCGATGGACCGCTATGCATCCTATCCGCATCAATTCTCCGGCGGCATGCAGCAGCGCACACTCATCGCGATCGCGCTGGCTTGCAACCCAAAACTGCTTCTCGCCGATGAACCCACCACCGCGCTCGATGTCACCATTCAGGCGCAGATCATGAACCTGATGAAACAGATCAATCAGGAACGCGGCACCGCCATCATCCTCGTTACGCATGATCTTGGCCTCGCGGCGGAGTTTTGTGACCGCATCGCGGTCATGTATGCGGGCCGGATCGTCGAGCAGGGCACGGTGGACGAGATCGTCGAAACGCCGCGGCATCCATATACACAGGGACTGCTCAATTGTCGTCCGCGCATCGGTGAACGTCAGCAAACCATCCGTCCTATAGATGGCAATGTTCCGAGCCTTGCCAATCTTCCGAACAGTTGCGCTTTTGCTTCGAGGTGTTCATTCGTCAAGGATGTCTGTAATGAGGGACCCATCCCACTTTTTGAAACGGAGCATGGTCATCTCAATCGCTGTTTGTTGACGTCGGATTACAAGCGACTCCCCGAATGGGACTGGGACTCCATCGTCGAACAGGAGCGTGCCCAATGACTACGCCTCAAACGACCCGCCCACTGGTTGCCGTCAAAGGAATGGTCAAACACTTCAGCATTTCCCCCTCCTTCCTTGCACGGACGCTTGCCCGCGTGGAGGAGAAAGTTGTCCGCGCGGTGGATGGCGTGGATCTGGAAATCCAGCCCGGCGAAACACTCGGTCTCGTCGGTGAAAGCGGATGCGGCAAGACCACCCTCGGACGAGTGATGGTGCGCCTGGAGGAAGCCACGGACGGTGAACTGCTTTTCAAAGGGAAGCCGGTTGTGGGGAATACGATCCTTGATGATCAAGGGAATGGCGCGAAGCGAAGAAATTACAACCATGCCGCCCAGATCATTTTCCAGAACCCGTATTCATCGCTCAACCCGCGCAAGACCATCCGCGACATCATCAGCACACCGTTGCAACAACGCGGGATCAAAAATCCGCACGAGTTGGAAGAAAAGGCCATTGATTTGTTGGAACGCGTCGGCTTGCGCAAAGGACAGATCGACCGTTACCCCCATCAGTTCTCCGGCGGGCAGCGTCAGCGGATCGGGATTGCCCGCGCGCTGGCGATGCAGCCCCAGTTCATCGTCGCGGATGAACCGGTTTCGTCACTGGATGTTTCCATTCAGGCACAGGTCATCAATCTATTGGAGGAATTGCAGGAGGAGTTTCACCTTACCTATCTATTCATCTCGCATGACCTGAGCGTGGTTAACTACATCAGTGACCGTGTGGCTGTAATGTATCTCGGTCACATCGTGGAGGAAGGCAGGACGGATGATCTCTTTGCGAATCCATTGCACCCCTACACCCAGGCATTGCTGGCGGCGATCCCGCGCGTGAACAAAGCCAATCGCAAGGAGCGGATCATTTTGCCGGGATCAGTCCCAAGTCCGATCGACCCGCCGTCAGGCTGTCCGTTTCATCCCAGATGTTTTGCAAAGGTTGGGAATATTTGCGAGGAACAATATCCGCCCTTCTTCAAAGTGGATGAACAAAAAGTGGCCTGCTGGATTTACGACAGGAAATAGATCGTAAGAGTCGCGGGGCTGTTTTCATCTGTACCCGAAAGGAGTGACGATGAAATATTTGTTGGCGATTCTTCTTCTATTGCTCTCAGGATGCGCTCCGGCGGTGCAATCCGGGCTGGAACCGACTCCATCCCTGGAGGTGGCTCCGCCTGTCCTGACCGATGTCCCTCCGGTTCAACCGGAAGCCACACCTGCGACGCAAGGCATCACCAATGTGGATATTCTTGCAAACCTGCCGCCGGTAAGCTGCGAGGCAGGATTGACGCCGGCAGATCAGGAAGGTCCATACTTTAAACCAAATTCGCCGGAAACCTTAAATCTATTCGGGGAGGGAATGCCGGGTGAGAGGCTTATTCTGGCCGGCACGGTTGTGAATCAGGATTGCCTTCCAATTCCGCGCGTCCGTCTGGACTTCTGGCAGGCAGACGCAAATGGCAACTACGATAATGAAGGCTATGCCCTGCGCGGGCATCAGTACACGGATAACAAGGGCAGGTATTATCTCGAAACCGTTTACCCCGGAATCTACTCCACGCGCCCCATCCGGCATATTCACGTCAAGGTATATTCATTGAGTGGGGAGGTGCTTGTCACCCAGTTGTACTTCCCGGACCAGCCAGTGGATGGCTTGACCATTCAACTGGAGGAGCGCGGCGATCTTCATCTCGGTTATTTCAATTTCGTGATCCAGGATTAGCGTCGCCGCCTTCCTGTTTTTCAACCCTGGATCTGAAGAACAGTTCCACAAGCTGCGGGTCGAAGTGTTTGCCGGATTGGTCTTTGATATAAGCCAGGGCATCCTCCTCCTTCCAGGCGGGCCGGTAGGGGCGGTCGGAGGTCAGCGCATCCCACACGTCAACGATCGCAAATATCCGCGCTGCGACCGGTATCTCCTCGCCCTTCAAGCCGCGCGGATATCCTGAGCCGTCCCATTTTTCGTGGTGGCAAAAGGGAATATCCAGGGCGGGGCGCAGGTATTCGATCCTGTGGAGCATGTCGTAGGCAAACTGTGGATGCATGCGCATGATGATCCATTCGTCATCGGTCAGCTTGTCCGGTTTGTGCAGGATGTAGTCAGGGACACCCAGTTTACCCATGTCGTGGAGGAGCGAACCGCGTCGGATCTGGACCAGATCCTCGCCATCGACTCCGTGGAGCTTTGCCAGTTTCTCGGTCATGTCCGCCACCCGCCGGCTGTGACCTTCTGTCTCCTTGTCGCGCAAGTCCATGGCATGCGACCAGCCTTCGATGGTCGCTTCATATGCAGCCATGAGTTGGGCATTGGCATCCTGAAGTTTCCTGCGCTCCTCCACAAGTTTATGGTAGCGGTTGAGTTGCGTGATCCCCAAAAGACGGGCGCGCAACTCGTAACGGTCAAAGGGTTTGGTGACAAAATCGTCAGCGCCGGCTTTCAACGCTTTCAACAGCGATTCCCGATCGTCCAGGGCGGTGAGAACGATGATGGGAATTTCCGCCACGAGCGGATCGTTGCGGATCTTTTCGCAGACCTCGAAGCCGGTCATGCCCGGCATCATCACATCCAGAATGATCACATCCGGTAAAAGTTCCCTGACCTTCTCGAGCGCCTGAAAACCATTTTCTGCCATTTCGATGTTGTAGCCTTCGCCCTCGAGCACCGACTCGAGTGTCTGGCGTCCCGCGTATTCGTCATCGACAATTAATACTGTGCTGTTCATATCCTGCTCCTTTTCGGGCGGCAATGGAGATTCGCTCGGACGAATCCTTTTTAGAGGTCCGGATCGATCAAATGATGCTTGACCGCCAGCCGGACCAATCCGGCGACGTTGCGCACGTTCAATTTTTCCATCAGGCTGGCGCGCTGTTTCTCGACCGTCTTCACGCTGACCCTCAGGATTCTGGCGATCTCGCTATTGGTGTGCTCCTCCGCGATCAACTGCATGATCTGCTTCTCGCGCGGGGAGAGTGAGGCAAGCGGATCTTCCGCCGGTTTGTCGCCCGCGTGCTGCTGCATGGCGCGTTCGGCGACGATCTCTGAGACCGGGTTGCTGAAGTACGCCTGCCCATCCGCAACGACCTGGACCGCTTTGATCAACTCGTCGCTGACGGATGATTTCAATACATAGCCCTTTACCCCATAATTCATGGCCTGGTGCACAAACCCTTCATCGGCATACATCGATAGGAGGAGTACGTTTACGGGGAGCTTCGACTCATGAATGATTTCGGCAACCTGCATCCCGTTGGTGAGGGGCATCATGATATCCATGATCAGGACGTCCGGCAGGAGCTCTCGTGCCAGGTCGATGGCATCCTGTCCGTTCGCCGCTTCCGCCAAAACATGGATGTCGCCCGACTTTTCAAGCAAAGCCCGGATACCCGCCCTCACCATGTGATGGTCTTCGGCAATGATCACTCGAATCATGTCACCTCCGTGACCGGACGGCCCTCCGGCATCGGGAACTCCGCAGTAACAATGGTCCCCCGCGTCGGACTGGAACTGATGTTGAACTTGCCGCCTGCAAGGATCATGCGCTCGCGCAGACCGGTCAGACCGATCCCGTTCGATTCGGTTTTCCCCTCCTCGAAGCCGTGACCGTTATCCTGCACGGTCAAAAGGATCGTCTGGTCCTCCATGCTCAGGTCCGCCCAGACGTGGCTGGCGTGCGCATGTTTGATGATGTTGGTCAGCGCCTCCTGGAGCACCCGATACAGGGTGACGTTGTAAATGTCGGGGAGTTTTGGCATGTCCTGCTCCGCTTCGAAAGTGACCGGGAGGTTTGTGCGCCGGGTGAACTCGGTGCAATACGTTTGCATGGCGATTCTTAACCCGAGCGTGTCCAAAACCGGCGGGCGAAGATTGTGCGCCAGCGTGCGGATCTTTATAAACACTTCGTAAGCCTGGCCATACAACGTTTGCAGTTTATCGAACATTGCCTCTGTTGGAATGGTCAGATCGTTTTGCAGGTCGCGTATCCCAAGCAGGTGGATGGTGAGCGCCTGTCCCAGATCGTCGTGCAATTCACGGGAGATCCTTTGGCGTTCCTCCTCCTGGGCAACCACAACCCGTTCCGCCATCTCGCGCAGGTTCTCGCGTTGCTCCATCAATTTGCGGTAGCGGTTCAGCCGCGTGATGGTGCGGACGCGGGCGGCAAGCTCGTACCTGTCGATCGGTTTCGTGAGGAAATCGTCCGCGCCGGATTCGATGCCGCGCAGGAGCGAAGCGCGGTCGTCCAGGGCTGTGAGAATGAGGATCGGGACCTCGGCAAGCCTCGGCCTGGAACGGATGCGTTGGCAGACCTCAAAGCCATCCATGCCGGGCATCATCACATCCAGCAGGATCAAGTCCACGGACATCTTATCCAGTATTTGAAGCGCTTCGAAGCCGTCCCTCGCCAGTTCAAGCTGGAAATCATTGCCCTCGAGCATGGCGATCAGGGTTTCACGCGCGGTCGGTTCATCGTCAACGATCAAGATGGTGCTCATTTTCGATCCGTCCTCTCTGGTTCCGGTGAGAGACAGCTTTGGATGATCTTGGTCAGCGCCTGCAAATTGACCGGCTTGCTGATGTATTCATCCATGCCTGCTTCGATGCAGCGCTCACGGTCGTGTGGCATGGCGAGAGCGGTGAGGGCGATGATCGGTGTGTGCTTGAACCTCGGGTCGCTCCTCAGTTTTTTCGTGGTCTCGATTCCATCCATGCGCGGCATCTGAATGTCCATCAGGATGAGGTCGGGCTGGACAAGGTTCGCCTCGGCGATCCCGTCGATGCCATCCTGCGCGGTGGCAATATTATACCCAGCAGATTCCAGATAATCCTTGAGCATCATGATGACTTCGGTTGTGTCCTCGATGAGCAGAATGGTCTTTTTGGTTTTGGCAGCGGTTTTCGACAGGGTGAGTTTGCCGGTGTTCTTTAATTTTTTGGCAACATCGGGCGCAAGCGCCGGTTCCCAGGGGAGCGAAATTGTGAAGCGACTTCCTCTATTTGGCTCACTGGCTGCGCTGACGCTGCCGCCGTGCAGGCGCGCCATTTGCGCCACGAGGGCAAGCCCGAGTCCTGTGCCGGTGCTCTCGCGGGCGAGACCGGCATCCAGCTGCACGAAGGGCTGGAACAGGCGTGTGAGCTCGTTGCGGTCGATGCCAATACCGTTGTCCCATATCGAGATTTCAATTCTGTTCTCCTCCCGGTCGCCGCGTACCTCAAGACCGATGGTCTTGTTTTCGGGCGTAAACTTCACTGCGTTGCTCAGCAGGTTGACGATCATTTGCTTGAGCCGCCGTTCATCCGCCCACATCAGACCGATCCCATCTTCGACCCGGAATTCAATGGTCTGATTCTTGTTCATTGCCAGTTGCTTGACCATGCGCAGGCTCGCCTGGCAGACCGAATTGACGTCAACCTTGTTGATGTCGAGCGTGAGGTGTCCGGCTTCGATCTTGGCAAGATCAAGGATATCGTTGATGAGCGCCAGCAGGTGATGACCGCTCTCGCTGATCGTGGTAATGTATTTCAGTTGTTTCTCGTTGAGCGGACCGGCGATCTGCTCTCCCAGACTTTCCGAGAGTCCCAAAATGGCATTGAGCGGCGTACGCAATTCGTGACTCATATTGGCAAGAAATTCATCCTTCACCCGGATCGCCCGTGCCAGATTCGAATTGGCCCGGATCAAGTCTGCGGTGCGCTCCTCGACGCGGACCGCGAGTTTATCGCGTTCCTCGGCCAGTGCCAGTTCCATCTGTTTCCGCTCGGTGACATCCCAGGCATAATCCGCGAACTGCTCGGCGGTTTCCAGGTCCTGTTTGTTGTACTCCCGTTCCTTGTTGGCAATGCCCATCACCGCCGCGATCTTCTCGTTGCGGATGATGGGGATCACGATTTCGCGCACGATCTTCGGATGACCTTCCGGCAGTTCCTTTTTCTGGGGGAGCGACTCGATATCGTTTTGGATGAGATGTTTCCGTTGACGCAACGCTTCAGCCCACACCCCGGCTTGATCCACCGGAAGATGCGTTCCAGCGCTGTCAGGGACGCGGAAGAGTTTAAGGACATTGGTTGACCAGGTCTTTGTGCCGAGTGTGTTCTCATCCTCCTCAATGAAATGGAAGAAGCCGAACGCGCTGCCGGTCAGATCGCAGATCTCATCCATTGTCCTCTGCATGACTTCCTCCAGGGAATGACGCGCTGAAAATTCCATCAGCTCGAAGCGCTTCTGTGCGAGCATCTCAAGGCGTTTGCGGTCCGTGACATCCTTGGCCACCACTGATACGCCGTGCGTGGACGGATAGGCATTGATCTCGAAGGAGTGTTTTTCCTCATTTAAGATGAGTGCTGTGCCGAATGTTCTGGGTCGCTGATTGCGGAGGATATCCTTATAGATTTCGGAGATCCGCTCCTGCTCTTTCGATCTGCCAAAGATATCGTACATGCTTTTCCCGATGGCTTCTTTTGTTGGAATCCCGGTCAACGTTTCAATGGCTTTGTTCCAGTGGGTATACCGCATGTCATGATCGAGTTCGAAGAAGATATCGGTGATGCTGTCAGCGAGCTCGCGGTAATGGACTTCGCTGGAGCGCAAGGCCTGTTCCATCACGACACGGTCAGTGATGTCGGTGCTGGTAAGGATCACGCTTTGGTAGTCGACCTGCCCGCTCTCGTTGACAGGAATGAAGATCCTTTGGATGGCATGTTTGGTCTCACCGTCGAGTTTATTGAAGGACATTTCGAATTCAAACGATGTCAATCCATTCCAGATGGATTCAAATTCGTTTATCATGGATTCTTGAGTTGCTTCATCGGTCAACAGTCCATGGATTTGTTCCATCAGTTCCTGTTTACTGCGGGCTGCATTTGCAAGTACCGCGGCGTGGTTGATATCCAAGACCCGGATACGATTAACCGCACGAGCTACTTCTTCCGGATTCTCCGTTAAGAAGGTACGCAGGTCTTCCACTCCCTGTTTTCGTAATCCTTCCATCCACTCCACAACTTCAGAGAAATCCTCCAGCCAGGTGGGCACGGGCGAGTTTTCGAACAGATCCATGAAGCGCTGACGTTCATCCTCGATTGATCTGTAGAGGCGGGCGTTCTCGAACGCGATCGCAGCCTGGTTGGCAAGGGTCGCCAGCAGGCGCTCGTCCTGTGCGCTAAAAGCTTCAGTTTCTTCGCTTTCCACACTGATCACCCCGATCACGCGCTCTCCGATCTTAAGCGGCATATATAGCCCGGATCGAATGCCCGGATAGGCATCTACATATTGTGAATGGGCGTGCACGTTCCCCGTGCGGATGGGGACACCGGTTTGGACCACCCAGCCGCTCAAGCCCTGTCCCACCTCATGGATGAGGTCGTTAAAGCCCTCCGCCTCCATGCGGTGGTCATCATTGAGATGGGGGGCGCTATAGGCAACCAGGTCAAGATCTCTGTCACCGTTCTTCAGAAGGCGAATGGTGACATGATGCCAGGAGAGATGACGTTCGAAGGTGCTGATGATCCGGTCGCCGATTTCTTTCGGTTTCAACAACCGCCCAACTGCCAATCCGTTTTCGTACAGCGCCTCGAGCTCCGCAAGGTGACGTTTGATCTCGCTTTCGGTTTGTTTTCGTTCCGTGATATCCTGGATGGTGCCGATCATCCGAACCAGTTTCCCCGGCTCGTCGTACTCCAATCTGCCAAGACCATGAACCCACCTTTCCTGCTGGTCGTTTGCCCTGACGATTCGATATTCACGGTCGAACGGTTGGCCGCCCTCCAATACATGACCGACAAAGTATTTCCTCATTTCCTCGCGTTGCGTTGGGTGAACCAGATTGATCCACCCACTTACATCCCTGAGGTACTGGTTGTCAATTCCCAGAATCTCATCAAGCGCTTCGGAACTTTCCCAAATTCCTGCTGCAATATCAAGATCGTAGTGCCCGAGCCGGGCGATCTTTTGTGATTCACGCAACAACGCGTCGCGGGCTTGCAGTTCCTCCTCCGTCTGTTTGCGCTCGGTAATGTCTGCGGCGATGCCTGCCACACGGATGGCCCTGCCTGATTCATCCAGAATGGGGAAAGCACGGTCCCGGACCCAACGGACAGTTCCGTCGGGTCGCACGATGCGATATTCCATTTCAGTTTGGTGGCCGCGTTGTTGTTTCTTGATCGTCCCTGCAACCTTTTCCCGATCTTCAGGCAGGATGGAGTCCATGAACACTTTTGGATCGCGCATCATCCTGTCGATGGGACGTCCCCAGATCTTTCCGATCGCGGGACTCATGTAAATATCCTCACCAGTTATGGCATCGGTCAGCCAAAATCCCTCCTGAATGTTCTCAGCCATTTGCCGGAACCGTTCCTCCGAGGAGCGCAATTGCTCTTCCGCCCGCCTGTTTTCCAGCCATAACCTTAGGTCATCTGCGATCGAGTTTATAAGATTTTGCTCCTCGGGGATGATGAAAGGTTTATCCTCCGTGTAGAACACCTGCACGCGTCCAACTGGTCCCTCCGGCCCGGTTATTTCCGCGCTTATGTAGTGCCTAAGTCCTTTGTAGTGCTTCTCCGAGGCATATACCCTGCCGTGGACTTCAATGACCGGAGCGGTGATCTCGGGGAATTGCATTGCACGAGAAAGATGCTGGGCGATCCTTTCGCAAAGTTCGTCGAGAGACAAGCCTGATCCCATTTCCCGGCGCACCGCGTAGAGGCACGTCATTTCTTTTAATCTTTCTGCTCTTTCGCGTTCCGCCTGCTTCTGAGCGGTCACATCGACCGTTGTGACAATGACCTTGGAATAGTCCTCTTCGTAGCCGGGCACAACCGACCAGGTCAGGCTGATCTCGAGGGGTCTGCCGGGGAGTGTTTCGTCAGTGCCATCCCATTGGTTGTCTGTCCTGCCCTGCGCGATGGCAAGGAAGTCTTCAAGGTTATGATCCTGCTCTCCTGTTGTCAACACCCGGACGGTTTCTTCGATCAACGCTTGCTTGCTTTCCGCTTCGTACATTTGCAAGGCGGCATTGTTCACGTCCAATACACGGATCATGTGTGCACAGTCGGTCAATTTTTCCGGGTGTGATTTGAAGTATGCCCTGAAATCTGACACGCCCTCCTCCCTCAGATTATCCAGAAAATTTTTGAGTTCTGAAAAGTCCTCCTCCCAGATGGCAACCGGAGTATTTTCAAACAAAGCGCGATGGCGGAGTTCACTCGCTTGCAGCTTTTCCTCCGCCTGTTTGCGTTCAATGATTTCGTCCTGTGCCTGTTGGAGCAGACGGGCATTATGGATGGCGATCCCGGCCTGGTTGGCGAATGCCTTTAATCGTTCGGCATGAACCGGGGAGAAGAATCCGGTGGTTTCACTGTCCAACAGAATGAAGCCAACCACTTCGTCGCGTATTGAGATCGGTGTTCCCACGTTCGACTTCAGCCAGTCTGTGGAAGGCAGTTTTTTCCAGTTTGGATCCGCCTGTGTATGGGAGACTACAACAGGTTGGCTGGAATCGTACATCTTCTTCAGGTTGGCTGTGTCTTCCAATGAAAGTTGAATTTCCATGACCTGCGTATCAAAGCCGCGCTCCTTGTATCCCCGTGCGCGGACAACATGTGCATGTTCCTTCTCGATGAGCATGATCGTGGCAGCGTCATGCGGAACCACCTTGCCTACCGCAGCAAGGATCTGATCCAGGACTTCTCCGAAATCCAGAGTGCTGTTAAGCGACTCCGCAGTATCACGCAGGGCTTCAGCGAGCGAGCGTTGCTCGCGTTCCTCCTTTTCCGTTTGCATGCGCTCGATGACCAGTGCCACCTGCGATGCGATGGATGCCAGGAAATCCTTGTCGCGCTCCGAGTAGCGGTTCGGATTCTCGTAATCCTGAACCGCCATTACCCCGATGATTCCATTGGGCGTCCTGAGCGGAGCACCCAACCAGGATTGCGAGTTGGTTCCAACCAGTTCCACTTCGCCGTTTGCCTGAAGTTCCTCGAACAAGGGTCTGGTCATGATGATGGGTTCCCCGGTGCGGAAAACGTAGGACGTGATGCTCCTTTCCAGTTTGGAGGGTTCAGCTGGAGGATCGAATTGATCCACGGTATAGATCTCTTCGAACAAGCCGGTTTCCTTTTGATGGTAAACAACGAAAATGTTCTCGGCATGGATCACTTTGGAGATCGATGCATGCAGGAGTCTTAGAAATTCCCCCAGATCGCGGGTGCTGGCGAGCCCCTGCATGATCTCGAACAGTGTCTGACGTTCGATCTCAGCCTGCTTGCGTTCGGTGATATCCTGTAAAAAGCCCTCGAAGTAAAGGATATTCCCTTCCTCATCCCGGACAGCGCGGGCAGAGGTGGATGACCAGAAAATACTGCCATCCTTTTTGTAATTTCGCTGTTCAAATTTCTCGACAACACCTTTGGCTTGCAGGATCCGCAAGAACTCATCCCGCCCTTCGTTGTCGACGTATACTTGCTCTCCAATATTTGTTATGGACTCAAGCATGTCCTGCGCTGAATCGTAGCCGTAGATACGAGCCATCGCAGGATTGATCTTGATATAGCGCCCTTGCGGCAAGGATTGAAAGATTCCCTCCGGTGAATTCTCGAAAATATCCTGATACTTTTGTTCTGCAATTTTGAGTTCCAGTAACTGCCATCTTTCCTCCAGGGCGCGCACAATTGCCGGTCCCAACCGCTTGATATTCTCTTTGAGAACGTAATTATTCGCTCCTGCCTTTATGCATTCCGCCGCGACCTCCTCGCTCATCGATCCGGTCCAGATGATGAAAGGAGTCAGCGGTGAATGCTCCAAGGTCAGTTCAAGGGCCTTCATCCCGTCGAAGCGGGGCATGCTGTAATCAGAGAGAATGATGTCCGGATTGAAATTGTTCAGCGCCTCCAGAAAATCCTTTCGGGTGGATACATTCTGAAAAATGCTGTTCTTTATTGACCTGCGGATCTCACGCTGCGCAAGCTCAATATCCGTTTCAAGATCCTCTATGATCAAAATACGGATGGGTTCATTCATCACTTCACTCCTCGACAACTGGTTCATGCCATTAATATTTGGTCATATCCTTGTTGGAATTATTCATGGGATGGTTCACTTGCAGCCAATAAGCGCCCAGTCGTGCCATTACATTCATGAAAGCATCAAATTTTACCGGCTTGACCACATAACTGTTTGCACCCAAATTGTAGGCAGCCTGAATATCCGGGTTTTCTGCAGAGGAGGTAACGATCACGACCGGTATGATATGAGTCCGCTCATCGCTTTTGATGATGCGTAATACTTCCAGGCCGTCAATCTTGGGAAGTTTCAGGTCCAGTAGGATTACCCTCGGTTTGTTCTCCATGGGTGCACTTTCAGGACTGCCTGTCCCGAACAGAAAATCCAGGGCATCCTTGCCGTTCTTCATATGCAAAAGCCGGTTGGCAAGATTATGTTTTCTCAACGTCCGGATTATCAATTCCGCATCTTGTGGATTATCCTCCACAAGCATTACATCCACCACGCTTGAACTTTCCATTATTCAACCTCTCCTTCATATCCGGGGGAGCGCAAAGTAAAACGTCGCCCCAACGCCTTCCCTGCCGTCCGCCCATACCCTGCCGCCGTGGCGATGGACCACGCGTTGTGCAATTGCCAGTCCCACGCCCGTTCCCTCGAAATCCTTGTCGTCATGCAGGCGCTGGAAGACACCAAATAGTTTATCGGCATATTCCATATCGAATCCTGCCCCATCATCGCGTACGAAATAGACATTTTCGCTCCCGTGTTCCATCCATCCCACCTCAATGGTCGCCCGCTTCTTTCTGGAAGTGAATTTGATCGCGTTGGAAAGAAGGTTGATCCACACCTGACGGATCAGCGCGGCGTCTCCGTTGACGGCAGGGATATCCCCGATACGGAAATCAATTCGCTTTTCGTCTTCGTCCGAATATAACTCCCTGAAAACCGCCTCGGCCAGCTCTTTCATATCGATTTGTTCCGTGCGCATTTCCTTGCGCCCCAGCCGGGAGAAGGCAAGCAGATCGTCAATCAACGTCCCCATTCTTTGCGACTCCTTTCTGATGACAGTGCATAGACGATTCCCCTCTTCGTCGAGTCTGGGTGCGTATTCCTCAACGAGGATATCTGTGAAGCCATCGATCGCCCGCAATGGCGCGCGCAGGTCGTGTGAAACGGAATAGGTAAACGCCTCGAGTTCCTTGTTGGCTGCTTCCAGTTGTGAGGTCCGTTCACTGACGCGCATCTCCAGTTCTTCGTTCAACCGACGGATTTCCTCTTCTGCTTGTTTTCGCTCGGTGATATCCTGTGTGGTTACGACGCGATGCAGAATAAAACCATCGTCCCCGCGCACGCTGACCACATCCTTTTGCGTCAGGAAGGTCGATCCGTCCTTGCGCAGTTTCGTTGCTTCAAAGCGGACATACCCGATTTGATCTGCCCGTTCAAATTGCCGCCGTACATGACCCAATTCTGCGGCTGCATACAGGCTTAAGACCGGGCTGCCAACCAGTTCATCCACCCTGTAATCATGCAGGTTTGCAAAAGCCGGATTGCAGGCAAGGATCCGGTTCGATGCCGGGTCAACAACCGAAATGCCCTGTGCACATCCTTCAATGGCATCTGCCCAGAGTCGTATCTCCTCCTGAGCCTGCCTGCGTTCAGTGATATCTTGGACGAGAGCGAAGAAACCCTTGACCCTTCCCTTTGTATCCTTGTCCGGGACATAAGTGGCGTTTACAAATCGCGTTCCTCCATTTTTATAAGGTATATCAGCTTCGAAGTTAACGGTCCGCCCGGCAAAAACAGCATCAACATGCCCGGATATCTTTTGATATGCACTCTTGCCCAGAGATTCCTCCATTGACTTTCCATTTACAGCCTCTCCGAACCAGTCCAGGTAGGATTTATTGCTAAAGCGATAACGCCTGTCTGTATCGACGTAGGATATTAGTACCGGAAGGGCATTTGTGATCAGGCGCAGTTGTTTTTCATTATAGGCCAGTTCAGCTGTATGGTTTTCGATCAACAGGTACAACAACCAGGCTGTGATGAATACATATCCCCATCCCTTGTACGTGCTGATTTGTGCGAACTGGACCTTGTCAGATACAATCTCTGCGAGTAATTTATCCGAAAATGTGATCCACAGCGCTCCAAGGATCAGATATATCCCGGCGATCCTGATCGAACCCCGCATGTGAATTATCCTGGTGGGGGAGGGCTGTTTTCCATCCATTGTTTATCTCCGCTTCTTGGCTTTACATCGCGACTCGATAATTGAATCGGTCCAGACGTTGCAATGGATATTTTCATTCGACTTTGCGAACTTGAAAATGGGGGATTTCCCTACCCTTTCCTTGGAAAACCGTTATTCCAAGGAAATTCTGGTAGAACGCATGATGTTATGATAACTAAATTGCGCGTAGCCAATTATCTCACATCCCCCTGAAACCACAAACAATTTCCACAACCAAACTAACCACTCAAGCCGATCAACCCAATCCTTAGCCCTTCCAAAACCGCCTGCGAACGGTTGGGCTGATTCATTTTTTCCAGAATGCTCTTTGCATGGCTGCGGACAGTTTCTTCACTGACATTTAATTGCAGGGCGATTTGTCGATAAGTGTTCGGCGTTGCCATCCACTTAAGAATTTCAAGTTCACGCGGGGTCAATATAAAAGAGGGGGGGTGTTGCAGGCTTGCCTGGGCAAGGATCCTTTTCATTACGGCCGGGTGAAGATATGACTCGCCTGCCGCCACCGACCGAATGGCGCGAACCAATTCCCCCGGCTCGATATTCTTCAGAACATATCCCTCGATCCCTGCTGCGATAAGCTCATGGACACGGTCGTCCACTTCAGTGCCGGTCAGCATCACGATCTTGATCCCTGGAATGGAATCTCTCAATGCCAGCGCCATTTCCTGCCCGTCCATTTCCGGCATGACAAGATCGAGCAGGACAATATCAGGATCGAGACTCCTTGCCGCTTCCAGACCGACCCTTCCATTCTCCGCTTCTCCCACAACCTCGAAATCTGGTTCCTGACGAAGGACCATCACCAGGCCTTTGCGGACCACCGCGTGATCGTCAACCACGAGAATCCGTATCGGATCAATCATGATGTCGATGTCCCTGAATTGGTAGGTTGATCATGATGCGCGTACCCATGTCCGGTCGTGAACTGATCTCGCAATCGCCTCCCATGGCACGCGCCCGTTCCTGGATTCCGCGCAGCCCGAAATGCTCGCGGCTTTGACTGCGCGACAGCGCATGCTCAGGATCGAACCCCCTGCCCTCATCGGAAATCACAAGATAGACCTCGTCATCGGTCACGGTCAGGCACAAACGCGCGGACTTTGCACCGGAATGCCTCGCAGAGTTCGCCAGTGCCTCCTGTGCCATCCTGTAAACCGTTCTACGCATGCCTGACGACAGGGAGTTGAAATCCCCATTGTTGCTGAAGATGATGCTGAATGGACGCGGCCGGCAGCAACTGCCGACATAGTTCGTCAAATCTGCCATGAACAATTCTATGGTCAACGCGGAGGGCCAGAGATCAAAGATGGAACGGCGGACTTCATCATGCGCGTTGTTGGCGAGTGAGCGCAGTTCGATCAGTTCGTTTCTTACCTCATCCGCCCGGGCTGGGAGCATGTTGATGCAGGCATCCAGACTGTACACAATTCCAAACAAGGATTGCGCCACTGTGTCGTGGATATCTCGAGCGATGCGGTTGCGTTCGGTCTCGACGGCGAGGCGTCGGGCGCGGTCGATGCACAGGATGGTGGTACCAAGCGCGAGGGCGGCTTGATTCGCAACCGTCATCAAGGTGTTTTCGAGTTCCCGGGTGATCCCAGTATCGTCCACGAACAGAAGTCCGACAGGATGCTCCCGCAGATAAAGCGGGATGACAAGCCATTTGTTTTGACCAAGCCAATTGTTGAGGAGTTCATCCTGGACAAGTCTGCCGCCGTTCGATGTGAATACATTCCGGTTCAGCAGTGCTTTAATGGCCTCGCCATTTTCGGATTTGAGAGCCATGCTCTCTGTGTTTGGGAACGAATCGTTTTTGGGATATACAAGCCAGTTGCCAAGTTCCTCACGCGCGGGATCCACCAGGGCGACCACAGCTTTTGAAAATCCAAGATCGGTCGTAACTGCTCCAAGCACCCGCTCCTGGACAGAGACGAGATCGGGAGCAGCCTGCAGCAATACAGTCAGGTCGTGGATGATCTCCAGTTGGCGGTGCGCGGCTGCAAGGTTTTCATGTTTTTGCGCCAGTTCGTCGCGGGCAGTGCTGAGCTGCTCTCGGGCTTCATTGATGTCCTTTAGAAGAATGGATGGATAGGCAAAAAGTATGGGCATCAACCAGATTCCCGCAAGTTGGGTTATCACAGCAATGGCATCAGTTTGACCGGATATTGGCTGGGTATAGTGTCCAAAAAGGTAGAGAGGTGTAAATACAAGTGAGGCGATCAATGCACCGCGCATTTGAAAGAAAAAAGCTCCCGCCAATAGTGGGCTGAGCGCGTAAAGATAATACGCACTGTGGGAGCCGCCACTGATTGCCAGGATGCCTGCTGAAAAAAACAGATCCACGCCAAGAAGCAGAGGGTGCTCGAGAACAAGTTTGTTCAATTGATCGTTGACGATGGAGATGACAAGGTTGGCAAAAAGCGCAATACCGAGCACCGATAATGGAGATAACAACTGGTTGGGATTGGTTTGGGCATCGATCGTCAGCAATGCAGGCAACAAGGATGCCCAGCGGAATATCACCAGAAAGGCAAACACACGATTGGTCTGAAAAACCGCCTGCAAATTTCTGTACATGAAGGTTGCAGAGGGATTATATCCGAATTGTGACTGCAGGGGATTTTCACCTCCCCCGCGCGGGGGAGGTGAAAATCCCCTGCTCGCGGGATGGCATTTCGATGGCCAATTCATTATCATCTGCCCAGTCCAAAGGAGGCTCCAATGGTTGATGTGATCAAGGAAGATCAGGTATTGGATTGTTCGGGCATGCTTTGTCCCATGCCGGTTGTAAAAACCTCGAAGGCGATCAAGGAATTGCAATCGGGCCAGATCTTGAAGATGATTGCTACCGATCCCGGTGCCCCTCCCGATATGGAGGCATGGAGCAGACAAACGGGGAATGAGTTGCTCCGATCCATGCAGGAGGATGGCAAGTTCGTTTTCTTCTTCCGCAAAAAATAGTTCCATTCTGTTTCGACATAAGTGAGAGGTTGATATGTCAAAAGCTGATCCGAATGCTCCGAAGAGGCTGGCGCTCATCTCCAGCAAGGGAACTCTCGATTGGGCCTACCCCCCGTTCATCCTCGCGACCGCGGCAGGCGCGATGGGCTGGGAGGTGGGCATTTTCTTTACCTTTTTCGGTCTGACCCTGCTCAAACCAAAACTGACCGCCGCGGTCTCCCCATTGGGCAACCCGGCCATGCCGATGAAGATGCCCTTTGGTCCGGAGGGTTTCCAGAACATCAACTGGCCCATGCCCAACATCCTCATGGCGAACGTGCCCGGGTTCGAAACAGTGGCAACCAGCCTGATGAAACAGACCTTCAAGAACAAGGGCGTTGCATCCGTAGAGGAACTGCGGGAGATGGCGATCGAACTGGATGTCCGTCTGATCGGTTGCCAGATGACGATGGATGTCTTCGGCTTCAAGCGCGAGGATTTCATACCGCAGGCGGAGATCGGCGGGGCGGCAACCTTCCTCGAGTATGCTGCGGACGCAGATGTGCAGTTGTTCATTTAGGATGGAAACCATGGAAAAACTATCACTTGAAACCGATAACACCCGGAGCATATCCGTCATGAAGATCATGGGACAGGTCGATTCAGAGACCGCCCCGGAACTTGATCGTGCGCTCTCGGGCCTTTTGGCCGACGGACGGAACAAGATCGTACTGGATTTGACTGGCATGGATTTCATGTCCTCCGCAGGGTTGCGGGCGCTGGTCAAGGCGCTCAAGGGTGCACAGGGTTCGGGCGGTGACGTGCGTCTCGCGTCCGTTCCCGAAACGGTCCAGGGCATCCTGCTTACGGTTGGCATGACGCAGATGTTCAAGCTGTTCCCGACAAGCGAGGAAGCGGCAACGGGATTCTAGATTCAAGCCTCGGAGGGCAGTTATGAGTGTATGGAAGACGAACGACCCTGATGTAAAAAAGATCCTCTACGTTCAGACTCACGGGGAGGCTGATCCTGAACGAACGGCGACACCCTTCTTCCTCGCCACCGCGGGCGCGGCAATGGATAATGAAGTCGCCATCTATTTCACGATGAACGGTCCGCAGTGTGTGGCAAAAGATAATGGCGACAAGATCGTCATCCCGCGCAAGGGCGGGGACGGCAGGGAGTTGAAATACTTCATCGATCAGGCGGTGGAGATCGGTGTGCGGTTGCTCGTCTGCCAGCCCTCGCTCGACCTGCACGGCTACACCATGGACGACATGATCGAGGGTGTGGAAATGATCGGCGGCGCAGCGTTCAACGACATGGCTTGTGATGCTGACGCTGTCATTGCTTTTTGACGTTTCAACGTTCAAGCGTTTTCACATTGGAACGTTATAAGGAGGCACCATGCCCACCACACAGGAAAACTGGAACCCCGGCAAGGCGGAGAACCGTCACCCCGAGGTGACGTACGAGGAAAAGGAACGCCTCTTCCTCGAAGTGAAGAATGATCTGCGTTACGAGGAATTCCTATACGGCTGTTACGAATGCGGGATCTGCGTTTCGGCGTGTCCCTCGGCGCGCTTCTATGATTTCAGCCCGCGCGTGATCGCGCAAGCCATGGCGCGCGAGGACGTTGAGCGCGTCTATGACATCCTCACAGAGGACATCTGGAACTGCGCGCAGTGCTTCTCGTGTGTGCGCTGTCCGCGGCAGAACAACCCCGGGGGATTGGTCACCATCCTGCGTGAGGTCTCAATCAAGAACGGATTGCAGGAATCGAAGGACGCGTTGCAGGGCTACAGCCGCGTGATCTACAAGGTCATGCTCAAGGGCAACCAGGTGTCTCCCGACATGCTCCAGCCTGACTTCTTTCCCGATTGGGGACCGTGGGTCAAGAATTTCAGCGAGAACATGCACGTCTGGCGGAAGGCGATCCCGATGGACTCGATCCGCGGGCTTACGGATGTTGCCTGGCGCACAGACCGCAAGACCCTGCTTGAACTTTACACCATCTGGTTCGAATCGGGCAACATGGACATCATCAAGGAACTCGACGAAGGGCTGTATGACCTGCTGGTGGAAGTGATGGAAGAGGAGTTGGAAGAAGGATAAAAACGGTGGTCTCGATACGATCTCGGCTGGCGCCTCGATCTACTCGACCACCGAAGTGAATTGAAATTGGAGAGTTTACATGACCGAATTGACCACAGTTGAACAGATCCTCGAACGGAAATCCCATCCTGTTGTGCGCGATGCCTCTGCCGCACCGACACATGATATGCGCGAGCGATTATTCGAGCTCGAAGCAAAGGGAGAGATCATCGTCCAGAGGGTTCCCGAGCCGTATATCGAATTCACCACCAAGTACGGGCGCAGGAAGAAGATTCCCATCGAGCACACCTGGCATCACAAATCCTGCGGCCACTGCGGACACATCCCGGGCTATGCCTCGTCCATCCTATGGCTGCATCGTCAGTTCGACCTCGATTACCACGATCCCACCGACCAGACATCCTGCACGGGCTGGAACTACTACGCCTCTGCCGCCTCCAATGCTGCGGGACAGGCTTCAGTCATGGCACGTAATTTCGCTGCTGCTTACGAGACGGGCTATTTCCCCCTCATCCACTGCGGGACATCATTCGGTCATTACAAGGAGATCCGCGAGCAATTAGTCCACAGCAAGGAACTGCGGGACGAGGTACGCCGTATTCTGGGAAAACTGGGCAAGCCGCTGGTCATTCCCGAAGAGATTGTCCATTACAGCGAATGGGTGTATGCCATGCGCGAACGTTTCAAGGAACGCCAGCTCGTGGACATGAGCATGATCACCGCCACGGTGCATCCCGCCTGTCACTATTACAAGATCGTCGCCGAAGATGCCATCTACGACCCCGAGATCTACGGCGGACAGCGTACGGCGGTTGTCACTGCCTTGCTGGAAAAACTGGGTGTTAATGTTGCGGATTATTCCACCTGGTTCGATTGCTGCGGATTTGGATTCCGCCATGTGTTGGTGCAACGCGACTTCACCCGTTCCTTCTCAACCCTTCGCAAGATCGAAGTGATGAAGAACGAAGTCAACCCCGATGTGACCGTCACGCATGACACAGGCTGCGTGACCACCCTCGACAAGAGTCAATTTTCGGCGAAAGCGCATGACCGCAATGTGGGCATCCCTGTGCTGTCCGACGCGCAGGTCGCGGCGCTGGCGATGGGGGCGCATCCCTTCCGCGTAGTGCAGTTCCACTGGCACTCCACGGACTGGCGCCCATTCCTGGACAAGCTCGGAGTCAACTGGCAGAAATACTGGGATGAATTCCAGGGCGATTTAGACCTAATTCGTGCTGGCACGAAATCTGGAATCACCTGGCAGGATGCGGATGAGCCGATCAATTTGACGGCATAAGAAAGCACATGTCGTTGCGAGGAGGGCTTCAGCCCGACGAAGCAATCTCCTCGGCTATGATGGAGTTTGCTTCGCAAAGAACGCTCGCAATGACATATCAAATTTTGGAGGACACATGTCATCAAACAAAGTGTTGGTCATCGGCGGCGGACCTGCGGGATTGGAAGCGGCTCGGTCTGCGGCTGAGCTCGGCGGGGAAGTCATTCTGCTCGAAAAGCGCGAACGTCTCGGCGGCACACCTGACCGCGAGAGTTACGCCAAGCTCACGCATCACTGGCGCGACGCGTCCGAAGCAATGGCGGAACTCGCTACTGCTGCCACGAACAACCCGAACGTGGAAGTGAAGTATCAGACCGAAGTGAAGGGAATGTCTGGGCGCGCTGGCAATTTCACGGTCGATATTGAAGCGGGCGGCGCAGCCGAGTCCCTCAACGTTGGCTCGATCATCATCGCCACAGGCTTCCAACATTTCGATCCAGGTCGCGCCACGCAATATTACAACTACTACACGTTCCCCGATGTCATCACGTTGACCGATCTCGAAAAGATGTTGAAGGAACATAACGTGGTGCGCCCGTCGAACGGTGAAGCGCCGAAGAAGATCGCGTTCATCCAATGTGTGGGTTCGCGCGATCGGCAGATCGGCAACGAATATTGTTCGAAGGTTTGTTGCGGCATCGCGAGCAAGCAGGCGATCGAGTTGCGCCAACAGCTTCCCGATTCGAAGGTGATGATCTTCTATATCGACATGCGCATGTATGGCTATTGGGAAAATGAAATTTACTGGCCCGCACAGGAAAAATACAAGGTCAATTACATCAAGGGCGTCATCAGTGAAGTGCTGCCCAAAGGTAATCAGCTTTTGATCCGCGGTGAAGATACGACCATGAGCCGTCCGATGGAAGTAACGATGGACATGGTCGTGCTTTCGGTTGGCATGGAGCCGAGTGCGGGCACGCGTGCCATTGCACAGACGCTTGGCATTCAGCAAAACAAATACGGCTTCATCGAAGCAGGCGGCGATGGTGGACTCGATCCTGTTGCGACCTCTGTGCCTGGTGTCTTTGTTGCGGGCGCGGCAGCGGGTCCTGCCGATCTCGACGATTCGATCTCGCGCGCGGGTCTCGCTGCGGCGCGCGCGGTTGCGTCTGTTCGCAAGGTGATGGCGTAATCGATGCAGCCTCAACGACAGAGTCACATCATCAAGCAGAAGACGGGACCCGATGACCCCGAACTGCAAACCAATTTGCAGGAGGCGTTGGGACAGGTTGCGCCTGAAGATGTGATCGCAATTGCGGATGAATTGGCGGAACGTCACGCCCGCCTCTTTCTTGGACTTGAAACTGATTCATCTCAATTCGCCTCTGCCTCCGCTGACATCTTCTCCGCAGTCACGCATACCAAAGCGAACGCACGCACGTTATCCAATCACTTTGCGGAAGGTGACCATAAACTCTTCAATGGATTGTTGAACGGCGAAGCACCAGTACCTGTACGAGTTGCCTCCTTCGTTGAGAAGTTGACCGCACTCGAAACACGCCTCGCCCTGGAACTTGCCACTGGACTTTTACACAACACATCCCCCAAAGATAACTGGTTATGGACTCGCTGGCTGTGGGACCCGACAACGGGCACGGGAATCCTGCCGTTGCTGGCAGGCAGCACGCACAACCTGATCGCGGACAATCTTGCCGATGGATATGCCCGAGTCGGCGCGGTCACTGCGATGAGTATGAAGTTTGCCGAGGGCACAGGTCTATGGACAGATGAGTTGGTGAGCAATGAAACGCGGGCTCCTTATGTAAACAGCGCCTTTCTGGCTTGCGCCTACAGCGTGTACATGTACGGCTCGACGAGCTGGCGCCTGAACAAGGATTTCAACAATCTGCTGCCCAGCCTGCCGAATATGGCACGCAGGTTGTTGGGTTTACCGAAGTTGAAAGTACAAGAGGCCCCGATGGTTGAGTAGGGCAAAGCCCGTATCGAAACCATCAGATAACAAAAGCACATTCGGTTACTTGTGGTTTCGACTGCTTGCGCTCAACCACCGAATTGGAATAAAACAGGAGACCACTTCTAATGACGGTCAAATACGAAAAAGCAAAAGCGATCGAAAAAGAACATATTATTATGGACGGGGTGGATGTTTCAGGTCACTGGAACCGCATGTTCGAACAGCGGACGATCTTCGAGTACACGCCCGAACTGATCGAAAAGATCGCGGACATTCCCGATGCGGAATCATTTGCGAATTGTTATCAGTGCGCCAAGTGCGTCGCTGTCTGCCCCGTGGATGTGGTCGGTAACTACGGTCCACGCAAGTTATATCGTTACGCCCAAACGGGTCTTGACCTGACCGAAGCATCCGAGCTTTGGCTGTGCACCACTTGTGCCAACTGTCTGCGTGTGTGCCCTAAAGAAGTGAACATGGTCAAGATCATGCCTGCCGCGCGCGAGCAGGCGATCCTTGATGGCAAGTTCGTGCCTGCGGAGCTACAACAGGCATTCGAGAACACCGCCAAGTCAGGCAATCCGCTTGGACAGCCTCAGCGCAAACGCGATGCATGGATCAAGGAATCAGGTGTGGAAGTTCCCATCATGAAAGACCTTGGTCGCAAAGTGAACGTGCTTTGGTATGTGGGTTCGTATCCTTCCTATCATCCACGCGGCATTGACGCAGCATCTGCCGCCGCTCGTATCTTCACCGCCCTTGGAATTGACTTTGCGGTTCTTGGTAAGGAAGAAAAAGATGACGCCGACTCCCAGCGCTTGGCTGGCGAGAAGGGTCTTTTCGAGATGATGGCTGAACATAACATTGAAACCTTCAACAAATATGAATGGGACGAATTGGTCGTCACAGGTCCGCATGAGTTGAATGCTTTCAAGAACGTGTATCCCAAATATGGGTTTGAACGACCTGTTGTTCATTACACAACCTTCCTGGCTCGTCATTTGGATCAACTCAAACCGTTGCTCAAACATCCCGTCAACAAGAAGATCACCTATCACGATCCATGCTATCTCGGGCGTCACAACGGCGAATATGAAGCGCCGCGTCAACTGCTCGAAGCCATCCCTGGCGTGGAATTGGTCGAGATGGCACGCAATCGTCAAAACGGATATTGCTGCGGCGGCGGTGGCGGCGGCATGTGGATGGACTCTTTCACAGCCAAGCACACCACCATGCGCCTCTCTGAAAAACGCGCGATGGAAGCCGCTTCCACAGGCGCAGATGTGCTGGCAGTAGCCTGTCCGTTTGAAGTTTCACGTTTCGAGGATGCGGTTAAATCCACGGGCAATGAGCATGTCGGTGTGCTGGATATTTTGGAACTTCTGGATAAGTCGATGAGAGGCGAGTAGAGGAATATCGCTGGTTGAGTAGGGTTGAGCGTTCGTTGCGAAGGGCGTATCGAAACCAGTAATGACAAGTAGACATGATATTTGTGGTCTCGATACGGGCTTCGCCCTACTCGACCACCGAGATGAAATGTAATAGGAGAGAACTGAATGAACATAGTCGTAGCAATCAAACACATCCCCAGCATTGCCGATGACCTCCCTGTCAGCGGCAATAACGTGGACTTTGACTCGGTCGATTTCGTGATGAACGAATGGGACGAGCAGTCCATTGAGCAGGCGGTGTTGATCAAGGAAGCTGTCGGAGGGACGGTAACCGTGATCGGGGTGGACTTGATCGAAGAGTTGGATAACGCTCTTCATCTTGCATTGGCAAAAGGCGCAGACAAAGCTGTGAAGATCACAGCCGATGAACCTGGCGCCGACTCACACATGCAAGCCAAATGGCTGGCAGAAGCCATCAAGGGTATGTCGCCTGATATGGTTTTTGCCGGTGTTCAGGCTTCGAACGACATTGACGGTCAGATCGGACCGATCCTTGCCGCGTATCTCGATATGCCATACATCGGCGGGACAAGCAGTGTTGAAGCATCAGATGGCTCTGCAATGGTAGTCAAGGAATTTGCAGGCGGCGCGGGCGCGAAGTATTCCGTTGGCTTGCCGTTCGTGGCTGGGATTCAAGCGGCTCCCAAGCCTCCGCGATACGCACCAATCAGCAAAGTCCGCCAGATCGCACAGACCGCAACCATTGACAAGGTCGAGCCGTCAGGGGATGCCAGTGGCAGGCTGTCGTTCAAGAAGATGGCACCGCCTGTGGTGACGGGTCATGCTGAGATGATCGAGGGGTCGTCGAAGGAAGTGGCGGCGAAGATCGTTGAGTTGATAAAGAGCAAGGGATTGGCATAATTCGGTGGTCGAGTAGGACGGGGTCCGTATCGAGACCACCACTAATTGGTAAATACTTACTTCCATGAAACGTGCTGGTCTCGATACGCTCGCAAAGAGCGCTCGCTACTCGACCAGCAGTTCATAATGAGGAGATAACATGAGCAATGATGTCTTTGTAATCACCGAACACATGGATGGAAAGTTCTCCGATGTGTCGTTTGAAATGATGGGAAAAGCCAGGGAGTTGGCATCCGCTTTGGGTGGGCAGGCAGTTGCCGTCGTGGTCGGAGGCGGAGTCGATGCGTATGTGTTCGCGTCCGATGCAACAATCCATGTGGACGATGCGGCGCTGTCAAACTTCAATCCCGAAGCATATGGGAAAGTCATCGAAGCATTGGTCAAGGAAAAATCACCGAAGGTTGTATTGATCGGCTGGACCATCACTGGCATGGACATTGCAGCATGGCTCTCCGCACGAACAGGCGCTCCGTGCGCGGCGTATGCAAAAGATGTATGCGTGGAGGATGGCGCATTGGTGGTGAGCAGTCAGGTGTACGGCGGCAAGTTGACTGCAGAAGTCGTGCTCGAAGGTGACATGGCAATCGTCGCGTGTCTGGCGGGTTCTTTCCCTGCCGAAGCGGGTCAAGGCTCGACCGTTGCAACAGTCACAGCTACACCAGTTGACCTGGGTTCGTTGAAAGTGAAATTCGTCGAAGCCATCAAACCTGCTGGTGGCGATGTGGATATCACTGCTCAGACCAAGTTGGTTTCTGTTGGGCGTGGCATCGGTGGAAAAGAGAACATCGAACTCGCCGAAGAGTTGGCGGAAAAACTTGGTGCGGCGTTGTCGTGTTCGCGCCCTGTGGTGGATGCGGGCTGGCTGCCGCGCACACGTCAGGTTGGTAAATCGGGTTTGAAGGTCAAGCCGAAGATGTATCTCATGCTCGGCATCTCGGGTGCGCCTGAACATCTCGAAGGTATGAAGAGTGCCGAGTTGATCATCGCGGTCAACACCGATAAGAAAGCGCCGATCTTCAATGTGGCGCATTATGGTGCAACGGCAGATCTGTTTGAAGTAGCTGAAGAAATGCTTGAATTGCTGTAAAAATACTAACCACGGAGACACTGAGTCACGGAGAATTTAAAAACTCTGTGTCTCCGTGACTCAGTGGTTAGAGTTTCGGGAGGGTACGTTGCTCACAACCGTTGAAAAAATCATCTTTATCATCCTGGCTTTGACATCGGTGGGGTTCACTTATCATGGCTTCAAGACCATCTTCGACTCGATTCGCAAGGGACGGTCTGCGCCCGAGTTGAAGAACGTTCCCATCAATCTCGTCAAAGCCGCCATAACAGTTTTATTCCAGCGGACCATTTTCAAAGCACGCAAGGGATTAAGTGCCATTCACATGGGACTGTTCTTCGGTCTCATTACGTACGCGTTTGTAAATCTTATCGATGTGCTTGAAGGATTCGTTCCAGGTTTTGAGTTGATTTACGGCGGAAAGAATCTCTCCAACGCGCCAACGGGACTCGTCAATGCGTTCAACCTGATCTCTGATGTGATGAGTGGATTTTTGCTGATCGCCATCACGGTATTCTTTGTGCGACGTTTCATCACCAAGGATAAGGCGCTCATGTATCGCGATAATGTTCTGCTCAATGAAAAAGTTAAAGCAGGCGCGCAAAACAGTGACTCGCTTACCGTGGATGTGTTCGTGGTCATGCATGTCAGCGCGCATCTGATGACGCAGGCGTTCCGCCTCAACGAAGGTCCTGATCCGTTCATGCCCGTCGCGAGTTTTCTCAACAGCATTTTTGGCGCGTCGCAAACGGGTGTGCATGTTGCGTGGTGGATCAGTCTCGGTTGGGTGATGTTCATCATCCCGTATCTCTCCCGCAGCAAGCATACGCACTTTTTTATGTCGCCCATCAATCTTGGGCTTGCCAAGCAAAATCCGCGTGGGCAGCTTGATCCTGCCGTTCCGCTCAAGGTTCTGAACGGCAATCATCACGATCCAGGTGCCAAGCATATCCACGATCTCGCCTGGACTCGCGTGCTGGATGCGTATGCCTGCGTGCAATGCAATCGTTGTCAGGATGTCTGTCCTGCGAATTTCCAGGGACGTCCGCTTTCGCCATCCGCTTTGGAGGTGAACAAACGTTATCTCCTCAAGGAAGCAACCTTCGGTTCTCACCCCGACCGACTCCTGCTTCCGCTTACTGAAACTGTGATCTCCCCTGAGGCTGTCTGGTCTTGCACCACGTGTTATGCATGTGTGCGTGTCTGTCCCGTTGGCAATGAACCAATGGCAGACATCGTTGACATCCGCCGCCGCATGTTGATCGATGGTGCGGAACTCGACAGCGGCGTGCAGAATGCGCTGCAATCCCTTGCCACGAACGGCAATTGGATGAGTAAAGGCAAACGTCTGCGCGGCAAATGGGCAAAGGATATGGAATTCCCTGTCAAGGATGCGACTGCCGAACCTGTTGAACATTTATGGTTCGTCGGAGATACCGCATCGTTTGATGAGCGTGTTGTGCCAAATACCAAGATGGTCGCTCGGATTTTCAATCAGGCTGGTTTGGATTTCGGCATCATGTACAAGGAAGAATCCAACGCAGGCAATGACGTACGGCGCGTGGGTGAAGAAGGTTTGTTCGAGCAGTTGGTTGAACAGAATATGGCTGCGTTTGGCAAGGCACAATTCCAACGCATTGTCACCACTGACCCGCATTCCTTCAACACGCTCAAGAATGAATATCCACAATTTGGTAGTCAATGGGAGGTCAAACACTACACCGTAACATTGCTTCGTCTGTTTGAAGAAGGCAAGTTGACGGTCAAGAATAAGCTGTCACATTACAAAGTGACGTTCCATGACCCGTGTTATCTCGGTCGCTACAATGGCGGTTTCACTGCCCCCCGCAAGTTGCTTGGGTTGCTTGGCGTGGAATTTATTGAAATGCCGCGCAATTGCGAGAATTCGTTCTGCTGTGGCGCAGGCGGCGGTCAGATCTGGATGGGCAAGGTGGCTCCGGGTGAACGCCCTGCCGAGAATCGCATCAAGGAGGCGTTGACTACATTTGGTGAAGGTGCAAGTGGCAAGGCTCAGCTCTTCATTGTCACCTGCCCGAAGGATATGATCATGTACTCCGATGCGGTCAAGACGACTGGAAACGAAGGCAAGATCGAAGTCCGCGACATCATTCAGTTGATCGCGGAAGCTGTCGGTGTGGAAGAGCCTAAAGTCGCTGAGGCAGTTCCGGCTTAAGATAGAGCCGTTGGTTGAGTAGGCGGCGGGGTCTCGATACAGACTTCGTCCACTCGACCACCGCCGCCGTATCGAAACCAAGATGTTCAATTGTCCGTATTGCGAATTTAGCGGTAAACGTTCCGAAGTCCACGATCATCTGGCGGAGAGTCATGGTGACACATTGGACACGCGAGTGGATGAATTTACAGGGCATACGTTCTATATCATTACGTGTCCTGTGTGCGGCGCGAATTATGAGCAGGTTACAAAGAAGGCGCGCCGTGACCCGAATTTTGTGTCAGAATATGAGTACGAGATTCGATTGGTCGTTTTTGACTTACTTTTGTATCACCTTCAAGGTGAACATAACTTAGGCACGGTGGTCGAGTAGACACGAGCGGCAGCGAGTGTCGTATCGAGACCACCAGTTTCAAGAAATGTTTTGTTTACATGAAAGCGTTGGTCTCGATACGCCGCAAAGAACAAGAGCGCGGCTACTCGACCAACGGAGATAACAAAGGAGAATAACATGGCAACAGTACGTGGATGTAATATTCCTGAAGACCGCTTCTATTGGGTGGAGAAACACGCCTGGGCAACACTCGAAGCGGACGGTACCGTGAAGATCGGAATCACCGATGTGGCGCAGAATTTGGCGAAGGGCATTGTGAATGTCACGCCGAAGGATGTGGGGCGCAAGGTGCAAAAAGGAAAATCGGCGGGGACGCTGGAAAGCGGCAAGTGGGTGGGACCTGTCACTTCGCCTGTGACGGGCGAGATCGTGGAAGTGAACGAAGCGGTGAAGGGCAAGCCTGCGTTGATCAATGAAGACCCATATGGTGAAGGCTGGTTTGTGAAGATCAAACCCGAAAATTGGGAGGGCGAAAGCGCTGAGTTGTTGACCGGCGAAGCCGCTGTGGCCGCGTATCAGAAGTTCATGGAAGAACAGAATCTAAGCTTTGAATAACCAGAGTAATTGGTGGTTGAGTAGCCCTGAGCGAAAGCGAAGGGCATATCGAGACCACCATTTTTTCAAGGAATAAATTGTTAGCTTGTTACTTGATGGTTTCGATACAGACGAGAAAAGCACTCGTCCTACTCAACCATCGGATTGCTTCTGAAAATAGATGATCTATTACGCCTGTGATATCCCCGAAGATCTGTACTACGACATCGAACGCGATGTGTGGATTCGATTCGATGGGGATATCGCGACTCTCGGTATGACCGATGTGGCGCAAACGCGTTGCGGAAAATTCGCCGCGATCAGTTTTCGGAACATTGGCAAGAAAGTAGAGCAAGGCAAGGCGCTGGCGACCGTTGAATCCGCCAAGTGGGTGGGACCGTTCCCTGCACCGTTCTCGTGTGAGATCGTGGCGACGAATGAAGCAGGTTTTGCCAAAGATATATTGTTGGCAAATAAAGAACCTTACACCGATGGCTGGATGGTAAAGGTACGGCCAACGAATCTGGATGAGGAACGTGATCACTTGGTGACAGGGGACGAAGCATTCGAGAAATACAAGGCAAGGATACAGGAATTAAAAGTTAATTGTTTGAGGTGTATTGATTGATCATATGTCATTGCGAGGGCGGCAGCCCGAAGCAATCTCTATATTATCAAGGAGATTGCTTCGCCGCAACGAACAAAAGCGCGGCTCGCAATGACGAAAAGACTTAGAGGAGAGAACAATGCCAAAAAGAATTCGCTTACTTTATATGGAAGGCGTATCCCCGCTGCGTTCGCAGACCGTTTATCACGCGGTCGGATACGCGATGAAGGAAGATACACCTAACACGATCATCATGGTCTCGCCGAATGGACCGTATGTGTCCATTGGCTATCATCAGGATATGCAAAAGGAAGTGGATTTGGATTATTGCACCGCGCATAACCTGCCCGTTTATCGTCGTGAGGTCGGCGGCGGCGCGGTGTATTTGGATAGCGGTCAACTCTTCACGCAATGGATCTTCCACAAGGAAGATTTACCCGCCTCGCTCGAAGAACGCTTCAAGCTGTATATCGATCCGCTTGTGGCAACATATCAGGAATTGGGCATCAATGCCAATCATCGTCCCATCAACGATGTGCATGTGGAAGGCAAAAAGATCGGCGGAACAGGGGCGGCGCAGATGGGCATTGCGGAAATTCTCGTCGGCAGTCTGATGTACACCTTTGACAAGAAGACCATGTCACAGGTGTTGAAAGTCCCTTCGGAGAAAATGCGCGACAAGATCTTCGAGTCGCTCGAAGCTTACATGACAACGATGACCGAGCAGCTTGGTTCCACGCCTGATCGTGCAATGGTCAAAGACTTGTATATGAAGAAGGTCTCTGAAGCGTTGGGGATGGAAGTCTATGAAGGCGAATGGACTGCCGAAGAAGAAGCGATGGCGAAAGAGATCGACGCGCGCTTCACCTCCGATGAGTGGTTGTATCAAAAGGGACAACTCCGTCAGCAGGGTGTGAAAATTCATCAGGATGTACACCTCATCGAAACAGCGTTCAAGTCACAGGGCGGTTTGATCCGCATCATCGCCCGTTTGCATGAAGGACGCATCGACGACATCTCCTTCTCTGGCGACTTTACGCTGCTTCCCGTCTTCGCATTGGGTGCGCTCGAGCAATCGCTGCGTGGAGTCTCCGCCACGCCCGAAACGCTCAAGTCCAAGATCGAGGAAGCATATTATCGTTTGAACATCCAATCACCAGGCGTCACGCCGACCGATTTCACAACCGCGATCATGAACGCGGTCGCGCCGCCTCAGCCTGTATAAAACGAACCACCCCCGAAAGAGCATCGGGACATGTGAGACGCGGAGATACAGAGTTTATAAATTCTCCGTAACTCAGTATCCCTGTGGTGAAAAGCCTTATGACCAATTATGGATTTTTGATCGACCAAAGCAAATGCATCGGATGTCACGCCTGCTCGACGGCGTGCAAGTCCGAGAACCAGGTGCCGCTTGGTGTGTATCGTACATGGGTCAAGTATGTCGAGACGGGCGCGTACCCCGATGTGCATCGCAGTTTTCAAGTAACGCGTTGCAACCACTGTGCCAACCCGCCGTGTGTGCGCATCTGCCCCGTCAGCGCGATGTATCAGCGTGACGACGGTATCGTCGAGTTCGACCCGTCCATTTGCATCGGCTGCAAGTCGTGCATGCAAGCCTGCCCATACGACTCGATCTATCTCGACCCTGAGACGAACACCGCGGCAAAGTGTCACTTCTGTGCGCATCGTTTGGATGTGGGACTCGAACCCGCCTGTGTTGTGGTCTGCCCTGAACATGCCATCGTGGCGGGGGACTTGAATGACCCCGCATCGGAAATAAGCCGAAAGCTGTCCACTGCACAAGCGACCGTTCGCAAGCCCGAGCAGGGGACGGGTCCCAAACTCTTCTACATTAACGGCAACGATTGGTCACTTCACCCGACGGCTTCGCCTACCAACGACTCCTACATGTGGGCGGATAAAGTCACCAAGCAGAACACAACAACTTATGTCCTGCCTGTCGTTCCCGCTGGTCGAGTGGCCGAAGGCGTATCGAGACCAAAACAAAAGATTTCTAAATCAGGTACACCGATCCGCACGCCACAAGATCAAGGGCGCCCGCTCAACGGCCCGATCCAGATCGGCGGACGCGTTGCCGGGCAGATGGTACAGACTGCTTATACAGCGCAACACAAGATCAATTGGCATTGGGAACTGCCAGCTTATCTCGTCACCAAAAGTATCGCAGGTGGATTGTTCATGTTGTTGTGTCTGGGTTCGATATTCAATCTTTTCCCCTTCAACGCAACGACTTTTCTTGCCACAGGTTTCACCGCGATGGTCTTTATGCTCATCACGGTTATTCTTCTTATAAAAGACTTGTCACAGCCCAAACGCTTCTTGAACATTCTGCTTCGCCCGCAATGGAAGTCGTGGGTCGCGCGCGGCGCGTTTATTTTGATTGGTTTCACAGCCTTTGCAGGATTATGGTGGTTGATCGAAGGTGCCGCACAATTGAATTGGTTATCCGGTGATATCGCATCATCGCTTCGTCCTATCTTTGCATGGATCACGCTTCCGCTCGCATTATTCTCAGTGATATACACCGCCTTTCTCCTCGGTCAAGCCGAAGGGCGCGATATGTGGCAGACTCCGCTTTTGCCGTTCCAGTTGTTGTCGCAATCTGCAATGGTGGCAAGTGGTGTGTTCATTGCCTTGGGTTTGTTTGTTCGATTTTCCAATGATTTATTTGGCTTCTTATCCAGCACTTTCCTCGCCAGTTTGGTGATTAATCTACTTATCACCCTGGCTGGCAAGTTCGCCATGCCGCATGCCTCTGAGATTTCCCTGCTTGCCTCCCGCGAAATGAGCCACGGTAAATTCCGCAATCACTTCTGGTGGGGTGGCATCGGGCTGGGACATGTTCTTCCGTTGGCATTGTTTGCCATTCCAAGTATGTTGCCGTTGGCAGTGTTTGCTGCAATTGTTGGTTTGTTCTTCTACGAATATGCATTTGTGATGGCACCCCAGCATATTCCGAATTCCTAATCAGTTGAAGGTTGCAGGTTGAAAGTTCAAGGTTTTTAATTTGTACCTGCGACTGCCAACCTTCAACCTGAAACATGGAAGTTGAAACCTTATGAAAAAATCTGCACCCAAAACTTCCGCAGGCGTGACCCCGCCTCAATTCGCGACATCCGATCGTAAACCCATCAAACTGACCGAGGTTGTCCACCCCGATGGACGCATCAGTCAATACCCACCTCCCGATGTATGGGACGATTGGACAGAATGGGATGGCAAGGAATGGCCTAAGCGCGTGGCGCGTCACTACACCCTCGTGCCAACCTTGTGCTTCAACTGCGAATCAGGTTGTGGACTGCTTGCTTATGTGGATAAGGACACTTACGAAGTACGCAAATTTGAGGGTAATCCCGTCCACCCTGGCAGCCGCGGACGAAACTGTGCCAAGGGTCCAGCCACCCATAATCAGGTCTATGATTCTGAGCGGATTTTGTATCCGCTAAAAAGAGTGGGCAAACGCGGCGAAGGGAAATGGGAACGAATCTCTTGGGAACAGGCATTATCCGAAATCGCCGAAAAGATGCGCGAGAGTAAACTTCGCCGACCCAACGGAGTTGTCTATCACGTGGGTCGGCCTGGTGAAGACGGATACACCAACCGCATCGTGCAAGCATGGGGCATGGACGGTCACAACAGCCACACGAATATCTGCTCCTCGTCATCACGCGCGGGCTACAACTTCTGGATCGGGCAGGATCGTCCCAGCCCGGATTATGCCAATTCGCGTACCATTCTGTTGGTATCGAGTCATCTCGAAACGGGACATTACTTCAACCCGCATGCGCAGCGCATCATGGAAGCCAAGACCGATGGCGCGAAGATCATCACGCTCGACCCGCGTCTTTCGAACACCGCATCCATGAGCGATGCGTGGCTGCCGACTTATCCTGGCAGTGAGAACACTGTCCTGCTTGCGATTGCAAATCATCTCATTCAAAATGATCTTTACAGCAAAGACTTTGTCCGCAAGTGGACGAATTGGCAGGAGTTCCTGCAATATGTAAAATCATCTTCATCGAATGAATGGGATTCTGTCCGCGCGTTGAATCCTGATAAGCCAACTTTTGAGGACTTTGATAAAGTCCTCAAAGCACTTTATGCCGAATACACCTTTGAACGTGCCGCACAAGAATCCGAAGTCTCTGTTGATCGCATTGAACTCGCCGCGAAGTATGTTGCCAACTGCGAAGGGAAACTCGCCACACACGTTTGGCGCAGCGCCAGTGTAGGCAATCTCGGCGGATGGCAGGTCTCGCGCTGTCTGTTGTTCCTCAATGTGTTGACGGGCAGCATCGGCAACAAGGGCGGCACATCCATGACGGGTTGGAACAAGTTCGTGCCCAAGCCGTTCAAAGGTGCGCCCGCTCCTGAAACATGGAACGAACTGCATTACCCCATCGAATATCCGCTTGCACATTATGAGATGTCCATTCTTCTGCCGCACATGCTGGAAGAAGGTCGCGGCGATATCGATGTCTATTTCACGCGTGTTTACAACCCGTTGTGGGTCAACCCCGATGGTTTCATGTGGCTCAAGGCACTCAAAGATGAATCAAAGATCAAGTGTTATGTGGCGCTTACACCCACGTGGAACGAGACCGCGTGGTATGCCGATTACGTTCTGCCGATGGGTCTCGGACCCGAACGCCATGATCTGCTCAGTCAGGAAACGCACGCGGGTCAATGGATCGGTTTCCGTCAGCCGGTGCGACGCGTGGCGATGGAACGCGCGGGCATCATGGTCGACTTTACTTATCAAGCAAACCCCGGCGAGGTGTGGGAAGAGAACGAGTGGTGGATTCAACTGTCCGCGCACATGGACCCCGATGGCTCGCTTGGTGTGCGTCAGTGGTTCGAGAGTCCCTACCGCCCCGGTGAGATTATCACCGTTGAAGAATACTATCGCTGGATCTTCGAGAACTCAGTACCGGGTTTGCCGGAGGCTGCTGCAAAAGAAAATTTGACTCCGCTCGAATACATGCGCAAGTATGGCGCATTTGAAGTGAAGAAGGAAAATTACGTGCCCTTCGCAAAGGATTTGGGTAAAGCCGCTGATTATCAAGTGGATGAATTCAACCGCGCCTCAAAAGACGGACAGGTGGTTGGTCTCGCGGTGGACGGTGTTGTCTCCCCCGGATTTGATACACCTTCCAGAAAGCTGGAATTCTTCAGTGACACGCTCGCCAATTGGGGTTGGAACGAAAAAGAGAATGTCATTCCGTGGTCGGTGAAGAGTCATGTGCACCCCGATAACATTGACCGTTCCAAAGGTGAGATGATCCTGCTGCCCAACTTCCGCTTGCCAACTTTGATTCATACTCGTTCAGCAAATGCGAAGTGGTTGTATGAGATCAGCCACAAGAATCCGATCTGGATGAATCCCGAGGATGCGAAACGACTGAGATTGAAAACAGGCGATCTTGCCAAGGTGGAAACTGAGATCGGTTATTTCATTGATTCTGTTTGGGTGACCGAGGGGATCAAGCCTGGCATTATTGCCATCAGTCATCATCTGGGTCGTTTCCGTTTCAAGGAAGATGAAGGTGTCAATCGCGGCGCTTCCAATTTGGTGGAACTCATTGAACAGGGAGACGGAAAATTCCTTTTGCGTGTGATCCATGGTGCGGAGGCGTGGCAGTCGTCAGATCCAGATACGAGCCGCATTTGGTGGAGCGAAGTGGGCGTTTCGCAGAATCTGACTCATGCGGTGCATCCCGATCCGATCAGCGGAGTCCACTGCTGGCTGCAAAAAGTCTTGAGGGTAACGAAAGCGCAGGAAGGCGAAAAAGCCGGTGATGTCTTCGTCGATACAAATAAATCGATGGAAAAGTATCGCGAGTGGCTGGCAATGACGCGGCCTGCGGACAAGGTCAGCCCGGATGGGAACCGCAGGCCGTATTGGCTTGCACGTCCTTTGAAACCTACGAAAGAGGCGTATAAATTGCCGGAGTAAAACCTGTCAGGTTTGATCCACTTCATCGAGACCGGATCAGCTGTCCCGGAGTCGGACGCGTTTCATCATCTAGTAGAATAAGAACATGCCAGTCAAATCCACAAAACCAACCGAAGAAGAACAACCGCAGGATCCCGAGGAGCCTGTCTGGACCTATCGCGGTTATAAGCTGAAGACCAGCGAATTCGTCACAGCGATGGTGCATTTCTTCCGCGCCGAAGTGACCCGCGCCAACGTCTGGCGTCAGCGCCTGGATACGACCACCAACTGGGCGGTGGTCGCCACAGGTGCGACGCTCTCGATCGCGTTCAGCCAGCCAAACATCCATCACGGCATCATCATTCTCAATACCATGCTGGTGACCCTGTTCCTGTATATCGAGGCGCGCCGGTACCGCTATTATGAGCTGTGGAGCTATCGCGTTCGCTTGATGGAAACAGATTTCTTTGCCGCCATGCTTGTGCCTCCCTTCCACCCCGCGCCGGATTGGGCGGAAAGCCTGGCGGAGAATCTGTTGCTGCCGAGTTTCCCGATTTCGATGTGGGAGGCGTTCGGCCGGCGGCTCAGGCGCAATTATCTTTGGATATTCCTCATCCTTGCCATTGCCTGGGTGGCAAAATACTGGCTTTTCCCTGTGCCTCCAGCTGACATGAAGGAATTCATCGGAAGGGCTGCCATCGGTCATATCCCAGGCAGTATTGTGATATCGATCAGTATCGCCTATTTCCTTTTCCTGATCCTTGTCGCGGTCCTCACGGTCAACATGACGCGCGCCACCGGCGAGGTCTTTCCTCGTTTTACTGTGGGTGAACAGGACCTGCGCGGCGATCAGATCCACCCGACCGATGAATTGAAGGGGATCCGTTCGTGGCTTGCCCCGAGGAAGAAACGCCGGCAATTTCTTGCCTTCATTGTTACCGGAAATGCAAAGGCTGTGGCAGACCGGATCCTCTCGGACATGGGACGCGGGGTGACAGCTGTGGAGGGGAAGGGGATGTATACGGGCGCGGAGCGGACCGTGTTGATGTGCGCCCTCACCGTCACGGAAGTGCACAACCTTGAGGCTTCAGTTGCCAGGGAGGACCCTCAGGCATTCGTGGTTGTTTCACCCGCACATGAAGTGTTGGGGCGCGGTTTCAATCCGCTTGCAAAGGAGGATTGATGTGGTCGCTTGAATCCATTCTGCAGGAGAGCGCCAGCCGCCACAGGCATCTTTGTCCTCGTCAGGTGCTGGGCGCCCGTATGGCATTATTTGCATCTGAACTGTTTGCATTGGATCTGCCCCGCATGGACAAACGTCTGCTTGTCATTTCGGAAACGGATGGATGCACTGTGGATGGACTCGTTGCCGCATCCGGCTGTCACGTTGGCGGGCGCACGCTTCGCATCCTGGACTTTGGGAAGGTCGCGGCGACGTTCGTTGATATCGACACTGAAACCGCCATCCGGATCAGACCCAGGCGCGAAGCACGTTCGCTTGCACGCACTTACGTGCCGACTGCAAAGAACAAATGGGAGGCCATGTTGCGCGGCTATCAGATCATGCCGTATTCTGAATTGTTCGAGTATCAACATGTGCGGCTGAATGGTCCGGTGTCCGCACTTCTCAGCCGCCCCTCGGCGAAAGCGGTCTGTGGATCATGCGGGGAGGAAATCATCAATGGTCGCGAAGTAATGCGCGCCGGCGAGGTCCTGTGCCGCCCGTGCGCCGGAGATGGGTATTATCATTCCCCGTTATATTCATCTGTGGCGATGACTCCTCAAAGCATGTCTATAAAATGAAGCAGTGGAGTTATCACCACTCAACTCCACTGCCGGTATAGAACTGCTGCGAAACCTAAAGACCGGTTGATGCGAACCACGCACCGCCGGGGCTGGTCACAAACAGGATCGGCGCAATGCAGGGGGATGGGAGCGCAACAACATCGTTCATTTGGGCGTTGCCTGCTGTATCAGCCGGGAAAAGTCCCGTGGATACATTGACGGTGATCGGATTTCCACCTGCATCCCTGCTTAAGCAACTCACGATAACCTTGAAATTCGGGACCGTGTTCGTACCGCCGATGCCGCGTGCGATCACATCCGGGTCGTTGGGGTCGAACACCAGCCCCTTGACGAGCACATCCACGCTGCCGTCCGGGCTGAGTTTCCCCTTGCCGAAATCAATGACCCAGGGCAGGCCGCCGCCGGGCACACCGCGGATGGCGTTCGTCGCGCCGGTGTACGGTCGCGGCACACCGATCATGGTGTTGAATTGCAGGACCTTCGATTCATCGGCGCTCGCAGGTGAGGCCGATCCGGCGAACAGAAAGGCGCTGAGCGCTAGGATCAAAGCCAGCATGGAATACATGGTCTTTTTCATTGGTTCCTCCGTTTGAAGTTGGTTTTGGCTTTCATCCATTAATACGCCGCACTGCCGTACATTGGATTTCGATTTGACACCTGAACGATCAAACGTTCATCCTGGATGCGTGACTGATGGAATGAAATTCGGTACAATCAACCTGTGGATCATTCTGATGACATTGATCTGGTGGGGCGCGTGGCGAAGGGTGACGAGCGCGCCTTCCTTGCCCTCTACGACCGGCATGTCAGCCGGGTCTATGGTTTGACCCTGCACATCCTTGGCGAGCCCATGCTGGCAGAGGAGGCCACGCAGGACACCTTCCTCAAGTTATGGAGTCGCGCCCGTCAATATCTCGCTGAGCGCGGACCCTTCCTGTCGTGGCTGTTGACGATCGCCCGCCGGGTGGCAATTGACCGCGTCCGGCTCGAATCCCGCCGTCCCGTGTTGACCGATGCGAACGATCCCGAGGATGTCTGGCAAAATACCCCGGATCTCGGAACGGTATCGGAAGAGACTCGCTGGCGCAGCCTGCACTTTGCCGTGCAGTCCCTGCACCCCGATCAACGCAGGGTGATCGAACTGGCCTACTACCAGGGCATGAGCCAAAGCCAGATCGCAGAAGTGCTTGGCTGGCCCCTCGGCACGGTGAAAACCCGCCTGCGCGCTGCGATGGAGAATTTGCGCGAAGTATGGAACGAAAAATAAATCCAAATCTGCCGGCTGTGACGTATACCTACTTGGAGTAAAAATACATGGTTCGGAATGAGCATTCTCCATACCTTGAGAACATCGCCGCCTATGCGGTCGGCGCATTGGACGCGGAGGAGATCGCCGCGCTCGAATCCCATTTGCAGACCTGCGCCTCCTGCCGGACCGAACTGGCTGAATACCGCCTTCTGAGCGAATCCATGCTGACAGCCGTTCCGCCAAGACAACCCTCCGTCGCCCTCCGCAATCGGATTCAGAGCAGGCTGCCCGGCGCGCGAAAGGATGCGCGCCCGCGCTGGAACTGGTCTCCTGGATTCACGGCGGGTGCCCTGGCGTTCGTCGTGCTGCTGGCATTGAACGTATATTCCGTTTCGCAGATGCGGGCGCTGCAACTACAACAGACTCAGCTTGCCCGCCAATATCAGTCCGGGCAGACCGTGCTGGCGATGTTATCGTATCCGGCCACGGAGCGCTTGCCCATTGCGTCGGAAAGCCTGGCGGGTTCGTTCCTGCTCGACAAGGATCGCAACCTTGCCGCGTTGATCGTCTGGAAGATGCCGCAATTGCCGGAGGACCAGACCTATCAGATCTGGCTCATCGCTCCACAGGGAGACCGCACCAGCGCCGGGATCTTCCGTCCGGAGGACGGTCAGGCGTACACCACCCAGATCATCTTTCCAAAGCAGGGATTTTCCAATTACGTGGGGATCGGGGTCACGGTGGAACCGGCGGGAGGCAGTGACCAGCCGACCGGGGAACGCGTGCTCAAGGTCGATTTTTAGACGGTTCGCTGGGACAGATAAAATCCCTGAACTCAAGGATAAAACGTTCCTTGTCGAATCGGTTCGAATTGTGAACGAGATCGGGGATATGGAAATTTGAGTGGAACCGCTCGAACTTTTGTACGGCTTCACTCAATCCGGTGGGGGATTGTTCCTGGAAGAAGATTCCTGTCGTTCCATCAATGACCGTTTCCAGCGCGCCGCCGCGTCCATAGGCAATGACCGGGCATCCTGCCGCCTGCGCCTCGACGATGGCGATCCCAAAATCCTCCTCGGTCGCGCAGACGAAGCCGCGTGCTTTGCCGAGCAATTCAGCCACGATCTCATCCGATTGATGTCCGAGAAATCGAATATTCGGTTTTGCCATATTCTGCAAACGCGGCAGCTCTGGTCCTTCACCGACGATGAGCAAGGGAAGTTCAAGCTGTGAAAATGCCTGCACAACGATGTCCAACCGTTTGTGCGGGACCAGCCTCGTAACGGTGATGTAAAAGTTTTCCCTGTTTTGTGCGGGCTTGAACCGGCGCACATCCACAGGCGGATAAATGACAGTTGACCGGCGTTGATACGCGTCCGCGATCCGCTGGGAAACTGCCTGGGAGATCGCGGCAAATCGATGGACGCGTGAGGCGGCTCTTTGATCCCATTTGCGGAACGTCTGCAAAAAAAGATCGATCGCCGGGTTCTTGCGCGTGCGCGTCCCGTTAAGGTTGGTGTCGGTCCAGGCGTACCGCATGGGGGTGTAGGTGTAGGAGAGGTGGCGGGCGCCATTGAAATTTTGTACGCCGTGCGCTACCGCGTAACTGAAGGAAACGATGGTTTCGTACTCCCGCAGGTCGAAGCCTTCGATGGCGCGCGGCATGAGGGGCAGGAACAGGCGGTGATGTCTGTGCGCCAGCGGGAGGCGGTCGATGAAGGATGTTTTTATGGTTCGACCCGCGAGGGGCGTGTTGAAAAAAATATTTTTGTTGTAGACCAGTGTGAACAACTCCGCATCCGGGAATGCCTCCAGCGCGGCGAATAATACTTTTTCTCCGCCGCCCAAAGATGGGAGCGCATCGATCACAAAGGCAATCCTCGGTTCAGATTTCATTCAATGTCTTCCAGATCATATCCGCAGATCTTTGCCAGGGAAATTCCTTGGCGCGTTCGAGCCCCTTTGCCCTCAAGAAAGATCGGAGTTCGGCATCCTCCAGACCTCGTCGCAGCGCGGCTGCCAGGCTCCCGGGGTCCGCGAGATCGAATACCAGCCCCGCATCTCCGACCGTTTCGGGCAGCGCGCCGCCATCCGAGACAATGACAGGCGTTCCGCATGCCATCGCTTCGAGCGCGGGCAACCCGAAGCCTTCATCGAATGACGGGAGCACGAACAGGGTCGCTCCTGCATGGATGCCTGGTAGGTCGTCATCATCCACATAATCGAGAAATATCACGCGCTCGCATTGCATGCGTTGGGTTCCACCAAATATCGTGCCAACAGCACCCGCGATCATCAGCCATAGATCGGGATATTCTTTTTTAATATCCTTCCACGCGCCCAGCAAAGCCTGCAGGTTCTTTCGCGGCTGTATCGAGCCCACAAAAAATATGAATTTTTCCGGAAGGTCGTGATTCAGCGGACGCGCGCCGGGATGAAAACGCGCAGTGTTCACGCCGTTCGGAACGACGGTCACGTTTTTGACCCCGAAGCGCCTGATCACTTTTTCCCGTACATACTCCGAGGGCGTGAAGATGACTCGCACCCGTTTTGCCAGCATTGGAAGGAACAGGCGATACCACGCCGCAAAATTTTTCCGGAACCATTCCGGATGCTCGAGCGGGCTCAGGTCATGGATCGTCAGCGCCTGATTGCGCACCATCAACGGGCCGGTATTGGCGGGCGACCATAAAATGGATTGGGACTTTAACTTTGCGGGGAGCGTGAACTGTTCCCACGCGTGACCTCGCGCCCCGTTGACCCGCGTCATCTCGACCCGATAGCTGCCTCTGAACAACGACAGGATCTCACGCCCATATCGTTCCACGCCGGTGATGCGGCGCGAGAGGAACCGTCCGTTGATCACGATCTCACGCGTCATGTGCAGCCTGTCCCGCCCAGAGACCGAACGCCAGCCCGAGCATCATGCGCCCGGGAGCGATCGTCCAGAGATAGTGATCGAAGAGACTGATCACACCCAGTCCCGCGAGCGTTGCACTGGCGAGGATCGCCAGTGGAGATTTTAATTTGGCGATACTCCCTGCGACTGAAGCAAATAACCCGATAAGGACAACGATACCCGGGAGGCCGAGTTCGGAAGCCGCCAGCAAAAAAACATCATGCACCGGTTCGATGGGCGCGCCTTCTGGAGCCGTGTTCGCCAACTCGATGACGAAGGAACCGGTCCCCGCGCCTGTCAAAGGATGTGCGCGGATCATGTCGATGGCTTGTTCTGTCACCCATAAGCGTCCAACTGTTGAGACCTGTTCTGTTTTGATCTCCGAATTGCTGACGCGTGTAAAAAACAAATCCTGCAACGGAAAAATTGTGAGAATGACCGTCAACGAAATGGCGGTGATCAACAACAAGATTCTCTTGCCCTCGAAATGTTTTAATTTCAGAATCAGAACTCCAGTGAAGGCAGCCAATCCCAGCCACGCGGAACGGGAAAACGTCAAACCGAGCAGGATCACGCCCAGGCAAAGCAGAAGAAGCGCCGGATAGTTCGGCTTTTGACTCGCAAGAAACAGGCTTGCCGGTCCGAGCAATGCGAGAAGGACGAATCCGCCCAGAATGTTCGGATGCGGCAAGGTCCCGTAGGCGCGCAGGAGACGGAATCCGTTTTCCAGTTGCACCACGCTCGCGCCGCGCACAGATGGCTCCAATGTGCCGGGCCATTTCATGGTCAGTGGATCGAGAAAACCTGTGGATTGCAATCCGAACCCGGCAAAGCCCGCGACAAGCTGGATGGTCAATCCCGCGCAGAGACCGAACATGGCGATCCTCCAGGTCTTGTGCCAATCGCGCAGGGAAAGGAAGAAAAGAAAGACCAGCCAGAAATGCAGGGAGATGTAGAGGGTGGTCCGCCAATCGCGCGACCAGAAGGTGCTGAGTGTTGCGAGGAGGCAGAAGACAAAGAACAAAATGACCGGCAAAGGATAATTTGCCAGTGGAAATTTATGCGGTTTGGCGATCTGGACGGCAACCCAGAGAACGACCGCCAGCAAGACCAGCGCGTCGCTGAGGAAGAACAGGGCGTTGTCATAGGTGAAATAGACGCGCGGATGCGAAAATTCTCCCGCAATGCGATAGATCCAAAAGCATAGCGCAATGGGAAGCAAGCCGACGACGAACGCATGGATCTTTCGGATGATCCATTCGGCTTGAACCGGAACCACGCGCAGCGCGCCCAATGCCGCGGCCGATACAAAAGCCAGCATTGGGAATACACCCCAGGCAAATGAAGTAAATGGTGGTGCATCGGGCGGCGTGACGCGATTGGGTAAAAGTGCATTCGGATTTTCATAAACCATCACACCGTTGCTCAATGTTTCGACTTTCCTCCATCCGAGTTCGTTCAGGATCGGCACGAATGGACTGCGATGGATCGTTCCCCAACGCAGTCCGGCAGCTTGCACTGTGTCCGTGTTGACGAATCCCCAGCGCACGCCGCGCTCGCCGGATCTCTGCAGGATGGGGATGATGGCATTCATGCCGTTCAGCGCCCAATAGGATGTGTCGATCTGCCCGAGTCCGCTTTGGCGCAGTTCGGGTAGTGTGCGTGCGGTGTGATAACTTCCGTCGATTGTGGTGGCTCTTGTAAGCAGATTCAAAAATGCAAATTGATCGCCAAAACCAAAAGTGACGTAACGCCATTGAGAATGGTCGCCTTTATCGAGAAATTCGACGATGGGTTTCATCTCAATGGGTTTGGGTTGGAGGGGAAAAACAATGGGCGTGAACCAGGCTCCCAGTGTGGTGACAATGAAAACGGAAAAGGTCAGGGCTGGGACAAGATCCCTTCGGAGCGGGACAACCTTCGGCTTGGTCCCGAGGCGCAGCCTTTTCTTCATCCGAATGAATAAGATGCCAAAAAACGGGGTCAGGGTCAGGCACGCCCAAAACGCGAAACGGTCATAGGTCAGCCATTCCCAGGCAGAGCCGAAGAGGAGACGCGGCAGGGGAGTCGTCCCGCCCAGCCCAAGCAGAAAGAGGATCGCAAAGGCGGCAAGCAGACCGATGAAGCGCGGCTGCCATTTGCGTACGAGGAACGGGATGACCGCAGCGAGCGGACCATACAACGGGAGGAAGAAGATCGCCAGTGCGAGCGGGTCGGTGAGGAAGTTGTGGCGCGAGAGGTGGTCGATGGGCGTTTGGAGAGTTTGATCCATGCCCCAACCCCAGAAGGGGAAGATTACGAGCAGGCTGAACAAAACGGAAAATGCGCAAACCAGCAAAAACCGGAATATCAGCCGCGGAGGCACAGCGACCGCAGAGTTTGTTTTATTGAATCCCAGTGTCTTAGTGTCTCTGTGGTTGAATAGATTTTTTATGATTACCGCCTGAACCAAAAACGGATGTACCATCAGCACCGCGTGATGAAGCGCCATCGCGGTGGTATACAGCGAGACCGTGAGCAGAAAGTTGTGGACGCCGCCCTCACGCAGATACCGGTCGAGACTTGCCGCGGCAAATAAAGCCAGAAGCGTGCTGGCGAGGAATGGCAGTTGACCGAAGATGTGCGCGACAACATAGATCGGAAGCAGGATGGCGGAAGCGAGCGCGGCGTAGGCGGCGGAGCTCCTGCCTGTGAAGATCCGGCTAAAAGCATAAATACCAAGAGGATAAAGACTCGCGACGACCCAGAGAATCAGCGCAAATGCCCTGTCAAAACCAAGCAGGGGGATGAAGGATGCGATGAGTTGGTGTGTCAGCGGCGGATAGGATACAACCGTAAAACCTGTGTACCAGCGCGTTTCCCATAACGAGAACCAGTTTTCGGCGTAATGGTTTGCGAACAGCATATGTGTGTACGCATCGTAACTCAGGCGATAGCGCGCGGCCAGAATGAATAATCCATGACCGAGGAACGCGATCAGAACCGCCATGCGGACGCGGCGCGGGATCATGCAGGCTCCTGCTCCGCACGCGGGACGGGAATCCGCTTGGGACTGCTTCGTTTTTCGAGGGCGCGGTTGAATGCGCGGATGTATTTTCGGCTGGTTTCCTGCGGGCGCGTCCGCTGCATGACATTGAAGTTATGAACGATCTGTCCGCGGCGTTTTTCTTTTGAAGTGATCAAGCTGGAAATGGCGGCGACCAGACTCTGGATGTTTCCATTTTCAAAAAATTCCGCCTGCAGATCGCTTTCCGCAGCCAGCGTTTTGATCTCGCTCAGATTCGATGCCACAACAGCCCGCCCCCAGGTCGCGGCTTGATACAGCACGCTCGACGAACCTGTGGATGCGGTGTACGGCAGCACGACCACCTTCGCGCGCCGGAAGAGGTCCATCACATCGTCTTCGGAGGTTTGTCCCCGCCAGTGGATGCCGTCCATTTTTTCGAACCGCACCTTCAACTCGCGCGCATAATCAGGGAAGCGCACGTGCTCAGACCCGGCGATGGTGAGGCTCAGTCCAGGAAACTCCAAACGCAGTAATTCAAATGCCTCAATCAGCAATTCCAGTCCCTTGAAGGGCGCCAGTGTCGTAAAAAATAATAGTTCATCCGAATCCGATTCTTCGAGCATTTCCGGTTCATGATAGGCGCCGATCGGGATGTGCGTGCAGTCCACGCCCTGCATCGAAAGCCGGTCGGTGTAGCTTTTCATCGTCAGGCAAACCAGGTCGGCTTGTGAGGTGATCCGCGTCAGAAGTTTTGCGCCGACCCTGGCAAGCGGACCGCCCGGCGCGTTCAGGGCGCGCAGGTCCGACAGTTCGACCAGTTCGTGGAGAGTTGTGATCGTCGGGTATCCCATGCGCTGCACGAGTGTCGGCGTCAGCAGACCGGAGATGTTCATCCAGGGCGATTTGCCGAAGATGCTCGCTCCCGCGTTGAACCAGACTAGGTCGGGATCCAAACGCCTCACGCGGGACAGAATTGCCTGCCGCGCGTTAAAATGGCCGGGTGCCCAGCAATATTCGATCTCCGTTGAACCCAAATGATTTGGCTTGCCTCCGTTGACGTGAGAACCTGCCAGCACCGTGATACGCGCAAACATCCCCGACTTCGCCAATCCACGCGTTATGTGGTAGCCGTATTGACCGATACCCGTAATTGCAGGCGGAAACGGAGTGACAATGGTAAGATGCATGAAAAAATTATCAGTTGAAAGAATTGTTCCGGCCGGTGTGTCTATTGGATAATACGCCGGATTTTAATCGATTGGATTTATAAATGGCGCGACCATCTTCAAACGAAATATCCCGGGCTGTTCTGGATACATTGGCTTATTCGGATATATTCGACCATCCGCTGACTGTAGAGGAAGTTCATCGGTATCTGGTGGGGGTGAGGACCACGGTTGAAGAGGTGCAGCGGGCTTCGGATGCCAATGACCGCCTTGAGAAAACCGAAATCTATTTCACCCTGCCAGGACGTATAGAGATTGTGGAGATTCGCAAAGAGCGTGAGGCGCGTTCAAGGAAGTTGCTGCCCCTCGCCTTGAAATATGGTCGCATATTGGGGTCGTTGCCCTTCGTCCGCATGGCGGCATTGACGGGATCACTGGCGGTGATGAACGCCTCTGACCGTGCGGATTTTGATTTTATGCTGGTCGCCGCGTCAGGGCGGGTATGGACTGCCCGGGCATTTGCGTTATTGTTCAATCGTCTGGCGCGTTTGTCCGGTCATACGCTCTGCCCCAATTTGATCGTTTCCGAGAATGCGCTGGAATGGCGTCAACGCGATCTGTATTCCGCACGCGAGTTATGTCAGATGATTCCCGTTACGGGATCGGATGTGTATGACAGGCTGCTGAAGGCGAATGAATGGGTGGAGGCATATTTGCCGAATGCGTATCCGTCGTTGCGAGGAGAGCGAAGCTCGACGAATCAATCTCCGTCTCCGTACAGGAGATTGATTCGTCGTTCCTTTCAGTCGCTCCTCGCCATGACGGAACATCTTTTACGAGGTAAATCCGGCGACCGCTTCGAACGCTGGGAGATGAGTCGTAAAATTTCGCGCTTCTCCAAACAACCCGGCTTCGGCGAAGAGACGGTCTTCAATGCGGAGATGTGTCAGGGCAATTTCGGTCATCATCGGAAACGAACGCAGGATGCGCTTGATGAGAGATTAAGAAATCATGTCATTGCGAACCCCGAGCGAGGTGCGTGGGTGAAGCGATCCTCAACACAAGCGGAGATTGCATCGCCACTACGTGGCTCACGATGACGGGCTGACTTATGACCCAGATCCTGCTCGGTCAATCCTACTATCTGCGATTCGATCCCAAATTGTGGGAGGCGATGCAGCCCTATCCGCCGCTGGGAACGTTATATGCCGCGAGCTGGCTGCGCTTGCACGGATATGAGGTCGCGTTGTTCGATGCGATGCTGGCAGAGTCCGAGGAGGAATGGGCTGCCGCGCTCGACGAACACCAACCGCAATACGCGATCATCTACGAAGACAACTTCAACTATCTATCCAAGATGTGTTTGTTGCGGATGCGCGAAGCCGCGTTCAGAATGATCGAAATGGCAAAGGCGCGCGGATGCGTGGTCATCCTGTGCGGCGCGGACGCGACCGATCATTACGCAGATTATCTCGAACGCGGCGCGGACCACTGTCTGCTTGGGGAGGGGGAGGAGACTCTGCTCGAATTGCTGAATCAGTTATCGGCAGGGAGGGATGCGAGTGATGTGATCGGGCTGGCGTCACATGGTTCGCAATTCCCAACTCGCAGACCCGACATCAAAGATCTCGATAAACTCCCGTTCCCCGCCTGGGATCTGGTGGATGTCGAAAAGTATAGAAGAATCTGGATGGAACGTCACGGATACTTTTCGATGAACATGGTGACGACGCGCGGCTGTCCGTATCACTGCAACTGGTGTGCCAAGCCGATCTGGGGACAGCGCTATCATTCGCGCTCGCCGGAGAATGTGGCCTCCGAGATGAAGTGGCTGAAGGAAAATTTTGCGCCCGATCACATCTGGTTTGCGGATGACATTTTGGGATTGAAACCGGGATGGATCGAAAAGTTCGCGGAGTTGCTGCGTGAAGCGGACGCGGTCATCCCGTTCAAGTGTTTACAGCGCGCGGATCTGGTCAAAGAGAAGACCGCTGCCGCGCTGGCAAAAGCGGGATGCAAGACCGTGTGGATCGGCGCGGAATCGGGTTCACAAAAAATTCTCGATGCGATGGACAAGGGCGACAAGGTGGAGGATATTTATCGCGCTGCGAAGTTATTGCACGCGCAGGGAATTGAGGTGGGATTCTTTTTGCAGTTCGGGTATCCCGGCGAGATGTGGGAGGATGTGCAAAAGACCCTGAGGATGGTGCGCGAATGTCGGCCGGACGATCTCGGGGTTTCCGTGTCGTACCCGCTCCCGGGAACGAAATTTTACGAGCGCGTGAAACTGGAATTGGGCGAAAGACAAAACTGGATCGACTCGGACGACCTGGCGATGTTGTATCATGGTCCGTTCCCAACAGAGTTCTATCGCATTTTGCACGGCCGCGTCCATTATGAATTCCGGATGCGGCGGGCGGTGGAGAAGCCATCCCTGCGCGGTGTCGCCTCCATGCCGCGCAATCTGTTCGGCATGCTCAAAAGCGAACTTCAATTGAGGAGGTATTTATGATGAACGATTTCAATACCATCGCCGAAGCCTTCTCGCGCACCGCTGAAAAATATGACGCCTTCGCGGAGGATCATCCCAACCAGACGCGCATGCGGAACAGAGTGTATGCACATTTGGAGCGCTTTCTTCCCAACGGCTCGCGCATTCTGGAGTTGAACGCCGGTACGGGCACCGATGCCGTCGAGCTGGCGCGGCGCGGCTATCGAATCCACGCCACGGATATTGCGCCCGGCATGCTGGCGCGGTTGCACGATAAAGAAACCCAACTGCATTTGGAAAACCGGATCACAGTTCAACAATGTTCGTTTACTGAACTGAATCAAATTCAAAGCGCGCCGTTCGACGCGGTCTTTTCGAATCTTGGCGGCTTGAACTGCATCCCCGATCTTTCGCCGGTCGTTGCGCAACTGCCAAAGGTCTTGCGTCCGAATGGCATCGTTACCTGGGTGCTGATGCCGCCCGTCTGCCTGTGGGAGATGGCGGAGATTTTTCGCGGGCATCCGCGTCTGGCATTCCGCCGCTTCTCGAAGGATGGCACGCGTGCCCATCTCGAGGGATTGTATTTCACCGTTTATTATTTCACGCCCGAAAAAGTTTTGCATTGGTTTGAGGATGAGTACGATTGCCTCTCAATCGAGGGACTCTCCGTCCTCACACCGACCGCCGAGTCGAAGAACTTCGCCAAACGTTACCCGCGTCTTTACCGGACCATGAGTTGGCTCGACGACCGACTGGCTTTTCGCCGTCCCTGGCGCGGCTGGGGCGATTTCTTCATCATCACGCTGCGGTATCGACCGACATGAATCTGTTCAGGAAGCTTGCCCGCGAAAGCCTTTGGCTGCTGGTCGCCCGAATCGGGGCGCAAGGCTGCGCGGTGGTCGTGACCTATCTGCTGGCGCGACGATTATCCGTGGATGAGTTTGGTGGATATTCCTTATTTGCCGCGCTGATCCTGATCGGCAACACGCTCACCACCTTTGGCTCGGACATGGTCCTCATCCGCGAGATCGCTGCCAGGCAGGATCTCTCCCGACTCTCATCTGCGTTGAACCTGCAATTGATATTGTCCATTTTGTTCATTGGGTTCGTTTATTCATTCTCCCCGTTCCTGCCAAGCCAAACGCCGGAAGGCATATCCGCCCTGCGAATCTACAGCCTGGCGTTGATCCCGCTTGCCTTCTTTACAATCTTCACGTCCATTCTGCGGGGGAAACAAAAAATGGGTCTTTACGGCTGGTTGAACTTTATTATTCCTTTTTTACAAGTCGTTGTGGTTCTGATGTTCATCCGGCAGGGGGAAGGGCTCGTCAAGCTCGCGGTTGAACTGCTCGGCGTTCAGATCATTGGGACTCTGCTGGCTGGGATACTGTGTTTGCCGGTCTCACCGGACTCATTTTGGGGCTGGCGCTTTTCACTCCACGAGTTGCGGTCGCTGTTCGTGATTTGTGTACCGGTTGCATCGATCGCCATTTTTGGAATCCTGTATCAAAGATCGACTCTCTTCATGCTCTCTATCCTCGGCACCGCCTCGATGACCGGGTTGTTTTCCGCCGCAGCCCGCATCGTGGAGGCAGCGCACCTGGGTCATATTGCAGCGTTCACCGTGTTCTATCCTGCTCTGGCGAAGGAACATCATGCTGGCATCGATCGAAGGATTTTCCATCTGTCTGGGTTGTTCCTCGTTGTTGCCGCGTCGGGCGGCTCAGTCCTGCTTTTTTTCCTGGCGAGACCCTTGATCGAGGTTTTCTTCGGGTCCGATTATCGGGCATCTGTTCCCGTATTGCAGGTGCTGGCTTTTTCGTTGATCCCCTACACCGTCAGTTCTTTTCTCTCGTTGGAATTTCTGGCGCAAAACAAGGAAAAGATCCTCCTGCGCCTGCTGGCATTCTCCTTGCTCGTACAATTGATTTTGAGTTCCCTGTTCATTCCGCGTTTGGGGGCGTCGGGTGTGGGTTGGGCGATCCTCATCGCGGAGACCGTTCAAGCAGTGTTGTTCTTGTCCGCATGGAGAATCAAATCCTCCCGAAAAATGGATATCCTCCACCCTCAAGGAGTCTTGCATGAGTTATCCGATCCATCCCAATAAACACGCCCTGCCCACCATGCTGACGGCTGAAAAGATGATCGAATTCCGCCGCGCACAGGGAGGTTTGAAGGATGTCCACGCGCCCGAGACCGTCATTCTCTGCCTCTACAAGGGTGTGATGAAATATTTCCCGCTGAAATATTCGGCGAAGCGCGTGACCGGTTTCCTGGGTGATTTTTATCTCCTGAAAAAGACGAATGGAAAGATTGGAGTGATGGGCAACTTTGGGATCGGCGCGCCTGTGGTCGCCAATCTTGCCGAGGAGTTGGTCGCCTGGGGAACGCAGCAGATCGTGATCCTGTCACTGGCCGGCGGACTACAGCCGAATCTCTCCCCGGGCGACGTGGTCGTTTGTGATCGGGCGATCCGCGACGAAGGGACCTCCTATCATTATCTTCCCCCAGAAAAATATGTGGAAGCCTCTCCCCAATTCGTTTCCGAGCTTTCGTCATCATTCCAGAAAAAAGATCTTCCGCATGCCATCGGCGGGACGTGGAGCACGGATGCACCTTATCGCGAATCGCGCGAAGAAGCAGTGATGTTTCAGCAGGAAGGTGTCCTTGCCGTGGATATGGAGAGCGCAGGATTGTTCGCCGTCGGAAAAGCGCGCAGTATGGAGACTGCTTCGGTGTTGGTGGTGGGAGATAGCCTCGCCAGCCCGCGCTGGTCTGCACCGCCGGACATGAGGTCCCTTCATCAAAAAATGAAGGAATGTTTCGAGATCCTTACCCTGCTTTGAGCGAGTGGACCTTTGCCCGCCCCGACCAGAACTCAAGTCGGTTCCCTTCCGGGTCGTGGATGTAAATTGCCCGGGAGCCCCAAACTTCCCTGATGGGAGTGGGCGTTATCCCATTGTCCAGCAGGTCCCGGCGCGTTTGTTCCACGTCTGCCACCTGGAGACTGATCGTGATCCCCTTGCCGTCACTGCTGTCGATCGAAGTGCGAGCCTCGTTGGCAACACTGATGCGTGCCATTTCGTTGACCTTGAATTCCACGAACCAGTCATTGGCGGATATGACCAACAGCTTCAATCCGTTTTTATAGAAGGCAACCGTCTCCTCCCACTTCCTGCAATACAGGATCGTATTCGATGATTTGATCTTCAAGTTAAGTCCTGTGGCTTTCGGGGAAGAGGCGTTCCCAGCTTTGCGGATCTCCAGCCAGCAAATCCAACCCTTCGCGCGAGGGTGCTTCGCAAGGCTCCGCTTCAAATGCTTTTGCGATCCCTGCGGCCGCAGGGGAAAAATAGGCGATCACTTCACAATGCAATCTTCCCTGTGACTCGGTGCGGGTGAATACCGCCATTTCCGACGGGCTGCCCGCCTCTGCAAACAACGGGAGGAACCCCTCTTCGATCTGTGCAATGACCGTCGGAGCCCACATTCCATCCCCAAGTGATTTTGAATACCAGGTTTTCGTCATTTCAAATAAAGCGTTCCTTGTTCACGTTAAAGATTTATGTTGCACGATATCCTCAATTGTAAAGCGGATTTCATCGCATTGTGCGTCTTCCCTGTATTTCAAGTCTTGCCATCAACAGCCCTTCCTTTCCGGCCGCTTCAAAATTGAATCCAAGTTTTTGCAGGATATGTTTCATGACCTGATTGTCATCGGTCATGATGGCGCTCACATATTCCAGGTGTTCCTCCCGGGCGACATGGATGGCCTGGCGGAGCAGTTCACCTCCCAGCCCCATGCCCTGGTATGGATCGCCGATCAAAATGCTCAGGCGCGCCTCGTTCGTGGCGTGTACCCGGCTCAGGCGGACGGCCCCCAGAATGCTGCGCTCGCCATTGTCGTTTTTGCTTTCCGCCACCAGGGCGATCTCGCGGTCGTAATCCGTATGGCAGATGCGGGCAAGGCGTTCATGGACGACGCGTTCGTGGAACATCATCGGCTGTAGATAGCGCATAAAAACGCTGCGGTCGGAAAGCGTGGCATGGAATTCGACGAACAGCGCCTCGTCCTCGGGCAGGATGGGACGGATGGTCACCTCCGTGCCATCTTTGGCTTTCCACGTGCTGACATATTGGATGGGGTAGGGGCGGATGGCGAGTCTGGGCAATTCCTCCTCGTCGACCTCCTGTTCGTGGAGGACGACGCGGGCATCCAGGGCGAGCAATTTCTCAGGGGAAGCAAGCAGCGGGTTGATATCCAGTTCCTTGACCCAGCGTTGTTCCGTGATCAGTTGTGAAAAGCGGACAAGCAGTCGTTCGAGGGCGGCGAGGTCCACCGGGTCGCGCCCGCGCACCCCCTTCAGGGCGGTGAAGATGCGGGTGCGTTCCATCATGCGGCGCGCCAGTGCAGTGGTGAGGGGTGGGAGTCCCAGGGCGCGGTCTTTGAAGACCTCCACCAGCTGACCGCCGAGCCCGAAGAGGATCACAGGACCAAACTGCGGATCGATGCTGCTGCCGAGGATCAATTCATAGCCTTCCATCTGGATCATCGGCTGGACGGTGACGCCGAGGAAATCCTCCGCCGTGGCTTTGTCCGTGACGGATCTTTTGATGTTCTCGAAGGCGCCTCGAACCGCCTCCGTATCCGCCAGGTTCAACTGCACGCCGCCGACATCGGTCTTGTGGGTGATGGTCTCCGAATGGAGCTTGAGCACCACGGGATAACCCATGGCTTCCGCCGCCTGCACCGCTTCCTTTCCGGTTTTGGCGATGCGGGTCTCCACGGTGGGGATGCCATAGGAGGCCAGGAGTTGCTTGGATTCGTATTCGGTCAGGATCATGCGTCCGGAGGCGCGGGCAGTTTGAAGAATGTGCGAAGCGAGTTCACGGTCAACCCGGTCCTCGTTCCCGATCGGCATGGGCGTCTCATACAGACTGCGCAGGTTCTCCGCATAGCGTGCCATGTAATTGAAGACGCGCGCGGCGGTATCGGGGTAGGCAAAGGTCGGGATGTCCGCTTTATTGAGGATGGATTCGCCTGCCGCGACCTCCTTGCCGCCCATCCAGGCGGCGATCACAGGTTTGGCGGGGGATTGACCATAAGGCGCCAGCGCCTCCGCGGTCCTGGTCGGATCCGTCATGGCCTGGGGGGTGAGGATGACGAGAATGCCGTCGTTATCGGGATCCTGAACGGCGATCTCCAGCGCTTTGTGATACCGTTCGGGGTCGGCATCACCCAGAATGTCAACGGGGTTGTTGTGACTCCAGGCTGCCGGGAGCAGTTCGTTGTAGGCTTCCATCGCCTGTTCCGAGGGTCGCGCCAGTTCGCCGCCATTGGTGATCAGCGAATCGGCTGCCAGTACGCCCGGTCCGCCGGCGTTGGTAAGGATCGTCAGTCGGCGGCCTTCGGGGCGCGGCTGCTTGCCCAAGACCTCAGCCATGTAGAACAATTCGGCAATGCTGTTGACGCGCAGGACACCGCTGCGGCGGAACGCGACCTCCAGCACTTCGTCGCTGCCGGTCAATGAACCGGTGTGCGAGGCGGCGGCTTTTGCGGCTCCCTCCGTGCGCCCCGGCTTGATCACGATGATCGGTTTGGCGAGCGCCACTTCGCGGGCGGCGGAGAGAAAGGCGCGGGCGTTGCCGATGGTCTCCATGTAGATGACGATGCTCTTGGTGTGAGGGTCGTCGCCGAGGTAGTAGATCAGGTCGCTCCAGTCGACATCCAGCATCGAGCCGATGGAGACGAACGAACTAAAGCCGACGTTCTCCTGCAGACTCCAGTCAAGGATGGCGGTGCACAGCGCGCCGCTCTGGCTGATGAAACCGACGCTGCCGCGTTGGGCGATCGTGCTGGCGAAGGTGGCATTCAAGCCGGTGGTGGGACTCATCACGCCCAGGCAGTTCGGTCCGATGATGCGCATCTCGCCGCGCTGCGCATGCTCCATGATCTGGCGTTCCAGTTCGGCGCCCTCGGGTCCCGTCTCTTTGAAACCGGCGGAGATGATGATCGCGCCCTTGACCTCCCGTTCGACCGCCTCCTTGATGATGCCCGGCACGGTCCGCGCCGGTGTGACAACGACGATCAGGTCCACGGTTTCGGGGACGGCACTGAGGCTGGGATACGCCTTGATGCCGAGCACGCTCGAGCGCTTCGGGTTGACGGGATAGATGGTCCCGCCAAATGTGCTGCTGATCAAGTTCCAGACAATGGTGCGGCCCACACTGCCGGGAGTCTCGGTTGCGCCGATGACGGCGACGCTCTTGGGCGCGAAGATGGCATCCAACGGCTGGCGTCCGTAATGGAGGACATCGTGGGCGGGATCAAAACCGGGAGGGATGGGGGAGGTCATGTGGTCTTCCTTTTCTGGCAACGACGATAAAACGGAATTGCCGATGGTTTGTGATGAAAACTGTGCTGAATATGTATATCACAATTTTGAGTACAAATTGTGTGTGCTGGGCGGTGGGGTGGGGGAGGGGTGGTTTGCGCGTGGAGCAGGTCCGTGGATCGGGACCAGCCCGAGGGGAGTCACGAACGTTTCGTCCGTTTCTCAAAGATGCCGTGATTGGCTTTGACCAGCTCGTCGTTGGAGAGGTGGGTGTAGCGCTGCGTCACCTGGATGTTCTTGTGGCGGACGAGTTCCTGGGCATGGCGCAGATTGCTGGAGCCGCACAGCACGGCTGGGACGAAATAATGGCGGAAAGAATGCGGCGTGATCCTGCCGACCATATCCCTGCCCAGAATTTGCCCGACGCGCTCTCGGACGATGTTGCGACCGGTGGTGGGCGTAGGGAAGCCTGTCTCATTTACTTTTTTCAAAGACTTCCTTGTAAATTTGATCGAGGCATTTCTCGCGTTCGATTTCTTTTTGGCTTTTGGGAGTTGTATCTATTCCAGGTCTCAGATTATGGGATCCATTCAGGATCGGAGACAGTTTTTGGATCATGAATGGCTCCATGAACCGAATATCTGGATGACGGTTTGTTCTTTTTAATTCGCGCTCACAAAATTTTATACAATCTTTTAGCGTCCACAATTGTATTTTCCATTTCAATGAGTCAGGCAAATGATCTTCGATCTTTCGACCAACAGAACTTGTTCCGTAGATGATATTCCCGTCCCATACCATATGCCCATTCCAGCCAAACCATCTTTCCCAAATGCTTCGGGTTGAAATACCTACATACAAAGGATCACCAGGCCCATTTTTCATCACATACAGATCATATCCCTTTTCCACATAATCCTGATCATGAAATCTCTCAAAAACGACCTCAATCATTTCCACCTCGGTTGAAAATTTCATCGTATGCCTTCGCGGCTTCCGTGTTGAAGTGGGCGTAGCGATTTGTAGTAGCAATACTTTCATGGCGGGCAAGCACTTGTGACATTCTCAAATCACCCTTGGCCAGATAGGTCATGGTAACAAAGTAATGACGGAAATCATGGATACGAACTAGGCTACGATCTACATCAGCCTCCTCAATTCTATTCTTAATCGCCTTCCACATGCCACCAGCAGTGATGGATCTAATCTTTTTACTGGCACGAATATCGTGGCGAGAGAATAGAGGTTGGGAGCCAAGCGGGGTTCGCGAATTCGGCTCAACAGCCGATCTTGCGTGTAGATAAGCCTTCAAGGCATCAATGCAACGATCGGAGAAATAAACGACCGCCTGTTTGTCTCCTTTCCCCACGATTACTGCTCGTTGTTCCAGCCAATCGATATCGCCGCGTTTGAGTGCACAGGCTTCGGAGATTCGCAAGCCTGTATCTGCAAGGGTCAGCACAAAAGCGCGGTCACGCAGAGCCTCGAGCATTTCACGAGAGGATTTCGCGGAGGTGTTGTCCAGCAAAGCGCAGTATGCAATAACTTTCTCCACAGCCTCGCGGTTGAAATTAACGATACGCTTGCCTTGGCTGCGAGTGTAGTGATCGGTAGCCTCTTTCATCTCAAAGGGATTTCCAGCCTTACAAAATGCATAGAATTTTCGCACAGCCGTGGTGTAAACACGTTTGGTGGAAGGGGATCTTGATTTGATTGCTGTAAGGAATCTGGTATAGTTTGCAATGTCCAACTCCGCGTCAACACCTACAGTGTTCATAAATTGTGTAAGGGCATTTCGGTATGCAATAATGGTTCGCGGAGAGCGATCCAGGGTCTCTAGAAAGGCATTTATCTTTGTTTTCATATCACTCCATATAATTATTATTATATCGAATGATAAGTGAAAAGTCAAGATATTTCATGCGAGAGCCAAGTTTGTTCCTCCCCATTCAAATCATTCATAGCGATCATACATAACCAGGTAACATCACCGAGAAGATATGGAAAGATATGGCCTGCCCCCGGCATCCAAAATTGGCGCTGTCACTTCATTCCTCATCTTGTCACCCATCCCTCCCCTGCCCTACCAAACATCCACCGCCTCCTTCATACTCGCCCGCGGCGCCAGCGCGATGGCGTCCTTGTTGCAGACCGCCCGACATACGCCGCAGCCGTAACAGACGGTCGGGTCGACCGTCACTTTTTTGTTGTTTGATGAATAGCGGATCGCGCCGTACTGACATTGCCTCATGCACAGGCGGCAGCCGTTGCACGCATCCGCGGCGACCTCTGCAACCCACTCGGCGCGGAACATGACCGGGTAATCCTTCCTTGCGTGGGTGATGCGATAGGCCATGCAATCCTGGTCGCAGTTGCATAGCCCACCGATGAACGGCGTCTTGAACGTCCACACCGAATGGACGAGTCCCTCCTTGTCCAGTTTGCGGATGGAGTCGAGCGCCTCATCCTTTGTCAGCGTTTCCAGGCTGAACGAATCGTCGAGCGAATCCATCAGTTGTTGGTCCATCGTCAAACCGTAGCAGTAGCGGGCGTTCATGTTGCCGGTGGTCACGCGGCGGCACACGCAGGGCAGACGCACTGCGCCCTGCACCAGGTCGAAGATCCGCTCCACGTCCTCCATCGGCACCACCTGCCCGTAATGGTCGCGTTTTTGGTTGCGGGTCAGAACCGGTTTCGCCAGCATCCTGAGCGGCGTTTTGCGGATCCGGTCCAATTGGCGGATCTCCGGCGGCACGCGTTTGTGGAATCCGTTTAAAAATTTCGCGGCATATTCGCGCCGGTCCTCCTGATCGAGCAGTTCGAGGGAGTAATTCTCCATCGTCAGGTACCACTTCTTCCCCTCCCCGTGTTGGATGCAGAATTCGCACATGTGAGCCTCCTTTGTCGTTTCCAACAGTATAGCCACGCGGTTGGGAGTCACATAGTGACATTGCTCCTTATATGAAACCTGCCCTTGCAATACGGTCATTGCAAAGGCAAGGTGTGAGGAGGGAGAATATTCGAATGGAAAAGGGTCTATCTGCGCGGGCGCAGCGGGACCGTCGCTTTTTCAGGCTGGCGCATTACCAGCCAGTAGACGGTCAGGAAGACGACCACGAGGAACGTCCCTGCATAGAGAAACAGCGCGGCAGGCAGGGCTGAGTCGGTGCCGGCGAACAGTCCGTGCAGGGTCGTGCCCAGATAACCAGCGATGCTCAATATGTGGATGGCGCGAAACGTCCGGACGCTGAGCTGTCCACGCAGGTAAAACGTGACGGTGACCAGCAGCAGGATATAGAAACTGATGATGCCCAGTCCCACCCACAGCGGACGATACGCGTCCGTGAACGGGACCAGGAGCTGCAGCAGGTTGAACGGCAGGAATCGGTCGAACAGCAGGACGACGATGTGCAGCAGGACGAATCCCAGCCCGAGCAGGGAGAGATGTTCATGGAAGTCGTATACGAACGTGCCCTCCAAAACGGGCTGGACGATCTTCGTCGGGATGGCAAAGCCCCAGACCATCGAAAGCCACAGCAGGAAATAACCGGTCAACCCCGAAGCGCGGGTCACATACCACCACAGTTGTGTGGAGTCCATGCCGAAGAGCGCGGGGATGGTTTGCGCCGAGGCTGCTCCGCCCAGCGACCCCCCGGCTGTGATGGTGATTAGCATGATGACGAAGATCAAGCCGACCAGCAGGATCGTGGCAGTCGGTCTAATAAGCGAATTCAAAGGGGAGACTTGTTTCTGTTGCGTAATCATGGATGTAATCCCTGTAGTGCGGCGAACCGGATAACCTTCCATTCCGGTCCACTGCGATATAGGTCAATTCGGGCCGGGCGTTCAGCAGGTGCGGCAGTTCCGCCTGCCCGCCGATCAGGATCGCCTTGGCATACACGTCGGCGGTGATCACGTCCGGCGCGATCACGGAGACGCTCAGCCAGTCCGTGTGTGCGGGCTCGCCGGTGCGCGGATCGATCAAATGGTGCCGGACCTTTCCGCCCAGACGCCACGTTCGCTTCATGACCGAGGAGCTTGCCACGCCTCCCGGGCCGACATGCAGCTGGGAGAGCATCCGCTCCGGGTCGCGCGGGTCTTCGAGCAGCACATCCCAATCCATGCCATCGGAGGGACGCCCGATCAACGACATGTCTCCGCCCGCGCTGACGGCGCAAGCCGCGGCGTAGGCGTTGAGCAGGCGCGCGGCTTTTTCCACGATCCAGCCTTTGGCGATGCCGCCGAGGTCGATCTGCATGCCGCGCGGCAGGCGGATGCGGTTGTCAGCGTGGGCGATGTCGATTTCACGGAAGGCAGGCCTCGAGGTCCGTTTTGAGGCGGGCGGTTGCGGCATGGCTCCATATGCGCGGATCTCGTCCATGCTGCGGTCGTATCCAGCCTGCTCCAGGTCCGGCAGGATGGCCGGGTCGAAGAGTCCGCCTGTCTCGTTGTGGAATATCAGGGCGAGTTGGAACATCTCCATCAGATCGCCGGAAACCGGAAGCCATTCGCCCGCCGAGCGGTTGAGATCGGTGATCTCGCTGGCGGGCAGGAAGCGGCTGAAGCGCTGTTCGCACTCGTCGATGAAGACCCGCGCGGCTTGCATCCCTTCGATGCCCCGCTCCCCCTCCGCGGCAAGCAGGATGTCTGTGTTCATTGCGCGAAATTCAAAGGAATGGATCATGATCCACCTGTCCTGAAGAATGGGCTGCTGCCAAAACGTTGACTCGGCTGGAGGCTGAATAAGGACGGGCTCTGCGATGCATCATCGCTCATCTCGAAGTCTGACAATGGCGGCAGGGGTTCCAATGTGGGCGGCGCGGAATTTGCCGCCGGCTGAAGGAGTTGGGCGGGTTTGGGCGCATGGGCAAGCATGATCCAACCGCTCATGAAACTCAACACGCTTGCGACCGTGATCCAAAAACGAAGACCGAATTTCAATATTTTCATTTTGCCTCGATGCCTCTATTGGTTGATGAGAATTCGTCCGTCGCCGGTGATGCTGATCACGCCGCGCTGCTGCAGGGCTGCCAGCAACATCTGCACCTGCTGGAGCAGTTGCTGGTTCTGCTGGATCTGCGCGTTCGCCTGTGAAAGCTGCGCCTGCAATTGCTGTTCGCGCTGCTGATACTGTTGCTCGCGGTCCTGATATTGCGAAACCAGGTCCTGGAGTTGCGCCACCTGATCCTGTTGCGACAAATTCGAATCGGAGATCACCGTGGCTTGCGAGGGCGAATCAATGACGGGTGCCCCGTTCCTGTTGAGCAGCGCCGCCCCACCGATCGCAAAGATGGATGCACCGACGCAGGCGGTGATCAGCAGGGCGACAAGGATTGCCATAAATTGTTTTTTCATAATTGCTCCTTTATCAATGGGATGAGTATAAAAAAACAGATTAACAGTTCAATGAAAAAAGTGTGTGCAAATTGTGTTGGTTGGATGGGCGGATTTTGAGCACAGCTTCCCCATGATCGCCCGATAAATCCCTTCTTTCTATACACGCAGGTCTCCATAGTTTCACGGAAATTTTCCGCCCGACCCGTGAAATCCGCGCCCAAGCCCGGCTTGCTGTTTTAGAATATCTGTTCTATAATCAAGGCATGGACGCCATTGGCACGCTCAGGATGCTTTCGAGTCAGATGGAGTTGGAACACGCCGAGGAGACGCGTGGTTTCGATACGCCCTCGGCTGTCGCCCCGGGCTACTCAACTACCAACGAACCTGTTTGTTTCACTCCCAAGGAGTCAAGGTCTGCGTTCGTCCACCCTGCCCAGCTCCCCAACGGGAAACAGATCCTGTTGTTGAAGACACTGCTTTCGTCCGCCTGTGAACGGGATTGTTATTACTGTCCGTTCCGGGCGGGGCGCGATTTCCGCCGCGCCACGTTCAAGCCGGAGGAGTTTGCCGGGTTGTTCATGAAACTGCATCAAGCCAAAGCTGCCGAGGGCATCTTCCTCAGTTCCGGCATCGCCGCGGGCGGGGCGAACACCCAGAACAGGATCCTCGATACCGCCGAGATCCTGCGCAAGAGGTTTGGGTACCGCGGGTACATGCACCTCAAGATCATGCCCGGCGCCGAACGCGGACAGGTGGAGCGCGCCATGCAACTCGCCGACCGCGTCTCGGTCAATCTCGAAGCGCCCAACACCGAACGGCTCGCAAAGCTTGCCCCGCACAAGGTATTCATGGAGGAACTTCTGCGTCCCTTGCGCTGGGTGGAGGAGATCCGCCGCTCGCAACCTGCGTACAAATTCTGGAACGGCAAATATCCCTCCACGGTCACGCAATTCGTGGCGGGCGGCGCGGATGAGAGCGACCTGGAATTGTTGACCACCACTTCCTGGCTGATGAAAAACGTGCGGCTCAAGCGCGCCTATTTCTCGGCATTCCATCCTATTCACGATACGCCATTGGAGAATAAAGCCGCGGTGGACCCGCTGCGCGAGCATCGGTTGTATCAAGCATCGTTCCTGCTGCGAGATTATGGGTTCGACCTCGAAGAGATGCCCTTCACCCCGGACGGCAACCTCCCGCTTCCCACCGACCCGAAACTGGCGTGGGCACAAATGAACCTGGTCGAACGTCCGCTGGAGATCAACCGGGCGGAGAAACGCGAATTGCTGCGCGTACCCGGTATCGGTTTGAGGGGAGCCGAGGCGATCCTGTCTGCCCGCAGGACGGGAAAACTGCGCGACCTGACCTCCCTGCGCAAACTGGGTATCATCGTCAGGCGCGCCGCCCCGTTCCTTTTACTGGACGGCAAACGCCCGGCGTCTCAGTTGGCGATGTACTGACATTTCATGATCAAGGAGTTGGATAACAAACATGTATGGATTGATCGGAAAGATAAAAGCGATACCCGGGGAGCGCGACACGTTGAGTGCCATCCTGCTGGAGGGCGCCGCCGACATGCCGGGCTGCCTGAGTTATATCGTGGCGCATGACCCTGCCGATGCGGATGCGATCTGGGTCACGGAGGTTTGGGAGGGCCGGGAAAGTCATCGCGATTCGTTGTCGCTGCCCGTCGTTCAGCAAGCCATTGCGCGCGGCAGACCGTTCATCGCCGGGTTCGGCGAGCGCTTTGAAACCGTCCCGGTCGGCGGGCATGGACTGTCCATCAATAGGTGAGACTTTCAGGGACTGCAAGGGTCATCCCCTCATCAGTATCGGTATTCTGTTCCTCAACCGCCTGCCTCAAGAATGGCATAAAGCTCGTCCGGCGAATGGACAATGGCAGCGGGTCTGCCGCTGTCCAGCATCTCCAGGCTTTGATGCCCCCAACTGACCGCGATGCTTCTCACGCCAGCTTCCCGCGCTGCGCGCAGGTCGCTCAACGAATCCCCCACAAAATAGACCGGTCCGCTGTCTGTTCCGAACCTCGTTTGCGCCATCTGGATTTTCCCGGCTTTTGTGCCAGGCAGATCCACCCCATACACCGATCGAAAACAGTCCAGCAGTCCATGATGAAGAAGGAAGGCATTCACATTTGCTGTGGTGTTCCCGCTTACGATGAGCAGGATATTCCTCTTCGCCAGCTGCCAGATGACATCTGACAGCCCTTCGAAAATGGCGGGAGGCGTCACCTTTTCAGCAAACTTTCGGGTGCATCGGCGGCTGAATTCCTCTGCCCGTTCCTCCGGCACGCCGCACGCCCGCCCAAAGGTCGTGAAGGACATGACCTCCAGATCGCGCAGGTCCGACGCGAGCACGGTGTGGCTAACCCCCATTTCGTCACAGGTCGCCTGTGCGAACCTGAGCATATCCGCAAGAGTATCGGCGAGCACTCCATCGTAGTCGAAGATCAACAGGCGCATATTGCTTCATTATACATGGCAGTGCAGCGGTGGCATGGGAGCTTGTTTTACCCTGCACCACTAGGACGGTTCAAGGATACGGCTCCCAAGAATACTGGTCAGTTCATCCTGGGTGACGGTTTCTTCGCGCAGCAGAACATCCACCAGTTGATCCAGTTTGTTGCGGGCATGGGTCAATAACCCTCTGACCTGTTCATGCCGTTCATTGAGTAGCTTTTGGATATCGCGGTCGATCTGTGCGCTGGTCTCTTCGCTGTAGTTTCGTCCCTGTGATATTTCATATCCTAGAAATGGCTGCTCTTCATCGGACGAGATCGTCATCAGTCCCAGGTCGCCCATCCCCCAGCGCGTGATCATGCGTCTTGCCAGGCGGGTGGCCTCGGTCAGGTCGTTTTCTGCGCCGGTCGTAATATCACCGATGGCAAGCTCCTCGGCAACGCGTCCGCCCAGCATGACGGCAATGCGCGCCAGCAGATACTCACGGCTGTAGTTCACCTGGTCTTCGCCCGGCAACTGTTCGGTAACGCCCAGGGCGCGCCCACGCGGGATGATGGTCACTTTATGGACCGGGTCGGCGTTGGGCAGCAGCCACGCAGCCACCGCATGCCCGGCCTCGTGATAGGCAACCACCTTGCGGTCGTGATCGTTGAGGAGGGTGGAGCGCGCCGCGCCAAGGAGGATGCGGTCCAAGGCTTCTTCAAAATCGTTCATGCCGACCTGTTCATGTCCCTCACGTGCTGCGATCAGGGCCGCTTCATTACATAGGTTCGCCAGGTCAGCGCCGCTGAAGCCGGTGGTGGAACGCGCCATCAATAGAAGATCGACATTCGGCGCCAGACGCAGGGAGCGGCTGTGAATTTTCAGGATGCCCTCGCGTCCTTTGCGATCGGGCAGGCCGACCGTGATCTCACGGTCGAAACGACCGGGGCGCAGAAGAGCCGGGTCGAGCACATCGGGACGGTTGGTGGCTGCAATGATGATGACTTCGTTGCGATCATCGAATCCGTCCATTTCGACCAGCAATTGGTTGAGGGTCTGCTCGCGTTCGTCGTTGACCGCACCCAGCCCGGCACCGCGCCGACGACCGACAGCATCCAACTCATCGATGAAGACGATGGACGGTGAGGTGGCTTTGGCATGTTCGAAGAGATTGCGCACCCGGCTGGCTCCCACGCCCACGAACATTTCCACGAACTCAGAGGCGCTGATCGTATAGAAGGGGACTTTTGCTTCACCGGCAACCGCCCGGGCGAGCAAAGTCTTTCCCGTTCCGGGAGGCCCGACCAGCAGCACGCCGCGCGGGATCCGCGCGCCAATGTCGTGATATTTTTGCGGATTGCGCAGGAACTCCACAACTTCGCTGAGTTCCTCCTTGGCTTCCTCCGCGCCTGCCACATCCATGAATGTGACCTGCGGGCGTTCCTCGTTATACTGGCGCGCCTTGCTCTGCCCAAAGTTGAGGATGCCGCTTTGGGATTTCATGGACTGCCTCCCCATCCAGATCATCAAGCCGATAAATAGGATGAATGGCAGGGCATTGATAAGCAAGTTGACGAGAAATGGGTTCGAGGGCGCCTGCGCGTTGAGCGTGACGTTGTTTGCCTCCAGCAGCGACACGAGGTTGGGGTCGCCGACCGCTTCGGGGAAGGTGGTGGTGAAGGATGTGTAAAGCGTCGGGGTGGCGGGTGCCTGGGAGGTGGGGACAGGCTGCGTGGCGGCAGGAGACGTGGCAAGTTGGTCAGGCGGAACCAGGTCGGCGGCTGGGAGTCCTTTTTGAAAGGTCCCATCGATCTGTGTGCCGTTGATTTGCACCTCTGTCACATTTCCATTTTTGATCTGTTGTATGAAGGTCGTATAAGGAATGGCGATGGTCTGTTGGACCTGCGGTTTGAGCGTCCAGATGTTCCAGATGAAGAGAACGATGAGGATGATCCACCAGAATAATGGAATGGTTGGACGGGGTGTTGGTGGTTTGGAGTTTGGGTTGGGACCGGATGCGTTCATTTTATTTACTCGTTCTGCATTTTATCGAGGACCTCGAGCGCTTTTTCGGCCGCCCATGCGGCTTCGCTGTTCCATCCCATCTGAAAACCTGCGAGCCTTTGCTTGTCGAGTTCTTTGAACAGGGTGATCTCGTATTCGTTCAAAATGTATTGGTCTTTGAAGACGTGCAGGATGTGATGGACGCCCTCGCGCATGACCGATGAATCGAAGTTTCTGATGAACATTTCGAGGATCGGGCGCATCGATACGCGTCCAACGCGGATCAGGCTTTCCATGGTCGACCAGCGGATATCTGGATCATCGTCCATAAGCATGGGCACCAACGGCTGGGCGGCCTCGGTGGCGTGTAACTCGCCCAACACTTTGATGGCTCCCAGGCGGGTGTTGGTGTTTGGGCTATGGATCGCTTTCAATAATTCAGGGATGCTTTCGTTCCCTCGATAACCCAGGTTAAGGCGTGCCCGTTGACGGGTGAGGCCGTTTTCATCGCCAAGCTCTGCGATCAGAGTTGATATTTCAGTGGTTGTATCTAAGGATGTCATCTTTTACTCCTTGCTGTATGTGTTCCATGTTGGGTGTGAACTTCCCATCGTGCAAATTACTGTCATAAGGATAAATCCGATGTTTACCTGCGTCTTTACGGGAATCTATAAAGAATCATAAGAGAACCTTAAGCAAAAAGAGGACAGGTCCAAGCCTGTCCTGTCAATTTGGATATAAAGACATTTACCTGACGTTTTGTTTTATGGGCAATCGGATCGTGAACCTGGACCCCCAACCCGCTTCGCTCTCAAGCTCAAGCCTGCCTCCGTGCGCCTCAACCAGTTCACGGGCGATGCTGAGTCCCAACCCCATGCCTTGCGGGAACCTTCGCCCCTGTTTGCCTCGCACAAAGGGCGCAAACAGGTTTTTCTGCTCCTCCTGCGGAATCCCTGGACCGTTGTCTTTAATTTGCAGCCAGACTTCCTTCTGATCGCTGCCTGCCTCGATGTTTATCCTTCCACCGCCAGGCGTAAACTTGATCGCATTGCTGACGAGGTTGCCGACCACCTGTCCCAGACGCAGCGGGTCAGCCTGGATCATCGGCAGGGATTTGGGAAGTTGCAACTCCCAGTGCAGGCGTTTTTGTAAGGCAAGCTGCTGCCACGGGCTGAGCGTTTCCGGCAGCCATTTGAGCAGGTCCACCGGGCGTTGATCGAGTTCCAGCACGCCCAAGGTCTGTTCATGCAAATGGGACAGGTCCTCCAGCAATCTTTGCAGCCGGACAGTTTCCTGATCCATGCCGGCCAGCAGTTCCTCATAAAACTTCTCGTCCCGGTTTGCGCCATGGGACAACGCCTCAATGCCCATCCGCAATGCGCCAAGCGGACGACCGATCTCATGCACAAGGTTCGAGAGCAGGCGCTTGCGGGCGGTTTCCAAATTTCGCAAACGCTCCATCAGGGCGTTGACCGAATGTGCCAGGCGGCGCATTTCCTCCGCGCCTGTTTCCGGCAGGATCTCATCCCCCTCCCCATTGGCAAGTTTATAGACCGTATGAGTCGCCTGCTCCACAGGCCTGCTGACGTTGATCGCCAAAGCTGCCCCGATCACCGCACCCAGTAACAATCCCACCGTAAGAATGACGGTCAGGATATACCGCATCTGATAGATCTGGTCGGCCAGGGAAAAACGATGGTAGGAAAGACGGATGAAACCCAGGATCTGCCCATCGCTGCCGATGACCGGCGCCAGCGCATCAGCAATGTCATCTTTCAGGAATGTGCTGTAACTGAACTGTGTAACGACCTGCCCCTGACGGGCTGCCTCCACGCCCGGGAGATCGATCTGTTCACCAATGCGGTCAGTATCGGATGGTTCGCTGGAAGCGAGCAGGATGCCGTTCCTGTCCAACAGCATCAACCGTCCGCTCTCACGGAAGGAGCCCTGCATCAGCAGGCGTTCTGCATATCCGGGGTCGTTCCAGATCTCCTGTTCATGGGCAGCCAGGCGTCCCAGCACGGATGCAGTCCCCTTGAGTTCGGACAGGAGCGAAGGGAAAAGGATCCGTTGCTCGAACAGATACGTGGTCGCGATCCCCGCCAGGGGAATGACGATCAACAATGGCAGGATGTGGCTGATCAGAAAACGCGCCCTCAAGGTTTTGAACATCAGTCCTCTTTGGGAATTAATTTATATCCCACGCCTCGCACAGTAACGATCCGCTCCGGCTTTTCAGGGTTGGCCTCTATCTTTTCCCTCAGCCAGCGGATGTGCACATACACCACCTGCGGCTCGCCAATATATTCCGCCCCCCACACACTGCTGAGCAGGTCGTGCATGGAGATCACCTGCCCGGCGTGCATCATCAGGGTGTGGAGCATGTCGAATTCGCGGCGGGTCAGTTCAAGCGGCTGACCACCGATCGTGACGATGTGCGCCTGCGGGTCAAGCGATAGATCGCCGGCGATGATAACTTCTCCATGACTGCTTGAAACACTCTCTTCATTGACCGTGCGCCTTAGCATCGCTTTGACATGCGCCAGCAAAAGACTCATATCGAACGGCTTGGTGATATAGTCGTCCGCCCCCAGTTCCAGCCCCAGGATCTCATCCAGTTCGCGCCGCCGTGCTGTGACAAAAATGATCGGCACGTTCATCTCCGCCTTGAAACTGCGCAGTGCATCCAGCCCGTCCATGCCGGGCAGGCCGATATCGAGCAGGATCAGATCAGGCTTGTCCCGCTTCGATAATGCCAGGGCGTCCTCGGCGCTGGCGGCGCTGTTCGCCCGATACCCTGCCTGTTCCAGGTTATAAGCCACACTACGGCGCATCAACTCATCATCGTCCACTACAAGAATATGTTTTTGCATGTTCACTCACTCGTCGTATCCCGATAAATCATTATCGCATATTTATAGTATAGCGGCAAAAAGGGCTTAATCGTGAAAATGTTGTTTTTTCCGTTCCCAGGCATTGGGCGTGGAGATCAGCAATAAACGGTCATCGGCGCGGATGCGAAGCCCGGGTCCGGGGAAGAGCAATTTGACGCCGCGAAAGATTCCCACCAGATCGATCTGATCGACCTGCTCCGGCGGGAAGCAGGTCGACGCCGGTTGTCCAATAAAGTCACTGCCCTTTCTGATCGCGCCCATCAACAACATCCGATCCTCAGGCAGGTCGATGGGGATCCCGGCATCGATCAGGGTCTGCAGACTGACGTGGCTGATGTTTTCCGGGATATTGACCTTGCGCCTGGCGAGGAGGCGGATGGCTGTTTCGAGATGCTCGATCTGATGAGCGGGCGAATCAGGCCGACCGACGACCTGTCCCTCATATAAAGTGGGGTATTTCAAGCTGACAGCGAACTGCCGTTGCACAACGTATGCCACCATGATCGCCAACGCGGCAGGGACAAGCAGTTGATAACCGCCGGTCATTTCCGTCACCATCAGCAGGGTGGCGATCGGGACACGCGCCGCTCCGGCAAATACCGCCGCCATGCCGACGATGACAAAGGCTGCATCGGGCTGATGGAATATCTTTGCCAGGGTCCCGCCGAGCATGGCGCCCACAAACAGACCCGGTGCAAATACGCCGCCCGAGCCGCCCGAGGAGATGGTCAAAGCCAGTGCAATGATCTTTGCCAGAATCAGGATCCCCATCAGGGACAATGTCAGGTTCCCATCGATCGCCTCCTGGATCCAGCCATACCCGCCTCCCAAAATTTGCGGCAGTGCCAACGCCAAAAGCCCAACACCCAACCCGCCAATGGCCGGTTTGACGTGCGGTGGAATTGGGATGCTCTGGAACATATCCCGCACACGATAAAAGATCTCAGGCAGCAGCACCCCGATCAACCCTGCCACGATGCCCAGCGCTGCATACCATAAATAGCCCAGGAAATCCGGCTGGGCAATATTGGACGGTACACTGAAGAGCGGCTGCCAGCCAACGAACAACCCGTTGACGGTGTACGCCACGATGGAACCCAGCATGGTATACAGCAACACCCATGCGTCGAATTCCATGCTGCTGTAAAGCACCTCCACGGCAAAGAAGGCTGTGCCGATCGGTGAGCGGAAGATGGCGGAGAGACCGGACGCCATGCCGATCAATAACAGGGCACGGCGGTCATCCTCCGATCGCTTGGTCAACGTCCCGTAGGCCGAACCCACGCCGGCGCTGATCAGGGCTGTCGGTCCCTCACGACCCGCTGCTCCGCCCGAACCGATCGTAATGGCGGATGCCAGCATCTTGAGCGGCGGAACGCGCGCCCGGATAAATCCACCGGAACGATGATACGCCTTGACCGCGGTGTCTGTGCCGTGACCTTCCGCTTCAGGCGCGAGGCTGTACACCAATATGCCGGAAATTAATCCGCCGAGTGTGGTTGTCACAGGCACAAGCCACAAGCCGTGGGAACCGATGGATTGGATCAGCGCGCCGCCTTCCTCCGGCAAGCCAGGAGGGATATAGCCAGCCAACTTCACCATGAAAACATTGTTGAAAAGATGCAGCAGCCAGGTGAACAGCTGGGCGCTCAATCCGCCAACAATCCCCAATAATATTGAATCGATCAAAAGTCTTTGTTGTTTTTTCATCAACCCCGCCTTTCCTTGTTCCTATTTCGCTGCCAGGACGGGAATATCGCATTCACGCAGCACTTTATTAAGCGTGCTACCTTGATGACGGCGAGCCGTCCACAGCCAGATAGATCCCTTCATTGTCTTTCATCCTTGCCTCTTTTGGATAGGTTCAGGGTTCGGTAACCTCCACGATGTAATCCGTCCCTTCCCAATGCTCCGGCTTCAACCAGTGAATGGTAAAGCGAATGGTTGTGCCAACCGACAACCGGTGTGTTGGGATATCGACGATGTGGATGCCAAGCGTGCTATCGTGAGTGTCGCTTTCTTTTTCATGGCTCCACTCGTCTGTGCTCCAGCGGATGCGTGCCGGGGCAGACAGGAACAAGCGAAGCGTCTTTCCCTGTTTGAGCTTTCGGATCTTGTGGTTAAACGCCCACAGCGTGAATTCGCTAGTTCTTTCAACCAGTGGATACCGCTTGGCAGTCTGTGGCGGCATATCGAACACGCGCCCGTCCGCAAGCGAGCGGCACAGTTTCAGATATTCGGCATGTGCCCACACCAGCGGCATGGCAGAGCCGGAAGGCTGCCCGAAGAACAACTCACGTTCGGGGATATCCTTCCCATCCCAGGTCTGTTCGGGGATCAAGCCTCCAGCGTTGGCGAAGGCTTGAAGCGTCCCGAGCAGCTTATGGGCGGAGTCGGAACGTCCGGCGGCGAGCTCATAATGAGCGCGTTCAGCGGTCAATAACGGCCAGGGACGTCCCATTCCATTCCCGTCAAACGGACTGCCATCCTCATGCTCGCCATAGCCATCTTCGTTATACCGCCTCCAGATCGGACCTGCGGGAGTCTCTGTTTTCAACAGGGCATCGATCACTCTGACGGTGTTGACGATCCGCGGATCATCCGCGGCGCGCAGACCAAAACGCACCAGCGCCAGCGCGTCCGGGCTGACGATGTGCGCGGCGGGCGCTTCACTTTCTCCCGGCGGACGATTCTTGATCGGGACGAATCCCTCGAGCGGTGAACTGGATTCGGTTTCTTCGGGCGGGGCGATGCGAACGTAATACCCCTCCACGCCGATTTGTTTCGCCAACTCCGTGTTGCGGACGTAGGTCCAATCTTCGATGCGCGCGTTCCACATATCCGCTGTTTCGCGCAGAAGTTTTGCAGCGGCGGGATCATCGTATCGGTCCGCCAGATCCGCGGCAGTGAGCAGCGCGGCGATCTCCACCGATAACGTGAACGGCGAATACCCCGGGTCTTCCTCCCAGCGGTCCTGCGGAGTGACCGGGCCGTTGCTCAACAGAAATTCCGCAGCCTTTCGTACCATCGGCCACAGATGGGATAGTGCCTCGGCATCCAATGCATTTCTTCGGCGTGCCAGATCCACCAACAGGATCGGGAAGGCGGTCTCATCCATTTGAATGCCGTTCCAATACGGTGAGCCGTCCATCCACATGTTCTGCGGCCAATGACCATCCGCCTCCTGGGTGTCCTGCAAATAATGGAGCACACGCCGCACGTCCTCGTGCGCGCCGATCGCAAGCAGGCCGCCCGCTGTTTCGACCAGGTCGCGCGGCCAGACGAGATGATAGCCGCCCATGTCCTCATCGCCCTTGTTGAAGCCCCACGGGATGGACAGGCTGGCGATCATCCCGCCGGGGAAACGCTTGGACTCGTGCGAGCGCAATACAGCCGCGCTGGTACGGTAAAGATTTGGCGTCGGTAAATTTGCCGGCGGCATGAGTTTGTTTTGCCATTCCTGCCATTCGCGCAGATAGGTATCCCGGGCAGAGTCAAAACCATCTTCGAGACTTGCCCGCGCCCGCAGACCCGACTCTGCCGGAGTCAGACCGAACCCAAGCGCGATGACAAACTCGCCATTGCAGGAGGCCAGGTCGATCTCAGCGGTCAATGCGACATTCCCGTTCTCGGCGCGGTCATATTCCCACAGCATCTGCCTGTGTTGATGGACATCCTGCCAGCCATCCGAGATGCCAACGAAGCCGACCGAACGTTTCAACCATGGAACCGAACAAGCCAGCGACAGTGCGGTCTCTCCGCGCCGGGCATTGAGTACCGATAAACCCTTATAGTCATCCACCCAGGCCGTGTTGCCCGCGCCATGATTGCCGAGATGCGGCGCCAGCAGAATATGCAGGTGGTAATCGCCTAATGTTCCCTGCAGCGGCTCAAAGCGGACCTTTTGCAGCAACACATGGCGCTGGGGGTCCGTCAACACAGTTTTATGGATTCGGTATCTTCCCTCGTTGCAGGTGTTGGTCAGTTCAAAGGCCGGCGTGCCTTCCGCCAGCATCCTGATCTCGGAGCTGGTCCCCCGTTTCTCCTCAGAGAAAAAATCCTTTCCATCACTGACCAGCAATTCCATATCGCGGACGCAAGCCTGGTCGATGCGCGGATAATAGACCTCGTTCAGAATCCCGTGACTGAGCGTGAACCAGACGCGGCTGGATTCAGACAACGAAGTTCCCACGCCGCTCTTGGCGCTGGATGTCCAACGGGGCGGGATGCCGGGATGACCCGGAGCTGAAAATGAGGCTGCCATATAAAATCTCCTGTAAGGAAGTGACAGCTTGAAATCCGCTGATCGCAGTGATCGATACCGTGATGTCTGACACGGGCTTCAAACCTCTTCCTCGATTTCAACGGTCAATTTGTGGCTGGCGGCTTTGTCCACCAGCCAGATGGGATGTGCGCCGTTTGGGTGGATCAGTTGCGCGGGATAAATATGCGGTTGATATGCACCTTCGGTCACGATTTGCAAAGCGCGGGCTTTGTCTGCGCCGCTGACCAGAAAGACCACTTGAGCGGCTCGATTTATGAACGGCGCGGTCAGTGTGATGCGATGCATATCCTGTGCATCGACATATACATCGGTTACCCAGCGTACGTTTTCGTTCAATGCAGGTGTGTGCGGAAATAACGAAGCGGTGTGAGCATTGTCACCCAGACCCAGCAGGACCAGATCCATTGCCGGTGGCTGGTCCCTGAAGTAATTCCGTAAAGCAACTTCATATCGTCGAGCCGCCTCCGCCGGGGGAAGGTCTCCCTGCATGGGATGGATATTTCCTCCGGGCAGGGGCACGCGGTCGAGGAGCGCCTCACGCGCCATGCGATAATTACTGCGCGGGTCATCCATCGGGACACAACGCTCATCGCCCCAAAAAACGTGGACTGACTGCCATTTGACCCGATCCCGGAACGGCGGCGTTGCCAGGATCTCGTACAGTCGACGCGGGGTACTGCCTCCGGAGAGCGCAACACTAAAACGTCCATGAGAATGGATGGCCTGCTGTGCGGCATCGATAAAAATTTCTGCCGCAGCTTGACTGATGCCTTCCAGGTCACTGTAGATGTGGATCATGTTGTTTTTTCCTTTTGTGGTCCGCCTTCGAGCGTGGGTTGGAGCCAGCTGTGCCCATCCTGCGTCATCAGCCTTTCGGCGCCATCGGGTCCCCAACTGCCGCTTGCATAATTGGGGAAGTCCGCTGGTTTGGTGGAACTCCACGCATCCAGTACCGGCGCCACCACTTTCCAGGCGCTTTCCACCTGGTCAGCCCGCATGAACAGCGTGGCATCTCCGAGCATCACATCCAGGAGCAGGGTTTCATAGGCTTCGGGCGGTGAGGTCTGAAAGGCTTCTGCATAACGGAAGTGCATTTCCTGCGGGCTGAGGCGCAGAGTCACGCCGGGTTGTTTGGCCTGGAAGCGCAGGGCAATGCCTTCATCCGGTTGAATGTGGATCTCAAGGCGGTTGGGTCTCCAGTCAAAGCTGGCAGAGGCAGGGAAGGATTGATGCGGCACCGGCTTGAACTGGATGATGGCTTGCGATACCTTCTGCGGCATGCGTTTGCCGGTCCGCAGATAGAACGGGACACCCTGCCAGCGCCAGTTGTCGATGTAAAGCTTCAGGGCGGCAAAGGTTTCGGTGGATGAATCAGGATCAACGTCCGGTTCGAGGCGATAGCCGGTAACCGTTTCCCCTTCCAATTTGCCGGGTCCATACTGACCACGAACGGCGTATTGACTCAGGTGCTCTTCCGGTATGGGACGAATGGCGCGCAGGACATCCACTTTGCGGGCGCGGATCTCATCCGCATTAAAGGCGACGGGCGGCTCCATTGCGATCAGGGAAAGGATTTGAAGGATATGGTTTTGAAGCATATCGCGCAGCGCGCCCGATTGATCGTAGTAGCCGCCGCGATGCTCCACGCCGACCTGTTCCGCGACCGTGATCTGGACGTGGTCGATGTAGCGACGATCCCAGGTGGGCTCGAATAATGCGTTCGCAAAACGAAATGCGAGAATGTTCTGGACCGTTTCCTTGCCGAGGTAATGGTCGATGCGGTAGATCTGGGATTCATCCAGCGTTTTGAGCAGGGATGTGTTGAGCGCGCAGGCCGAAGCGTAGTCACGACCGAAAGGTTTTTCCACCACGAGACGTGAGCGCTGACGGTCATCCGTGAGATGGGCCTGCCCCAAATTGCTGACGATGGTCTCCACGATGGTGGGCGGTACGGAAAGGTAATAGATGCGTGCGGCTTTTTCGCCCCGGGTTTTATCCTGTTCATCCAGAGTCTTTGCGAGATTTTCGAAAGTTGTTGAGTCCTCATACTTTCCCGGTGTGCAGAGCGAAAGGTGTTCGACAAAGGAACCCCATTGCATGGGGTCAGCCCTGCCGCGCCGTGAAAACTGATCGACCCCGTCCAGCATGTGATCCCGCCATTCCTCCAGTGCCACAGGTCTGCGGTTCATGCCGAAGATCGCAAATTTCTCCGGAAGCTGGTCGTCGAGATAGAGGTTGTAGAGCGCCGGGATCAGTTTGCGCCAGGCAAGGTCACCCGTGGCGCCGAAGATGACGATCGAGACAGACGAAATTGATTGTGTGTCAGACATGTCATATCTTCTTTTGGAGTCAATTGGCTTGCTGAGGTGCGGATGACAGGAATTTCCAACGGCCTAATTTATTCCTGAGCGTTTTATCCAGCCCATAGTATTGACCTGCGCTCAGCAGGAACAAGCCGGCAAAGACGAACATATAGATGATCCCCGCGCCGATGTCGGTTGCGCCTGTTGTGTAGGGTCCGCCGAACCCCTCCGGCACAGCCCAGATCACGAAGGAGAGCAAGGCTCCGCCTGCGTATGCCAGGTTGCTAAACAGCCCAAGCAGCAAGCCGATGGCAATGGCGGATTCGCCGAGTGCCACCAAACGGGCAAAGAGATGCGGGTTGACGCTCACGATCTTGATCCACAGGTTCAGCCAGGATTGAATGATCGCCGGTTGACCGTCCAGGGTTTCCTTGATGTAGCCGGTGAAGTTATCGGCGAAGGCTGGCTGCCATTTGAAATACGCGTCAATGCACCAGACCAGCCCAAAAGCGATGCGCGTCAAAGCGATGGCTCCGCCTTTTGGGGCTGAATGTTGAGATGTTGTTTCTGTTTTCATGATGTCCTTCTTTTGTTCTGATCCTTCCAGGGATCATTTTGTGCCCCACTCTGTATGGAATGTGCCCTGTTTGTCGATTCGCTCATAAGTATGCGCGCCGAAGTAATCGCGCTGCGCCTGGATCAGGTTGGCAGGCAGGTGACCGGAACGCAGACCGTCGTAGTAAGCCAGACACGACATCAATGCCGATGCCGGAAGTTCCAATTCGATGGCGGTTTGGATGACGGTCCGCAGGTCTTCGATGCGTTCGGATACAGCGCTCCCCAGCATGTCATCCAGCAGGAGGTGAGGGACCATTGGCTGACGTCCATAGGCGAGATGAATGGGTTCCAACAATGCCGAGCGGATGATGCATCCGCCGCGCCAGATGCGAGCGACCGCCGAAAGATCCAACTGATATTCGTACTCCTGTGATGCGGCGCGCAACTGTTCCATGCCCTGGGCGTAGGTCAGGATCGTGGATGCATACAAGGCACGGCGCAGATGTTCGATCACTTCCTCGCGGTCCCCCTGATAGGAAGTTCGCGGAGCGCCGAATTTTTCAGCCATGCCAGCCCGTTCCTCTTTTTGACCGGAGAGATTGCGCATTGCAACCGCCATATCAACAGTCGGTGTGGGCACATGCAATTCCAGGGCATCCTGTGTGGTCCATTCGCCTGTCCCTTTTTGACGGGCCACATCCAGAACCATGTCCACAAGATGTTGACCGGTGTCTTCATCCATCTTTTGAAAAATATCCGCCGTGATTTCCATCAGGTAACTGTTCAGCTCACCCCGGTTCCATTCCGCGAACAATGCGCTCAGTTCGTCATTGCTTAACCCCAAACCTCGCTTCAGAAGATCATAGGTCTCCGCGATCAACTGCATGATGCCGTATTCGATCCCGTTATGGACCATCTTGACATAATGACCGGCGGAGCGCGGACCCAGATAGGTGACACACGGCTCACCATCCACGTTGGCTGCGCAAGCTTCCAATACGGGTCTGACCACGCCGTAGGCCTGCTGCGGCCCGCCGGGCATCATGCTTGGTCCATGCCTGGCCCCGCGTTCTCCACCGGAAACGCCCACGCCGAAAAAATGCAGGCCTTTAGCTTCCAGTTCCTTCTGACGCCGGTCCGTATCTTTAAAATGTGAGTTCCCCGCATCGATGATCAGGTCGTCCGCCTGCAGGTGCGGCAGCAGGTCAGAAATGACCGCGTCCACGATCTTTCCCGCCGGAACCAACAGCATCACAACGCGCGGCTTGCGGAGCAGGGCGATGAAATCCGTCACAGTTTCGGCGCCTTGGATCGGGCGGTCCCCTGCTTCCGAACGCAGCTCCTGCACTTTTTTGGAATCCTTGTCATAACCTGCAACGGCATATCCACGATCTGCTATATTCAGTAAAAGATTGCGTCCCATCACACCCAGTCCCACCATGCCGATCTGAGATTGTTTTTGTGTCATCATACTTTTCCTTTCGGATTATCTTGTGACTTGCAGAGGAGAATGCCCTTTTGTCGTTATCCTGATCTTTGGCAAAGCCCAAAGCTGCCGTCAGAAACAAATGTACTGTATTTGGTACAGCATGTCTTTATTTGTTCCTTATGGGCAGTTTAAGCGGATATTAACTAAAGGACTTTGAGCATGGGAATGATACCCGTCTTCGCCCCCGTCTTTTCCAACAACTTACAGAGTGTCTCTTAACTCCTTCTCCAGACATGGATGCCGCGGCTTCATGGAAAAGGGCATTATTACGTTATCTTTCTGCGTGCTTTCCGTGGGGCCCGTGCTGAGTCTGTCGAGGCATCCGTGTACAAAAGAGCGGTAGTGCGGATTTAAAAGTGAAACCAATTCCTTTCATAACGCAGATAGCAAAACAGCATCAATGCGCTGGCTGTCGAAAAGAAAGCCTGCAGGAACCAGACCGGACCAATGGGCAGACTGATCACATACAGCCAATACACCGTATTCCCCAGATTGCTCAATATAAGGTATCCCAGGCTGTAGGAACTCATGTCTTTTGTCTTGAAGGCTTTGAACAGCATGGGAAGATTGCTGCTGATGAAGATCATGCTGGATGCAAAGCCAGCTAAAATTGGAAGGGATTGATTGTGCATGACCTGAAACTCCTCTGTTTGAATTTGGTAATGAACACTTTCAGTAGGGAAATAGCGAACATTCCAATGGCGCCCAACATTTCTGTCATACGAAACGTGGGCGTCATTTATATACTGCCAATCTGTTAATTGTTAGAACACCAGATACCTTGAAACTGCCATGATCCACAAGGACAGAGTCAGTGTCCCAGCGCAGATCTTCAGGTAGGTGGCCTGCTGTTTTTCCAGGATCTGCAACTGTGATGTTCTTTCATCGGAAGGCGCACTTTCAAGCTGCTCCCTGAGTCCTGCCATGGCTTTCAATTTACGGTCGGTAAGGACACCGAAGATGAAAGCAATCAGGGCAAGTATGGCGCCAACACCAAATCCAATGCCTGTACTTGATCTCATCCACAGGGAAGTGAGACCCTGTGAATCGTGCCAGTATAAAAGCAGACCAGCAATGCCCGCCATCGCTCCGGCCCCCGCTGAGTTCGTACCGAACTTTTTGTGTTTTACCAGGTAATCAACGAATTTTTGTCCGGTTTCCCCAGCCCCTTTCAAAGCAGGTGTGACGGTTGTCGCCAATACCAGGGTGCTGCCGACCCAGAACACGCCAGAGCCAATGTGAAGGATGCGCAGGAACAATACATAGTAGTCCATTTTTTCTCCTTTGGATTATCTGCGTTGAAGTTTGTGCGATCAAGCTTCTTCAGGCCGTACGAACCTGAAATACCCGAAAGCCAGCGCGAATACGAGGTTAAAGCCAACACCAAACCAGCCCGTACCACTGGGTATGCCGCCGCCAAGCACGGCAAGCAGGTTCACGATCCCAGAGGCCAATTGCATCACGATAACAGCGGTTGCCACTGCCTGGCGCGCCGGCGAGCTCTCCATTCCGCTTACCAGGAACAACAAGGCAGCAATGGCGACAGTAGTCGCGCCGAGTTGTTGATGAACATAAAGTCCGTATGAGTCTAGATCCCCCATAATCGAGGCGGCCCGCGGCGCGAATAGAAAGGCAAGGCCGCTGAGCAGCAAGAGGACAGCACTAACACGAAACAGATTACGTAGGTTCATTTTATATCTCCTTTGGTTCATTTATAGGTACAGAATTACTTAGACACATCTTTTAACATCCATCACTTGCTTCTTGAAGTTTCTTTTAACCCGCCTCCAACAGCTTCTTTAGCGCAGCCGCATCGGACTCCATCTGCTTTTCGATCTGTTTGCCGGCCAACCCTTCAGCTATCTTGAAGAAGCCGCCAATCTCAGCCTGACCGGTAAAGGTCAGCAACGTCCCGCCATCCTGGGCCTGGAATGTATGGGTGTTTTCAAACGGTATCGATCCACCGACCGCTTTGACTCTCGACTGGTGCGGAGGCTCGTAGCTCGTCATCTGGACATCAACTTCATTCTTGCGGCCCAGAAGACTGGTTACGTAACGCCAGGTCGAGCCTACACCGATTGGTCCATCTGACAACCGTTTGACCGATTCGATACTGCTTTGCCACTTGGAATCATTGGAAAGGTCGGTTACAAAGTCGAAGACTTCCTGCTGAGGGCGGTTGATGAAGACGCTCTTTTCGTATTTGAACATGAGATTTTCTCCTTTTTTGTAGTTCGTAATAGATAATTTTTCGACGATTAGTTTTCCTGTGGTGCAGGGATAACGCCCAACTGCTGCATCATTCCCAAATTGTCACTGACCAACCAGCCTTCAGCGATCTTTCCGTTGTCCAAACGGAATATGGTGATGCTGGATACACTGACATTCTTGCCAGTGGCGGGAATTCCCTGCATCTCACCCTGGTGCGTACCGTTGAAGGTGGTTCGGGCAACGACTCTATCTGCTTCAGCGATTACATCTTCGACGGTCTGATGCCCATCAGGGAAGGCAGCCGTGAACATGGTGAACCACTGCTTCACCACCTCCAGCCCAGGCGCGAGGCCGCTGCCGTGCAACTCGATGGTATCGGCTAGGAATTCCTCGGCAAGATCATGCCGTCTCTTGTTCAGAACCTGATCAATGTAACGCCGGACAATCGCTTTGTTGGTTTCTGTTGACATTTCTCTCCTTTCCCATAAAAAGGGATAAAATAGGTTTGGTAGCTCCACTTTATCGCAGCCCCGTAACAGAAACGTAACCAAATTTCATACCAAAGAAGGAAGGTGTTACATGGAGTCTCTGACGATCCATTTATTGGGCGTGCCAGAGATTCGTCTGGGTAACCAAGCGTTATCTTTTCGCACACGTAAAGTGTTGGCATTATTAATCTATCTGGCTGTCGAACGGGGAATGCATAGCCGCGAGTCGTTGATGGCGTTATTGTGGCCGGAAAGCCCCTCCAATAGTGCGGCGGCTTCATTGCGAGTCACATTGTCGCGTCTGCGTCAGGGACTGGGGCAAGCCGGTGAAATTCTTATCACCGAGGTGGGCAACGTTGGTTTTGATTCGGCTTACTCGATTGATCTGGATCTGGATCGGTTGAGTACCGCTGTCGATGAAGATATATCCCCTGATGAATTGCGCTTCATCCTGACCGTGGACCGGGGTGGATTTCTGGAGGGCTTTTCCCTGCCCGACGCGCCTGCATTTGACGATTGGATTTCCACCCAACGTGGAGCCTCTCTTCGCCAGTTGGAACAAATCTATGATCGTTTGTCTCAGCATCTATTGTCCATCCATGACAGTGCGGCGGCGGTGGAAATATCTACTCGTTGGATAACACGAGTCCCGCTCAGCGAACAGGCATACCGGCGACTCATGGCTGCCCAGGCATTGAACGGTCAGCGTCCGGCCGCTTTGCTCACATACCATCAATTGCAAAACACGTTAAAAAAAGAACTGGGTCTTCAACCAGGTCGCGAAACGGTTTTGCTTGCAAACAATATAGATCAGGGCCGCGTCGGTGTGGAACACGTTGACGTATCATCCGGGGTGGGACGCATCCCAGCCAGGAATCGTCAAACGAGATTGACCCTCCCCCTGGCCGGACGCGCCGATGAACATGGTCGCCTTGTAGAATCCTTTCATCAGGTTGGAGGAGAAAAGGCGCAAGCAGTGGTGCTCATCGGCGCCGCTGGAGCTGGGAAGACACGTCTCGCGAATGCCTTTGAAGATTGGGCATTGCTTGATACTCCGGAGACCGAAGTCTGGCGGGGACAGGCTTTTGAGACCGGCGGACGACTGGCGTTCCAGCCTGTTATCGAAGCCCTGCGTATTCGGCTGGATCAGGTGAATGCGCCCGAGGATTTGTTGGAGGATGTATGGCTGGCTGAACTAAGCCAGTTGATGCCTGAGCTGCGCGCCCGATATCCCGACCTGCCCATGCCGCTGACCGGGAATGCAAATTTTGTACGTGCACGCCTGTTCGAGGCCATTGCTGTATTGGGCAGCGCATTGGCAGAAAGCCATCCATCCGTTTTGATCCTAGATGATATGCAATGGGCGGATTCCGATACGCTGGATCTGGTTCATTATCTGGCACGACGCTGGGTCGAGATGAAAGCGCCTATTTTGGTGCTGTTGACAGTTCGTCAGGAGGCATATGCCGCCGATGCCGCACTGCGGGAATGGTTGACACGTTTGGAGCGAGACATATCCTTGACCCGAATCCTGCTGGACAGCCTGAACGGCATGGCGGTGGAAGAACTTATAAAAAGTCTCGCTGGAGAGGAAGCAGATGAATCAGCAATTTCAGCTTTTGCCACCTGGTTGTGGGCTGAGACTCAAGGATTGCCTTTCTTCATCGAGGCGTTGCTGCAAATGTTGATCGAGCAAGGTGTTTTAGTCGCAGTTGAAGATCAGCAACTCGCGTATAACTTTACATCTGCCTTGGAACATGTCCGCTCAATGGCGCGAATGCTGTTACCTCCAGGCGTGCGCGAAGTTATCCAAGCCCGCCTGGAGCGACATTCGAAAAAGGCAAATGCAATGTTACTGGCTGCCGCCGTTTTGGGCCGGGCTTGTACATTCGAGCGCATGTGTCAGATCGCCGACCTGGATGAGACGGATGCGCTTGAGTCACTGGAGACTTTATTGGATGGTCGCCTGCTGACCGAACATCCCTCGGATCGACAACCCTATACTCTGACTCATGACTACATTCGTGAAGTGGTTTACACGGAAAGCAACGAAGCGCGGCGGAGAGTGTATCATCGACGGGCGCTCCTGGCTCTGGAAGCCGCTGGCGAACCGGCAGCCGAGTGCGCCTTTCACGCCCTGGCTGCCTTGCTGGATGAACCGGCCTTTCGTTATTCAGTTGTTGCAGGTAGCGAAGCCTTTTCATCATATGCACTGCAGGATGCCCTATCTCACTTTGATACCGCCCGCGAAGTTGCCCGGCGGATGCAGGATAGAAATGAGAGTGTGGACCTTGATTTACTTGCAGACTTATACAAGGGACGGGGTAAGATCCTGAGATTGAACCAGGATGATGAGGGGGCCGCAGCCAATTATGAGGAGATGCGTGCGGAGGGAGTGAAGCGTCAGAGCAAAAGCATGGAACTGTCTGCGCTGATTTTTCAGAGCAACCTCCACAGCCACCCAACCAAGGTGTATAACCCGAAAAAAGCCAGGGAGTCGGGCAAGGCAGCGCTGGCATTGGCCCAGGAACTTGGTGATCGTGCTGCCAAAACCCATGCATTGTGGGCGCTCCAGAACGCCGAATTATACAGTGCCGGTGATACGGGGCAGATCGTTGCCTATGGACAAGAGGCATTGGCTTTGGCTCGAGAATTGGGATTGAAAGACCTGATCGCCCATGCCCTGAAAAACCTGTGTTGGCCTTTCGGAGCTCAGAAACAGCTCAGGCAAGCAAAAGAGGAATTGGCTGAGGCACAGTCGATCTGGGAGGAATTGGGCAACCTCCAAAAAGTGGCTGAGGCGTCCCGATTAATGTTGAATTTTCATTACCAGGCTGGAGATCATCGCAGCATATTGATCGATGCGCCAAAGTTGTCAGAACTGGGCGCCTCCATCGGCAGCCACCTGGATGAGGTCGAAGCTTTGGCATGGCTTAGCCTGACTTGTATCCGTCAGGGACGATTCAGCCAGGCGTTGAATTACATAAATCAGTACGGAACCTATGCCGAGTCCCTCGGATATCCGCATGAAAAACATGCTCATCAGTGGGGGCGGATAAAGTTTCACCTGGCGGTTGGAGCGTTGGATGAAGCCGGACGCTGGGCTAATGATCTCTTTGCCGAACGCAAGACGATCCCGCCAAACTTTATCGCAGCCTACTTTACCGAGGTTGTTCGTGTGAAGATCGCTCTTGGTAAACTGGACGAAGGCCGGGGCATTCTCGATGAACTGCTGGCAAACTTGCCATTGGATGCCCCCTTTTCGTACGTGATCATCGACATCGCTTTGGCATACGGGGAAATCCATGTGGCGCTCGGACAACCAGAAAACGTCTTTGAAGGATTGGATGAACGTATGCAGCCGTATCGTGAGTCCGGATTCAATCACTTGCTGGCTGATGAACTTTGGCTGCGTGGATGGGCTGCCCTGGCGCTGAGGCAATACGATACAGCGCGCGTGTCGCTTTTGAAAGCTCAAGGAGCGGCCGAAGCACAGGAGGAGCGTACCATCCTGTGGAAGATTCTCGCCACCCTGAGCGAGGTCGAGAAAGAAAGCGGTAATACGGACTTAGCCGAGAAGTTACTTGGCCAAGCCCGATTGGTGGTTGAAGATATAGCCGAGCATGCCGGTGACATGCGGGATGTGTTACTGGGACAACCTGCAGTGATTCAATTGTTGGGGGTAAGCTAGACTCTATGTGTGTATATATTTCGGTGGCAATGGCATCATCGCCCCATGACCACTATAACAGCTGAGACAAAGCCCATTATCGCCTTCGTCATATTGTAGGGAGAGATGATTCGCTTATAATCATCTGTGATGATTGAAATGTTTTAACAGGAGTAACCGAATGGCAAAAATCGATAATTTGGTACAGGATTTTCTGGCGCAAAAAAAGATCGCAGTTGTGGGTGTTTCCGATAAGCGTGAGACCGGCTCTAACATGGCCTATAAAAAATTCAAACAGAATGGCTACCAGGTTTATCCAATTAACCCGCGCATCTCGTCGTATGATGGTGAGACTTGTTATCCTGACTTAAGATCCATTCCTGACAAACCGGATGCGGTTTTCATCCTTGCCAGCCCCAAAGTGACCGATCAGATCGTTCATGAATGTGCTGAGCTTGGTGTCAAACACGTTTGGATGCATTGCTTGATGGGTACCAAGTCCGGCTTGTCAAAAGGTACGACCAGTGTCTCTCAGGAGGCGGTGGAAGTGTGTAAAGCCAACAATATCACGGTCATACCAGGATCATGCCCAAATCAATTTCTGGATCCCGATTTTGCCCATAAGATGATGCGTGGCATGTGGCGCATGTTTGGGTTGATGAATATGGATTGAATTTCATATTATATGTCATGCCCCCGGTCACGAATTGCGCGATCGGCTACAACGCGATCCAGCCGCCGCGCAGACCTTCGCTCACGGCTTCGGCGCGGTTGGTCACGTTCAGTTTTGTGTAGATCGAAGAGACATGGAATTTGACGGTGTGTTCGCTGATCCCCAGCGCCGCCGCGATCTGTTTGTTCGCCAGCCCCTTTGCCAGTAACCCCAACACTTCGGATTCCCGTTCGGTGAGCGGACCGCGCTCGAGCGGCTCATCCTCTGATTCAAATAACAGCGCCGCTGTGCCGACGATCAGTCCCTGCGACAGGGCGTGGACCGCGGCGGTCAGTTCCTCGGCGGAGGCGTCCGTCGGCAGGACGCCCCAGGCGCGATGGGCACGCCTCATTTCCCGGACGTTGAGCGGATCGTCGCTCAGGAACAGGATCCCGGCGGAGGGCGGCACGCCAGCTTCATCGGTCGGGGAAGAGGCGTACGAAGCGGACGTGAGGACCACGTCCGCTTCGTCGATATCTTCCGGCGAAGGATTTATGACCCGGATCTCATCATCCGAGGCGAGCAGTGCCGATAACCCGGCGCGCAGGGCTGGCGATGAAACGTTCAACAACACCCGGATCACGGTGTCCCCCATGAACCCGCCCTGTCTTTGCGAGCTGAAGGCGAAGCAATCCCCCTGGCGTGATCGGAGATTGCTTCAGGCGAAAAACATCGCCCGCGCAATGACGGAGATGTTGGAATCACTTCCTCTCGCCTATCGTTACATGGATCGTTTCGGGCTTGCCGCCGCGCAGCACTTCCACCGGCACAGACCTGCCGACCGTGTCACTGCCGAGCGCCGCAAACAGGTCGTCCGGGTCGCCCACGGACTGCCCCCCCACTCCCACGAGCGTATCGCCCACGAACAGCCCGCCGCTTTGCGCGGGTCCGTTCTCTTCGAGCCATAGGACCAGCAAGCCGCTCTTTTGTTCGCGCTGGAGCGCCTTGCGCGCGGCTTCGGGGAGTTCGACCGGCTGGGTGCGGACGCCGAGATAGCCGCGCCTGACCGAGCCATGTTTCGCCAGTGAGTCGGCGATGCGCCAGGCGTATTTCGCCGGGATGGTCAATGAGGAGCCGCGTGTCAGACCGGAGGTGTTCAGCCCGAGCACTTCGCCCTCGGTGTTGATCAGCGGTCCGCCGGAGAAACCGGGGTAGGGCGTGGTCTCGGACTGGATGTACTCATCGAGCAAGCCGCCGCGGTGGGTGCGGGCGGGTCCGCTGATGGCAGTGACGATGCCCCAGGAAGCCTGTATGCCCGCTTCGCTCGGGCGTCCCAGCGCCAGCACAAGCTGACCCACTTTCACGTTGTCAGAAGTTTTGGCGGGGGTCAACGCTTTTTCCGGCAGGCGCAGGAGGGCAAGGTCGGAGCCGGGGTCGCGGCCTGCGAGCGCTGCCTTGAGGCTTTTGCCGTTGGGCGCAAGCACCTTGATATCCTCCTCGCGCGTGACAACATGGTCCGCGGTGAGGACGAGGTCTTCCGCATAGGCGATGCCGCTGGCGGGATAGCGTTTGCGGGCATCCACCAGGATGGTGCCTGCCCCGCCTTTTTCCACCGCGGAGGCCAGGCCGTTCGAGAATTCAGTCAATGGGTTGGACATGTTCGCTCCTTTTATATCACATAGTCATTTCCATTACAGAATGTTCCTTAACTTCCTTTCCGGGCGCGGACGCCACGGATTACACCGATCTTCACGGAAAAGAGCTTTAAGAAATTTATCTTTCTCCGTCCTTTCTCGGTCCTTTGCGTGAAGCTTTTGCCGAGCCTGTCGAAGTATCCGTGAACAAAAGAATGGCGCTGCGGATTGAAGAAACACTCTCTTATGGGGTCGATGTACGGACGCCGGTCGAGTAACCTGTGTTCATCAGGTGTATCGAGGCCAGCGCCCACAGTGACATCAGTGTACCGGTTATGAGACTCGAATGCATCGGGTGTACGGGTGGCTGGGAACCTGGACATTCGGGGAGGGTCGAATCGGGCATATAATCGAATCATGAAAGCCAGACTGCGCCTGAATGCAAGGATCTTCCCGGTCATTACGGTCCTTGCATTCGTCATGCAGATCATCGATCCGTCGCGGGTCTGGGTCATCCTGTTGATCGGCGTCGGTGGGACCTGGCTGCTCTGCCGCTGGTGGGCGCAGGGACTGAAGCGCTCGCTCACGTTCGAACGCGAGATGCGCTACGGCTGGGCGCAGGTGGGCGACAAGCTCGAGGAACGCTTCACCCTGACCAACCGGTTCTCGATGCCCGCCACGTGGGTCACCGTGCACGACCATTCGGACCTGCCCGACCATTACGCTTCTGTGGCAACAGGCGTGGACGGCTACAGCGCCTCACAGTGGAGGATCCTCAACCAGTGCACGCGCCGCGGTGTGTACACTTTGGGCGGCACCACGCTCGAAACGGGCGACCCGTTCGGCGTGTATTCCGTGTTCCTCGAAGACCCCACCTCCACAACGCTGGCGGTCATGCCGCCGGTGGTCTCCCTGCCGGAGTTCAACATCCTATCGAACGGCTGGGCTGGCGAAGGTCGCAGAAGCACGCACACGCTGGAGGAAACGGTCAACGCCTCGCACACGCGCGAGATGGCGCCGGGCGACCCGCTGCGCTGGATCCATTGGAAGAGCACAGCCCGCCACAATAAATTCTTCGTGCGCCAGTTCGATGGGATGCCCGCCGGGGATTGGTGGATCGTGCTCGATCTGCATCAGGACGTACAGCTTGGCGAGGGCTGGGATTCGACCGAGGAGCACGCGGTCATCCTGGCGGCTTCGCTGTCTGCCCGCGGACTGAAGCAGGATCACCCCGTTGGTCTAACGGTCAACGGCGGCGAACCGGCGTGGATCGTCCCGCGCCGCAACGAATACCAGCAGCGCTCCCTGTTGAAGGCGCTGGCGGTCGCCTCCCCTGCCGCGCTGGGCTTGCGGGAGTATCTCGGGCGCATCGGTCCATCGCTCGGCTCGAACAGCAGTCTCCTGCTCGTCACCGCGGACCCGGACCCGGCCTGGGTGGAAGCGCTCCTGCCGTTGCTCTGGCGGGGCGTCATGCCGAGCGTCTTCGTATTCGACCCGAGGACCTTCGGCGGGGATGCCGGCACGGAGGCGCTCGAGGGAACACTGCGCTCGATCGGTCTGCCGTGTAACGTCATCCCAAAGGAGATGCTGGATACCCGGCAAGCCAGACCGGGGACACAAGGCGAATGGGAATGGCGCGTCACCGGCACCGGCAAGGCGGTCGCCGTGCACAGACCGGTGGCAGACTGGCGGAGGCTGGGATGATCGGCCGCCGCCGGATGCGCTTCTTCACCACCGACGAGCTGGGTTATCTGGTCGTCGTGCTTGCGCTCCAGGCGTTCACCTACGGTATTGCCGCCTCCCTGCGCGAGGCGGATTCGCAATCGTTCTTCTGGGTCTGCCTCATCGCCGCGCTGATCGGGTTCGGATCGAACAAGGGCGGATTAAACGGGATCCAGGCTTCGGTCGGGATCGCTGCGCTGGGCGTCCTCGGCGTCTGGGTCTTCGGGGCGCGGCTTGCCTCGCCCCTGCTCGATCTCGCACGCGCGGTCCTGTCCGTCCTCCCGCAGATCGTCCCGGCGGTGCGCTTTGGAACGGGCATCGATACGAGCGCCATACTGGAAGCCTGGGAGGTCATCGTCAATTTTTCGTCGGCTCTGCTGGCGCGCTCCCAGACCTGGCTGATCGGCGTGCAGGGGAACGTCCGGGTGAACGATGCCCTGATCCGCAACATGGTCTGGGTATTGATCCTGTGGCTGGTCGCGGCGTGGACGGGCTGGTTCTCCGCCAGGCGCAATGCGGTCGCGGCGCTGATGCCGCCGATGCTTTTGCTGGCGGCGGTCGCCTCCTACAGCGAATACAGGGTCGAAAGCCTGTGGATGATGGTGGTGCTGTTGCTGTTGTTGATGGGCATCTGGAACTACCGGACGCACACCCAGCAGTGGCAGAAACAGCGCGTGGACTATTCGGACAGCATCCGCTACGACTCTGCCCAGGCGGTGCTGTTCCTGACCATCGCCATCGGCGCGGTCGCCTTGATCACGCCCTCCATCTCGTGGCGGCAGATCAGGGAGTACCTGCGCGAGCGCTCGTCGAAGAACGAAGTGGCGGAAATGCTCGGCGTCCAGGAGGAACCGAGGGCGGTCCAGCCCGCCGTCACGCCGAAGCCGTCTCTGCCGCGCGAACACCTGCTCACCGAAGGCTACGCCCACTCGCAGAAGATCGTCATGACGATCCGCACCGGCGAACTGCCCTCGTCCGGCAACCCGTTCGTCACAGTGGATGCGCCGCGTTACTACTGGCGGGGCGTAGTCTACGACCGCTACGTGGGCGCGGGCTGGGTGACGGGCCCCGCCCCGCCGCAGGGCATCCCCGCGGATACGCCCCTGATCCCCGGACTGCTCGAAGGCTACAAGCCGCTCCATCTGGATGTGGACCTGATCCAACCGGAGGGCAGGCTCTTCTGGAGCGGGATGCTCTTCAGCGCCGATGTGCCTCTCACGGTGGAATGGCGCCTCAGACCGCCCTCCAGCCTGTTCGCCGATCAACCCGCCCTGCTCCAGGCGGACATGTTCCACGCCGTGAGCGATGCGACCTCCTACCGCGCCGAATCTTTCGTGCCGAACGTGACCATCGAAGCATTGCGCCTCGCCTCGACGGAGTATCCCGAGGAGATCGCCGAACGCTATCTTGAAATCCCCGCGTCGGTGCCGGAACGCGTGGGCGGGCTTGCGCTGGAGATCACCCGCGGCCAAACGAACCCCTACGACCGGGCAAAAGCCATCGAAACGTACCTGCGCGAAAACTATGCATACGACCTCGAGATCCCCGCGCCGCCGACCGACCGGGATGTGGCGGATTACTTCCTCTTCGAACTCAAGCGCGGCTATTGCGATTACTACGCCACCGCCATGGTGGTGCTGGCGCGCCTGAACGGCATTCCCGCCCGGTTCGTCTCCGGTTATTCGCCCGGCACGTATGACTCGCTGAGCGCCCGCTATATCGTCCGTGAATTGAACGCCCACTCGTGGGCGGAGGTCTACTTCCCCGAGATCGGCTGGATCGAGTTCGAGCCGACCGCCTCCCTGCCGGAGATCGAACGCGCCGCGACGGAGGCTTCCCTGCCCGCCGTCCAGGCGGACGATCCCACTGCTTCGAATCTATTGACCCGCTTCCGGGTCGAACGGATCTCGGTCTGGGGTCTGCCGCTGCTCGGGGCGTTCCTGCTGATCGTCCTGTACTACACCTTCATCGAGCGCTGGGTTTACCTGCGGCTTGCGCCAGCCCTCGCCATCGAGCGGATCTACCGCAGGCTCTACCGGTTGGGACGCCCGCTGGCGGGCGAACGCACACGCGCCGAGACGGTCCATGAATTCATGTCCAAGTTGAACGCGGCGTTCGACGGCTTCAAAACAGGACCGTTACGCAGAAGGATGTTCGCCCTCGCCCAACGGGATGTGCGCCTGCTGACGAACACCTATCACGCGGCGTTGTTCAGGCAGACCCAGCTCAACCGGAACGAAATAAAACTCGCCCTGCAGACGTGGAGACACCTGCGCCTGCGTTTGCTGTATGGGCGTTTGATCCTTTCATTGAAAAACAGGTAGCCTCCCCGCCTCCATGTCATTGCGAGCCTTGTCCGAGGCTGAACGAAGTGAAGTGGAAGGAGCATGCGAAGCAATCTCCCGACATAAAAGAAGTCAAGTAAAGCACGCCAGGCACGCAAAGAAAAAACCATTAAACCTTCGCGCTCTTCGCGCTCTTTGCGGTTCAACGAAAGCCACCGTCTCCATGTCATTGCGAGCCTTGTCCTGAGGCTGAACGAAGTGAAGTGGAAGGAGCATGCGAAGCAATCTCCCAGTTCAATGTGTTCGTAGGTGTCCGCGTCCAGAAAACAAGTCATGTAAAGCACGCAAAAAAAGACCGATCAACCTTCGCGGTCTTTGCGCTCTGCGCGGTTCAAAGACAAATATCTGGATCGACCTCGTTGACTCATAACCTTAAAGTTTCATGGATGACCCATTTCCCACTTGAATTTGTATTCATTATCGTTATACTAATACAAAGTTTATCCATAATACAACGAAAGGAAAATAGGCATGTCGGCAATGGATACGCTCACCATCAAAACAGAAAATAAATTTAGAAGTCTGATCACAAAGCAGTCATATAAAAAAGGTGAGGTCATTTGTGAGATCCCCACCGAGAAGGTGGTCGGGAAAGCCAACCGCTTCACCGTGCAGATCGACCGCGACAAACACACGGACGTGGGCAAGCTGGCGGCGTTGAACCACTCGTGCGACCCGAACGTGATCCTCGATACCGAGCACCTGCTCATGTACGCCTGCAAGGACATCGAAAAGGGCGAGGAGCTTTCCTTCTTCTACCCCGCCACCGAATGGGAGATGGACGCGCCGTTCATCTGCCTGTGCGGCTCGTCAAGCTGCATCCATGTGGTCGCCGGGGCGCGCTTCCTGCCGCTCTCCACGCTCGAGCATCACTTCCTCAACAAGCACATCCGCGAGTTGATGATCGAACTGCTCGAGAACACCGAACTGCACCTGACCAAACTGCAGGCGGTCGAAAAGTGACCGGCAATTCCATGAAATAAAAAACACACCGCCCGTTGAAATCCAGCGGGCGGTGCTCTTTTGTGTTATTCGATTGTCATCCCTGCCAGAGCACCTTGCAAACAGTTTGCAGGGGCTCGGATTCGACCCCGTCGTTTAACCAAAACGCCCCGGTGCTTTGGGGCAAACCACGCCGAGGTTTAGGTGAAACGACCCCGTCGTTTGCCGCGTTGTACCCCGTCGATTCGAGCAAACGACCCGGTTGTTTTGGGAGATTGGGAGAGTTGAAAGGAACTGAATATGTATCAGTTGTGTGGGATGCAATTGTAGGGACTTTGTAACGTATTCGTTTTCTACATAGAAAGATTGGGTGTGCTAAAATTTAACAGCGATGAAACGGTATGCCGTATAAGGGCGTATACAAGTTGGATTCAGAATCAATGAATAAACAAGTCGTCTCGAAACAGCGCGTTGCCGATCATGGCGAAGTATTCACCAGTGAGCGTGAGGTGAACGCCATGCTCGATCTGGTGAAGCAGGAAACCGAGAGGATTGACTCGCGCTTCCTTGAACCCGCCTGTGGGACAGGCAACTTCCTGACCAAAATCTTGCGCCGAAGACTGGGTGTGGTGGAAAAGAAATATCGCCGCAGTCAGTTGGATTTCGAGCGCAACCTTGTTTCTGCAATTTCATCCCTCTATGGCATTGACATTCTTGAAGATAACGTCATCGCCTGCCGCATGCAGCTGTTTGAAATCGCAGATGAACGCTATACTGCGCTTTTCAAGAAAAAAGCCAAAGACGAAGTACGGAAGGCGATTCGGTTCATCCTGCAAAAAACATCATTTGGGGCGATGCACTGGATTTGAAAACAGTGGGACCCGAAACGCATCAGATCATCTTCTCAGAGTGGTCGTTTCCCTTTCTTGAAGAAGAATGTCATCGCTCTTGGCTGGGATAAACTGGGAGATCTATCGAGTATCAAAGGAGATCGAGAGAGCTTCAAAGCGAAAATGGTTGAGGCATATCCGGAAACCAAACCCGGGGCAGTTCCTGTTGCAGCCGGTCAGTTGTTCCGCTTTATTCATGAGTTGCAAGTGGGTGATGTAGTGGTTTTCCCTGGGAAAAGCGACCGCCAAATCCATTTCGGGGTTGTGGAAGGTGATTATAAATATAGTCCGTCATTGGGTGGGGGCTATCCAAATATTCGACCCGTCAAATGGATGAAATCCCTGCCACGAACCTCCTTCACGCAGGGCGCGCTCTATGAAATCGGCTCGGCAATGAGTTTCTTTCAGGTGAAAACTTATGCAGATGAATTCCTTGCGGCTCTTGAAGGCGAAATCAAGACAGTAGAGCCCGAAATCGAGGACGAAACCGTTGCCTACGTCGTTGCCGATATCGAACAAAATACACGAGACTATATTCTCAAGCGGCTTTCCCAGCAACTCAAGGGTCATCCATTCGCTCACTTCATCGGTCACCTACTGGAAAGAATGGGCTATCGTACACGGGTATCGCCCGAGGGACCCGATGGAGGCATCGATATTATCGCCCATAAAGACGAATTGGGATTTGGGCCTCCGATCATCAAGGTGCAGGTCAAGAGCAACGATGGCAGTATCGGAGACCCAACCGTCTCCTCGCTGTATGGAAAAATCGCCGCGGATGAATTCGGCTTGTTCGTCACATTGGGAAATTTCACAAAACAGGCTGCCAACTTTGCGGCAAGCAAAAGCAATCTGCGCCTGATCGACGGCGAAGAACTGGTGGACTTGATTTTGGATCATTACGAAGAATTCGATTCACGCTATAAAGGGTTGTTGCCCCTGAAGAAAGTCTATATCCCTGAAATTTTGGATGATAATAGTGAATGATGTACTCACTTCATTTCGTTGCATGGGAGTTGACGCCGTCCGTAATGGTTAAGGCGTTCAGAGGTGAATAATGACAAGGTACAACACAAATCTTGCTGCAGAGTTTTATGTGCTCTCAATGCTCCATCGCCTGGGCGCAGATGCAGCGCTAACGCTTGGGAACAAGAAGGCTGTTGACATTCTGGTAGCAAATGAGAACAAGACAATTTCAACAGTGGATGTAAAAGGGCTGGCAAAAGCCTATGACTGGCCCGCAGATAATATTCACCAATTTGAAGATACCCGTCATTTCTATGCATTAGTGAGTTTTGAAGGCAAGATAACCGATCCTCGATTTCCGCCTTCGGCATGGATCATCCCATCCAAGAAGTTAACCCCCTTTATCAAGAGGTACGAGACGCGTATAGTAGTTTCACGCGCAAAGGTTATAGCAAATGGTCAAAAATATCTGCATAATTGGTCACTGATTACCGAAGGATAAGATGCATTATGATGGAGAAAGTCATTGCGTTCCCACTAAACCGGCGATGCTAGCGCGCCGCCTACACAGTCCTCAACGAAAAGTTTGCCCGCAGGACGCCGTCGATGACGGTAGCTTGAGCCTGTTTACCAATTGCCCCTCCTTCATCCTTCGCCCTTCAACCCTTCGACGCGCTCAGGGTAAGCCTTCCAAACGCCCCGGCCCACGGCTTGCCCAGCCGGTGATTGTCACTGACCTGTATCTTGCTGAACTTCATGGCGATCTGCGGCATGAGCTGTGCAATGGTCCCCCACTCGTTGTTCAGCACGGCGGTCTTCATCTTCTCGGCGTACTGACCGGTCCACATCCAATCCATGCGGAAGCGGTCCGCTTTGACCCAGTAACCGCGCTTCTCCCAGGCGGCAATGTCCCGCCATGATATACTTCACGTGCAAAGGAGGTAATTATGGTTACCATCACTCGATCCCTGACCGAGACGGAAACCGCAGTGCTTGGCAGGATGCTCGTGGAAATCCTGAACGGAAACCTGACAGAAGCAACCCTCGAACAACTCCGCCCATTGCCCAAGGAAACACTGCCCCAACCCTTTCGCGACCTGGCGAAAATGGCGGGCGGCTCCGCCATCACCGGTGCACCCCTCACGCGCAATATGCTGATCGAGTTGCGAGGACTGTGCGACTAAATGCTGAGATAAACCCAATACCTTCGCCAAAAATGAG
>DIDP01000048.1:22801-61986 GCA_002418205.1 Anaerolineales bacterium UBA5797 | reverse complement strand
TCACGGCGATTCCCAGAGACCCATGAGATTGATGTGTGAGAGAAACAAATCCCTCTGGTAAAATTCCGTCCATGCCCCCATCTTCCACCGATTCAGAATTCAATGTCCATCATCCACAACCGCTGCTGATCGTGATCTCGGGTCCTTCGGGCGCGGGCAAGGATACCGTGATGCAGCGCATGAAGGAGCGCGGACTGCCGTTTCATTTTGTTGTGACCGCCACCACGCGTCCGAAGCGCGCCAATGAGATGCATGGCAGGGATTATTTCTTTGTGTCGAAGGAGGAGTTCGCGCGCATGATCGATGAGGACGAGTTGATCGAACATGCGATCGTATACGGCGATTACAAGGGCATCCCGAAGCAGCAGGTGCGCGAGGCGCTCACCTCCGGCAAGGATGTTGTCATGCGCATTGACGTGCAGGGCGCTGAAACGGTGCGCAGGATGGCGCCCGAAGCATTGATGATCTTCATCACGACCGAGAGCGAGGAGGAATTGGTGCATCGCCTAGAGACGCGCAAGACCGAGACCGCCGACTCTCTCGCCATCCGCATTGCGACTGCGCGCAAGGAGTTGAAGCGCGTGGAGGCTTTTGATTATGTGATCGTCAACCGCGATTTTCACCTGGATGAAACGGTGGACACAATCCGGGCGATCATCGAAGCGGAACATCACCGCGTGAATCCGAGAAAGGTATCCTTGTGAACCAATATCCTGCTTCCGACCCTTCGAATGATCCGGGTCAGTTCGACCCTCAACCTGTTCCGCCTGCCCAGCCTGTGCGCGTAAATCTGCCGGATGCAGCCCCCTATGTGACGTACTCGATCATCGGCGTGACGGTCTTCGTTTATCTTTTGCAGATCGGGAGCGTTGCTGTGCTTGGCCGCCCGTCTGTGTATTCGAATATCGACTGGCTGGAGTTGTTCGGCGCGCGCATCAATGAATTCATCCGGGCGGGTCAGCTCTGGAGGTTGCTGACGCCTGCATTACTGCATGGCTCCATCCCGCATATCGCATTTAACATGTATGCGCTGTATGTGTTCGGTATCGGGCTCGAACGATATTTTGGACGTGGAAGATTCCTTCTGCTGTATGTGCTTGGCGCCTTTACGGGGAATGTAACCTCATTTTTATTCTCGGATGGATATTCCGTCGGAGCGTCGACCGCCATCTTTGGATTGATCGGCGCGGAGGCGGTGTTCCTGTTTCAGAACCGCAAACTGCTTGCGGGCAGGTTCAGAAGCGCGATTGGGAATGTGATCTTCATCATTGTGATCAACTTGTTTTTGGTCGGCTCACTGCCCGGCATTGACAATTGGGGACATGTGGGCGGTCTTTTGGGCGGCTTGATGTTCGCCTGGTTTGCAAGTCCGCTCTGGGCGATCGAAGGCATCCAGCCCATGCTTCACCTGGTGGACAGGCGTTCATCGCGTGAGGTGATTGTGGGCGCGGCAGTGGTATTGTTCGTCTTTGGCGGTTTGACGATGTGGGGGATGATCAGGTAGATCGTATGAATGCGTGGACGAAGTCCCAGCTTGTTGTCTTTGGGATCGGACTCCTGCTCGCCTTTGCGGGGGAAAAACTTTCCATGCCCATTCTGACCTACGGCGGCATATCCCTATTCGGGATCGCCGCTTTTTTGATCGGGATGGAAGCGGCGATCACGCGCCGCATCGTGCTGGGGCGAAGACGATATGATGAAACCTACCTGGGTATTGCGGCTTATGCCCAGGGCGTACAGTTCATGATTGTCGGTGTATTCCTTATCGGGATTTCATTTCTGGCGTATTTCGATACGGGCCGCGACCTGTTCCTGCATTTTGTCCGCCGCCCCGGGACCGTGTCGTTGACTTTAGGGATCTATTGTTTAATGCAGGCAGTCATTGCCATCGCGGGGTATGAGGAACAAAAGCAGGGCACCCGCTGGATCGTATTATTGAACTTCTTTACGTCGCGTCTGCTGCCGGGTGTGATATTGATCGTGATCGGTCTGGGATTTGCCGGGCTGGGTCTGTTCGAGATCGTCGCGCCGGCTGCATTCGACAACCTGGGCGGGGGATTTCTGGAAGTGCTTTACGGGTTGAAGTAACAACCTTCCTATCCGGCATTTTTCTTTTCAAGCAGTTTCGTCAAAAGGATGATCTGCTCCTGCTGCATGGCAACCAGTTCCGACCATTGCTTTTCGCGCAGTTCGTCCATTTTGGCGTGCAGGCTGGCGATCTCCAGTTCGGCTTTCAGGTTGATCTCGTAATCGTGCGCGGCATCGAGCCGGTCCTTTGCCGCCTGGCGGTTCTGTGACATCATGATAATGGGTGCCTGGATCGATGCAAGCATGGACAGGAACAGGTTGAGCAAAATATAGGGATAGGGATCGAACGTCTTGTTGTATCTTGCCAGGATAAAGGAATTAAGAATTACCCACGACAATAAAATGGAGGCGAAGATCATGATGAAGGTCCATGAGCCGCCGAAGGATGCAACGCGATCTGCGAGCCGCTGACCGAACGTGAGCTGTTCATCGAACTCCCGGTTCGTATTGCGGGTGACATGCGAACGTTGAATGATGCGACGGATCATTTCCTGTTCGCGTTTGGTGAGACCGTTGAGTTTTTCCAAAAAGAGATTTTTGAATTGTTCCTGATTATTCATAATGACCTGCCTTTGGATGGAGGAAATAAAAAACAGCCACGGATGAATCCCTGATTCCGGTCCATGAGAATTCAATAATCCGTGGCTGAAATCTGGTTACGGTTTGATCTCGAACACCGCTCCCGCGCTGGTGCCCTGCACCTCGGGGAAGAATGCCTGCCAGGCATGGGCGGGGAGCACGCGGAACTCACCGGCCTGCAACGGCACCAGCGTATAGGTCAACACGTAAGTGCCGGCGGGGAGGAAATCTGCGGAGAACAGGATGCCCTCATCGCGGATCTGCGGATCGTTGAACAGCCACCAGCCCCAACCTTCCGCGAACGGATCCCTGTCATTGAACTGGACCTGTACCGCGGTTGAGTCGATGCCAAGCTGGCTGGTCTTGAGATTGCGGTTCAATACTTCCATGCCCGCGGGGATGTGGTCCTCGACCATGACGTAGTACGAGTCGTGGGGCAGGACAAGCGTCAGCCGGGCAGTGACCGGTTGATCGGAGGCAAGTTGAACGGAGTCGAGAGGCGTGCAGTCTTTTGTCTCCACTGCTCTGCGCAAGGTCGAGGTGCAGAAGACCCGATCGATCCGCATCCCTTCGTTCAGGGGTTGGACATCCTGCACGGGACGGTTGAGTCGCAGGACGACGTTGTAATACAGGCGACCAAGTCCATCTTCACGGTTGATGGTGAGGAGGTTGGGCGATTCAGCGGAGAGGAATTCGAGCGGGACGGTGGTGGTGAGAGGCGTGATCTGCGCACCGGCGATATCGCCGCTGGTGAGCGGACCGCCGTTGAGGGTGGCGTTGAAGGCATAATCGGCGCGCAGGTCGCCAATGCCCACCATCGCGGCATTGAGCGCCAGGATCGCCCAGGCGTTATCATGACCGATATTCCACAAACCGCTGGCGGAACGATGCGCGGCGAGATACCGCACGGCATTGAGCAGGACCTGGTTGGCGGGATCGAGTTGGGAAAGCACGTACACAACAACGGAAGTGGTGTAGATCGTGGAACCGCGCGTGAAGATGTCTTCTTCGGGTGTTTCCCAGTGCGCGCTGGATGATGTGAGGATCGCAAGCGCTTCGAGATTCGAGATCAGGTCGTGAACGCGGGTATCTGCCGGGTTCAGTTTGTTGATCGTGTAAGCAAGCCACGCCCTGCCGGACGGGCTCAGGTGGTCACGAAAATTGTATAAGCGGTCGGCAACGTTCGCATCTCCAAGCCCGGCGCTGCTCAAGGCGAATTGGATGAATGCGGCGGTGTCGAAGATTTCGGCTTTTGTATTCTCATCGATCCCGGGCTGGGCTTGCTGTAAATACGTGGCAGCACGGCTCAACACATCGTCGCTGACGGAGGCGCCCGCCGCGCGGGCACGCTGCAAGCCGAAGAACACATAAGCGGAAATGTACGGGTCCGATTTGCTCTCCTCGCTCAATTCCAAAAGCGGGGAAGTGCGCCACCAGCTCCAGCCGCCATCGGCATTTTGCAGATACAACAGCCGGCTGACACTGGAGTTGAGATTGGTCGTGACGCGCTCCGTCAGGGCGGGATCGCCCGCGCCGGCATTGTTGAGCGCGGTATAGACTTCGAGATTCGGCAGGATGTAGGACAGGATGGTCTCCGCGCTCGACGTCTCACTGGGGACGCGCATCGCCTCCAACGCGGACAGCAAACTGCCAGCCAGCGAGGGGCTTAATTCCAGATCCAAACCTCCGCCCGTGGGCAGGAACGTGCGCGGTAACGAAATGACCTCCTGCTGTGAAGCCGCGCCGCGCAGCGCGCCGCCCGTGACGAATGCCTGCGGAGCCGTATATTGCAGGATCGGCAGCCTGCCCCAAACCGGACGCGCCGCATCCTGCAGGGATGGCGTTCCGCCGGTCGTGACCGAAAAGACCAGGTCGGCGGATTCCGCCATGCCTGCCGTGCCCCACCATTCGACGCGCGCCTGTGAGTTGGGTGAGATGTCAAAGTTCCGTGTGGCGGCTTCGGGTTTGTCGAGGACGAACCCATCGCTCTGGAGGTTGACCGCCACGTTCAAATTGTTTGTGGTGTTGTTGTTGACGACCGCCGCCATCAGCACGTGATCGCCGCTGACGAGGAACCGTGGCGTGACCGGGCGGATCAACAACGGTTTTGTGGCAACGATCTCCGTCTCCGCCTGCCCGACTTTCGTATCCGCGGTGAGTCCGCGCACATCCACTTTCCAGGTGGTGAGCGAATCGGGCAGGGTCATCGCCACCTGCCCGCGCCCCTCGGAATTTGTGATGAGCGATGGATTCCAATAGGCGGTATCGGGGAATTCTTCGCGCACCACGAGCGGCGCCTCGCCTCCACCGCCGCCGAGTCCGCCCGGCTGCAGCAGACTGCGACCGCTATAAGCGGAGAGCGAAAGACCGGTCTGAATCCCAAGCGGCTGGTTGCCATAGAACGCAGGCAGGATATCCTCCACATTCGGGTCTGCCAGCGCCAGCACGGCTTTATCCACAACCGATAACGAGAATTCTCCCTGCACGGGTTGACCGTTATTGTCCGTGACCAATACATCGAACGTGACGTTATCGCGCGGCCCCGCCTCCGTTGGATTCGAAATGACCTGCACGTTCAATTCCTGTGCCTCCGGCGCGACCGGAATGTTCACAAGTCCCTGCCTGAAATCGTTGCCCTGCCCCAGCACAATGACGCTCAGATACACGTTCGGCGCGTCCTCATCGGTGATGGGTAATTCGTATTCCCTGCCGCTGCCGCGCAGCGTGATCACTTCCGCCCTGGAGACCAGTCCGCGTTCCACACTGACGAGCGCCAGCGAATTCGTCGGGAACGGATTCGGGATGAAGACCTTCGCGGTATCGCCTGCCTTGTAGATTTCCTGGTTTGCAGTAAGTTTGAGCCGTTGATTCGGCAGGTCGGGCCATGCGGCTGTTTCCGGTCCGCCGACCCAGATCAACGCCTGGGTATGCGCGCCGCCTCCGCTGACATCCAGCATGAACGTCCCGGTGGTCGGCGGGACGAACGAAAGCCGCGCTCTCCCGTCATCTCCCGTGGCGAAGTTGCTGCTGCTGACAGATGTATACACTGGCGTATAGGTCGGGTATCCGGATTGATCGGTCTCTTTTTCCCAACGGACCTTTTTGAATTCCGCCACCAGCATCCTGTTCCCGGAGGGCTCCTTTTCCCAATCCACAGTTTGAACATCAAAGCCAATGGCTTTATCGGCGGTGCCGAACCATTGATCGGGATGGATGCCAATGTAGAAATCAGCGGGATGGACGCGCAGTTCGGTGCGCGCGCTGACGGGCAGTCCGGTCTCGTCCGTGGCGGTCACCTCCAGCGTGAGGGTCTGCCCCGAATCAGACTCAGGGATGGCTGGCAGGCTGATGGACAGAGTCCCCTCAGGGGTCGTCTGAGCCGTGCCTTCCCCGATGAATTTGCCAAAGTAATCGGAGCCGAATCCAGCCGGGAAGCGGAACGCATCCAGGAATTCCGTATCGATCAACCCCGTCTGAAAATCCGGCAGATAAAAGAAATCAGGCTTGGTGTACAACGACCATTTGACATCCACATTCCCGGCGGGCGCGTCGAAGAAATAACGCGCCGAGGCGTTCGCCCGTGCCTGGTCGCCGAGTTTGATCGCTTCGGAGGGGAAGGTGACGTTGAGCTCGATCTCCGGCTTGCGGTATTCAGCCACCTGGAACGATAGATAGAACTCAAGGTTGCTGTTCGAGAAGGTGTAATAACCGGGCACCGCATCCTGCGAGAGTTCGAATTGACCGTTGAACGTGCCGTAGGGGGAAAGCTGCGGACTGATGATCGAGAGTTGTACGCCGTTGGCATCGTTCAAAACGATGGGCACGGTGCCGATCGTGGGCAGTTCATAACGACCGTTGAACGCCTGCCGGACGATGCCGCGGAAGAAGACGGTCTGCCCCGGGCGGTAGATGGGGCGGTCTGTGTACATGTAAATTTCCGGGTGCGGAGGTTGTACGCGCTGGGAATAACCGAAATCCCAGGCGTCGAGACCCATGCTCCAGTTGCTGACCGCGAGAGAAAAGTTCTGGTCGCCGGGCGCGCCCAACATCGCGAAGACCTGACCATCCCGCTCACCGACCCCGCCCTGCCACAATCCGTTTTCATCGGTTGTGCCTGAACCGAGGATGTTCCCCGCGTCATCGTAAATGGCAATGGGTGCATCGGCGATCGGGGTCTGTGATGGCAGGTCAACCGCCCAGACCAAGGCCTCCGTTGCGCCAAGTTTGAATGTGAGGTTGACCTGGCTCGAAGCAACGAAATAAATATTTTTCGCGGCGTTCACCGACTGCGGTGATGACACACTGACGTAATACAAACCCGGCAGAAGCTGGTTGTTCGTCTGCGCCAGGCGCAGTTTTACCTCCGTGGATTGGTTGGACGGTAGATCGAATGTCTGGGCGAACGTGGACGGTGCGGTCGGTGCATAGGACTGTTGAAGTTCGTAGGAGCCTTGCAGCGTGAAGAAATCCTGCAGGGACAAAGATGAAACGACCGTATCCGCGTTTTGAACATTGATGGCGTTCGCATATAACACCGGCTCATCCGGGCGGACGAAGATCGTGTTCGAACCGGACAACATGACGCTCAGGCTGGCGGGCACGGGCGGCGCACTGTAATTCACGACAAACGGTTCGCCCAACGCCTGTCCCCACTGATCGCTGAGTTCCCCGGACAGTTCGATCGCATACTCCGTGCCCGGCATATAACTCCCGACCACGAAAAGCTGAGAACCATCGTCAGATGCAGTTATATCGAGATTCTCAACCGCAGGTGTGATGCTGATGAAATCGGCGTAATCTTCCTTTGCTACCGGCGCGCTGAACGTAAAAACGATCCTCCAGGAATCCGGTTCGGTGGCGGTTACGGCAAAATTGTCGAACGTCCTCAACACCGCGCCATAATCCGAACCCAATGTCATGCCGCCGCGCGAGCGTGCATCGGCGCCCAGGTTCAGGATGTAACCAACATTGCGCGCCAGCAACCCGTCAGGGACGAACGTCAACTCCGTATCGTTCTCGTTCCATGTGAACGTCCCGTTCAGTGTGCCTTCGGTCCCGCTGATCAGAAAATTCCCTTCCACGCTCTGCTCGTCCATCGGCTGGTTGAACGTCAGCGTGATCTTCGGGTCCAGTGGGATGGGGCTCTCCGTGGACGGTGTCAACGAGACGACGCGCGGACGCGCTGTGACGAACTTCCATGCATTCGCCACGCTTCCATCCAGGCCGACGCCTGTCACCGTTTTCAGGTCCTGGTTCATGCTGATGGTGTATTCCGTTCCCCCCACCATGGGCGGATCGGGATAATAAACATAGGTGCTGGTATTGACCCATTCGCCCTCCCCTGAGACCGACGGTTGGATGTTGAACGCGGGCGGCAACGCGGACGCGTCCGCGCCGAGCGGCACAACCGGCTGGTTGAACGAGACCGCGACCGCGGCTTCCACATCCACATCCGTTGCGTTGGCTTTGGGCAACAGGTTCGTGGCGCGCAGATAATCGGCAACCGTAAAGGAGATTTCGATCGGTTCCGTGATGCCAAATCCGCCTGCCGATTGGATGGAGTTTGCGATGGCGATCTTTAACTTCGCATTCGGTGGATAGGACTCGCTGGTGGCGAAGACCAGCGTCGCGTCATCGTTCCAGGTGAATGTCCCGGCGGGGAGTCCGCTGAAGGCGGATTCGACGGAGGACTTGTTCATCGCCTGATTGAAATAGAATGTGATCGGTGAGAGATGCCCGATGACAGTATTCAGCGGCGGGTCGGTCTCGATCAGCGCGGGCGGGGCTGCCTGCTGTACAGCTGGCAGCGATTCGACCGTCGGGGTTGGAGGGGTCAGGAGGGGGAGTTGCGGAGCGCCTGCGCAGGAGGTGAGGAGCAGGCTGATCAAGAGGAAGCAGTTCAGGGTGAGAACGAAGCGGTGTTTCGTCATAATTCCTCTGTGAAAGGAGAACGAATTCATCATTCATTATACACTTGTCGGAATCAAAAAAGGACACGGGCATCCGCGTCCTTTTTTGATAACGTCGGGCTATTGCTGACCCAGTTCGGCAAGTATGGCTTCCAGTTCCACCTGGAAGGCGCTGAACGGTTGTGCGCCTTCGATCAACTTGGTCTTTGTCTCACCGTTGACCGTGTAGGTGATGAGGAAACTGGGCGTGCCGGTCACACCAGCCGCGGTGCCATCCTGAAAATCCTGCTGGACGCGGTCCTTGAATTTACCGCTGTCGTAGCAGCTCCTGAACTCGTCCATGTTTAAGCCTGCCGCTTCGGCGATGGCTTCGAGGCGGCGGTCGGTGAACGAACCGACATCCTCGCCCAGGACGTTCGCGAACAGATGGGCGTGCATTTCCCAGAACTTGCCCTGGTCGCCCGCACAATATGCCGCCGCGGCGGCATCCTGTGATTCGGTCCTGGCGCCGCCGATATTCCGGCTGACCCAGTTGCCCATCGAACGATAGTAGAACTGCACTTTGCCGGTCTTCACATAGTAATCGACCAGCAAGGGTTCGGTCTGCTCATGGAAGCGTTCACAGAACGGGCATTGAAAGTCTGAAAATTCCTCGATCTTGATCGGGGCATTCGGGTCGCCCATGGCGTTGTCGATGGGGTTGTAATGTTCGCCCGGGCTCACAGTGACCACTTCTGCGATCGGTTTGAGGGATGGGTAAACGAATGCGAATACCAGCAGTGCCGCTCCCAATGTGATCAGGCCCAGCGTAACGAACCGGCCTCTCTTTTCCTGTTGTTTCATTTTCTCACGTCGTTCCTGGCGTTTACTCTTCTTATCGGGGCTCATGAACCATACTCCTTGTAGCAATTTTACTTGGGTGGGAATTTTCCCATGCCCAAATCGTTTTGTCTAGGAAAAAGTTAGGGGGGATTAATGAGCAGGGATGGAAATATCCGCTACAACCCTCCGCCTTTTCGTTCGTTATATAATCCAAACGATGGATGACAGGGATTTGCTGAAAAAATACGAGCCGGTGCTGCGCTTCGCCAAAAGCGAACGGTTCTTTCCGATGGCGGTCGAGCCTTATCTCGACCGGTGTTACCTCCTGCCGGGCGGACCGCAGGGCGCGGTGGAATTGTTGATGCATCTCAGCGATCCGGTCCGGACGCGCCTCGGAAAACTGCAAAGCGGGGAGTACTTTCTGCGCTTCGTCAACGACCCGTTGATCGATTCCGATATCTGGATCTGGTGGGGCGTCCTTTCCGCTGTTGCGGCAGTGACAGGCTGGTTCACCTCCGGCTGGTTGGGGGTCGTTATTGCTCTTGTGCTTGCATTGATCGCCGCATTCATCATCTTCATCCAGGCATCGCCGATCCGCCTGCGGATCTTCCCCGCCGCGTTCGCCGCCCTGTTCTTCCTTGCAATGGGTGTTGCTCCCATCTGGTTCTTCCTCCGTCCGCATCCGTACATCAGCCTGGAGGTGGAATATCTCGTCCTGTTCCCGATCTATCTGGTCGCGCTGTTCTATATTTTTGTCCGCACGATGAAGTTCATCTTCGACCATATCGTCCCCGAAGCGCCGGGCCTGATGCTGGATGTGATCTCCAACGCGACCGAGACCGTGGCGCGCAAATCCTATTTCCAATACGCCGAGATGACTGAGGGGGAACGTCAGCCCGTATATTACGGGCGCGTGGTGCGCGAGCAGGATGAAGACCGCAATCACTGGACGATCCTGCAATATCATTACTTCTATGCCTTCAACGATTGGCGGCTCGGCGCGAACGGCGTCAACCATCACGAGGGCGATTGGGAGATGGTCGCTGTCTATCTGAAGAACGATGTCCCCTATGCCATGTTGTTTTCCCAGCATGGCTCCGGCGCGATGGAATTATGGGGGGACGTCCGCCGCGTCAAGGATGAGAACGGGAACGAGACCACGCATCCGATCGTCTACGCCGCCTTGGGATCGCATGCCAATTACAGCAAACCGGAGGTCATCCGCATTCATCATCTCTTCAATGAGGGATTCGTCCAACGCTTCCTTTACTGGACCGATGGCCTGCTCCGGTTTCTATTCCTGCTCTTCAACCCCAGCCAGCGCGCCCGCCAGATCGCCCTCCATGAGCTGACTACGCACCCCGCCACCGCGCTGACCGAGGAAACGTTCGCCAACCTGCGCGACGAAAAGGATCATTACGTGGTCAACCTGCCGATGGAGATCGCCACCGGCGACGGCGTCCGCATTGGAGTCGATGGCGATCATGAACACGAAGAGGTCGGCAAATCCACAAGTTACCTCAAGCGGGTCATGTCCGACCGCCAAGTGACACACCCGCCCTCGCGCGAGTGGAAACAGATTCTGCTGTCTGATGAAATCAAATGGGTGGAATATAAAGGCTTGTGGGGTGTGAAAAGTATTTTGAAGGATGAGTCCGGTCCACCGGGACCGAAATGGGACAGACCCGATCAGTTCTTTTCCATTCACCCGCGGGTACGCTGGGAACGTCCGCTGGAGTGGTTGAAGGAGTTGGAAAGTAAACGATAGACCATCGACAATAAACCATGGTCAATCGTCTATGATCCATGGTTCGTTTCCCACCTCGCGTACACTGCCTGTGACAGCAACCTCCCCGCGCTTTGCTCGCGCGTGACCAGTTCGCCCATTTCAGTCTTTCCCCCGAAGCCTTTCATCATATCGTCCATTGCCTGCGCCACATGGACCGCCGAGGCACGCACCGCGTAAATCGTCACGACAACGAACAACGGATCGTCACTCAGGCACGCACGACACGCTTCGAGCAACGTCGGCAGGGACTTGTACACTTCCCACACTTCGCCTTTGGGACCGCGCCCGAACTTGGGCGGATCGAGGATGATCCCATCGTATTTGACGCCGCGCCGCACCTCCCGCTGCACGAACTTCAAGGCGTCATCCACGATCCAGCGGACGGGTTTCTCTGTCAGGTTGGATAAAGCCTGGTTTTCACGCGCCCAGTTTACGGATTTTTTCGAGGCGTCCACGTGGGTCACTTTGGCTCCGGCGGCTGCGGCGGCGAGCGTGGCGAGTCCGGTATATCCAAACAAATTCAAAACTTTGATTTCTCTTTTTGATTGAGTGATCAAGCCGCTGAACCAATCCCAATGTGCGGCGACCTCGGGAAACACACCCAAATGACGACCAGGTGTGGTCATTGCCCAGAATCTCAGCCCCCCTTTCCTTCCCCCATTTTCGAGAAAATGAGGGGATAGAGGGGGGTAGGTCATCTCCCACTTCTCTTCGATCTTCCTCTTGAAATCCCAATGCCCGCCGCTTTCCTCGCCGGTGGGAATGAAGACCGCGTCTGCATTTTTCCACTCGGATGTGAGCGTGCGCTTCCACATCGCCTGCGATTCGGGGCGCACAAAGATATATTTGCCAAAACGTTCGAGCTTCAAGCCATCGCCGCTGTCAAGCAGGGCGTAGTCCTTCCAGTTGGGAGACTCGAGAAAAGTGAATGGGAGCGGAGTGGTCATAAAAAGTAGGACATTGGAGGGAGTGGGGAAATCGGACAAACCCACTTGATTTTTCCCTCAAAAGGCGTATAATGTGGGAAGAAGTGGTAGAAAGTGGTAGAAACGAGCAGGACGCCGGAACTCCCGGCGTTCATCCATTAAAAGGTATTATAGCACAAATGTTCTTAGGTCAGTTCCAGCACAACCTCGATGATAAAGGGCGCCTGATGATCCCGGCGCGTTATCGCGACTTGCTGGCGGCTGGCGCCTATATCACCCAGGGCTTCGACAAATGTCTGATGGTGATGACGGATGCATACTTCAAACAAGTCTACGACGAACTCAATAACATGAACCTGGCGGATCCAACCGCGCGCATGGTCCGCCGTTTGATCCTCTCGAATGCCTATCCAGTCGAAGTGGACAAGGTTGGGCGCATCCTCGTCCCGCAAAACCTGCGAGGTTTCCTCGGCGTGCAGAACGGCGAACTCACGGTCGCGGGTCAGGGCGAGTATTTCGAAGTGTGGACTCCTGCCGAATGGAAGACGCAGATGGACAAACTGCAGGATGTGGAAGCCAACGAACAGCGCTTCGCCACTCTCAACCTCTCAAAGAGCAATTCGGTGTAGGGACGAGGCTGTCTCGTCCTCGTACTGGGCGGGATTTTCCCGTCTCCATGCGACATGAACAATACACCGCACCAACCTGTACTTTACAAAGAGATTATACACGCGTTGCAGCCCAGGCGAGGCGGGCGCTATGTTGATGGAACATTGGGCGCGGGCGGACATGCCCGCGGCATTTTGGAGGCGTGTGCGCCAGATGGACAACTGTTGGGTCTGGATGTGGACCCGCAGGCGTTGGCGATCGCTCGTAAGACCTTGGCTCCTTACGAGGGTCGCATTCATCTGGCGCAAGCCTCCTATGCATCTCTCGCCGCCCAACTGGATCAACTTGGCTGGGATGAAGTGGACGGTATCGTGCTCGATCTCGGCGCCTCCTCCATGCAGTTCGACACGCCCGAACGCGGCTTTTCCTTCATGCAGGATGCCCCGCTTGATATGCGCTTCGGACCCGGCATCCCACAGACCGCCGCCGATCTGGTGAACAAGTTGCCGGAACGGGAACTGGCTGACTTGATCTACCAATACGGCGAGGAGCGGGACTCACGCCGGATCGCCCGTGCCATCGTCAAGGCGAGACCGCTTCACACCACCCGCGAACTGGTCGGCGTCATCGAAGCCATATCTCCCCGAAGAGGAGACCGGGTTCACCCCGCCACCAGAACATTTCAGGCTCTCCGCATCGCGGTGAACGACGAACTGTCGTCGATAGAGACTGTGCTTCCGCAAGCGGTGGCAGGTTTGAGGTCCGGCGGCAGACTCGCAGTGATCTCCTTCCACTCGCTGGAGGATCGCATCGTCAAGGAATTCTTTCGGAGCCAAAGCAGGGATCTGATCAATCCGCCCTACGAAAGAATTTACGAGGAAGAACGCAAGGCAACGCTGAAAGAGGTAAACAGGAAACCAATTACGCCCTCGGAGGAAGAGATAAGGAACAATCCGAGAGCGCGCAGTGCGAAACTTCGCATTGCCGAAAAAATGTAACGGCATTCAGAAAGAATGCCCCGACCATCGCCCAAATGTAAAGGTCGTTATGCAGGTACAGGCAACCAGAATCACCCATGCATACAAACAAGCCCCCTGGCGTATTCAACGCCAGTGGGTTGGCGCGTTCCTGCTCCTCCTGATCGGCGCGGGGATGATCGCTGCGCTCTATCTCGATGTGACGGCGCGTGCAACGCTCGCCGGGCGTGAGATCCAGTCCCTGCGGACTGAGATCATTGCCACCCAACGCACCAATGCCGATCTTGAGACTGAACTCGCCAACCTGACCTCCACCGCCGTAATGCAGCAGCGCGCCCTTGAACTGGGGTACCGCCCTGTAAAGCCCGGTGAACTCGATTATGTGTTCGTACCCGGTTATGTCAAGCCCGAGCCTGTGATCCTGTCAGATGCCCCGGATTCGGTCCTGCATGATTTCATCCTCCCCATGGACTATTCGCAGTCGTTATTGGAATGGTTCGACGAACGCATTAAGTCCGGAGGCATTCGATGAGACAGCAGTATGCCATCCGCTCCTTGATCCTGGTCCTCGGGCTGGCGTTCGTGGGGATCGCCGTCATCGTGCAAATGATTCGCATCCAGAACAGCGAACAGGCGAAGACATTCCTTACCAATGGCGACTTGTATGCCGGTGAGTTCGAAACGTTCTACCCCGAGCGCGGCGAGATCTATGACCGCAACGGCCATTTGCTGGCTGGCAACCGGACGGTCTATGAAGTGGGCGTGAGCCTGGGTGACATGGAAGATGTTGATGCGATGTCCTATGTGCTGGGCACCTACCTGAACATGACCTATGAGGAAGTGCACGATAAACTCACGAATTCCCCCGCCTCCTGGGAATACATCGTCGTCAAGGATTATGTGGACGCGGAGACCGTCAACACCCTGCAACAACTCCTCCAGCAGTTGGACGATGCCGACGATCATCGCCTGGATGGTCTCGGCTTCAAGCCGCATTTCCAGCGCAGTTATCCTGAACTGAATCTGGCTTCGAATGTGCTGGGATTTGTCACCCGCGATGGGCGCGGCTATTTTGGGATCGAAGAGAAATACAACGACCTGCTCGCGGGCACTCCCGTACAGGTTTGGGTGCCGCGTGATCCCAATAAAGCCATCGAGATCCCCCGCGTCCCCAATGGCACAACGCTCGTACTGACGTTGAACCGCGATCTTCAGGCAAAGGTTGAAAATATCCTCGATCAGGCGCTGACCGAGTATGGCGCGAAGAACGGCGCCATCATCGTCATGGACCCGAACAACGGCGAGATCCTTGCCATGGCGACCACCCCGCGCATGAACCTGAACAACTACACCGACTACTTCCAGCTTTATGACGATGGCAGCCAATATAACCGTTCGATCGGCATGGCGTACGAGGCAGGCTCGGTCGTAAAGATCCTGACCATGGCAGCCGCGCTCGATACGGGCACGGTCACGCCGGACACATCCTTCATCGATACGGGTTCCATTCAGGTTGGCGGCATCACGATCCAGAACTGGGACCGCCAGCCCTGGGGTCAGCAGGATATGATCGGCTGCCTGCAACACTCCCTGAACGTCTGTCTGGCATGGGTTGCCACGCAGATGGGGACGCAATCCTTCTATTCATACATGGATCGGTTCGGTCTGGGTCATCCCACAGGGGTGGATCTGGCTGGGGAGGCGATGGGCAGGCTCAAGGTCCCGGGTGATTCGGATTGGTATCCTGTGGACCTGGGTACGAACGCGTTCGGTCAGGGGGTCACCATCACCCCTCTGCAATTGATGATGGCCGCCTCTGCCATTGCCAATCAAGGCGAGATGGTCACGCCTCACGTTCTCTATGCCATGCTGCGCGATGGACATCAATACAACGTCCCGGCGCAGTTCGCCGGTGAGCCCATAACCTCCACAACGGCGCACACACTCACCGAAATGCTGGCCGTCTCGTTGGAATCTGAATCGTCGGGCGCGCTGCTGCCCGGTTATCGTCTGGCAGGCAAGACCGGCACGGCACAGATCCCCACGGATTATGGCTATGATCCCAACCACACCAATGCCTCCTTCATCGGTTGGGGACCCGTGGATGACCCGCAATTCATGATCTACGTCTGGCTCCAGGAACCTCAAACCTCCATCTGGAGTTCGCAGACCGCCGCGCCGGTTTTCTCGAAGGTTGCCGAACAGACCGTCATTGCCATCAACCTGCCGCCCGACCTGGTTCGCCTTCAATATGGATCACGTTAAATGCTGACACTTGCTGACGCGCTCGAAGCCCTGACGACCTTTCGTCCGCAAGCCGCCTCGGTCATCACCGAAGCGGTGATCGACTCGCGTCAGACCATCCCTGGTTCGCTGTTCGTTGCCATTCCCGGCGAAAAAGTGGACGGACACGAATTCATTGGCGAGGCGTTCAGGAGGGGGGCATCTTTTGCTTTAATCCAGCAGGATGTGGACGCTTCATACCGGACCCTCGACCTGCGTTCCGTTTCCTCAGCCGATTCCTATCCCGGGCTTGATCTCACGCCTCCATTCTGCCTGCGCGTGGATAACACCGTCGCCGCTTTACAGCAGATCGCCCGCTTCTGGCGCCGCAAACTGGACCTGCGCGTGATCGGCATCACGGGCAGTGTTGGCAAATCCACCACCAAGGAAATGATCGCAGAGGTATTGAGCACGCGGTATCGCACGCTTAAGAGTCCGGGCAACCTGAATAACGAAATCGGCCTGCCGTTGACCATGACGCGCTTGAGCTCCGGCTATCAGCACGCCGTCCTGGAGATGGGGTTTTATGTGCCGGGTGAGATCGCCTTCCTGTGCGATATTGCCCTGCCGCAGATCGGCGTGGTCACCAACATCGGGACCGTCCACGCGGAACGCGCCGGTTCGCAGGAGAACATCTTCATCGGCAAGTCTGAACTGGTGCAATCCCTGCCGCCTGCTCCCAAAGGCGTTGCCATCCTCAACTTCGACGATCCCTGGGTCCGCAAGATGGAGGAGAAGACCAAAGCGCGCGTCTTCTTCTATGGCTTGTCTCCCGAATCCGATCTCTGGGCGGATCAGGTCGTCGGGCTTGGACTCGATGGGATCCGCTTCCGGATGCATTATCAGGGCGAGACCCTGCATGTGAAGATCCCGTTGATCGGGCGGCACTCCGTCCATACGGCTTTGCGCGCTGCGGCGGTCGGACTGATCGAAGGGATGAACTGGCAGGAGATTTTGGAAGGCTTAAGCCAGGGACATACGCAGTTGAGGCTTGTCGCGGTGCGCACCAGGTCGGGCGCCCTGTTGCTGGACGACACCTATAACGCCTCCCCCGAATCCATGCTTGCCGCGCTCACCCTGCTCGATGAACTGGATGGTCGCAAAGTGGCTGTGTTGGGCGACATGCTCGAGCTCGGTCAATATGAACGCACGGGACATGAGATGGTCGGTTTGCGTGCGGCGCAGGTGGCGGATATCCTGCTTACGCTGGGCGAGCGCGCCCACATCATTGCCGAGTCCGCGCGCCGCGCCTCACGGAAGAAAAATGCCATCCTCGAATTCGATGAACTCGAACCGCTCGTGGAATGGCTGAATGCCAACCTTGCAAAGGACGATGTTGTTCTCATCAAAGGCTCTCATGGGCTTCGCATGGACCGCATCACCAGTTCGCTGGAGGAGCGCTCATGATACAGTCAGCCTTTGTGCTGGGTCTTGCCATGTTCTCTTTTGTGATGACGGTGATTTGGGGGACGCCGTTGCTGCGCATCCTCCGTCACTTCAAGATTGGCAAGCTCATCCGCGTGGATGAGCCGGGGCATCACAATATCAAGATGGGCACCCCGACGATGGGCGGCGTTTTGTTCATCATCCCCGTCCTGCTGCTGAGCGGATTGCTCAACGCGGCAGTATTGATCGGTCTGGATGTAACCGGGCGGTCGGTGCTGGTGCCGTTGATCGTCATGGTGGGCTATGGCTTGCTCGGCGCGCTGGACGATTGGGAGGGCATTCGCGGCAAACGCCGCGGCGAAGGCATGCCCGCCCGGACGAAATTCCTCGCGCAGGTTGTCCTTGCCCTCGGCACCGCCTACGTTTTAAAGTACATGCTGGAAGCCCCCGACATGCGCATCCCCGGCATCAAAGGTGACATTCCCCTTGGCGTCTGGTACATCCCGATCGCGGCATTCATCATCGTGAGCGAATCGAACGCGGTCAACTTCACGGACGGGCTCGATGGTCTGGCAGGGTTGATCTCTGCCACGGCATTTGCCGCGTTCGGCGGGATCGCGCTGATGCAGAACCAGCCGTATCTGGCGCGTTTCTGCTTTATCGTGGTCGGCGCGATCTTCGGTTTCCTGTGGTTTAACGTGCACCCCGCCGAGCTCTTCATGGGTGATACCGGCTCCCTCTCCCTGGGCGCGACTCTGGCAGTGGTTGCATTGATGACGGGGCACTGGCCCCTGTTGCTGGTCATTGCTGTGGTCCCTCTCAGCGAGGCGTTGAGCGTCGTGATCCAGGTCGGTTATTTCAAACTGACCAAAGGCAAACGTTTTTTCAAGATGGCGCCCATCCATTTGCACTTTGAATTGTTGGGCTGGAGCGAAACGCAGGTTGTGCAGCGGTTTTGGTTGATCGGTCTGCTGGCCGCGATGGTCGGCGTGGGATTGGCTTCTGTGCAATGAAAGATTGGAATGGCAAACGCGTACTCATCCTCGGCGCAGCCCGTCAGGGTCTGGCTCTGGCACGCTGGCTGTCGCTGCACGGTGCGCAGGTCACCTTGAGCGACATGCGCACTGAAGATGAACTGCGCCTCGCCCGCGAATCGCTGGCAGAGTTTGGGATCGACTGGGCGCCCGGCGGACATCCGCTTGCACTGCTGGATTCGACCGATGTGCTTTGTCTCTCCGGAGGAGTCCCGCTCACGCTTCCCATTGTGGCTGATGCTGTTAAACGAGGCATTCCCCTCTCGAACGACTCGCAGATCTTCATGGAAGTGGTACCGTGCAGGACGATCGGCATCACCGGTTCGGCAGGGAAGACCACCACAACGACATTGGTCGGAAACATGGCAAAACTTGCCCACGGCGAAAAGGCATATGTCGGCGGCAATATCGGTGATCCGCTGATCAATTATGTGGACACGATGCAAAAAGATGATGTTGCAGTGATGGAACTTTCCTCCTTCCAACTGGACCAGATGAAGATCTCGCCAGATGTTGCCGCGGTCCTGAACATTACGCCAAACCACCTCGACCGGCACGGCACGATGGAAGCCTATACTGCCGCGAAGGCGCGCATCCTTGAATTTCAATCGAGGGAGGACGCGGCAGTTCTTGGATATGACGATCCGGGTGCATGGAGTTTGCGGGACAAGGTGAAAGGCAAACTCTTCACATTCAGCCTGCAGGAACTGGATGAAGGCTTGAACGGCACATACCTGCATGATGGTCTGTTGAACCTGCGCGATGGTGACGCCTACCTGCCCCTGATCCTGCGCGAAAAGATCCAACTGCGTGGCGACCACAATATCCGGAATGTCCTTGCCGCGTTCGCCATCGGTCATGCCGCGGGCTTCCCGCTGGATGCCATGCTCGAGGCAGTGGAGGATTTTCGCGGCGCGCCGCACCGTCTGGAACTTGTCCGTGAATTGCGCGGTGTGTGCTGGTATAACGATTCGATCGCGACCGCACCTGAACGCACGATCGCCGACATCCGTTCGTTCGACGAGCCGATCGTTCTGTTGCTCGGCGGACGCGATAAGGACCTTCCGTGGGAAGAACTGATGCAACTCGTCAACGAACGCGTCGACCATGTGGTGTTGTTCGGCGAGGCTGCGGAAAAGATCGAGAAAGCGGCGGCAGGTCTCGGGTCCGGGATGAGGCGCTTTACGGTTGCACGTGCAAATGGTCTGCGTGAAGCGGTCCTCAAGGCGGCAGAGGTCGCAGAATCCGGTGATGTCGTATTGCTTTCACCGGGCGGCACGAGTTTCGATGAGTTCAAGGATTTCGAAGAACGTGGAGAAAGGTTTAGAACATGGGTGCAAGAACTTTCGTAAATGACCGTGTGTCCTTTTCACCGACGAAGAACCTGACGCGCGGCGTGGACATCCCGTTGCTGCTGACCGTGATCGCGTTGATCGTGTTTGGCTTGATCATGCTGTATTCGGCTTCGTATGATTTTTCGTTCAAGGAATACGGTTCCGCAACCTATATGTTCAACCGTCAGGTGAAGTGGCTTGGACTTGGGATTCTGATTGCATTTATCCTTTCACTCTTCGATTATCACAGTTGGCGCAGGGTGGTGGTGCTTGCCATGCTCGGAACGATTGGATTGCTGGTGGCGGTTTTATTCGTCAATGAACTCCGCCTTGGTGCCTCACGCACTTTGTATGAAGGCTCCTATCAGCCCTCCGAGATCGCAAAACTGGTCGCGGTGATCTATCTTTCTGTGTGGCTGTATTCGAAGCGGCAGTTCCTGCACGATGTGAGCTTTGGCTTGATCCCGTTGGGTGTGATCCTTGGGATCATCGGCGGTTTGATCTATCTGCAACCAGACCTGAGCGCGGCGGGCACGGTGTTGATCCTTGGCGGGTTGCTGTTCTTTTTGGCCGGCGCGGATATGAAACAGATCGTGTTCCTGCTTGTGCTTGCCACCCTGATGGGATGGGTCATCGTCCAGTTCAGCGAGACCGGTCAGGACCGCGTCAGTACCTTTATCGCCGGTCTGCAGGATCCGACTCACGCCTCCTATCATGTGCAGCGCTCACTGGAGGCGGTGATCAAAGGCGGCATCTTCGGTGTTGGGCTGGGACAGGCAGACACCAAGTTGACGGGGCTGCCCTTTGCGCCCACGGACAGCATCTTTGCGGTGGTTGCCGAGGAACTCGGTTTGTTCGGCTCGGTGGTGTTGATGTCGTTGTACGCGGCGCTGATCTGGCGCGGGCTGGTGATCGCGCGCCGCGCGCCGGATATGCTCGGCACGATGCTCGCTTCGGGCATCATTTTCTGGATCGGCATCGAAGCCTTGATCAACATGGCGGTCATGGTGGGGCTGATGCCTTTTGCCGGCAACGCGCTGCCGTTCATCAGCGCGGGCGGTTCGAACCTGGTCTCGACGCTGGCTGCCATCGGGATCGTGTTGAACATCTCTCGCCAGAGGAGCGAGAGCGCGAAACTGGATGAAGACGAATGGAGGTCTTTCGGTGCGGTTATTGGTTTGCGCCGGAGGGACGGGAGGCGGAGTGTATCCCGCACTCGCCGTTCACAACGCGCTGGCATCTAAACTGCCTGACCTCGACACGCTGTGGGTGGGCGGCGAAGGAGGCATGGAAGAGGCACTGGTCAAACGCCAGGGCATCCCCTTCCAGAGCATCCCTGCCGCCGGTCTGCACGGTGTCGGTCTGGTCAATATGCCGCGCAACCTCCTCAAGCTGACGCGCGGCTTCCTTGCCGCACGCAGGATCCTGAACGAATTCGAGCCCGATGTGCTGTTCTTTACCGGTGGTTATGTTGCCATCCCGATGGCATTGGCAGGGCGCTTCATCCCGACCCTGCTGTGCGTTCCCGATATCGAACCCGGCATGGCGCTGAAATCGCTCGCCGGATTTGCGGATGTGATCACCGTGACGACCGAGCAATCGCAACGGTTCTTTAAGAAAAGAGTATTCGAGACAGGCTACCCGCTTCGCCCTGACCTCGCGCTTTGGGACCGCCAGACAGCCCATCGCCACCTCGGCATTTCCAGCAACCTGCCTGTTCTGCTGGTCTTTGGCGGAAGCAAGGGCGCGCGTTCGATCAACCTTGCCGTCATCGATCATTTGCGCGAGCTGCTGGAGAAGTTTGAGATCGTCCATCTCTCGGGTGAACTTGATTGGAATTATGTCAAACACAACCGTGAACAATTGCCGATGGAACTCGCCGTCCGTTATCACGCCCAGCCGTATCTTCACGAAATGGGCGCGGCGCTTGCCGCTGCAGACCTGGTCATCTCCCGCGCTGGCGCTTCAACCCTGGGAGAGTTCCCGCTTTTCGGTCTGCCTGCGATCCTCGTCCCATATCCGCATGCATGGCGGTATCAGAAGGTCAACGCGGACTATCTCACGCAGCGCGGCGCGGCGGTCATTTTGGAGGATCAGGTCTTGGAGCTTGAACTGGTGAACACGTTGAACGTGCTCATGGATAACCCGAATAAATTGAAGGCAATGCGAGCCGCCATGTTCGAACTGTCGCATCCGCGCGCCGCCGACAAGATCGCCAGCGCCCTGATCGAACTGGCAGGAGAGAAAAAACCATGATGAGCATTGTTTATATTTTCTGGATGTACGTCATCCTCTTTGCTGTGATCGGCGGGATGCGCGGCTGGGCAAAGGAACTGCTTGTTTCCTTCAGCGTGATCCTTTCGCTTGCCCTCAACCACGTCCTGCGGAAATACATCCCGATCGCACGCGATCTTGGCGAGACCGACCCTTCGCTGTTCTGGGTGCGGACGATCATCCTGGTCGTGCTGGTGTACTTCGGTTATCAGACCGTGATCAGCATTCCCCACCTTGCCTCCCGGGCGGCGCGCGAAAAATTGCAGGACACGTTGTTCGGCGTCATCCTCGGCGCGTTCAACGGTTATCTCGTTTCCGGGACGATCCTGTACTACGTGCACATCGCCGATTACTCCTTCCAGAACGTCATCTCCAAACCGACCGACCCGGCGTTGTTGCAGGCGGTCAACCAAATGATGACGTACATGCCGCCGCAATTGCTGGGTGAACCGGCGATCTACTTCGCCATCATCCTCGCGTTCGTATTCGTGCTGGTGGTCTATATCTAGGAGTTGACAGCTAATTGCCAAAGGCTGATCGCTAACATGACACACATCCATTTCATCGGCATCGGGGGAAGCGGACTTTCCGCCATCGCCCGTCTCCTTTTGGAGAGCGGATACACGGTGAGCGGCTCTGACCGCGCCCTGACGCCGTTTGCCGATGAAGTGCGCAAGGCTGGTGCCACGGTTTACATCGGACATCATCCGCGCAATTTAACGGGAGCGGAAGTGGTGGTGCGTTCCTCCGCCATAACGGACGACAACCCCGAGGTCCAGGCGGCGAAGCGTGCGGGGATCCCGGTCTATAAGCGTGCGGATTTCCTCGGTCAATTGATGGAGAACAAGACCGGCATCGCCATCGCCGGGACGCATGGCAAAACGACAACGACCGCGATGACCGCCTGGGTGTTGCGCGAGTTGGGTCGCGACCCGTCGTTCATTATCGGCGGTGTGATGAACAACCTGGGCGTCAATGCCCACGCCGGCAAGGGCAAGGCGTTCGTGATCGAAGCGGACGAATACGATTACATGTTCCTCGGGCTGAAGCCGCAGATCGCCGTGGTGACCAGCATCGAACACGATCATCCCGATCTTTTCCCAACGCTCGAGGCGATGTACATGGCGTTCGAGAAATTTGTGGACCTGCTCCCCGAAGATGGGACGTTGATCGTGTGCGCCGAGGACCAGGGCGCGGCTGCGTTGATCCCGCATGTGCGCAAGGCGGGCAGGAACGTCATCTCCTACGGCGTGCAGGGCGACATGACGATCAATTCGCCGTTATGGGTGCAGGCGCGTGATGTCGAACCGAACCAGCACGGCGGTTTCGATTTTACAGCCGCATCCAACATCGGCAGCAAGACCTCCGTGTCGGTGAAGATTTCCCTGCAGGTGCCGGGCAAGCACAACGTGCGCAACGCGCTGGCTGTGCTGGCGATCATCAGTGAGCTGGGTCTCTCGCGCAGGAAAGCCGCCCAGGCGCTCGGTAAATTCACTGGCACGGGCAGGCGCTTCCAATTACGCGGCGAAGTGAACGGCATCAGTGTCTTCGACGATTATGCCCATCATCCAACCGAGATCATGGCGACGCTGGCAGGCGCGCGCGCCCGTTATCCCGGACGCCGCATCTGGGCGGTCTGGCAGCCGCACACGTATTCGCGGACGCGGACGCTCTTCCTGGAATTTTCGCGGGCGTTCAAGGACGCGGACGAAGTGATCGTGACCGAGGTCTACGCAGCGCGCGAACCGAAACAGGATTTCACCTCGGCGGAGATCGTCAGCGCCATGCCGCATCTTTCGTCACGATATATCGCGACCCTGCCCGAAGTGACGAAGTACCTGCTCGAAAATCTTAAGCCCGGTGATGTGGTGCTGGTGCTTTCCGCCGGGGATGCGGACCAAATCAGTACGGATGTGATCGAAGGATTACAGGAAAGGAAGTTATCGTGAGACAAAATTCCATTATGTATCACCCGCAGGGTTCATCCCTTGCATCCCTCGAAACGACTCTGAAGCAGGCAAAGGTATTCTCCCCTCCCGATGTGGACGAGCGGTTTGCCTCCGCTTTGATCAGGACCGTGAAAAAACAGCCCGGAAGGCGCTCCCCTTTTGCAGGCTGGATGGGACAGCCGTTCCCGGATGAATATAGAGAAATGGTCGCAGCGGATGTCCACCGAGGATAAAAAGCCGCTTCACCCCGCACGTTCCACTGGATCGGATCGAGACGTGCGGCGTCATCCTGAGACTTTCTTCCTGCCTCCGCTAAAGATGATCCTGTCCTTCCTTGACAGGGAATCCCGTCAACGCAGGGAACAGGCTGACGATGAACAAAAAGAATCGAAGGAAAAGACCGTCAACAAATTGATCGAGAAGTTAAGTGAAAAAGACGAGTAAACAGAGCATGGTCGTTGCCGCGAAGCCCATCGATGCGTTGTACGCCAAATTCGGCGACAAGGTGAAGGAGAACGTATCCCTTGCGCCTTACACCTCCGCGCGCATCGGCGGACCTGCCGATATTTTCATCACAGCCGGGAGCGCCGCCGAACTGGCGCGCATCGTGAAATTTTTATGGAAGCTCGAAACGCCTTTTACGATGCTTGGCGGCGGATCGAACGTGCTGGTGAGCGACAGGGGCGTGCGCGGCGTGGTCGTGTTGAACCGGGCGAAGGGAGTCAAATTCCTTGACGGCGACCAGCCCTCGGTCACGGCTGAATCGGGGGTCGTGTTCAGCAACCTTGCCAATCGCTGCGCGTCCAAGGGTCTGTCAGGACTCGAATGGGCGGCAACGGTCCCGGGCACGATCGGCGGCGCGGTGTATGGCAATGCCGGAGCGTTCGGCGGTGACATGGCTGGCAATTTGATCTCCGCCGGATTGTTGACCGAAAACGGCGTGGAAACTTTTACCGTTGACCAGATGGGCTACGGATACCGCACAAGTGTGTTGAAACGCGGTGAATTGAGGGCAGTGGTACTTTCGGCTGAGTTGGCATTAAAAAATTCAACCAAAGAGGAAGTGACTGTTAAAATCCAGCAATTCGGCGCGCATCGCAAGGCAACCCAACCTCCGGGTGCGAGCATGGGTTCGATGTTCAAGAATCCGCCTGGTGATTATGCGGGGCGTTTGATCGAATCCGCCGGTTTGAAGGGCGCCCGCATCGGCAATGCCGAGATCAGCCCGGTGCATGGAAATTTCTTCATCAACCATGAGAACACCAAAGCCGCGGATATCCGCGCTTTGATCGAACTCGCGCAAAAGACAGTCAAGGAAAAACTCGATGTGGAGTTGGAGTTGGAAGTGGAACTCATCGGTGAGTGGTAGTTCCTGAATAATGTCATGTTGAGTGGAGCGAAACAAGGCGAAGCTTCCCCCTCAGGATGATATTCAATGGATGAGTAAATGACAGATAAGAAACTTCATGTGGCAGTGGTATTCGGTGGACGCTCGGGCGAGCACGAGGTCTCGCTCATGTCCGCGCGTTCGGTGTTGTCCGTGCTCGATCCTGCCAAATATGAAGTGACCCAGGTCGGCATCACGCATGAAGGCACCTGGCTGACCGGCGGGGATGTGCTCGATAAGTTCGAGAATGACAGCACCGAAGGTCTGCTGCCTGTCATCATTTCGCCCGATCCGTCCGAAAGAGGCATCTTCGTTCTTGAAGGCATCTCGGGCCTGCGCAAGTGGGCGGACATCGATGTCTTCTTCCCGGTATTGCACGGGACGTTCGGCGAAGATGGCACGATCCAGGGTTTGTTCGAGCTGGCGGACGTGGCTTATGTGGGCGCGGGCGTGGTCGGTTCCTCTGTGGGCATGGATAAGGGCGTGTTCAAGGATGTGATGGTCGCCAACCACATCCCGGTGGTGGATACGCTGGTCGTCCTGCGCGGCGAAATCGAAAAGGAAGTGCACAGGGTGATCGAACAGGCTGAGAAGCTCGGCGGCTACCCGTTGTTCACAAAGCCCGCCAATCTCGGTTCATCGGTCGGCGTGACCAAGTGCAACAACCGTTCCGATCTGCAGGAAGGTTTGATGGAAGCCTCTTCGTTCGACCGCCGCGTGTTGATCCAAAAAGGCATCCAGAACGCGCGTGAGATCGAGGTGAGTGTGCTGGGCAACGATGACCCGATCGCCTCGGTCCCGGGCGAGGTGCTGCCGAGCCGCGAGTTCTACTCGTATGAATCGAAATATATCGACGGCACATCCGGGTTGGTCATCCCGGCGCAGCTGCCCGAAGAGACAAAGGAGTTGATCCGCGAGTATGCCGTCCGCGCCTACAAAGCCATTGATTGTGCGGGCATGGCGCGCGTCGATTTCTTCGTCGAGAAGGACACGGACAGGATCCATCTCAACGAATTGAACAGCCTGCCGGGTTTCACGAAGATCAGCATGTATCCCAAACTCTGGGAAGCCAGCGGACTGCCCTACAACAAACTCGTTGACCGTTTGATCGAGCTGGCAATGGAACGCAAGGCAGACCGCGACCGCACCTCCCACTTGTATCGGAGACAGGAATGAGCGACAAGCGAGAACCCACCCGCTCCGAAATGGTCCGCCTGCGCCGCGAGAAGGAACACGCCCGGCATATGCGGCGCGCGGTCAGGGAAGCCACGCGTCCCATGCCGCCGGTCACTGCGCGTGCCCGCCAGAATACCACCCCGAAGCGCAAGCCGGTAAAGAACGCGCGCCGCCGGTTCCAGATCGCGTTGCACCTGCCGCGCGCCAATGTTCGGGCGTTCAGCCTCCCTCGTCCGCGCCTGGGCTGGCGTTTGTTCTCATTCGTTTTATCCGCCCTGTTGGGCGCTGCACTTTATTTTGCTCTCAATCGTCCCGAACTGCGCGTGACCGGCGCCCAGTTGAACGGCAACCAGATCCTGACCCAGGCGGAGGTCGACGCGGCGCTGGACGTTGCCGGACAACCCGTCTTTGCGCTCATCCCTTCTGAACTGGAGACCCGCCTCCGCCTCAACTACCCCGTGCTTGCCTCCGTCAAAGTGGACGTATCCCTGCCCAATCTTGTTTCCGTCAAGGTTGTCGAACGACAGCCGGTCATCCGCTGGGAGCAGGGAGGCGGCTACACATGGATCTCGGAGGACGGCGTTGCCTTCAAGCCGCGCGGAGAGATGTCGGGGTTGATCTCTGTCCTGGCGCTGTCAGCCCCACCCGTGGAGGGAGGCGGGAGCGATCCCCTGACCCCGACCCCGTTCATTTCAACGGAAATGGTCCAGGCGTTGTTGGGACTCGTGGGTCACGTCCCACAGGGCACGCAGATCCTGTATGACGGGAATCTCGGTTTTGGCTGGAATGACCCGCGCGGCTGGCGAGTCTATTTTGGCACGAGCGCAAGGGATATTCAGTTGAAGATGCGCGTGTATGAATCGATGGTGAGTTCGTTGACACAGCGAGGCATCCGCCCGGCATTGATCAATGTGACATACCCGACTGCGCCGTATTACCGGCTGACGCAATGAATGGTCATGTCTGAACGACCGACAGGACGCGAAGAATCTCTGACGCGCAATGGACTCTTTGCTGCGCTCAGAGTGACATATGAAAAGGAACCATGGAAGAAATTGTTGTAGGCATCGACGTAGGAACGACCAAAATATGCACCCTCGTTGGGCGGGTGGAGGACGATAAGTCCGTCCGCATCCTCGGCGTGGGCATCGAACCCTCGGACGGCATCCGCAAGGGCATTATCGTGGACCTTGCCGCGGCGTCGCAGGCGATCACGCGCTCCGTGAAGAAAGCGGAATCCACCTCCGGGCTCGAGATCACATCTGCGCTGGTCAGTGTTGCGGGCGCGCACGTTGCCTCCGTGAACAGCCGGGGCGCGGCGGCGGTGAACGGGAACGTGATCGAACAATATGATGTCGATCATGCGCTCGAACAGGCACGCGCGGTGGCGATCCCGCACGACCGCGAGATCATCCATGTGATCCAGCGCGGCTTCTCGGTGGATGGGCAGGACGGCATCCGCAACCCGAAGGGAATGCATGGCTATCGCCTCGAGGTGGAGACCCACATCATCACTGCCTCCGCCGCGACGGTGGATAACCTGCGTCAGTGTGTGGGCGCGGCGGGCGTGGAGATCCAGCAGTTCATTTTGAATCCGCTGGCTTCGGGCGAGGTGGTGTTGACCGATCAGGAGCGGCAGATGGGCGTGGCGGTTTGCGACATCGGCGGCGGCACAACGGACCTGGCGATCTACGTCAATGGCGATGTATGGCATACCATGGTCCTGGCGGTTGGCGGCAATCACATCACCCAGGATATCGCACATGGGTTGCGCCTGCCGTTCGCGCAAGCCGAGGAAGTGAAGAAACAGCAGGGTTACGCGGTCCGTGCGGAGGTTGGTTCGGAGGAATATTTCTCGATACGACCGTTCGGTGAAGACCGCCCGGTGCAGATCAACCGTCAGGAACTGGCGCACATCATTCAGGAACGCGTTGCCGAGATATTTTCACTGACCTTGCAGGAGATCAAACGCTCCGGGTATGACGGTCTCCTGCCCGCCGGCATGGTGTTGACCGGCGGCACGTCCGCGTTGCCGGGCATCAAACGCATTGCAGGCGATGTGCTGGATATGCCCGTGCGCACGGCACAGCCGGAGAATTTACAGGGGCTCGTTGACCGTTTGAATTCACCTGCATATTCGACGAGTGTGGGTTTGCTGCGATGGGCGATCTCGATGCAGGACCACGATCTGAGCATCGGACGCGCGCGTCGATCGAAAGGAGACAAGCGTATGGATTTTGGAGTTGTGAAGAAGATCATCGGAAGGATATTACCGTAGAGGCAGTAACATTAAAATTTTATGCCGCTGAATCAAAAGCAAGTATCATAAGACCCAATGTTTGACGGAGGTAGACATGGACTCGACCAATAGGATCATCGAAGAGCAACAAACAGAAACATTCGCCCGTATCAAAGTGATCGGTGTGGGAGGCGGCGGCTCGAACGCCGTCAACCGCATGATCGATGAAGGCATTCAGGGTGTTGAATTCATTGCCGCCAACACCGATGCACAAGCCCTGATGCTGACCAAGGCAACCACCCGCATCCGCCTCGGTGACAAACTCACCCGCGGGCTCGGCGCGGGCGGCGATCCTGAGATCGGACGAAAAGCCGCCGAAGAATCCGCCGACGAACTTTACAACGTGCTGAAAGGCTCGGATATGATCTTCGTCACCGCGGGCATGGGCGGCGGAACAGGCACGGGCGCAGCGCCGGTCGTTGCGCAGATCGCCAAGGAAAGCGGCGCACTGACGATCGGCGTCGTGACGCGTCCCTTCACGTTCGAAGGCATGCGTCGTTTGCAGTCGGCTGATACGGGTATCAACAAGCTCAAGGAACATGCGGATACCCTGATCGCCATCCCCAACGATCGTCTCCTTCAAATCGCAGATAAACGTGCAAGTCTGCAGGATGCCTTCCGCCTGGCGGACGATGTGCTTCATCAGGGCATTCAGGGCATCTCCGAGTTGATCACCACACCCGGTTTGATCAACCTCGATTTTGCAGATGTTCGCGCGATCATGTCCGAGGGCGGCGCGGCGCTCATGGCGGTCGGAACAGGTTCCGGCGACGAAAGAGCGAAGAAAGCCGCCGAGGAAGCCATCTCCAGCAAACTGCTCGATATCACCATCGACGGCGCGCGCGGCGTCCTCTTCAATGTCACCGGCGGACCCACCATGACCCTCTTCGAGGTCAACCAGGCTGCCGCGATCATCCGTGAGACCTCGCACCCGGATGTGAACATGATCTTCGGCGCGGTCATCGATCCGAACATGGGCGACGACATCCGCATCACGGTCATCGCCACCGGCTTCGAACGCAACTCCATGCCGCGGCGCGCACTGGAACGCCAGCCGCGCACCGAGTCCCGCCGGGCGGATGCTGCCATCCCATCCCGTCCAATGGAATCAGTCTCGGTTCACGCGGACGTTCAATCTGGTGAGGCGAAAGGAGCCTCCCTGCCCCCTGTCAACAAGGACGATCTCGATATCCCGACCTTCCTGAGGAATCGCAGATAAATAAACAGACCCGACAGGTTTGATCTGCGCTGTTTCTTCCCGTAACACTCGCACGGACAGGCATCCTGCTCGGGCAGGATGCCTCGAAAACCTGTAAGGTCATTTCACAAAATAATCGGTCAAGTCCAGTTCCCTTTTGCCGGAGCGGTTCTGACGTGCCTGGGCGAGGCATGTCGAATCGCTCTGTGCGTCTTATGCTAAAATAAGCCCATATGAACGCCAAAATCCCTCGACCCATGCATGAATCCTATCTCAAGCATCGCAAACAGCTTGCCTGGCAGATCATCCTGCCCGTTGTGCTGACCGCTCTGCTCATCGTGGCGTTGATCGTGCTGGTCAACGTGGCGACCTTCCGCGATAACGGGGATGTGGCACGCTGGGCGGCGGTCTCCACCATCTGGATCGTGGTCCCCATCATGATCGGGATGCTGATCTTCCTCGTCCTGCTGGTGGGACTTGTGTATCTGATGAAGAAACTGCTCGATATCACACCGACCTATACCGGCATGGCGCAGGATTACGCCCATAAGTTTGCGGGCTACATCAAACGCGGCGCGGACGCGGTCGTCAAGCCGATCTTCGTTTTGGATGGGCTTGGCACAAGCATCAAGGCATTCTTTGGAAGGAAATAAAATCGAGAGACCCCAATGGTCTCGAAGACCTTTAGGGTCTGGAATGGGACAAGGTAACAACCATGAACAAAAACAAAACACTCCTGTTCGGCGCGATCATCGGCGCCGCCACCGGACTGATCGCGGCGAACATCCTCACCCGCCGCGCCGAAAAAGCGGGGACCGAATTGGCGATCACCGCCGGTGACGGGATGAAACTCGGCATGCTGGTCTTCGGTCTGCTGCGCGCGATTGCAAGTCTGGGGGATGATAAGTAGCCTGTAACACTAAAGAGCGATCTGAAATAGAGTCGCTCTTTTTTATTTGGAGGGCGAATGTCCAACCCGATCATCTGGTGGGAACTGGCGACACATGACCAGGAGAAATCAGTCAAATTCTTCGAGAAGGTCTTTGGGTGGGAGTTCCGGTTCGACGAGAACGCCGGCTTTTACAAAATGAAGAATGGAAACTTCACATTGCAGGGCGGTGGCATCTTTACCTTGCGCCGCGCCAAATTGCCTTTCCTGGCGCTTTACATTCAGGTGGATGACATCCACGAGAAGGTGAAAGCCATCCAGGAGAATGGCGGCTTCATTGTTGATCCGCCTGCCGAACTCGCGCCGGGCGAATGGCTGTGTCTGTTCAACGAACCCTCCGGCGTGACGTTTGCGATGATGCAAACAACATAGGCAGTTAAAAAACTTCGGAAGTCCTGCAGACTTCCGAAGTTTTCGTCTTATTCGCTTTCGATCCTCCCCTTCAGATCCTCCGCCTTGAACGGACCTTTCTCCAGCATCAGGGCGCGGGCGTTATCCACCTGTTTCCACACGTTCCATAACACCACGCCGCGCACGCGCCCCTCATCCAGATAATAGATCACGCCCTTTTGATATTGCTCTTCCCAATCGGAAACCGTTTCCATTTTGCTGCTCGTTTTGCCGACGGCTTCATAACCGTAATCGAACAGGTCCGAGTAGAACATCGGGATGTGGTCATGGGTCTCGTTCGCCCCTGCCATGTTCTTGCCCGCAAGTTTGCCCATGAAGACCGCGTTATCCTCATGCTCCACGCGCGTGCGTTCCCCAAGCCCGGCATGGAAGAAATTCGCCGCATCGCCCGCCGCGTAAACATCGGGGGCGGATGTCTCCAGTCGTTCATTCACAACGACCCCGTTTTCAATTTTCAATCCGGCATCTTGGGCGAGTGAAATATTCGGGCGGATCCCGATCCCAGCCACGACTCCGTCCGTTTCGATGAGGCGCCCGCTTCCGGTCCGAACCTCGAGGCGGTCTCCCGTTTTTTGAACGCTCGCCACCGAATCATTTGCGATCAATTCCACGCCCTTCTCACGATAATAGTCGTTCAGATGATGGGCAAGATCACCCGGGAAGACAAGTCCGCCGATGGCTTCCTCAAGGAAGACCATGGTCACGTTTTTGCCGACCATCGTCAGCGCCGCGGCGATCTCCGAACCGATAAAGCCGCCGCCGATCACAACGAAATGTTCCTTCTCATCCGCCAGTTTGCGCAGATGCTGGTAATCCTGATAGTCGCGGAAGTAAATCAGGTTCCCATCCCCGAACGGCAAATGGATCGGCGAGCCGCCCGTGGCAAGCAACAACTTATCGTATGAATATTCATCCCCTTTATCGTCCCGGACGGTTTTCTTTTGGGGATCGAGCGCGGTCGCTTTACGCCCCAGGATCAACTCCGCGCGCTCCCCGGTCTTGCGCCAGATCTTTTCAACGGGCCGTCCCTTCCATAATCCCTTGGAAAGATTCGGGCGCATGTATGGCGGGTCCGGTTCGATGCTGATCAGTCCGATCGAACCGTCTGCATCGAGTTCACGGATCCCGCGGGTGGCGGCATCGCCTGTCAAGCCGCCGCCGATGATCAAATACTTGTAATGTTTCATCTCTTCCTCCTTTTGTTGTGTCATTGCGAACGAAGCGAAGCAATCTCATCATAACCAATAAGCGCAGGATGGCTTCATAGCTTCGTCGCCGTGCGATGATATTGTCTTACTTTTTTAAACACACCAACCCTTTGAGATACGCTCCTTCGGGGAAACTCAACAGGATGGGATGGTCCTGTCCCTGTGACAAATGCCCGACGATCTGCGCGTCGACACCCGCATCGAGGGCTGATCCTGCCACGATCTTCTGGAACAACGCTGAATCGACTCCGCCCGAGCACGAGAACGTGACCAGCAACCCGTTCGGACGCAATAGCTTGAACGCCAGCAGGTTGATGTCCTTGTAGGCGCGCGTGGCTTTCTCGGCGTGGGCGGAGGTGGGCGCGAACTTGGGCGGGTCGAGGATGATCATATCGAAGGAACGTCTCTCATCGCGGAATTTGCGCAGGAGTTGGAAGACATCGCCTTCGAGTGAGGCATGTTTGCCGGCGGGAAGATCGTTGAGCACGATATTCTCTTTGCACAATTCCAACGCGTCCGCGGAGGAATCAACCGACAGGACAGACTTCGCCCCGCCCGCCAGCGCGTTGATTGTGAATCCGCCCGTGTAGCAGAAGCAATCCAGTACATCCCTGTCTTTTGCCAGTTCGCGGACGCGTAGACGGTTTTGCCGCTGGTCGAGGTAGAAGCCGGTTTTATGTCCGCTTTGCAGGTTGACGAGGAATTTGAGGTTGTTTTCGGTAATTGGAAAGTGGTGGGTGGAAAGTGAACCGCGCAGTATGCCAACTTTTGGCTCAAGACCTTCCAGTTCGCGCACGTCGGCGTCGGAGCGTTCGTAGATGGTGGCAACTCCTGTTTCCTCGATGAGGGGGTCGGCGAGGGTTTCCTTCCACAGCTCGGAGCCTGCGGTAAGCGATTGGAGGACGAGCACGTCGTTGTATCTGTCCACGATGAGGCCCGGGATGCTATCCGATTCAGCGTAGATCAAACGATAAGAGTCAGTGTCAGGTTCCAGGTTCCAGATGTCACGGGAGCGGATGGCAGATCGGATTCGCTTGCGGAGGAATTCCTCGTCAACAGGTTCATCTTCAAATGTCCACGCGCGTGCGCGGATCTGGGAGGTTGGCGAGTAGGAGGCTCGGGCGAGGAACAGCTTTTCGGACGAGAGCAGGTCAACGGTCGAGCCAGAGGCGGGGTTTCCATCCACACTATGAATCGCGCCGGAAAAGATCCACGGATGACGGCGGAGCAGACTCTTTTCACGTCCGGGTTTGAGGATGAGGGTGGGCATCAGTCCTCCGGTCGGAACGGTTTGAAGTTCTGCATCCAGCGTTCAGGGTTCTGGATGGGCTCGAAACCGTATTGTTGATACAGCCCGTGCGCGTCGTTGGTGACGAGCAGCCAGCGGCGTACGCCCTTTAGTTCGGGATGCTCCATGACGGTCTGGATGAGCCATTTGCCGAGATCCTGCCCGCGATACTGCTCATGGATGAACACATCGCAAAGATAGGCGAAAACGGCGTAATCGCTGACGACGCGCGCCAGTCCGATCTGCCTGTCTCCATCGTACAGACCGAAGACGAGGGAATGTTCGATGGCGCGTTCTGTATATGCGCGCGGGCGGCTCGAAGCCCAATAGGCGCGCGTGAGGAACCCGCAAATGGCGTCCATGTCGAGGCGGGACGGGTCGGTGCTGATGGTGAATTTATCCTTGTGAAATTCGATAATCTGCGGCATGGCGTGAGTGTATCATAGGTGATATGATTTCCGACCTGAGCGGACTCTGGATGAGCAGGATGAAGCAAGGTGCAAGGGCATGATGTATGCAAATCGCGCTTCGACTGCGGGACAGACGGACACTGCCCCTCCGCTCAGCGAGGAACAAGGAGAATTAATGTTAAAGCCCATTCGCTGGAATACGTTTGCAAGGGATCTGTTCGTGATCCAGATCGGCTTTCTGTTGTATGGTCTCGCGCTGGCTTTGATCATACGCGCAGATCTGGGGACGAGCACATGGCTGGTTTTGGAAGTCGCGCTGGCGGATATTCTGAACATCAAGATCGGCACGATGACCGTGGTGATGGGATTTTTCGTTTTGGCCATCGCGTTGCTGTCCCGTGAGCGGGTGGGATGGGGGACGCTGGCGAACATCCTGAGCATCGGTCCGTGGCTGAACCTGTGGCTGGAGTTGATCTCGACGCCGGAGAATAACCTCGTTTTGCAGATCGGCATGTTTCTGCTGGGTGTGCTGGTGCAGGGCATCGCCACCGCGGTGTACATCGGCGTGGATGCGGGGGCAGGTCCGCGCGATAGTTTGATGCTGGCGGTGCACCGCTTGACCGGGTACAGCGTGCGGGTTGCGAGGGGTTCCATCGAGGTGATCGTTGTTGCGATCGGGTGGTTATTGGGCGGACCGGCAGGCTGGGGGACGCTGGCATTCGCGCTGCTGATCGGTCCGTCGGTGCAGTGGGCGTTCAAGGTGTTCAAGGTGCATCCGCACAAGCCCGAGGATGTGGTCATCCCTGCGGTCGTTGGGGAGGATTAAGATTTGCAGCACGGTACTGTTTTGACAGGTAATCTGTCAGGGCAGTGAACAACAAGGAGATGTTGATGCTTGAAATTCAAAACGATCCAGATCAACCCATGCAAAAGCAAGATGACCTGAAGAATCGCTCGACGGGAGCGTTGATCCTGTTTTTGGTGTTCACTCTGCCCATGCCGTTCTGCATGGGACTCTATCACTTTGTGCTTTGGACCATGGAGCAGACGGCGATCGCCTCGGGGAGTTTTGCATATCTCGAATGGGCGGGACCGATCGGGTTGGCTGTGCAGGCGATCCTCGTATCCGGCGTGATCGCGGCGCTGTGGTATTTCACGAAAGATGATCGCTTCAAGCCGGTCTACGCGGGCTGGCTGGGTGCGGCGTTGATGGCTTTCCCCGCGCTGACACTGCGCTTCCTCGGGCCGAACAACGACCAGGTGGGTTCGATCCTTCAGATCGTCATCTCTCTCGTTGCATTTTTTATCGTTTCGAGGGCCCGCGGTGTAACGCTCGATTGGAAGGCGGGCAATATTTCCATTGCCTTTCTGCTGGCCGCGTTCGGCGTGGCTTCGTTCGCGGTCCTCGGCGCGTTCGGTTCGCCGACCGATGCGATTCTTGACCTGCTGGCGGGTTTATCACTGGGACTGCTCGCGGCGGTGCTGGTGGAATCGACAACGGGGAATAAATTCCTCGACGCGTTCGGTATCGGCGCGGCGCTCGCGTTGCTCGGTTCCGCCATCGGGTATGACGGCGCGCAGTTGATCCTGATCGCGCTGCTGCCAGCGTTCGCGTTCGCGGTTGCAATGGTCATGCCTGCGCGAGCCGCGGGCGCGGTCCTCGTTGGTCTGCTTGCATCCGCGGGCTTCGTCTTTTTCGATCCCACCGAGTTGACGATCGTGCTGGGTGATGTCGGAGCGCTGGCGTTGCGGGCGGGCGTGTTCGCTCTCGGTTTGGGATTGTTCGTGGGAATCATCGGGTTGGTGATTCAACTTGCAATGGGATCAGGTAAAGGGTGGGATGCGAAGCGTCTCTTTGGCTGGGCCGGTGCGGGCGCGGCGTGGCTCGTCGTCCTCATCCTGTTCTTCACGAACGGCAATCTCGGCTTCTATGGTGACCGTCTGTTTGTCATCCTGAGGGCGCAGGCGGATCTTTCTGATGTGCGTCAAATTCAAAACATCGATGAGCGAAGGGCGGCGGCTTATCAGGAACTGACACGATTTGCAAATGAATCGCAATCTGAATTGCGGAACACCTTCGATTCGCTGGGCGTGGATTACACGCCGTATTATCTCGTCAATGCGCTGGAGGTGCGCGGCGGGACTCTGGTGCGACTCTATCTGCTGACCCGCCCCGAAGTGGACCGCGTCATTCCCAGCCCGAGGCTGCGTCCCGCTCAAGCGGTCGATGCTTTAGCTTTGAACAATTTATTTGCCGAGCCTCCGCCGGACGGAGTGCAATGGAACGTTTCAATGATCGGCGCGGACAAGGTCTGGGAGGAGTTCGGCGTGCGCGGCGAAGGGATCGTGATCGGACAATCAGACAGCGGCGTGGATGTGAACCATCCCGAGTTGGCAGATAGTTATCGCGGCAAGGATGAAGGCGACGATTACAACTGGTTCGATCCGTGGTATGGGAAGTCTTCGCCGTACGATGAGAACGGTCACGGCACGCATACGCTCGGCACGGTGCTTGGGAAAAACGGCATTGGCGTGGCGCCCGGCGCCACCTGGTTTGCATGCATGAACTTGAACCGTAATCTTGGCAACCCGGCGTTGTATCTCGATTGCATGCAGTTCATGCTCGCGCCGTTCCCGCAGGGAGGCGATTCGTTTGTTGACGGCGACCCAACCCGAGCCGCGGATGTGTTGAACAATTCGTGGGGCTGTCCGGAGATCGAAGGCTGTGACCCGCAAGCGTTGCTCTACGCGGCAAACCATTTACGTGACGCGGGGATCTTTGTAGTGGTTTCCACGGGCAATGATGGACCGAACTGCAGCACGGTGGTCGCGCCGTTATCGTTGTATGACTCGGTCTTTTCGGTCGGGGCGATCGACCGTAGCGGGAACGTGACCGAGTTCAGCAGCCGCGGACCCGTAACGGCGGACGGCTCGAACCGTATCAAACCGGACATCGTCGCCCCGGGCAGGGATATCCTCTCCGCGTTGCCGGGCGGAACCTACGGCGCGCTCGAGGGCACCTCGATGGCGGGGCCGCACGTTGCAGGAGTGGTGGCGCTGCTCTGGTCGGCGGATCCCTCGTTGATCGGTGACATCGACCGTACGGAGCAGATTCTCATCGAAACCGCGCGGCCGTACACGGGAAGCACATCTGTTGGATGCTTCGAGGGGAATGTTCCCAATGCCGCGTATGGGTACGGGGTCGTGGATGTGTATGCGGCTGTGAGGGAAGCGCTTGGAAATTAAGGGTAATTTTTCTGGATTTTCTGCTATAATCTCCTTTGTCGGAAAGAATTTAAAAGCTCCGACAAAGGAGAATTTGTATGCTGAACGTGAGAGTTAACCCCAAAGGACAGATCACTCTTCCCCGTGAGATTCGCCGTAAGCTGAAAATCAAGGCGGGCGATCAGATGGCAGTCATTTTGGATGGCGACCAGATCGTTTTCAAGCCTTTTACCAAGACCCTTCTTGATATGCGGGGAACCATCAAGGTCAAAGGCGAACAGGATTTTGACAAAATCCGCCGTGAGGCGTTGAAGAAGCGTGCAAATAGGAATTCGGGCAATGAAGGCTGATTCGATCTTTGTTGATACCAACCTGTTCCTTCGCTACCTCACGAACGATGTTCCCGTGCAGGCGGACGCGATGGAGAAGTTGCTTCGCCAGGCTGAACAGGGAAAAATAACATTGGTAACGAATGGCATTGTCATAGCGGAGATTGTATGGACGTTAGAGAGTTACTATGAACTCGAAAGAAGTGAAATTCAAAACAAGGTGCTGGCGATCCTCAATACCCCAGGGTTAGAGATTCCTGAAAGCAACCTGATACTGAAATCCATTATGTGGTATTCCGATAAGAACGTGGATTTCATTGATGCCTATAATGCGGCTTGGATGGAACAGGAGGGGATCGAGAAGATATACACTTTCGATCAGAAACACTTTTCGCGCTTTGATGAGGTGGAAGTGTTGAAGCCGTAATTTGAGAACATAACACGGTGGATAAGCGGCAAGGCGACTTGAATGGTCGCTTTGTTTCTTAAATGACTTCCATGCACGTCTTCAACCTGACAATCCCCTCTTCGATCTCTTCTTCTTCGTGAAAGACAAAGCACAGTCGCATGTAATTTCTCAGTCCGTTCTGGCTGGAGAAGAGCGCGCCCGGGCGGATGTCCACTTTGGAGGCTTGGGCTTTTTGACGCAGGACCGCCGTGTCGATCTCCTCGGGCAGGCGAATCCAGAAGAAGTATCCGCCGTGAGGAACGGAGTACGTCACGTTGGGCAGGTGTTCGCGCAGCAGTGAATCCATGAGCGCAACGCGGGGGCGATAGGTTTCGATCAATCCATTGACATTCCTTTCCAGATCACCCGATTCGATTACCTCACGAATAATTGCTGACGTAAACGGATTCAACCCGCCGCCGCTGTCGAGCAGTCCGCCCGTGACGAGGCGGTTGATGACGTTTTCGTGCGCCTGGATCCAGCCGAGTCGCAGTCCCGGTGCGAGGATCTTCGAGAATGACCCAAGCGAAATGACATTTTCGATGTGCGGGTACGTGCCAAATGATATTGGAGGTTTCCCGCTGTAGTTTAGCAGCTGGTACACCTCGTCAGCGAGGAGGAGAAAGTCGTATTGCCGGGACAGTTCGATCAGTCGCGCCCGACGCGTTTCTGTCAGCGTGCGTCCGCTTGGGTTTTGGTGAACGGGAATCGTGTAGAGGAACTTCGGCTTGTACCGCGTCAGTTTTTCCTCGAGGGATTCGATAATGAATCCTTCTTCATCCATTTCGATGGGGACGACCTGCAGACGATGATCCGCGAAGATTCTGAGCGCCAGAAAATAGGAAGGCTCCTCGACGAAGATCGTATCTCCCGTTTCGGTGAAGAGCGTGCAGAGCAG
>DIDP01000048.1:0-22743 GCA_002418205.1 Anaerolineales bacterium UBA5797 | reverse complement strand
CTCAGAAATCCCGAGAGCGCGAGGCGGAAATATCCATCACCCTGCTCCGCGCCGTATTGCAGGAAGGAATTGCTGGTTTGTGATAATGCCTTCTGCGCGGCGGAACGAATCAAATCGAGCGGCAGCAGCGAAAGCGGAGGGTTACCCAGGCCGAGGTCAATGACGCCCGGCGGGAGTTGGGTTTGGATGATGTGAAGAGGATCGGACATGCGGGGAAGTATAGCATTTCATTTGTTATAATCCCCCTCAACACCACACAAGGAGAGAGATTTATGCCCAAGAAGAAGGGCTCTATTGCACTTCCCCTCGAAAAAGACGAGATCATCAAGGATTACCGCCTCGCCTACCAGAGCCGGCAGGCTTCGCTCATCGGGCGCCGCGAGGTATTGAGCGGCAAGGCGAAGTTCGGCATTTTCGGCGACGGCAAGGAACTTGCCAATATCGCCATTGCGCGCGCCTCTCACAAGGGCGATTGGCGCTCAGGCTATTATCGTGACCAGACCTGGATGTTCATGTTGGGGGTGATGAGCATCCAGGAATTTTTTGCGCAACTCTACGCCCACGCCGACCTGAAGCACGAGTCCAACACGGGCGGGCGCTCGATGAACGCGCATTTTGCCTCGCGTTACATCAACCCCGACGGTTCGTGGAAGGGCCAGACCGAAATGTACAACACCTCCGCCGACGTCTCGCCGACAGGCACACAGATGCCGCGCACGGTCGGGCTGGCGTACGCGTCGGTGGTGTATCGCAATCTCGAGGAACTTAAACACTTCGAGCAGTTCTCGAAGAACGGGAACGAGGTCGCGTTCGCGAGCATCGGCAACGCCTCCACGGCGGAGGGCATGTTCTGGGAATCGGTCAATGCCATCGGTGTGTTACAGGCGCCCGCGGTCATCACCGTCTATGACGATGGCTACGGCATCTCGGTCCCCAACCAGTTCCAGATGGTCAAGGAAAACATTTACCAGATCCTGCAGGGTTTTCAACGCGAGCCATGTCCCGAACCTGAATGTCAGCGCGGCTACGAACTCTTCCAGGTGCGCGGCTGGGATTATCCCGCACTGTTCGAAACCTACACCTCTGCAGCGGATATCGCGCGCACGTATCACATCCCCGCGCTTGTGCATGTGCATGAGGTCACGCAGCCGCAGGGACACAGCACAAGCGGATCACATGAACGATACAAGACTCCCGAGCGACTCAAGTTCGAGGAGGAGTTCGACTGCATCCGCAAGATGCGCGAGTGGATGATCGAGAGCCGCGTCATTTCCGGACCTGAACTTGATGCCCTCGAAAAAGAGGACCACAACGCTGTTGAGGGAATCCGCAAACAGGCGTGGGAGGCGTACCTCGCTCCGATCCTTGAGGAACGCGGCCAAGTCATGGACATGCTCGACGAGATCGCGGGCAGTTCGAGCCGCGCGTCAGAGTTGGGTCAGATTCGGGAACGGCTGGCAAACCTCCCGTCGGTGGCGAGGCGTGATATCCACGGCGCGGCGCACGAAGCGTTGCGAGTCCTGCGCGAGGAAGCGAATCCCTCCAAGCAGGTATTGGTCCAATGGAAGAATGAACAGGATGCAGTGAACCTGGAACGATATGGTTCGCACCTGTATTCGGGCAGCGCCGTGAATGTTGAGGAGGTCAAGCCTGCATATTCGGAGTCGTCGCCAACGATGATGGGATTCGAGGTGATGAATGCCGCCTTCGATTCGATCCTGGGGCGCGACCCGCGCGTGATCGCGTTCGGCGAGGACGTTGGCTTCCTCGGCGATGTGAACCAGGGCTTCAAAGGGATGCAGGAAAAATACGGCGCGCTGCGCGTGACCGATACGGGCATCCGTGAGGCGACCATTTTGGGGCAGGCGATCGGCATGGCGATGCGCGGTTTGCGACCGATCTGCGAGATCCAGTACCTCGATTACATTTTGTATGCGTTGCAGATCATGAGCGACGATCTGGCGACGTTGCACTGGCGCACCGCGGGCGGACAGGCTTCGCCCGTCATCGTGCGGACGCGCGGTCATCGGCTGGAGGGCATCTGGCATTCGGGGTCGTTGATGGCGGGGTTGATTCACCTTGTGCGTGGAATGAACGTGCTGGTGCCGCGGGATATGACGCGCGCGGCAGGTTTCTATAATACGTTGTTGAAATGCGACGAGCCTGCGGTGGTCGTGGAAGTGTTGAACGGGTACCGCGTAAAGGAAAAGTTGCCCGATAACATCGGTGAGTTTACGGTTCCGCTCGGCGTGCCTGAGGTGATCCGAGAGGGGAACGATGTGACGGTGGCCACTTATGGTGCGTGCTGTCGTGTCGCGATGGACGCGGCGAATAAACTGTCGAAGGTCGGCATCGAGGCGGAGATCGTGGATGTGCAGTCTCTGCTGCCGTTCGATGTTCACGGAAGGATCGTTGAATCGCTGAAGAAAACCAACCGCGTCGTGTTCCTCGATGAAGATGTGCCAGGCGGTACGTCCGCGTATATGATGCGGGAGGTGATCGAGAAACAGCGCGGATACTATCATCTTGATTCCGAACCGCGAACGTTGTCGGGCAAGGCGCATCGTCCTGCTTATGGGAGCGACGGCGATTACTGGTCCAAGCCGAACAGCGAGACGGTTTTCGATACGGTGTATGAGTTGATGCACGAGGTTGACCCGGCGGCGTATCCGCCGCTTCGTTGATGGTTGATTGGTTGTGGTTGACAGCATATGGATAATAATAAAATTCCCGCAAGGAATTATCGTGGGTTGATCGCCTGGCAGGATGGTATCAAGCTTGCCAAAGCGGTTTGTAAACTTACTGAAAAGTTCCCAAAGCATGAAGTTTATGCATTGGCAGATCAAATTCGCCGCGCTGTTGTTTCCGTTCCATCCAATATTGCAGAGGTCAGGCAGGAAAAGCACCTGGCGATTTTCGAAGGTTTTTACATATTGCGCTCGGCTCACTCGCCGAGGTGGATACGCAATTAATATTGGCTCAAGAATTTGGATATATTAATCAAGAAGACGTTGATTTGTTGGATGAACAGATCCAGGGTTTGCGTAAGAAACTTTACGCTTTGATCAATAGTCTGCCTTCAAAATAGACTGTCAACTGTCAACTGGAGATAAACATGGCAACTAAGGTACTCGTTCCACTGCTTGGTGAAGGTGTTGAAGAGGTAACTGTTATCAAATGGCTCAAGAAGGAAGGTGACCCGGTCAACGAGTTGGAGCCTTTGCTCGAAGTAAACACCGATAAGGTGGATACCGAGATCCCAGCGCCTGCATCAGGGACGGTGTTGAAGATCATGGCGGAGGAGGGAGTCCCTGCGAAGGTGGGGGACGTGCTGGCGTTTATTGGGATGCCGGGGGAAGCCGTAGATAATGTACAGGCGGCAGTAGATAGTGAAAAACCAAAAACCGGAAAGACTGAACCTGTTGTTCAATCGCCAGCCGTTGACCATAAACCACCAACCGTCAGCAAGGAATTGGGCTTCATTTCCCCTGTTGTTGCGAAGATCGCGGCGGAGCATGGGGTCAATTTGCAGGAGGTGAATGGAACGGGGTTGAACGGGAGGATCACGAAGAACGATGTGCTTGCCTATGTTGAAGGCGGAAAGTCAAAGGCTGCAAGTCATACGCCACAGCCTGCAACCTTCCAACCTGTAAACGTTCAGCCGGTCGCTGGCGATGAACTGATCAAGCACACGGTCATCCGAAAACAGATCGCCGAGCACATGGTCATGTCAAAGCGTACATCGCCGCACGTGCTGACTGTCATGGAAGCGGACATGTCCCGCGTGGCGAAGCATCGCGCCGCGAACAAGGAAACCTTCGCACGCGATGGGGTCAACCTCACCTTTACAGCGTATTTCATGATGGCGATCGTTGCGGGGTTGAAGGCATACCCGCAGGCGAATTCGTCGTGGACGGATGAAGGCTTGCTGATACACAAGGCGGTCAACATCGGCATGGCGACCTCGCTGGGCGAGGAAGGCTTGATCGTGCCGGTCATCAAGGGCGCCGACAACCTGTCCCTGCTGGCGATGGCGCGCACGGTGAACGACCTCGCCAACCGCGCCCGCTCGAAGAAACTGCAGCCTGACGACGTCAGGGGCGGGACGTTCACGTTGACAAATCACGGCATCAGCGGATCGTTGTTCGCCTTCCCGGTCATCAACCAGCCCCAGTGCGGGATTTTGGGCGTCGGCGCAATGCAGAAGCGGGTTGTTGTCGTGGATGACGCGATTGCGATCCGCCCGATGGTGTATCTGTCGTTCGTGTTCGATCACCGCATCCTCGATGGCGCGTCGGCGGACTGGTTTTTGGCGAAGGTCAAGGAGACTCTGGAGAGTTGGGCTTAAATGACCAATTTCGATGAACGCGCAAAGGACTGGGATTCTGATCCCAAAAAAGTGGAACGCGCCCGCGCGGTGGCGGAGGCGATTCGCAGGACGATTCCGCTTTCCACCAACATGACCGCCCTTGAATACGGATGCGGTACAGGCTTGTTAAGTTTCGCCCTCCAGGAAGATCTGGGACAGATCACGCTGGCCGATACGTCGCAAGGCATGTTGGATGTGTTGAGCGAGAAGATCACCGCTTCCAGTGTGACGAACATGCATCCTGTGCGGCTTGATCTTTCAAGTGACCCCCTGCCTGCCGAAAAATATCACATCACCTATTCGCTGATGGTCCTGCATCACGTCCATGATGCGAGGGGGATCCTGGGCAGGTTTTATGATGTCCTTGAGCCGCATGGATATTTGGTCGTCGCCGATCTGGATAAGGAGGATGGCTCCTTCCACACGGATGGAACAACGGATGTACATAAAGGTTTCGAACGGAACGAATTGAAAAAGTGGGTGGAGGATGCAGGTTTTGAAAACGTCCGGTTTTCGACGGCATATGAAATAAAGAAAGAAGTGAATGGTAAGAAAAAGTCGTTTCCCGTTTTCCTGATGACAGCCCAAAAATTACCGGTTCGAGGAGCCTCATGAGCGAAGGACAAGATCATCCCAACATCAATCGAAACATTCATCCGCCGGTTTTGCTGTTGATCCATCTTTTGGCGGCATTTTTGTTGAGCTGGCTGTTGCCGTTACGGATTGCCTCCATAAATTCCCTGACTTGGGCAGGTTATGTCCTGTTGCTTGCAGGGTTGGGGCTGGCGTCCAGCGCGGTGAGTCGATTTACGAAGGCGCATACCACGCTCGACCCGCATGGATCGGTCAGCGCGATGGTGACGGATGGACCATATCGATTCTCGCGCAATCCGATCTACCTCGGGTTCGTCTGCACGCTGATCGGTTTGCCTCTTGCCTTGGGGAATGTCTGGGGCGCGATCTTGAGTCCGTTGTTGATGATGACGCTGTATCGTTTCGTCATCAAGCACGAAGAGGTTTATCTTGAGAAAAAGTTCCAGGATGTTTACGCCAGTTACAGGACCCGCGTGAGGCGGTGGTTGTAGTGGTGTAAAATTGAACCATCATAAGGTCGAATGGAGTTAATGTATGGCAGAAAATTTTGATGTCGTTGTGATCGGTGCGGGACCCGGCGGTTACGTTGCCGCGATCCGTGCCGCGCAATTGAAACAGAAGGTTGCGATCGTGGACAAACAGTGGATGGGCGGCGTGTGTTTGAACGTCGGATGCATCCCGTCCAAGTCGTTGTTGAAAAACGCCGAAGTGGCGCATACCCTCCGCGAACGCGGTAAGGATTTTGGTTTTTCGTTCGAGAATCTGAAACTGGATTACGGCGTTGCGGTGAAACGTTCGCGGCAGAATTCAGACCGGCTCGTCAAGGGCGTCGGATTCCTGATGAGGAAGAACAACATTGCGGTCTTTATGGGGGAGGCGCATCTGACCAAGCCGACGGTTGTTTCCGTTAAAGACAAGGATGGCAAGACGACCGAACTCAACGCGAAGAACATCATCGTGGCCACGGGCGCGACCGCGGCGGTCCCCGGCGCGTGGAAAGTGGACGGTGAAAAAGTCGTTACGTATCTCGAAGCGATTTTGCAGGACGAGCTTCCCAAATCCGTGATCGTGATCGGCTCCGGCGCGATCGGTGTGGAATTTTCCACCATCTGGAATTCCTATGGCGTGGATGTGACCATCGTTGAAATGCTGCCGCGGCTTGTGCCGTTGGAGGATGAAGAAATCTCGAAGGAATTAAAAAAGGAATTCGAGAAACGCAAGATCAAGTGTCTCGTGGGGCACAAGGTCGAATCCGTCGAGGCGACGAAGACCGGTGTGAAGGTCAAAGTGTCAGCCGATGGCAAGGAGACGGTGCTCGAAGCGGACCAGGCTTTGGTGGCGATCGGGTTCCGTCCCAACTCCAAAGGACTCGGACTCGAAGAGGCTGGCGTGAAGATCAATGAACGCGGCTTCATCGAGATCAACGAGAAGATGCAGACCAGCGTCCCGAACATTTACGCCATCGGCGATGTGACCGGCAAACTGATGCTGGCGCACGTCGGCTCGGCGATGGGCATCGTCGCGGCGGAGAACATCGCCGGAGCGGAGACGGTCACACTGGATTACGAGATGATGCCGCGTGCCACGTATTCGCATCCGCAGGTGGCGTCGTTCGGACTTACCGAAGCGCAGGCGAAGGAACGCGGCTATAACATCAAGATCGGTCGCTTCCCGTTCCAGCCCAACGGCAAGGCACTGGGACTTGGCGATTACGCCGGGTTCGTCAAACTTGTGGTGGATGAAAAATACGGCGAGATATTGGGCGCGCACATGATCGGTCCCGAAGTGACCGAACTGCTCCCTGAACTCACGCTGGCGCATTTGATGGAGTTGACCCCGCATGAGATCGCGCGCAACGTCCATGCGCACCCGACCTTGAGCGAAGTGCTCATGGAAGCGGCGCACGGCGCGGAGGGAACGCCGATCCATATTTAGGAGGAAGGCCAGTGACTGCCACCTTCAAGGTGGCAGTCACTTTTTTCAGGGCGGATAAGGATTGGAAACGGGATCAAGTCTGGTTTGGGAATGAGGCGGGAACTTCATCCGTTAATTCACAGTCTTAGGTGTAGAAATCCGGAATCGCAGCTCTTCGGGAAGTGTTAGAATTACATACGATTGTCACAAAGGGTCAGGAGGTCTTATGAGTCACGTGTCCAATCACCCGCCCACACAACCGCGCAACGGCAAAAAGAACGGGCGGAGAGTCTCTCAACGGGGAATGTTAAGCATCGCCATGTTATTGGTGAGCGTAGGCGCGTTGGGGTTTGCCATGCTGGGCGGCGCGAAGATGGTATACGATATCCTTGGCGATGGTTCGGATAACACAGGTCTGGTGACAAAGGTCATTGTGGTTGGGCTTGCCTATGGTGTCGGCTGGTTGACGGCAATGGTGGCGATCCGGGTGTATGGCAACCTGGTCCTGCCGCTCCTGATCAAGTGGTTCATATTTGGCAGCCTGGTGGCGGTATGTTTTCTTTACATCGAGATCATCCAGCGATTGTACCTGCAACAATATGACCTTTGGAAATTCATCAAATACGTGACCGTCATGGGGGCGGGGCTTGCCGCGATGGTCGGGCTGCATTTGATCATCGAAGATCACAACCTGCGTCCCTTCTCGATCCCGTTGCTTTTCATCAGCCTGATCCAGTTGGGCCTGATCGTCTTCCGTTATGTCTTCACCACCACGGCAATTGCCTCCTATCTGTTGGGCGACCTGGTGTTCTTCTTTGGGATGGCGGCTTTCTCGATCTTCATGCTGGCGCACATCGGATTGCTGAAACCTCTGCGGACTCGCCTCACAAATTATTTCGACCGCAACAGCACCTCGATTCGGACTCAGGATTGACCTGTTACCGTTATAGCGAAACTCCCGAAGTGACAAAGCGCCTTCGGGAGTTTTTTTGATTCCAGAGGTTTTCTCTTTAGGTGGGGAAGATAAGAGTTCGATGAGAGGAGCCTACGCCCCTTGACAAACTGTGCAAAACCTGTAAAATATAAACATAATATGTACAAATACTGTGCAGAAATAAGACAAAAATTTTAGAAATGGAGTAAAGAAGATGAAACGTTTTAGTGCTTTCGCCATGCTGTTGACTGCAACAGCCCTTGTCCTGGCGGCTTGTGCGCCTGCCGCCACCCCGACTCCCGAGCCGACAGCGATGCCCGAGCCCACTGCCATGCCTGAGCCCACCGCCATGCCCGAACCCGAGCCGATGGATATCGTTGACACCGCCGTTGCCGATGGCCGCTTCCAGACCCTGGTCGCCGCTGTGACCGCCGCCAGCCTGGTCGACACCCTCAAGGGTGAAGGTCCCTTCACCGTGTTCGCCCCCACCGACGATGCCTTCGCCAAACTGCCCGCCGGCACGATCGACGAACTGATCAAGCCCGAGAACAAACAGCAGTTGACCGACATCCTGCTCTATCATGTGGTCTCCGGCAAGGTCATGGCTTCCGATGTGGTTGGTCTCTCCTCCGCCCCGACCGTCCTTGGCAAGGATGTCGCAATCAAGGTTGAGAATGGCAATGTCTTTATCAACGATGCTCAGGTCATCATCACCGATATCGAGACCTCCAACGGTGTGATCCACGTCATCGACTCCGTCCTGCTGCCTCCGGCTGAGGAAGCCGCCGCTCCGGGCACGATCGTTGACATCGCCGCTGGTGACGAGCGCTTCAGCACCCTGGTCGCCGCTGTTTCCGCCGCCGGATTGGTCGAAACCCTCAGTGGTGAAGGTCCCTTCACAGTCTTCGCCCCCACCAATGACGCCTTCGCCGCCCTGCCCGCAGGCACACTCGACAGCCTGCTCCTGCCTGAGAACAAACAGCAGTTGACCGACATCCTGCTCTACCATGTGGTCTCCGGCAAGGTCATGGCTTCGGATGTGGTCGGCCTTTCCAGCGCCCCCACTGTTTTAGGCAAGGATATTTCCATCAAGGTCGAGGATGGCAAGGTCTTCCTGAACGATAGCATTCAGGTCATCATCACCGATATCGAGGCTTCCAACGGTGTCATCCACGTGATCGACGCGGTTCTTCTCCCACCTCAATAGTTTCTCTCCTCTTGGATTGGATCGTGCAAGTAGAAAGGACGGGCAATACGCCCGTCCTTTCGATTCTGGTTTGAAACAGTTTATTTTGCGAAAGGGATCTGGATGAAAAAGGTGCTGCCCGGCAATTTCTCTTCATCGTAACCGGGACTCTCCGCCCAGATTTTGCCCTGATGTGCCCTGACGATCCCCGCCGCGATGGCGAGACCCAGTCCTGGTCCGCCGCCTTTGAATTTGGTCCTGCCCGAAGAGTGCAGTTCCACCTTGCCCACCTGATACAGTTTTTCGAAGACGATATCCCTGTTGACTTTGTCGATGCCAATGCCCGTATCCCGGACGCGGATCTCGCACAACTCGCCGTGTCCATCCACTTTGACGGGCGCCGCGCTCACGGAAATGGAGCCGCCGTCCGGCGTGAACTTGATGGCGTTGACGATCACATTGTCGAGCGCCTTTTTCAGCAACTCGGAATCCGCATGCAGGGACGGCAGGGAATTGATATCGGGATCAAACTCGAGCGTGAGTCGACGCGCCTGCAGGTCATCCGCATAATTCTTTTGGATCATGCGCAGGATGATGCCCAGTGAGACTCTCTCGAAATGCGGCGAGAGTACCTGGCTTTCGAGCCGCGCCACATCCAACATGCTGTTGACGACCTGATGCAGGCGGTCGGTGCCTTGCAGAACGCCATCCAGCGCCTGCACGAGCGTGGGGTTTTCCTGTATCGCCGGCGCGGATTTGATCATGCCCATGTAGCCTTTGACAACGGTCAGAGGCGTGCGCAGTTCGTGCGCTGCAACCTGGATGAAATCGCTCTTGTTCTTGTCCAGCTTTTCGAGACGCACGATCGCCTTGTTGAGTTCGTCCACGCGCTGCTCCACCATGCGTTCCAACACCTGGTTGAAACGATTCAGGTCGTCGTACAACCGCGCATTCTCAAGGGCGATCGATGCCTGGACGGCAAACGTGCTTGCCAGCAGGACATCATCCTGATTGAACGCGCCGGGTTTGCTCCGGCTGAGGGTCAACATGCCCATCACCTTGTTCTTTGCGGACAGCGGAATGCCCAGCCAGGAGCCATCCTGTGGAAGCCATTCTGGCTGAGACCAGCCTTCCAGCGACCTCACATCGCCGATCAGCATATGCTCAGATTGTTTGGCGATGAGATGATAGACGCTCCTGCCGCGAATTTCATAGCTCAGGTCTTCGACCGGAACGTATTGCGGCAAACCCAGATGGCCGCGCAGGCGCGGGATGCCGTTCACATCCTCGAGGAACAGTGCGCATCGGTCGTTCGGGATGATCTGGGATAACTGCGTGACGATCTGCTGCGGGACTTCCTCCTCCGGGGACAACGACGAAAGGTGATGGGAGGCTCGTGCAAGTGCCTCCGCTGCGCGACGCCGGGTTTGCTCGCTCGAATAGAGCCTGGCATTCTCTGCCGCGATGCTCTCTGCGAATTCCTTGGCAATTGCCAGTTCCCTGGCGTGTTCCTGCGCCTCCGCCAGCAGGCGTTCCACTTCCTTTTGCGCCTGTTCCTTCTGTGAAACAAGCATCGTGCGGAGCAGGGCACTGCTGACCAGGTTCCGTATGCGGACGTAGATCTCCCAATCCTGCGGACCCATTTCGACCCACATGAACCCAAAGCGGTTGCGCGCCAGGGTCAGTGGCATGACCACAGCGGTGTAGCGATGGTCCTGCGGGGTCTTGCCGCGCGGCACAAGTTGACCGGTGCCGATAAAGGTCTGTTTGCGCGGGATCTCGAACTTTTCACCTTCATATTGGAACAACAGGCTGTAGCTTTCAGGCGCGGGTGATGAGATGGATTGCGGCGAGGTTACATCGCTGTAGAACATGACATACCAGCGATCGATGCCCATGTTGGGGAAATGGTCCGAGATGGCTTTGCCGATCTCATCCAGGGTCATGGCAGGCGCCATGGAGAAGCTGAATCCCTGCAACATGCTTTCCTGCTGCTCGAGCGCCAGCCGCTGATATGCCTGCCAGCGTTGGGAGAGTTCGCCCGCCAGAAGGCGCGCCTGCTGGAAAAGGTTCTCCGCCCTCAGCATGACCGTATGGCTGGTGATGCCGCCCAGGGCATACCGGCGCATCATTGAGATCACGCTATGCCAGACCGTCGGGGCAAGCCCCTGCTTTTGCAGGAGTTCGATCATGGCATTGATCGTCTTCAGGAACTCGTCGCTTGTCGTCTTTTCGTCGATGGTCATCAGGAAGGCGCCCCATGCACGCCCGAAAGCGTCCCTGAATTGTGCCAGTGCCGGGTCCTGTTCGGTGACGCCCGCGGAGTTCAGCAGGGCGCGCATGGCGGCTTCGCGCTTGTTCTCCAGTTTGCCGGTCTTGGCAACATCGCGCAGGGCAACTGCCGCCTGACGGACATTTTCCGGCAGGCAGCCACACGACCAGCGGATCAGCAGTTGCGTGGGTGTGATAACCTGTTTTTGCACGGTATCGCCATTGATTCGTTTGAGCAATGCCTGCAGGGCATGTTTCCCCGCCGTATAGAACGACTGCCGGACCGTGGTCAGCGGCACGCCAAAGGATTGGGCTTCGCGCAAGTCGTCGAAACCGGTGACAGCCACATCGTCTGGCACGCGAACGCCGCGCTGTTGAAGCGCCTCCAACGCGCCGAATGCCATGCGGTCGTTCGCCGCGACCAATGCCTGAAAACGGACATTGCGCTCATCCAGCAAAACACGAACCGCCTCCCTGCCGCTTTCGGGCGTGTGATCACCATCGATTACGAGGTGCTCATCGAAGTGCAGGTTGTGCGCCTTGAGTTCATCCTTGTAAGCCTGGAAACGCTGCTCTGCATCGATCTGCCCCGGCAGGCCGTGGATGAATGCGATGCGTTTGTATCCATGTTCCCCGATCAGGTGCCGGATGAGAGAGCGCATCCCCTCCACATTATCCGGGATGAACATGGTCGCGTCCTCGATCGGGATGGATTGCGTTACGATCGGGATCTTGCCAAACACAGACCGGAAGGCTTTCAGGTCCGCTTCGCTTACACCGTAGGCAACATCAGCCGCAAGCAGCAATCCGTCGAATTGCCCGGGCTTGGCAAGATCGTATAAACCAAAGGACGGTTTTGATCCTTCGCCGGGGATCGGCGAAAGCGCTCCCCCGATGAAATGCACAAGGTTGACATCCAACTCTTCGGCGGCGGCAGTGATGCCCGCGAGGAATTGCGCCCCCCATGCCCGCCCCACCTGCGACGCGAACACACCGATCGTTGGCTGTTTTCCGGATATTTTTGACATCATGATCCTGTGAAGACTGGAAAATTATATCCGTAAAGACCGACCGGCATACAACAAATGGATGACAAAAACACGCTTCTTACAAAGCTGATAGTTGATTCCGATCCCCATCCTTCATCCAGGCTACAGGCTGATCTTCATCTGCCACTGCGATATTTCCTCGCGTTGAAAGCCCGCTTGCGTAAAGATCTTCCCGAACTCCTCGGGCCAGATCGCAGGGACATGCCATGTTTTGCCCACATGATTTGCCATCAGACTGTTGAGCATGTCCACTGCAAGGCCGCTGCCGCGCGCTCCCGGCTCGACGAGCAGTGACCAGATCACAATATGCACCGCCTCCGGGCTGGAGATAACGGCGTATGCCGATCCCTTTTGGTAGGCGCGCGCCGGCGGATTCAGCAATGCGATCGTCTCACCGGATAACTGCCAGGGGAGGTCGGGCAGACCGTACTTCAGGATCAACCCGCCCATTTCGCGTAGGTCAACCTCGTGCAGGTCATTTTTTGCAGCCTGTTTTGCAGCCTGGTGTACAAAGCCGATCAATCGCCGAATCGTTCGAAAACCGGCCTTTTGATATAAGCGCACGGCTGGCTCGTTTTGCTCGATCACTTCGAGCTCCATCTCATGGTCCCCGCGCTCCCGGGCTTCCTGAAGCAAACGTCCCATGAACCATGAACCGCTGCCCCTGCTCCGCATGGCTTTCATAATGCCCATTGCCGCGAGGCGACTCGTCCAGCCGCGGCGCGCGATCAAAGCGATGCCAGCCGGGTTTCCGTCCGCAAGCAGGACGCGGCTTTCCTGGAGGTCGAGGCTGTCCTTGCGGAGAATGGTCAGGAACTGGGGCAGGTTGAACTGCACGGGGACGATGTAATCCTCGAAGCTGAGATTCAGATGGTTAACGAGATCAGGCAGGGGGTAGTCTGAGGCGGGTCTGGTTTCCAATGTCATGTTTTACATTCTACCTGCATCCGGCGTATAATCGTCGAATTCAAAAGGACGATCTCATGACAGACTTTACAAAATTTGCGCGCAGAATCACGTTCGTTTTATTCGTTACACAGTGCCTGGTCTCCGCCGGGAACATTGCCTCGGCAACAGTGAACCCGATCGTGGGAGCAAAACTGGGCGGCAGTGATTACTGGACCGGCGTGCCCACCGCGGTCTACCTGCTTGGCTCGGCGTTTGCCGCTTCTGCCTGGGGATATATCATGGATGCGGTCGGCAGGCGCAACGGGATCGTGTTCGGTTTGTTGATCGGCATGTTCGGCAACGCCATGATCTGGTTCGCGCTCCAGAACGGATCCATGCTGATGCTTTTGGCCGGCATGGCGTTGATCGGCGCGACCAACGCGGCGGTGGTGCTGGGACGTTTCGCCGCCGGGGAGGTGAATCCGCCCGATAAACGCGGCGGCGCGATCTCGATGGTGGTGTGGGGCGGGACGTTCGGTGCGGTCTTCGGTCCGTTGCTGGTGGGACCCATGGGAAATTTCGTGAAGACCTTTGGCTACGATGAACTCGCGGGCGCGTACCTGGCGGCGTTTGTTCTATTGGCCGTGGTTAGTGTGGTCCTGTTCTTTGGCCTGCGCCCCGACCCGCGCGAATTGGGGAAGCAGATCGCGGAACTTTATCCGTCTTCCGCACCTGCCGGACAATCCCGTTCCCTGTTGGAGATCTTCCGCCAGCCCGCGGCGCTGATCGCGGTCACCGCGATGGTGCTGGGACAGATGGTGATGGTGGCGATCATGGTGATCACATCCCGGTATATGAATCATCATCAACACGGGTTGAACGATATTGCGCGGGTGATCCAGGCGCATACGGTTGGCATGTATGCCTTCTCCATCATTTCCGGGCGCCTGTCCGATAAATGGGGACGCGGTCCTGTCATTTTGAGCGGGGCAGCGATGCTGCTGCTGGCTTGTGTGACCGCGCCGCTTTCCCCGGATGTGCTGCCGCTTTCGGTTTCCCTTTTCTTTTTGGGGCTGGGCTGGAACTTTTGTTTTGTCGGCGGCTCGGCGTTGCTGGCAGATCAACTCTCGCCGTTGGAGCGCTCGCGCACACAGGGCACGAACGACCTGCTCGTGGGGCTGGCATCTGCCACCGGGAGTTTGGGCAGCGGCATCGTCTTTGCCGCGACGAGTTACACGGTCATCACCGTCGTTGCCGGGATTCTCTCCCTGGTGCCGCTTGTCATGTCACTGGTATGGATGAGGAAGAGAAGGACGGTCCCTGTTGCAGTGTAAACCAAAACATCCCGCCAATTTGGCGGGATGTTTTTTATCTTCAGATCATTTGCGGATCATCGTCAGGAGCATCTTGAAACGACTCAACGCCCTGACCGCGTGCGGTTCATCCGCCGGCATGATGATCGCGTCGCCAGCCTTCAAATGGAACGGCCTGCCCGAAATTTTTATCTCCGCTTCGCCATCCAGCACATGCACCAGCGCGTCGAACGGCGCGGTATGTTCACTCAGTTCCTGGTCTTTGTCGAAGGCGAAGAGCGTCACATTGCCTGCATCCGCTTTGGTGATCTGGCGGCTGACCACGGAGCCTTCGTTATAGGCGACCAGGTCCTCCATATGCAGGACCTCTGATCTATTTGCAGTTGCCATTATTTCACCTCGATCTGGTAGGCTGCGGGTATGGTTGTAAAGCGCGTGGTGCCGGTCACGATCAGGATCGCTTCGTCGCCTGGCTTCAACGACAGCGGTATCTCGGCGGTCTGGTCGGCGTCGACCTCGATGTTGGTCACAGTGGTGGTATCGCCTTTGAGAATGAGGGACAGGCGATAGGTCTGCGGGAGAACGTTATCGACGCGCACGAATCCCGCGGCTTCCCAGCCTCCAGCGTCCGCTTCAAAATCGGACTGGTAGTTGATCGCGTCGATCCGGACATCGTCCAGCAGCAAGCCTTCTCCGTTAACCGCCGCGTCGGTGATGTATTCGAACCGGAGTTGCACCTTCTGCCCCGCATATTGTGAAAGGTCAACGGTCTCCTGGATCCAATTCCCGGTCGCGCCGGTGTACCCCCAGCCATACGAATTGCCCGAAGGGTTGTAATCCGTGCCGGAGGGCGTCTTGAGGATGTCCCAGGTCCTGCCATCGGTGGAGGCTTCGAGATAGAGATAATCCCAATCCTCTTCGATGTCGTACCACGTCCAGTAACTGATCTGGATGGGCGCGCTGACATCCGTGAAATCGAACTCGCGCGTCAGGGTCATGTCCGATTCGTCGCCCTTGTTCGACCAGAAGGCATACTTGCCTGAATGGGTTTCCGTGGGCAGAAGCCCGATCACTGTGGAACCGCTGAACTGGAGGGTATGGTCTCCTGCGCAATCGATGTTGATGTAATCGATCCCATACTGGTTGACCGTGAAATTCAGCGGTGTCTGCGGACAGGTTGAGATGACATCGGTATCGGATGTGCGCGGCGCGTTGGGATAATTGTTGTAGGTATAACGCCCATCGCCCACGCTCCCATCCATGAGGTATAAGGCGGCTGCCCAATCCATGAAGACATCGTCGGCAGTGACTGTCCGGTTGGCGAGCGGATCAGTGATGCCAAGTTGGGCGAGCGTATCGTCCACGCTTGGCAGGCTGTTCTCCGGATTCTTCGTCAGCGCCTGGGTGGCTTCCTTTCCAAAACGGTCCAGGAAGTAGGTAAGGAAGAGGAAGGATTGACCGTAACGCGGTCCATTGTTGCCCACTTCCCCGCTCCAGTCTGTCAGTTGCAGGTCGGGATCGGTTGTATAAACCCAGTCCTTGCCACCCACATCATATCCGTTCAGGAAGACGCCCACCTCGGCAAAGCCTTCGCCAAGCCAGGAGACATCATTGCGGTCGGATGCGAACTGGATCATGTGCACGAACTCATGCGCCAGAACGCCGTACGTATATTCGTCGGCCAGGTCCTGGGTGGTGCTCAGCATATAGGTCTCGTGACCGTTGGAGAATTCCTTGACCAAAGGGTTGTACGAATCGGAGGAGTTGAAGTAGCCCGCAACGTTTCTTCCCAGCCCGCTGGCATAGATCACAAAGATGCGCGGATCGCCGTCCACGCCCGGGGTCCATTCACTGCCAAAGAATTCGCGGTCGGTGGGATAGATCTTTTCCTCGAAGGTATCCATCAGCCTCTTCATATCGGCTTCGTTCACATCCGCGCCTTCCTCCGCCCAGAAATAGGAATGGGGCGTGATATACAGCAATGTGGCGGTGATCTGGCGGTGCTCCGCGGTATCCGAATTGCTGACCCAGAACTTTTCCTTGTCGCCTACTTTATACGTCTTTCCCGGAACTGTTTCCGATACATCACAGGCACCCTTAAAACGACATGCCAGCTCGTATGGATCGTTCTCGGGGACGAGGGTCTGATTCAGCGTCTCGAGCGTGTTCGTTGATACCGAATCCGCAGGCGTCCGGTCCAGGGTGGGAACGGGAAGGGGAGTTGACGACTCGCTCGTTGGAAAAACAGGCGGGGTGTATTCCAATGGGACTTGTTGGTAAGCCCGATAAAGGATCACGCCTGCCGCAACGATGACGATACACGCACAGCACAACAGCAGGGCAACGACCCCGGCGACGATCTTTGGAACTGCCGAGGCGGACGGGTTGGTGTTCGATTCCATGAAATTGAAGAATCTCCTTATGATGAGGTCTGTGTATGGTACCCTGAATTTATAAAACTGGGATTAGGAAAAAAAGTAGGGGCGACCCAACGGGTCGCCCCTACAGACATTTACGCATCCGCGGGTTGTTTGCTCTTTTTCTTCACAGGCTCGGATGCCCGGAAAACGATCCTGTTCTCCTTCTCATCCACATCCACCTGCACGGTGGCGCCGTCCTTGTATTTGCCGCCCAGCAGTTCCACCGAAAGCGGACTCTCGACATGTTTCTGGATCGCGCGTCGCAATGGGCGAGCGCCGAATGCGGGATCATACCCTTCCTTCGCAAGCCACCTGCGCGCCGAGTCCATCAGTTCGACGGTAATGTTGTGTTCGTTCAGACGGTCCTGTACTTCCTTCATTTGCAGCACGACGATCTCTTCCATCTGCTCGAGCGAAAGCGGCGAGAACATGATGATCTCATCGATGCGGTTGATGAACTCTGGACGGAACGCGCCCTTCAGTGCCTTCTCGATCTTGTCATGCGCTTCGCGTTCCTCGTCCGTCGCTTTATGCTGGACAAAGCCCAGGGCGCCGCCTTTCCTCACGTATTCGGTGCCCAGGTTCGAGGTCATGATCAGAACCGTATTGCGGAAGTCCACGATGTTGCCCTGACCGTCGGTCAGACGCCCGTCGTCCAGGATCTGCAGCAACGCGTTCCAGACCTCCGGATGCGCCTTCTCGATCTCGTCGAACAGGACGACTCGATACGGACGCCTGCGGACTGCCTCCGTTAATTGACCGCCCTCCTCATACCCGACGTATCCCGGAGGCGCCCCGAAGAGGCGGCTCACGGTATGCTGTTCGCGATACTCTGACATGTCGATGCGCACCAGGGCGTCCTCATCGTCGAACATGAACCAGGCAAGGGCCTTGGCGAGCTCCGTCTTGCCGACACCCGACGGACCGATGAAAATGAACGAGCCGATGGGGCGCGAGGGGTCCTTCAACCCGCTTCTTGCGCGGCGGATCGCGTCGGAGATCGCGTGGATCGCCTCCTCCTGCCCGATGATGCGTTCGTGCAGGCGCGTTTCCATGTGCAGGAGTTTCTCGGCTTCGGTTTCCATCATCTGTGTGACCGGGATGCCGGTCCACTGATGCACGACCCCGGCGATGTCGTCCACATCCACCACTTCATCGAGCTGGTGTTCCGATTCCCATTTATCGCGCTTCTCGTGATATTCCTCATCGAGTCGCAGCCGCTCGGATTTCTTCTGCGCGGCGCGTTCGTAATCGCGGTTCAAGCCGGCTTGTTCCTCTTCGGCTTGCAGTTTTTCGATCTCACTCTTCATCGCCTTGAGGTCGGGCGGCATGGAATACAACGCCACGCGCAGTTTCGCGGCGGCTTCGTCCATCAGGTCGATTGCCTTGTCGGGCAGTCGGCGGTCCGTCACATACCGGTCCGCCAATCTTGCCGCGGCGACCAGCGCATCATCCGCAAAGCGGACCTTGTGGTGCGCCTCATAGCGGTCGCGCAAGCCCTGGAGCATCTTGATCGTATCCTCCACGTTCGGCTCTTCCACATAGATGGGCGCAAAACGCCTTTCGAGGGCGGCGTCCTTTTCGATGTGCTTGTGATATTCATCGAGCGTGGTCGCGCCAATGCATTGCAGTTCGCCGCGCGCCAGCGCAGGCTTGAGCATGTTGGACGCGTCCATCGCGCCTTGCGCGGCTCCCGCACCGACGACGGTATGCAACTCATCGATCATCATGATGATGTCGCCGCCCGCGCGCTGGACTTCCTCCACGACGGCCTTGAGCCGCTCCTCAAATTCGCCTCTAAACCTGGACCCGGCGATCATCGCGCCGAGATCGAGCGCCACCACCCGTTTGCCGGAGAGGATCTCAGGGACATCGTTGTTGGCGATCTTTTGGGCGAGCCCCTCCACGATGGCGGTCTTGCCGACGCCCGCTTCGCCGATGAGGACCGGGTTGTTCTTGGTGCGCCGCGACAGGATCTGGATCAGACGCAGGATTTCATTGTCGCGCCCGATGACGGGATCGAGCTTGCCTTCGCGCGCCAGTTGCGTCAGATCGCGGGAGTATTTCTCCAGCGTCCGATAACGGGATTCAGCCTGCGGGTCGGTGACGCGTTGCCCGCCGCGCAAATCCTGAATGGCGGAATAGACGCGGTCACGCGTCAGCCCGGCGGACTCTAAAATGCGCGCCGCGGGCGTGTTCCGCTCGGTGAGGATGGCAAGGAAGATGTGCTCGGTGGAGATGTATTCGTCCTTGAGGCGGTTGGCTTCCTCGTTTGCCAGATCGATGATCCTTTTCACACGCGGAGTGATGAAGATCTGTCCCGCGCCGCCGCCGAAGATGTTGGCTTTGGGGCTGGCGCGCAGGGTGGCATCGAGACGTTCGGTCAGCGCTTCGGGGCTGACGCTGAGTTTTTCGAGGATTTGGGGGATCACCCCGCCGGGTTGTTCGATGAGCGCCAGCAGGATGTGTTCGGTATCGATCTGGTTGTGGCCGTAGCGCTGGATGATCTCCGCAGCGCGTTGGGCGGCTTCCTGTGCTCTCTCGGTAAAACGGTCAAATCGCATCATAAGTGTTTTCCTTTGAAGTAAAAACCCCAACGGTCGCAAAGACCGTCGGGGCCTACTGTGACAGGGCAGATTATAACAAAATCACACCTGCGGTTTATCAACGCGGCGTAAGAGGAGTGTTGGAATTTGGGTGTGAACATCGGCCTGTTGCCTTTGCCCTGATTTGGCTTGCATTGCACATCATATAAAAACCTTTACACAAATTCATGGGGGGTAAAATACATCTACACAAGCCTGATAGTGATAGGATGTTTTATGGATCACGAAGGTATTCCGCATCTTACAGAACAGGAAAAAAAAAGATACTTCGATTGATTGCCCAAGGGTTATCAAACAAGGAAATTGCGCTAAAACTTGGGATCAAACCAGTCACGGTTGAATTTCATATTAAGAACCTGTTCAGCAAACTGAATGTCCATTCACGGGTTGAAGCGGCTGTCTTGGCTGAAAAATCAGGTTTGGCTTGAACCTATGGAAATCCATAGTAGACACGGGGGTCTTTTTTCAATAGAATATTATATAGAGATAAACCAAACCAACCTAAAGGAGGAAAAATGCACAAGACATCTCGTTCAATTATGGTCATATTGGTTTTAATTTTATTGATGGCTGTATCCTCATCAAGATTACGTGCCCAAGGTATGAGTGCGTCACCAGAAGCGCAATTGGGTGAAGATGACGCTCTGCTTTACGATGCGGAAATTTACGCCAAAAATCAGGGAGTGAGTGTTGAGGAGGCGCTTTACCGATTTCATGTGCAAGATGTCGCGGGAGAATTGGATGCAAAGTTAAGTGAAAATGAGGCAGAAACTTTTGCTGGGCTATGGATCGAGCACACTCCCGAATTCAAAATAGTTGTGTTATTTACTCAAGATGGCGAGAAAACCATCGAATCGTATTTGACGGAAGAATTGAATGATATCGCTGAAGTACGATCTGCCCGATTGTCCCTCGAAAAACTTCAAGATGTTCAAAAAGACACAGTGGCTTCGATTTGGGATTTGAAGATACCTGTACAGTCGGAGATAAATGTATATGAAAACAACGTCAAAATATTTGTAACTGAAGCAGATAAAGTTGATCTTGACAGTGCAGTGCAAGATTAGTTGATTGCGATTCCAGATTCTATAAAGTTAATTACAGTTTCGAAACTGGGAGGTACCGAAGCAAATATATATGGCGGACTCGGATTGAATCCATGTACCAGTGCTTTTTCTGTACAGAACTCTCAAGGAATAAGGGGGATCTCGACGGCCGCTCACTGTAGCGAAGACAATATACTGAGTTACAATGGAATAGAATTGCCCGTTTACAACATGCTAAAGTGGGGGTCATATGATGTCAGTTGGCATACCACACCAGGGTTGACTGTAACAAATCAATTTCAAACAGACACTAATGGATATCTTCGCAGAGTAGTCGCTACACAACACAGGAATTATCAGGCAATTGGGAACTATGTTTGTAAATACGGAGTGGTTACTGGATATACATGTGGATATATCAGTTCTAAAAATGTTCAAGGGGATGTCAATATCCCGGCTTACTTTACGTTTATACGTGTAAACAACACCGCCGGATACAGTGATCTTTCTTCACCAGGTGATAGTGGCGGCCCATGGTTCAATGGTACAGTTGCTTATGGAATACATCATGGACATGCATTAGACGATCCAAACGATGCAATCTATATGGCAATCAACTATGTTGAAGGCCTTGGGGTCAGTGTGGTGACAGCCTCCGTCTTTGCGGATGTCCCCTGGGATTACTGGGCTTGGGAAAATATCGAGCGCTTGTATAATTCTAAAGTCACAGGCGGCTGTTATACTAATCCTTTACAATATTGCCCTTCCTACAACGTAACACGCGCGGAGATGGCAGTCTTCCTGTTGAAAGGCGTACATGGCTCATCCTATACCCCACCTCCTGTAGGAGGCAGCACAGGATTTAACGATGTTCCTACCTCATATTGGGCTGCGGCCTGGATCAAGCAATTGGCGGCAGAGGGTATTACAGGTGGATGTTCGACAAATCCACCCAATTACTGTCCCAACTCATACGCCACCCATGCCGAAATGGCAGTCTTCCTATTGAAAAGTAAATATGGCGCTGCATATTGGCCACCTGGGGTAGGAAGCAGTACCGGCTATAATGATGTTCCTACCTCGCATTGGGCGGCAGCGTGGATCAAGCAAACAAGAATCGAGGGTATATTTAACAATCAAGAACTAATCAATGATGGATGTCCATCAGGTTCCTTCTGCCCTGATACACTGCCTGTTACCCGTGCTTTGATGGCAGGGTTATTGGTGAGAGCATTTGAGTTGCCATAAAGGATAAAACCATGTGGAAACGTATTCTCCTGATCGCAATCGCGCTGGTTGCAATTGCCTTCCTTGCGAAAGTAGCTTATGGAATCGCTACTGCCCCGCCGTTGGGTGCTCATTTCCCACAAAGAATAAGGGTTCCTAGTGTTGGTCTAGATGGAATAGTTGAGGGCGAGCTAATGCTTGTTAATGGTTGCCTGCGTGTGAGCAAGGTATCTGATGGTAGTGTTTTGCTCATCTGGGATCCAAGGTTTTCCACCCGCACAGAGCAGGGAGTTATACAGGTTATTGATAGTAATACAGGCGAGGTTTTTGCTAGCGTAGGCGACTACATAAAGGTCGGAGGCGGTAGTTTTCCAAAAGGAGTATGGTTGAAACAACCAATTCCAAAAGAGTGTCCCGGACCTTACTGGGCTATTGGAGATCCTCCATGGAGGGTAGAACGACCATGAAATTTATGTTTTTAGAGGTTATTATAGAAATGAGATTGTCATCCAAAGGCAATCTCATTTCTATATGCCCAATTTTCCAACGTCTCCTTCATTAATCGGTCATTCACTTGATCTGTATGATGATGGGTGCAAATTACTTGGGTGCTTTTAAAGTCTGCAATCTGTATCAGGTTTTCAACTATCTGCCTCTGCCCGGTAGCCAAGTGTTGTGAGGCCCAATCCCAATAGCCAGAAAATGGAACCCAGAATACCGGGAAATACATTCACATATCCCGGCAATAGGACAAAGATGATGAACCCGATCTCCGCGGCGCGTTGGGCGGCTTCCTGTGCTCTCTCTGTAAAACGGTCAAATCGCATCATGGGTTAATATCCTTTTCCAGAAAAAAGACCCTAAAGGTCTCAAAGACCTTTAGGGTCTAATCGGGACAATGGCGATTATAACAAAATCACACCTGC
>DIDP01000035.1:11586-104258 GCA_002418205.1 Anaerolineales bacterium UBA5797 | reverse complement strand
CACGCGCGCCAGCGCGCCGCACCGGACGCCCACGCCGCCTCCGCCCATCGCATTGGACAAGGATAACCTGCCCCTGCCGCGCCGCGTCGACCAGGTGGACCTGGACAGCACGCGCGTCACGCCTGCGGCTTACGAATCGAACAGCCGCCCGGGGAATGCACAGACGCGCGCGGCTTCCACGCCGCGACCGAGCCAGCCTCCGCCGCCCACTGTCCCACCGACCATTAACATCGATTGGAAGAACAGCCTGGGCTGTCTCCTGCGCGTGTTCATTTTTGGGTTGTTCGGTCTGGTCATCCTTGCCATCATCGGCGGCTCAGCTTTGCTTTTTTCCTATTACCGCATCGCGCGCACCCTGCCCAGCGTGGACGATTTAAAGAACCGCGCCTCGCAGTTCGAGACCACCCGCATCCTGGACCGGAACGGGAATCTGCTCTATGAGATCCTCGACCCGAACGCCGGACGCCGGACCTACGTGACCCTCGACAGGATCTCCCCGGCTCTCCTCGCGGCGACGATTGCCACCGAGGACAAGGACTTTTACACCCACCCGGGCTTTGATCCGTGGGCGATCCTCCGCGCCTTGTGGGAAAACTACCGCACAGATGGGCAGGGCGGCGGCGCATCCACCATCACGCAGCAACTGGCGCGCGCGCTCCTGCTATCCCCCGAGGAACGCGCCCAACGGACCTACACGCGCAAGGCGCGCGAGATCATCCTCGCGGCGGAGATCACGCGCCGTTACTCGAAGGATGAGATCCTTGAGTTGTATCTCAACGAGATCTATTACGGCAATCTCGCCTATGGCATCGAGGCCGCGGCGGAAACCTATTTCGGCAAGACCGCCAACCAACTGACGCTTGCCGAGGCCTCCTTCCTTGCGGGGCTTCCACAATCGCCTGCGACCTACGATGTATACACCAACCGCGATGTGGCGCTGGCGCGTCAACAACAGGTGCTGGTACTGATGTTCGGACTGAGTCAAACGGATGGGTGTATCACCGTCAGCAACAGCGAAGTGCCCATTTGTGTGGATCAGGTTGCGGCGGCGAATGCGGCGAACGAAATGAAGGTCCATAACTTTGTTGCGCCCAATATCAATGCGCGCTATCCGCATTGGGTCAATTTTGTCCGCGCCGAACTGGAAAAGAAATACGACGCGCAGACCATCTATCGTTCGGGCTTCATCGTCTACACCACGCTCGACCCGACGCTCCAGAACGAAGCCCAGCGGCTGGTCACCGAACAGGTGGCTCAGCTTGCCGATAAGAACGCCAAGAACGGCGCGCTGGTCGCGATCAAGCCATCCACAGGCGAGATACTGGCGATGGTCGGTTCGCCCGATTTCAACAATGACGCCATCTCCGGGCAGGTCAACATGGCGAACAGCCCCACGCGCCAGCCCGGCTCGTCCATCAAACCCATCACGTACGTTGCCGCGTTCGAAAAAGGCTGGACGCCCTCCACGCTGATCTGGGATGTGCCGAGCGAGTTCCCGCCCTCCGGCGATCCCAATGACCCGCGTGAACCGTACAAACCGGTGAACTATGACGGCAGGTTCCACGGCGGCGTGACCGTCCGTACGGCGTTGTCCAACTCGTTCAACGTGCCCGCCGTGAAAACGTTGAATTTCGTCGGCATCTACGATGATCCGAACACGCCCGAGAAAGACGGCATGATCGCCATGGCTGAACGGCTGGGCATCACCAGTTTAACGAGACCAGATTACGGCTTGTCCCTGACGCTCGGCGGCGGCGATGTCAGCCTGTTGGAAATGACCTCCGCTTTTTCCGTGTTCGCGAACGGAGGCAAAAAGGTCCCGCCGGTTGCCATCCTGAAGATCGTGGACTTCGAAGGCAATGTCATTGACGAATACCAGCCGCCCGCGGGCGAACAGGTCATTCGTCCCGAACACGCCTTCCTGATCTCCTCCATCCTTTCCGATAACGATGCACGTTCGTGGATGTTCGGGCGCAATTCCGTGCTCAACCTGCCGTTCCAGGTCGCGGCGAAAACGGGGACCTCCAACGACTTCCGCGATAACTGGACTCTCGGGTATACGCCCGACCTTGTCACGGGCGTGTGGGTTGGAAACGCCGATTACACCCCGATGATCAATACGACCGGGTTGTCGGGCGCGGCGCCCATCTGGTCGCAGTTCATGCAGTTTGCCGAGCCCATTGTCAGCAATGGCAATCCGACTCCTTTTATCATCCCGCCGGGCATCACCGACAGGATCATCTGCTCCATCTCCGGCACGGAACCCTCCCAATGGTGCCGGGGCGGTCAACGCACTGAATACTACGCCAGCGACCAACTCCCCCTGCCGCGCAGCAAGGACCTGCTCGTCCAGACCACCATCGATACATGGACGGGTTTGATCGCCGGCAACGCCTGTGAAGAGTTCGCAGAGAAGGAACTGGTGATGAACCTCACCGACGAATGGGCGCGCAAGTGGTTCAAGACCGGCGATGGACGCGCCTGGCTCGAATCGAACGACCTGCCGCGCAACCCCTTCTATGCGCCCGAGCGCGAGTGCAGTTCGGATGACCCGCGCCCGATCCTTGAGTTCAGCAATCTCAACGATAACGAGACCATCACCAGCACACCGCTCAACATCAAAGCCGTCATCGATGTCACAAAAGGCGGCTTCACCGGCTGGCGGCTCGAATACGGCAGAGGCGATGATCCCTCCGAATGGACGGTGCTTGCCGAGGGTCGCAATAAATTCGAACAGCCTGATACGATCTATACCTGGAACCTGGAGGATGTACAGGAGTCGATGGTCACACTGCGGCTCTACCTCATGAACGGAGAGGACTTCTACGCTGAAAAACGCGTCGTTCTGACCTTCAACCTGCCCACGCCAACCCCGGAACCGACCCTCACCCCGACTCTGGTCCCGCCGACCGACCTCCCAACGGCCACTAATACAAACATCCCTGCCACTGCCATCCCGACCAATACGCCGGTGTCCCCGACTCCAACCAACACGATGACACCATTCCCATCCGAAACACCGACGGTCCAGCCGCCAACCGCGACCCCCACTTCTCCGTGAACCTGCCATGAATGGACAGAAACGTTCCGATATCAAACCCGGCCTGACCGTTTTGATCGTCTTGAAACAGGATCAGCGTACCGGCAAACTTACCCGGGGTGTCGTGAAAGACATCCTCACCAAATCCCCGAACCACCCGCACGGCATCAAGGTCCGTTTGGAGAACGGGCAGGTTGGCCGCGTCAAGGAGATTGTGGACTGACATGGGACAAAACCCGATCAATCTCGCGCTACGATTCTTTTTGGAACTTGCCGCCTTGTACCTTATTGGTCGATGGGGCTGGCTGCAATCGGGAGGAATCCTCCGCTACTTGCTGGCGGTCGGTCTACCGCTCATGGCAGCGATCATCTGGGGTGCATTCCGCGTCCCGGGCGATGGCGGTGCTCCGCGCGTCAAAGTGTCAGGGATTGTTCGATTGTTCATCGAAATCCTATTCTTTGGTTTTGCGATATGGAGCCTGTTCGATACAGGCGCAGCGAAGGCAGGCTGGATCCTTGGCGGCATTGTCCTTTTCCATTACGTCATTTCGTATGATCGTATTGTCTGGCTGTTGAGACAAAGATGATCGATGGGCATGATATTGTGGTATCCTGCAACGAATGATTTGTAGTGCCCCGCAGCCTGTGAGGCGGATCATCCATCCTCCTTGCGATTGACATTTCCCCAGGTTTGTGAGAAATAGGAAGAATGGCAAAATCCGGAAAAAAATTACTGCTATGGTTCATAGCCCTGGCATTGGTCATGGCATGCGCGCCCGCCATGGTCACGCCAGTGCCTCCGCTCGATCCCAACGCCGTCAATTTGTATATCGCGCAAACCGCCAATGCTGCCTACACACAGACTGCTGCGGCATTGCCGGTATTCACGGCGACGACCACCTTTACACCCACGCCTCGGAGTACATTTACGCCGGGCCCGACCCCAACACCGTTTCAAACCTTCATCATCCCATCGCCCACCCCAATCCTGCGCACCCAATACTTCCGCGTAAAACACGATAACCAGCTCGAAACATACGATTACAAATCGCGCACTGCCGCCAAGGACTGGGGCGGCTCCGGTCTGCAAACACCTGAGGTGGTGCCATTGTTCGTTGCAACAAAAATGACTGCCGGGACGAATAGAACGAAAGTGGATGGCGACTGGGAAGTCTATATCAATGCCCTGAACAATAAGGATAAACAGAAACTGCGCTACCTGAAGGCGAAGAATACCGCCTTGTTCAATGGGGCAGGGTTTCCCCAGTTGGAAAGCCTCACCATGGGGGGGAACGTTGTTGCTGTTGATGCGCTATCGGGAGGCTGGGCAAGGGTCCATACACTGAATTATCTCAGCCCGGGACCGCTCAAGAACGTCAACTACATGACGAACCCCGAGGTCATTCATAAATTTGTCGTGGTGGGATGGAACCGTGATAAAAAAACCACCTATTGGGTCAACCCCCCGCCGGGAGCAATCTACTGGCCTCTGGTATCGAGTGCGCCCGTCTGGATTCCACTGGAACGCCTGGAACCGTTTCCAACCCTTCCCAGGGTCGTCACTGCGAAGGTCACACAGGATATAAGAAGGACCCCCGAAGTTGACGGCAAACCCACCGGCAAGGAACTGTTGGAAGGTGATACCATCAGGATCGTCGATTACCAGCCTTCCGGTTCGAATGTATGGGGAAGGTTGTCGAATGGCACCTGGATCGCCCTGCTTTTATACAAGGATGGCGCGCCGCAATATCTCACGGATTGGGAGATGGAAACCAGACCGCCTCCGCCGTGATGTTGTTGGACCTGCAAATTACAAAAGAACCTTCCGGATAATTCCGAAAGGTTCCTTCTTTTTTAACAAGATCGATCATTTCTCCGCTGATTGGGATGAAACAGGTGTCCGCCTCGATTGCTCATCCCTCACGGTGCGGATTCCATTGGCAACCTGGTTTGATATCCGCTCCAGTTCCGCCTGAAGTTGGGTGAGACTGTCCAGTACATAGTCGTCTGCATCGGCGCGGATGTTTTCCGTCTCGACGCGCGCCTGGGCAACGATCTGTTCCGCGCGGCGCTGCGCCTCCTGCGCGATCATATCCTTCGTCACCATTTGATCCGCTTTTTGACGGGCAATTTCGATGGTGCGGTTCGCCTCCTCCTGCGCCTGGGCAAGCACACGGTCGCGCTGACCGAGCAGTTGCTGGGCCTTCTTTACCTCTTCGGGGATCGCGATCCGCATCTGGTCAATGATGTCCAGCATGCGGTCTTCATCCACCATCACGTTATGGGTGAGGGGAATGGACTTGCTATCATTGAAGAGCTCTTCGAGCCGGTCGATCAGTTGCAGGATGTCCATAAGGGTGCTCCTTCATCTGAAGGATTGATTAAAAGCAATTCTAGCACAGATTAATCCCGGAGCGAATTGGGGAAGGAATGTTGGTCATCGTGTTCGGCGACCTTCGCTTTGAAGGCTTGCTCCACATGCGGCGGCACCATGCTGGAAACATCCCCGTTGAGCATGGCGATCTCCTTGACCGTGCTGGAGGAAAGGAACGTATGCTCCTCGGCCGTGATCAATGCCACGATCTCGATATCGGGCGCGAGGCGGTGGTTCGCCAGTGCCATGCGGAACTCGAACTCGAAATCGGAGAAGACGCGCAGACCGCGGACGATGACCTGCGCTTCGATCCTGCGGGCGAATTCAACGGTCAAGCCGCTGTAGCCGGTCACTTTGATTTTTGGATTGTCCTTGAACGCTTCGTCCACCAATGCCATGCGTTCCTCGGGGGTGAACATCAGCGATTTCAATGGCTTGTCATAGACCGCCATCACCACTTCGTCGAAGAGACGCGTGGCGCGGGTGGCAATATCAATGTGTCCGTAGTGGATGGGATCGAACGTGCCGGGGAATAATGCTCTGACCATGAATCTCCTGTATGTCATTGCGAGGAGCGTTCGTTGCGACGAAGCAAGCTCCTCTCATGGCGTGGATTGCTTCGGGATCTCGATGCAATCGCATCTCAACCCTCGCAATGACGGCTGGTTGTATTAACTCACATCCCCTTTTCCTTCACCCCAGAATCTCCCGAGGGCTTCGGCGAGCAGGGCATGTTCGGATTGGGACAGATCGGGATCCTTATCGAAAACATTTTGTGCCTGTAAACGCGCTTTCTCGATCAATTTGACGTCGGTGATGCTTGCCATGCGCAGGCCCGACGCATAACCGGATTGACGCGTGCCCAAAAATTCACCGGGACCGCGGATCTGCAAATCTTTTTCGGCGAGGAAGAACCCGTCGGTCGATTCAGCCATTGCCTGCAGGCGTTCGTTCTCGGTCTTGTCTTCATGCGTGGGGACGAGCAGACAATAGGACTGGTCCGCGCCGCGCCCGACGCGTCCGCGCAATTGATGGAGCTGCGCCAGACCGAATCGGTCCGCGCCCTCGATCAGCATGACGGTCGCGTTCGGCACATCCACACCCACTTCGACAACGGTCGTCGAAACGAGGATATCATATTTCCGGTCGCGGAACTTGAGCATGACCTCGTCCTTTTCATCGGGACGCATGCGTCCGTGCAGCAAGCCGAGTTTCAGGTTGGGGAAGACTTCCTTCGAGAGAGTCTCGTAATCGTCCACGGCGGCGCGGGCATCGATCTTTTCGCTCTCTTCGATGAGCGGATAGATGATGAATGCCTGCTTCCCGTCCTTGACCTGGCCGCGCAGCAGTGTGAAGGCGCGTTCGCGTTCCTGCGGTCGCAGCACGAACGTGTTGACCGGCTGACGCCCGGCGGGCATTTCATCCATGATGGAGAGGTCGAGGTCGCCGTAGAGGGTCAGGGCGAGGGAACGCGGGATCGGAGTGGCGGTCATGACAAGCAGGTGCGGATTGGTGCCCTTGCTTCTGAGTTCCGCGCGCTGCTCCACGCCAAAGCGATGCTGTTCGTCGATGACGGCAAATTGCAGGTCCGCGAATTGAACCGGTTCCTCGATGACTGCGTGCGTGCCGATCACGATCCTGATCGTGTTATCTGCAAGCCCATTGCGGATCTCCTCTTTTTCGGCATCAGGTGTGTCGCCGACCAGCAGGCGAATCTCCTCGGGCTTGAGAACATCCTTGAGCAGGTTCGTGAAGTTGCGATAATGTTGTTCCGCCAGAATGGAGGTTGGCGCCATGACGGCGGCCTGTGAGCCGTTGGAGGTGATCATGGCGGCTGCCAGCGCGGCGACGACAGTTTTACCCGAACCCACATCGCCCTGCAGGAGGCGGTTCATGGGTTTGCCCGAGTCGAGGTCGGCCCGGATATCTGCGATGGCGCGGTCCTGGACAGAGGTCAGGGAGAAGGGCAGGCTGGTTAAACGCGCCTCCAGCCATTCGTCCGGGACGGTGAAGCGCCGCGCCTCCACAGATTTCCAATCGCGCTTCTGGCGGAGCACGCCCATCTGCAAATAGAAGATTTCGTCGAAGGCAAGTCGTTGGCGCGCAGATTTGAGCTGATCCTGCGAATCGGGGAAATGGACCTGCAACAACGCGTCGCTCAACGGCATGAGGTTTGCAGAATCCTGAACGCTTTCGGGCAGGGCATCCACCACTGATGGCGCCCAGTACTGGATCACCTGCTTCATCTGGTTGCGCAGCCATTTTTGCGTGATGCGTTCGGTGAGCGAATAGACCGGCACGATGCGGTTGGTGCTCAGGTTTTCGGCTTCGACCGGCTCCCAATCGGGATTGTTCATCACGAGCCGCCCGAGATATTGATCGATCCTGCCAGAAACGGAAATGGCATCGCCTTTTTTGAAACGGTTCGCGAGCCAGGGCTGGTTGAAATAGCTCAGCCGCAACGCGCCGGTGCCATCGTCGATGATCACTTCGACGATCGAAGCCTTGCCGCCGCGGATGGGCCGCGTGTGCACGCTTTGGATCGTGCCGATGACCGTGATCTGTTCGCCGTAGAACAAGTCCTTGATCGGTTTGAGCTGTGAGTAATCGTCGTAACGGCGCGGGAAGTAATACAGCATGTCGCCGAGCGTGTGCAAGCCAAGCTTGGCGAGCGATTCGGCGTTGCGCGGTCCCACGCCCTGCAACACGGTCAACTTGGCGTCGAGGGCGGCAGGCGTGGCGGAGGTTTTCGCGCCTGCGACCGTTTCCGAGCGCGGCGGCGCGGGCGGACGCTGGCGGTGTTCGCGCGGTTCGCGTCGTTGTTCTTCCTGCTTGTGTGCGGGTTCGGCTTGTGTTGGTTTGGGACGCGGCTTTTGCTGTGGTTTCTGCTGGGTCTCGGGATACGTATCCCCGATGCGTTTCCACAACCCTTTCAGCGCATCGGCGCGGGACTGGGGGCTGAGTCCGTCATAGGAGCGGAGTCTCTGCACGACAGCCTGGATGACCTCCTCCTGGATGCCATCCGCGCGGGCTTCGCCTTCCCAATAATCGAGCATCTTTGCGAGTCCGCCGATAATGGCGGTGTTTTCGTATCCGTTCCCGTGTTCGAGACGGAAGAATTTGCGTAGTTTTTCTAATGAGGGCTGCATATAAGGTATTTTATCATGGGGAGGGAAATAAGAACCCGGGGGTCTTTGCGATGTAAACCTCCGGGTTCTGTATTACTTCCTTACCGCCGCGAACCCCAGCCCATGCGGACCGACATGCGTGCCGATGACCGTAGTCACGTTGACCATCAGAATATCGCGCGGCACGGACTGGCTGTCATTTTGCATGATGGTGTTCAAGAATTCTTTTGCACGCGTTTCCGCGCCGGTGTGCAGGATCGCCAGCCGTTCGAGCGAGCCGCCCTCCAAAAGGAATCTCAGCATCCGTTCGTTGGCTTGCTTCGTCGTGCGGACCGCGCCGATGGCTTTCACTTCCCCATTTGCCAGTTCGATCAGCGGTTTGATGGAGAGCAGTCCGCCGAGGGTCGCGACCGCGCCGGGGACGCGTCCACTGCGCCTGAGATATTCCATCGTATCCAGCGCGGCAGAAACGCGGAGACGTTTACGCGTGGCTTCGATGGCGTTCAGCGCGGCGGTGAGTCCGTTTTCGGCGGCTTCGGCGGCGGCAATGACTTGAAAACCGAGTCCCAGCGAAAGCGATAGGCTGTCGATGACGGTGATCCTGTCAGGATACTCCTGCGCGGCTTGACGTGCGGAGTTGATGATGGTGGTCAGCGCGCTGGCGGCATGGATGGAGAGGATATGGTCACAACCGCGCCTGAAGAGGGAGTCGTATCGGGATGCGAAATCGCCGATCGATGGCGCGGCAGTTGTCGGCGGGGTTTGAAGCGAGGGGAGTCTTTTGTAAAAGTCATCGCGTGAGATGCCCTGTCCGTCCGCGTATTCCTTTCCATCGAGGATCAGAACGGTCGGGACAACTTCAAGCTCGTATTGTTCGATGAGATATCGGGGGAGGTCGGAGGTGGAGTCAGTGAGGATGCCGATTTTCATCTTTGTTTTTCCCTGTCAAGCCAGAGTTCGCGGTACCGGCGGTTCCAGTCAATGAGGAAACGATAGGCGATCACAACCCCGCCTGCCAGCGCGATCCAGAATTCTGTGCCGCGCAGATTGAAAAGCCAGAATAGCGGTGCGATGAAGATGCCTGTGAAAACGCTGGCGCGTGCGCTATGCCGGATGGTGATGGTGATGGCAAGCAGCAGCCCCAGTCCAATGATAAACGGGAACCAGTTGACCGCCAGCAGAGAGCCGCCGAAGGCTGCCAGCCCCATGCCGCCGCGGAATTGGGCGAAGAGGGGCCAGCAATGACCGATGACCGCGCACGCGGCGGTGATCGCGATCACCCAGGTCGAGTCGGTGAACCGGAGAGCGAGATAAGTTGGGATGAACCCTTTGGCGATGTCGAGGATCAACACCAGTGCACCCCAGCCGAATCCCGCCTGCCGGATCGTGTTGGTCGTTGTCGCGTGACCCGAACCTGCGTCGCGCACGTCCACGTTTTTGACGAAACGCGTCACCCAGATGGAAAAAGGGAGCGAGCCGGAGATGTAACCGAGAACGGGGAAGAGAAATAAAAGTGCGTCCATCGTTCGCGAGTATAGCATGACGGAGGAAAATTTCTGAATTCAAAATTGAACGGGATGTTCCCCAATAAAGCCCTACTTTTCCAGTAAAATCATGCCCATGCCAAATGTAAACCCAAATTTCGATTCTGCCGGTCAGACCTACCAGCAGACCCGCATTGCCCACTGGGATTCCATCGCCCGCAAACGCGACGCCTGGCAGGGGATGGGCAGATGGTATCACCGGCGGCTTGCCGAGATCTATCGTTTTCACGTCAGCCCGAATCTGCGCGTGCTCGAGATCGGTTGCGCGGACGGACGCCTGCTTGCCAGCCTCAAGCCTGCGCGCGGCGTGGGAGTGGATTTCTCCGGGGAGATGATCCGCCGCGCACGGGAACGCCATCCTCAACTTGATTTCATCCATGCGGACGGGCACGACCTCTCCGTGATTCATGAAACGTTCGATGTCATCATCCTGTCCGATCTGGTCAACGACCTGTGGGATGTGCAGCGCGTCTTCGAACAGATCAAACGACTGTGTACTCCTCGTACGCGGGTCATTCTCAACTTTTACAGCCGGCTTTGGCAGTTGCCTCTGGGCACTGCCCAATCGTTGAACCTCGCCACGCCGAACATGTATCAAAACTGGCTCACGCGCGATGATATCCGTGCCCTGCTGCAACTGGCCGGCTTCGAGACCATTCGGAGCAGTCAGGAAATCCTCTGGCCACTGCCATTGGGCGGTCTGGCGAACCGGTTCCTCGTCCGCTTGTGGCCCTTCAATCAAATGGCGCTTTCCAATTTCGTGGTCGCGCGCCCCGTGCCCGAGCGCACAGAAGAGCCAAAGGTGTCGGTGGTCATTGCGGCGCGTAACGAGGCGGGCAATATCAAAGCCCTCTTCGAACGGACTCCCAAAATGGGACGCGAGACCGAGATCGTCTTCGTGGAAGGACACTCCAAAGACGACACCTACGCGGCGATCGAACGCGAGATCGTTGCGCATCCCTCCACCCCCAGCCTGCTCCTCAAACAACCGGGCATCGGCAAAGCGGACGCCATTCGTGCCGGCTTCGACGCGGCGACCGGCGATGTGCTGATGATCCTCGACGCCGATATGACCGTCCCTCCCGAGGACCTGCCGCGCTTTTATGAGGCTCTGGCATCCGGCAGGGGCGAATTCATCAACGGCGTGCGCCTGGTCTATCCCATGGAAAAGGAAGCCATGCGGACCCTGAACTTTATCGGGAACAAATTCTTCAGCATGGCATTCTCATGGCTGCTGGGGCAATCCATCAAGGATACGTTGTGTGGCACGAAAGTATTGTGGAAGAAGGATTACGAACTGATCGCGGCAAACCGTTCCTACTTTGGCGATTTCGATCCCTTTGGCGATTTCGACCTGATCTTCGGCGCGGCGAAATTGAACTTGAAGATCATCGATCTTCCCATCCGGTACCGCGAGCGCACCTACGGCACAACCAATATCTCCCGCTGGCGACACGGGCTTTTGCTGATCCGCATGGTCGCGTTTGCGGCGCGGCGCATCAAGTTCGTTTGAAAAACTCTACGGACACTGTCTTTCCCCGCTTTGCGGCACATACAGGGCGATCTCATCTTCAGGGAAGACGGCAGCCTCGCGGTAATTGCACAGGATGTGTTTCATCACCCGCCTGACCCAGACGTTATTTTCATCGCTGAATCCGCGTCTCCTTGAATAGATGCTGTAGTTGAGCGGGTCCACAACGATCAGGTCGAAACGCTGATTTTCCATGTCCGTTTGGAAGCGCCCCAAATATTCGGTGTTGTCTGCCATTGCCCACTCCATCAGATCTTCGCGTTCATATTCGGGGATCAGGGTCACGTTGTTCAACATATGCATCGAGATCAGATGCCGCTGGGTGATGAACAGGATCTCCCCGTTTTGAGCGTGCACCTGATCCACGCGCTCCTGCAGGGCGGAAAGGACTGCCTGTGTCCCGTTTGCATCATAGCTCCGAATGCCCGCATTAAACTGTAATTGCGACCAGATGGGCATGGCGATCAACAGGACGACGATCGTCCAGTGCAGAGACATGGGCTGGGCAAGCCCTCCATCCTCGCGCCGGTAACGACCAGATAGAAGATAACCAACCACGATCAACAACAGGACGAAATACGCGTCCATGTTGTGAAGGTCCGCGCCGCCGCCGATCTTCAGGCTTACAACAAGCCCGCCAAGAAAGAGCACGAGCAAAGCTGAAAAGATGAAGAAAATTCGCATCGGATGCCAGTTTTCATTACGACCGCGCAGGGCGAAATAAACGACCAGCCACATCGGCAGGGAAGCCAGTAAAGCCGCGGGCAGTATCCCAAGGAAATACGATGCGTTTGGCAACAGCCTGTACCACAATAAATCTGATGACAGGCTGGTGTAAAAGAGTTCGGCGGGAACACCGGAAAGCGCGATATAAACTCTTTGCGATAGGAACGCGGTCAATGTGCCGGCAATGAACCACAACGCGGGCTTAAGCAGATATTGCCAGACGTTTTTGCCTCTGACCGGGGATTCCATCAAATACAAAACTGCCGCGATCATTCCCGGCACTGGATACCAGTTGACGCGGCTCCATCCACACCAGATCGATGCCGCGATAACGGCGACCCAGGTCCGTCGATCGTCCTGACTCGAAAATCCATAAAGCAGGATGATTACCGGGACGGCAAGATGGAAATAAAGCGGACCCATGAACAGGTACAGGATCATCCCCAAAGCGACCAGCCATCGAGTCGCCTTTCCCTGCACAGACAAACGCCTCATCACCGCAGGGACAACTGCCGCGACAAAAATCAGCCTGATCATCACCTGCCAGAGTCGATGTGCCCAGAGCGGCGCGTCGACCAGATAGGGAGGCATAAGAAGAAGATGCAGCGTGGGATGAAGGATCGGCCACGGATACTTTTGCCCGTAGACCAACTCGGAAAGAAAAAGGGATGGATAGTAATAGCGGCTGGTCTCAGACCATCCCATTGCAAAGGGATAATCGGTCACATAGGAAAACTGCACAGCAATCAAATGAAAGGCCGTTTGAAGAAGAGCCACGAAAAGCAATGCTGAAAACCATGGCATGTTGCGCCGGATCGATTTGAACGCGAACAACCCGATCACACTAAAGATCCAAAAGATGAGGAAACGAAGCCAACCTTCGCCCCCAAATATGTTTCTGATGAAGGGGACCGTGAGAACCGCGGTGTACCCGATGATCGAGGCTGCGAGGAAAATCCAACCGATCCAGCGGAATTTATCGTCGGCGCGTTCGGGAAACTCCAGGAACGACAGGATTCGTTCATGGTCGCGGGACCAGGTCAGGGTCCACGCGAGAAGCGGAATGAACCCCAGGAAAAACAGACCGACGATCAATCCCATCCAGGAGGGACGGGAGGCGATGTCGATCCCCAGTTCTTGCGCGAGCCTGATGGATTGCCAGATGGATAAAAATGGCAAAGCCGCGCTTGCCAGAAGAGCGGCCCTCCAAAACACCTCGCGCGGCGGCTGGACGATTTTCATCGTGGGCCGAATTTATTCGGGAATCCAGACAGTGGCGGAACCCGCGAGGCAGACTTCGTCTTTCTCGTTCAGAATGGTTGTATCCAGGACGAGTCTTCGCTTTTCTGCCATCACTTCTGTGACCTTCACTTCAACCTTGACGGTCGTATCCACATGGACGGGGCGTTTGAAAAAGGAATTTTGAGAAATATAAATGGTTCCCTGCCCGGGAAAGTCCATGCCCAAGACCTTTGAGATTAACCCGGCGAGGAACGCGCCATGCACGATGCGTTCTTTAAAGAAGGATCTTTCGGCAAATTCGGCGTCGATATGGATTGGGTTCAGATCACCCACAACTTCTGCAAAGTGTTTTACATCCTCGGCGGAAACGTATTTTTCAAATGAGAACCCCTCACCGATCTGATAGGAAAATTCAGAGGTCATATTCGTTCTCCAAATCGCCGGGAATTTGCGATTTCCAGCAAATACCTGCCATATCCGTTGCTGGAGAGTTCGTGTCCCAACTTCAGCAGTTGTTCCCGGTCGATAAAACCCATGCGGAAGGCGATTTCTTCAGGGCATGAGATCATCAGTCCCTGCCGTTCCTGTATGGTTTGAATAAATTCCCCGGCTTGCAGCAGGGACTCGTGAGTGCCGGCGTCCAGCCAGGCAACGCCGCGCCCGAACAACTTTGCTTTTAATTGTTTTTTTTCAAGGTATATTTTGTTAAGATCCGTGATCTCGAGTTCGCCGCGATGGGATGGCTTGAGAGATTTTGCATGGTTGACAACGTTGTTGTCGTAAAAATAAATGCCAGGAATTGCATAATTGGATTTGGGTTTTTCAGGCTTTTCCTCGAGGCTCACAACATCGAGATTTTCGTCAAACTCAACGATGCCATATCTTTCGGGATCGTTTACTCGATAGCCGAAGATGATTGCCCCTTCCTTCAAAGATGCACAGGCTTGCAGCAATGAGATCATACCTACACCATATAAGATATTATCACCCAGGGTCAGGCAGACCGGATCTTTCCCAATGAATTTACTACCCACGAGAAAAGCATCCGCAAGTCCACGCGGTTCAGCCTGCTCTGCATATTCAAATTTCAACCCCCATTGTGAACCGTCCCCCAGTAGACTCCTGAAGAGAGGTAGCGAGTCTGGCATACTAATGATCAATATTTCACGGATTTTTGCCAGCATCAACATCGAAAGCGGATAATAGATCATTGGCTTGTCGAAGACCGGCAGGATCTGTTTGCTGATGGCAATCGTCAGCGGGTAAAGACGCGTGCCCCTCCCGCCAGCCAGGATGATACCCTTCATTTTGCCTCCTTTGCATCGCGCCAGGCATAATTTTTCTTGATCCATTCCCCATACGAACCACCGCTGACCTGATCCACCCATTCGGGATTCTGCAAATACCACTCGATCGTGCGACGCAACCCCGCTTCAAACCCGACTTCAGCCTGCCAGCCCAACTCGCGCCTGATCTTCGCTGAGTCGATCGCGTAGCGGCGGTCATGTCCCGGACGATCCGTCACAAAGCGGATCAGATCCTTGTAGCTCTTCAATCCCTGTTCGTGCAGTTGAGGGACCTCCTCCGGCGGCGCGATATCGTTAAGCATATCGCAGATCTTGTTGACGAGGTTGAGGTTCTTCTGCTCGTTGCTCCCGCCAATGACGTATACCTCGCCCGGCGTCCCCTTCTCGAAAGCCAGTTTCACTGCTTTGCAGTGATCCTCCACATACAACCAATCGCGAACGTTCGAACCATCGCCATATACCGGCAAAGGTTTGCCTGAAATCGCATTCAGGATCATCAAAGGGATCATTTTCTCAGGGAATTGGTACGGGCCATAGTTATTGGAACAATTCGTTATGACAGTTGGCAGGCCATATGTGTGATGGAACGCGCGTACAAAGTGATCGCTGGATGCTTTGGACGCGGAGTAGGGCGAATTTGGCGCGTAAGGCGTCTCTTCAGTGAACCAGCCATCGGGTCCGAGCGAGCCGAACACTTCATCCGTGGAAACGTGCAGGAAACGGAACGCCTCTTTCCTGTCTTCCTGTAAATTCTTCCAATAAGCGCGCGCGGTTTCCAGCATGGTGAATGTGCCGACCACGTTCGTGTGTACGAAGTCCTCCGCGCTGACGATGGATCGATCCACATGGGATTCGGCTGCAAAGTGAAAGACCCCCGTGGGCTGATACTGGCTCAACAGCGATGCAACCAACTCGCGGTCTGTGATGCTGCCCTTTACGAAAACATAATTTGGATTTTCCTCGAGGTCAGCGAGGGAAAGGGGATTGGCGGCATAAGTCAGAGCGTCCAGATTAACCACACGATATTCGCCGCTTTGTATCAATAACCGGACGAAATTCGTGCCGATAAATCCGCATCCGCCTGTGACAAGAACGGTTTGTTTTTCAGTCATGGTCATCCTTTGGAATAAGATCAGCTGCTTGTGGACCAAAAATCTGGTCGGATAGTTCAATTTCCAGACGGGCAAACGCCTGTTTGGGTACGCGGGACATAGATTTCCAGGCGCGTTTGATCCGCTTCGATGGTCATGCTGGATTCATAGTAACACAGGATGTATGGGGAAACATACGTGTTCCACACGTTGTTCTCTTCGGCAAATACGCCCTCCTGTTTGATGATCAGGTTTTGCCTGCCTGCCACGATGGCCGCAAAGCGATGATTGGCGAGGTCGTTATAAAAATTTTGAAGGTATGTCTGATTGCCCGCCATTGCCATTTCCATGAGTGTGACCACTTCATAATCATAGACAAGCGGAATTTTCACATCACCCAGGGCGATCAACTGCCGGTCACTGATGAACAATACGGGTCCGTCTTTGCTTATATCTGTCACCACATTGACCAGTTGCTGATGCGCCTGCCGGTTTGCCCCCTCATTGTATTTGGGATACGGGCTCAGCGCGGGGATCAAGAACAGGATCGGAATTATTACTGCAACCGTATAAATGGGAGCCGGGCGGATTTGTATCTGCGCTTCGCCGGGTTCGCTCGCGGCGCGCCCACTGAAAAAATATAAGACGATCAGGCTGACGAGTACCGCATAAGTATCCATGTTGTGCAGGTCGCCGCCGCCGCCGATCTTGGTGCTGACCACTGCGCTGCCCGCAAACAATGTGACGACCATGCCAATCAGCCCGAGCCAGCGGATCACGTGAAGGGACTTCCATCCGCGCACCGCGAGGGCAAGGGTGATGATGAGCGGTCCGCTTGCGATCAAAATGCCAGGGATGATCCCCAAAAGATGGTTCTGATTGGGCCATAACCTGTACCACAACAGGTCGGATGTGAAACTGGTTGTAAATGCTTCTGCATTCCCAGCATTACCGGAGATGTTGACATAAGCCCACTGTGAAAGCAGGGCTGAAATGATCCCTGTGATCGCCCAAAGCGCAGGCTGGGAGAGATACGATACAAGTTTTTTGTAGAAATTGGGGTTTGAGTCGTCTTGTGAGGAATGAAAGGGCGTTTCAAGCAAATAGATCGCGATGGCGATCATGGCGGGCATCGGGAACCAGTTTACCCGGCTGATGCCGGCCCAAATGGATGAAAGGATCACAACAGACAAGGTTTGCCACGGCTTTTTAGGGGAAACGTACAGCAGGGGCAAAATGACCATCACTTCCAGATGATAATAAACACCCACCTGCAACAGGAATAGAAAGAGCCAGCCTGCGGCGAGCCAGCGGACGGCTTTTTCCCCATCTGCGAAAATCCTTTTTGTGACCGCGATGGACGCCCCGGTTGTCAGGCCGATCCACAAAAGGAACTGCCAGAAGCGGTGGGCAAAAAGCCCAAGGCTGGGAAAAAGGAATGGGAACGATTGGAGCAGGTATCGGCTGGGATGAAGCGTGGACAGGGGGAATTGCTCACCATAGATCCATTTGGAGAAAAACAGCGAGGCGTAGTAATACCGGCTGCCCTCCGACCATCCCATGGAAAGCGGGTAATCGGTCACAGCGTTGAAGCGGATAAGAGTCTCATACGCGATTCCCATCAATACCAACGCGGACGCGAAACCGCCCTGCCACGTCGTTTGAAACGCCACTTTGAGGGCGGTCATCGCAATAAGGATGCACCACCAGCATGCCCAGTAATAGGACAACAACAGCAGGACGGGATCGTAAATGGGATTCTTGACATCCTGCCCGATCTGGAAGTTGAATTTGATGAATGGGATCAGGAATACTATCGCCAGAAAGATGATGGCGCCGAAGATTCTCCAGATCGAACCATCGAATTGAAGATGGTCGAGTCTTCCGAAGATATTGGATTTGTTTCTTGCGAGGTTGATCATCAACCAGATACAAAGTATCACGATGAGGAGGCACAATGCCAGCATCCCGCTCCAGGCGGAACGCGTCAGATCAGATTTGAGTTCGACCTGGCGCAGATAGGTCAGTCGCAGCATTGTCAGGTTGACGACGAGCGTGAAGGCGAGGATGGTCAACCAGAATGAGCGGGGAGTGGTGGATGTCTTGCTCATGTTGCCCCAATTTTACAGGAGGATGTCTTCGGGCGTGGTCCCCTTTTTTTGTTTTGCCATCGCCGACATGATGGCAGGGAGAAACAATGCACCCGGCAGACTCGAAAGGATGAAGAAGGCGCGCAACAGAACCGCAACACTTAACCCAACCGAGGTCGAGACCCCCGCCACGTTCGAGATGAAAAAAGTGAATGCCAGTTCCTGCACGCCGTATCCGTTCACCGAGATGGGAAGCAGTGTGATGAAGTAGGTGAGGCTCCACAAACCGGCGATCATCCAGAAGGATGTATGATTTCCAAGATCATCCATAAAAATGTGGATCGAGCCGAACACGCACAGCATGTGGATCCATGTGAAGATGAGCGATGAAAAAAGCGATGCCGGTCTCTTGAGCCAGAGACCGAAGACGGAAAAAGTTCGTTTGAGAAATCGGACCGGTCTTTGGAACCAGGCAGTGGACATCAGGGAGGCGGGGTCTGCCTGTAGAAGGCTCCACGAATAAGCCAGCCCAACCGGCAGGGTCATTGCCATGCCCAGCATCCCGATCAGCCGGTCTGCGGCGATGGAGGCGAGGCAGACCGCCCGGTCGAATCCCATTTGCATCGCGCCAGCCAGGCGTACCACATCCCCGCCAATGGTCGTTGGCAAAAAATTCGATGCGAACAGACCGGTGAACGTCAGGGCAGTCGTATCCTTCAGGCGCATATCGATCCCGCCGGACTTCAGCAACACGTGCCATCTCCCAACGGTGGCGATGCGCGAGATCGAAAACAGGAGCGCCACCCAAAGCAGATCGGATATTTTGATGGTCTTAAAGGTCAGGAGAATCTCGCTCCACCCTTCATCCTTTAGCAAGGCAACCAATAGCGCGATCGCCAGCAATGTTCCCGTCAACTGAAAGACGCGTTGACGGTTCCTTGACCACCATTCCGACATGTCAGCGTTTCTTTCCCAGCACAGCCCGGATGGTATAAGTCGGTTTGCTTTGGGATTCGTGATACGTCCGCGCCAGGAGTTCGGCGATCAACCCCATTAGGATGGACTGGGAACCCAGGATCAAAAGCATCACGCTGATCTGAAAGAACGGCGATGTCAGCACGTCGATCAGGAAAAAGACCTTGCGGATGAACAGATATGCCAGCAGCAGCGCGCTGACAAACATCAGGCTGATGCCGGTCCCGCCGAACAGCCGCATGGGCTTGTGGGAATAATCGAGCAGGAATTTCACGGTGAACAGATCGAGGACGACCTTCACGGTTCTTTCCAGGCCGTATTTTGCCTCGCCAAATTTGCGCGGGTGGTGGCGGACGGGGAGTTCCGTTATCTTCGCGCCGACAGAATGGGCGAACACTGGAATGAAGCGATGCATCTCACCGTACAGGCGAAAGCCCTCGAGAGCTTCGCGGCGATAGGCCTTGAGCGTGCATCCATAGTCGTGCAGGTGAACCCCCGTCACCCATGAGATCAATCCATTGGCAAGGTTGGACGGGATCGTGCGCGTGAGGCGGTTGTCCTTGCGATCCTTGCGCCACCCGCTGACGAGATCATAGCCCTCGTCGAGTTTGGCGAGCAGCATGGGAATATCTGCCGGGTCGTTCTGCAGGTCGGCATCCAGCAGGACAATGATCCTGCCCTCAGAATGATCGATCCCCGCGGCGATGGCGGCCGTCTGCCCGAAGTTGCGTCGAAAAACCACCACGCGGACATGTTCCGGATTCTTTCTTGCCAGTTCCTCCAGGACATCCAGACTGCCATCCCTCGAGCCGTCGTCCACAAAAACGACCTCCCATCTCTTGTTCACGGGCTGCATTGCCGCGAAGATGGCATCCATCAACAACGGCAGGTTGTCTTTTTCATTGTAGACGGGTACGACGAGGGATAGGTCGGTCATAAATTATTTCTTATGATTCAGTCGGCTCATGTCAGCATCCACCATCATGGTGACGAGATCCTTGAAACTTACCGAAGGTTCCCAGCCTAATACAGTCCGTGCCTTGGTCGGGTCGGAGATCAGCAGGTCCACTTCCGCTGGACGATAGAAACGTTCGTCCTGGATGACAAAGTCCTTGTAGTCCAGCCCCACATGACCGAAGGCGATCTCGCAAAACTCGCGCACAGAGTGGGTCTCGCCCATGCCGATCACAAAACTATCCGGTGTCTCCTGCTGCAACATGCGCCACATGGCTTCCACGTAATCGCCGGCAAACCCCCAGTCACGTTGTGACTCCAGGTTGCCGAGTCGCAGTTCCTTCGCAAGGCCGAGCTTGATCCTCGCCACACCATCCGAGATCTTGCGCGTGACGAACTCCAGCCCGCGCCGCGGACTTTCATGATTGAACAGGATGCCCGAGGTTGCGAACATATCGAACGATTCGCGGTAGTTCACTGTGATCCAATGTCCATAAACCTTGGCGACACCATAAGGACTGCGCGGATAGAATGGCGTATCCTCGTTCTGCGGTACTTCCACCACCTTCCCGAACATTTCACTGGAAGATGCCTGATAAAAGCGGATCTTCGAATTCACGAAGCGGATCGCTTCGAGAATCCGCGTGACGCCCAACGCGGTAATGTCACCGGTCAAGGCAGGCTGGTTCCATGAAGTGGGCACGAAGGATTGCGCGGCAAGGTTGTAGACCTCCGACGGTTCATATTCCTCAAGCAAAGCCAGCAGGGAACCCTGGTCATGCAGGTCGCCCTGCACCACGGTTATATCATCCAGCAAATGTTCGATCCGTTCGTTTGTCACGGTGCTCGAACGGCGGGCGACCCCGATCACCCGGTAGCCTTTCGAGAGCAACAACTCAGCCAGATATGACCCGTCCTGACCCGTGATCCCTGTAATTAAAGCGGTAGGCATTGATTCTCCTTGGTTCAAAATTCAATGACTGAATTATAAACTCACATTGACCACTGTCAAGCGCGCTTTTTATCCAGCCACCATCCCAGCCCCAGAATGATACCCCACAACCCCGCGATCACGCCCACCATCGCAGCAAACGGCAGTTGACCGCCCCAATGGAAATAACGACTGGCATACCATTGTGTGAATATCAAAAGAAACACAACCTCGCATACGACCACAAGCTTGAACCACACGTTGCGCGTCTCCCGCCACCACACCCAAACAAATCCCGCAAGGGTTGCCTCCCACACGAACAGTATCGTCCGATAGCGGGGATTATCCCAGGCGTCACCGCCGCCTCGTAACGCGGCAAGCAGGATCCAGGTCCAGGTGAGAAGCGAGAGCCACAGGATGATGCTGCGCTTCTTTCCGGACCCTGCGCCTGCCCCGGCTCCGAAGGACAGGATCAGCATCGGAAGCAACGCGTACCAACCCAGTGACCGCAGGATGTAGATCGCCTTCCAGATGGGTTTTGTCGGCGCGACCAGCGCGGCGGGCAGAACGGGTTGGAAAATCCCGTAAACCGCGACGAACGGCAGGCGCATCCATTCGGGCATTTCGTCGAAGAGTTTCTGCACCCAGCCTGATTCGCGTTCGATCTGGTACGCGTTCCATTTGACCGCAAGCCTCAGCCAGTCGTTGACCACACGCAACGGCGATGACGAATCGAACTCGCCCGAACGATTCAGTGATGCGGAAAGGAAGAGCAGACCGATCATGAAAATGAGCGCGAAGACCAGAACAGCCTTCCACGACAGATTCCTGTTCTCGTTTGTGAAGAACGCCCAACCTGCAAGGATGATGATGGTGAAGATCGCGACCGATGGAGAGACAAGCAGCATCCCAAGCAAGCCAATGCCGAGCCATACCCACGCGCTTCGATTGCGTTCCTCGCCCTGCCCGGAATTCCGCCCGGCGCGGGAAATCCATCCCGCAAATCCCCAGAGGGCGATCGCGCTGAATGTCAATAGATAAGGCTCACGCATGACGGACGAACCGAGCAGGATGCTTTCGGGATACAACGCAAATATCCATGCCGCGGCAAATGCGACCTTTTCCCCGAATATTCGATTGACCGCCTTCCACAGAAACGGGATGCCCAATGCCGCGATCAATGCGGAGAGCAGGATCAACATCAACGGACGATGCGCATCGGGTGAGAGATAGCGATACACGAACGCGCTGAACGCCAGCAAGCCGCCATATTGATCGTAGGCGAACCTGTCGGTGAACGCGCTCAGAATGGGACGGTCTGAACCTGCCAACTCCCAGGCCTGGTCGTCACGGAGGTGGGCGTCAGTGAAGACGAAGCCCGCCCTGTCATCATCGTCTTCATGTCCGTAGATGGGCAGACCGAGATGTATGCCTATCCCAACCAGCAGGCGCAACGAGAAAGCGATGGCAATGATCCAGACCAGGGACGCCCCGCCGGTCGCCCAATTTGTTGAAAGTTTGAGAAAGGTGAAGGAAAGAAGAAAGATGAAAGAAAAGGACGCGAACCCGATCCACCAATTGCCGGGTTGCAGGGATGCGAACCCCGCCCCCAACAACAGAGAAATAGGCGCAATATACAAAAGAATCCTTTTGCTCGAAATTGTTCCGTTCATGGGATCCCGTTCAGGATACGCCGGGCACGCGCCAGCCAAGTATAACCCTGCACCTCCTGTCTCGCTTGGTTGCCCAGGGAACTGCGTTTTGTTCCGTCCTTGAGCAAATTTTCCAGTGCGAGTTTCCACGAGTCAAAATCATCAGGCAGGCAGAAGATCGCATTCGTTTCGTTCAACACTTCGCGGATCACCGGCAAATCAGAAGTGACAATCGCGCGTCCGGCCGCCATGTATTCGAACATTTTCATCGGACTGGCCACACTGGCAGAGTCTGCGGTGCCGCTGGAGCCCATGATGGAGCGGCTGTAGGGCATGAGCAAAACGTCCGCGGCGGATTGGTAGAGGGGAAGAGTCTGGTTGGGGATGAAGCCTGTGAATGTCACGTTGTCCGATTTCACGCGTTGTTTCCACGTTTCAATATCTTCGGGACGTCCGCCGACCCAGACAAAACTCGCTTGTGGAATTTCCTTTGCGAGCGCGAGGAACAAGTCCGCGCCGCGGCCGGCGTAGAGGTGACCGGTACACATCACGGTCCGAGCGGAGGGAAGGCTCAGGTTTTGGCGCGCAGTGACCGGGTCCGGTAGTGAGGCGAAGCGCTCCAAATCCACGCCATTGGGAGTGATGACCACATCTTCCGGTTTGAACCGGATGTTATGTTTGTGGTCAAGCACATCCAACAAGGCTTGCGTGATGGAGGCAAGGCGCTTGCGTCCGCGTAGTGCTGCAAAGGCGCGGTGCCATGCAGGTCCGAGTACACCGGTGGGCTGGATGTGGATTTCAAAAACAGATGGAAGTTTGAAGAGAAGCGCAAAAACGGATGATTGGATCAGCCATGAGTAGATGAGGTCGGGGTCCTGTTTGCGTGCATGAAGAAAAGCCTGCCACGGGAAAAGACGACGATTCGATGTGGGAAGCCACTCGATATGAATGTCAGTTTGTAATCCGTAATGTTGTTGAAGGTTGAATGTTGAGGGTCGAAGGTCGAAGTCTGGCACGATGAGGGTAAGGTCGTGACCCAATTGAACCAGGGCGTTGCAGGCCTTCATGACCTGTAAACTGTTGGCGGTATCGGATGGGATCTGTGACCCGGCAATCGCAACAATCTTCATGCAACAGCCTCTTCGCGTTTGAGGATGGATAGACCTTGTAGAACAGTGATGAGGATGGACACGGCAAAGTAGCCTGAGACGACCGCCGCGCCGAGGAGATAACCGCCGCTTGGAACGAAGAGGAAGATCAGCGCGATCTCAATCGCACCCGTGATGGCAGATACGATCAACGGATAGTTCGGCCTGCCCAACGCGAGCAACAACGGACGATTCCAATTGGCGATGTTGGCAATGCCATAACCAACGAGCAGGATCAGGAAACATGGGTAAGCAGGAGCCATGTCATTGCCATACATGAAGGGGATCAGCCACCAGCCGATCGCAGCAAGCCCACCGCCCGCAAGGAGAGTCCATGTGGCGCCGATGGCGCTGACTTGTTTGAGGAGTTTGCGCGTGGCAGCCCATTGTCGTTGTGCGATGGTGCGCGTGATCTCTGCATAGGTGGGCCAGATGAACGGTTCGAGCGGAGTCATGACCAGGTTGATGAGGCGCGATGCAAGAGCAAAATATCCGACCGCTGAAGTTGAGAGCAAAGCCGCAAGGTAGAGTCGAATGTTATCGCGGGCAAACAGGTTGACGGTCCCGTTGAGATTCGTGCTGAAGGCAAATCCCCAAATGGATCGCCACTCAGAGACTAAATTGAGCGGTGCGCGAGTCCAGCCGCGTCCCAGCTTGTCCTTCAGATCATGCAACGCATAACCAGTGATGATAAAGCCTGCAACGGCTTTGCCAATAAGATATGCCGCGAGAATTCCAAAAATATCCCAATGCAAAATAAAGGCAAGGCCGATCAAAATAGTTAATGCAATGCTTTGGTAAAAATTTGCGAGCGCAACCTTTTTGAAATGGTCAAAGGCCTGCAAGACTCCGACTGATGTTTCATAGACGAGATTGGCTAGCAGGAACAAGCCATAAAAACGAAAGAGAGGCGCGATGGTTATATCGCTTGCAAAGGTCCGCGCGCCCCATACAGACAGTAAAAACAAAACAAGATAGGCTGCCATTGAGGTGACTGCCTCTGTAAGACCAATTCCTTTTACGAGAGAGGCGGCACGTCCTTTGTCGTTTTGCGCCAGCGCTTCCCCCATGTATTTGACTGTCACTTCACTCATGCGAAAGGAAAGCAGACGATTTACATTGGATGGAAAATCCATGACGATGGTCAATAAGCCAAAGCCCGCGTCTCCAAGCAGACGCACCACGAGGATGCCCTGTATCACACCCAGCGCCGAGGAGATGGTATTGCTGCTGAACAGATATCCGCTGTTGCGCAGGACGCGGCGGATCAACGGATCGTTCTGCAGATGGGACTTGATCTTTTCGATGGGGGACATGGATTTGGTTATAGGTTGAAAGTTTCAGGTCACAGGTCACTGGCAGCCTTCAACTTGATTTATTTACGGCGTTTCAATATCCTTCGCCCATTCGCGTTCGGCGTTGTACCATTCGACCAGTTTCTCCACCCCGGCGCGCATGTCATATTGCGGTTCCCAGCCGAGCAGTTGACCGGCTTTGGTCACATCCGCCCAATTGGAGCGCATGTCAGCCAGGTTGGGCGGACCGTACTGCACCTCCGCTTTTTTGCCAACAACATCTTCGATCAATTCGATCAAGCCATTGATCGTGATGACTTCATGTCCGCCGAGATTGATGATCTCATAACCGACGGGTTTCAACGCAAGGATCGTACCGCGTGCGATATCGTCAATGTAGGTGAACCCGCGCGACTGCTCGCCATCGCCGTTCACGCGCACAGGACGATCCTCGCTGATCCATTGCACAAAGCGAAAGAGCGCCAGGTCTGGACGACCCGCAGGACCATACACTGTGAAATAGCGGACCACGCTGACGTCGATCCCGTAGAGATGATGATAGGCGTGACACATCGCCTCCGCCCCCTTTTTGCTTGCCGCGTACGGCTGGAGCGGTTCACTGCTGGAGGCGGATTCAGGTGTCGGGTACGGCGGGTCTTCGCCGTAGATGCTCGAAGTGGAGGCAAGGATGAACTTCTTCACGCCGTTCTGCCTGCACAACTCAAGCATGTTCAACGTGCCGACCATGTTGGTCTGCACGAACGTCCATGGATCGCTCACGCTGTAGCGCACCCCCGCCCGCGCCGCAAGATTGATGACACCGTCAAACATTTCACCCTTGAAATGTTCAACGATCGTTCTGTCTGAAATATCCAGCCTGTGGAAAGAAAACCCCTCCATCGCCTGTAATCTTTTCAGGCGATATTCCTTTATGCGGACATCGTAGGCATTATTTAGATTGTCCACTCCGACCACAATGTGTCCGTCCTGAAGAAGCATCTCGGCTGTGCGCGCGCCGATGAAGCCTGCCGCGCCGGTGACAAGATAATGCGCCATTAGAGTCTCACAACCTTGTCGCCGACGCCCGCCACCTTGCGCGTTGCGTTGCGGCTGTCGAATACGAACTTTGCCTCTTTGACAATTGCCTCGTAATCATAGCCTTTGTGGTTTGTCACGATGACCACGGCATCCGCCTCGCGGACGGCTTTCAGCATGTCCTTCACGCTGTCCATTTGCCAGCCGTCATATTCGTGATGGATATGGGGAATGTACGGATCGTGATATTCCACTTCCGCACCCTTCTTTTGCAGCAGACCGATCACATCCAGCGCGGGGGATTCGCGCACATCGTCAATATCGGGTTTGTATGCCGCGCCGAGCACCAGCACCTTCGAGCCTTTCAAGGTTTTGCCGCGGTCGTTCATGGCATCGAGCACGCGGCTGACAACATAACGCGGCATGTTGGTGTTGATCTCGGATGCCAGCTCGATGAAGCGCGCGTTGTAGTTGAAGGATTTCATCTTCCACGAAAGATACAGCGGATCGATGGGGATGCAGTGACCGCCCAAGCCCGGACCCGGGGTGAACTTCATGAAGCCGAACGGCTTGGTCGCCGCGGCGTCGATCACCTCCCACACGTCCACGCCCAGGCGTTCGCACATGATCGCCAGTTCGTTGACCAGACCGATGTTGATCATGCGGAAGGTGTTCTCGAGCAGTTTCGCCATCTCCGCCGCTTCCGCGGACGAAACGTGATGCACGGTTTGGATGGCGCCCTCGTACCAGGCGGTTGCAACTTCGCCGCACGCCGTTGTGATGCCGCCCATCACCTTGGGTGTGTTGATCGTCGTCCAGTCTTCGCGGCCCGGGTCCACGCGTTCGGGGGAGAAGGCGAGGAACCAGTCTTCGCCGATTGCCAGTCCGTGTTCCGCGCCGAGTTTGGGCAGGAGCAGTTCACGCGTCGTGCCGGGGTATGTGGTCGACTCCAGCACGATGACCATGCCCTTGTGCATGTATTTTGCCAGTTCATCGGTGGCGGAGATGATGAACGACATATCCGGGTCGCCGGTCTTGCGCAGCGGGGTTGGGACGCAGATGCTGACCGCGTCCAGGTCCTTCAGCACGGAAAAATCCGTTGTGGCGATGAGATGACCGGATTTGACGATCCTCTCGATGGACTCGGTCATCACGTCCGGGATGTAGGAGATGCCCTGGTTAAGGGAATCAACTTTTCGTGAGTCCGGATCGATGCCCGTTACGTGGAATCCGGCTTCAGCGAAGACAACTGCCAGGGGCAGTCCAACATATCCGAGACCGAGGATCCCGATGCGGGCTTTCTTTTCTTTCAGACTTTTTATAAGCGTTTCTTTGGTGGACATTCTTTTCCTTATTTTCCCCTCGCCTGTAGGAGAGGGATGGGGTGAGGTCAAAACAGATTTAACTGTTTGGGTTCTTCCGCTTTGGGTTCTTCCGTCCCTGGCTCGGCCGCCGATCTGCCCAACGCGGCACGCGCCTGTTTGAGCAGTTCGGGCAGTCTGGCAAAATCTTCAAGGATGGCGGGTTTGAGCGATGCCTGGTGCAGCGCCGCGGCGGGATGGAACATGGCGATCACGTAACGGTGACCGACTTTGCGCATCTGTCCATGCACCTGGCTGATCTTCACGCCCGGCATGAACTTGCCCATCGAAAAGCGACCGAGAGTCACAATGATGCTCGGATCGATCGCTTCGATCTGGCGCTCGAGATATAGGTCGCATGCGGCAAGTTCCTCCGGAAGCGGATCACGGTTGTCTGGCGGGCGGCATTTGACCACGTTGCCGATCCACACCTCGGCGCGCGTGACGCCAGCCTGCTCGAGCAATTGGTCCAGAAATTTTCCCGCCGCTCCCACGAACGGACGTCCCTGTTCGTTTTCATGGAAGCCCGGTCCCTCGCCGATGAACATGATCTCGGCATGGGCAGGCCCTTCGCCGGGCACCGCCTTCTTGCGCGAAAGGTGCAATTCGCAATTGGTGCAGGTCGATACTTCCTTTGCAATTTGGGCTAATGTTTCATCGGCGTTCATTTGTTTCTCCCGGACGAACCCTCGAACATTTCGACGTTCAGGTGTTCCAGGGTCATCAGGATGGCGTCTTCGTTGTTATCCTTGTAATAACGCTTCCTGCGCCCCACTTCCTCGTAACCAAACTTGCGATACATCTCACGCGCGACGGTGTTGCTTTCGCGCACCTCCAGAAAGGAACTAATTGCGCCTTCCTTCGACATGTAACGCAGGGCATAGGTCAATAGTTCCCTGGCGATCCCCTGTTGACGATGGTCGGGATGGATGGCGATCGTTGCAATATGCGCTTCATCCACCAGCAGCCAGGCAACGATCATGCCGATGATCCTCCCGTCCATTTCAACGACCCAGCAGCGCGAGGCAGGATTATCCGTCAATTCGAACCGGAACGATCTTTCGGGCCACGGCAGGCTGAAAGACATTTTATCCAATTCGACGATGGCGGACAGGTCCTCCATCGTCATTCTGCGAATCGTCCGGTTCATGCAGGTATCGGTTCGGCAACGTGCAGATAAATGGGCGCAAGCGCGGCTTCATCGTCCACTTCGCCAGCCTGCCAGCGCGCCCATGCCAGTTCCGCCAGCACGGCAGGGCGCCTCACCGATTGTGCGGGCGAGGCAAGACGCACATTTTCATTCCCCATCAATCTTTGACGATCTTCGGACGTGAATTCGCCGCACAAGAGGGACGGAGTCTTGACCTCCTCCAGCAACGCTTCGATGGTCACGACTCTTGCCGGACCTTTAGCCTGCCAGCCGTTCTTTGAACTTTTATACCAGCCCGCGGCGAATCTGCCGCGTCCCGCCTGGATGGCGGTCACAAGCGGATTCCTAGAGGCGGGCTGTGCGGATGCGAGAATATCCAGCGTCGGGATGCCGACGAGCGGGATGTGTCTGGATAGCGCCAGTCCCTTTACCAAAGCCAGACCCACCCGCAGGCTCGTAAACGAACCGGGACCTAGTGCAACGCCCAATGCCTCGACATCATCCATCGTCATGCCGCAACGCGTCAAAAGGTCCTGGATGGCGGGGGCAAGCTCGACGGTATGACGTTGATGGCTTCTCCATGCGATCTCGCCGATCACCTGCGCGCCATCATACAACGCAAGTCCAACCTGCGCGGTGGAGGTGTCCACTGCCAGCAGCATCACTCACCTCCGAACGCGGCGTGGCGGATCATCGCAAGCAGTTCATCGTAGCGCTTTCCACTGGCTTTGAATTTCATCTCACGCTCTTCCTCCTCAACATGTTCAAGGCTGATCCACAAATGTTCCGGAGGGACGAGCCCATCGATCCGTTCGGGCCATTCGATGAGGAGGGGCCCCTGGGCGAGCATCGTGTCCAGGTCCAGCTCTTCAGCTTCGGGCGTGGAGTCGAGGCGATAGGCGTCCATGTGAAAAAGCAGGCTCTGATCCGCGCGCCGATAGATGTTGACAAGGATAAAGGTCGGGCTGGAGACGGAATCCTGCGAACCCCAGCCCTGCGCAACACCCTGCACGAAGGTCGTTTTGCCCGCGCCCAGTTCGCCCTGCAGGCAGATCACATCACCCGCCTGCAATGCCCCGCCCAGACGCCTGCCGATGCGGCGCGTCTGTTCGGGGCTGCGGCTGAAAAAATCCAGCGAGTGTGAATTCAGAATGGGCATCGGAGGGATTATATCAGGCACGGGAAATCTGCTCCACATTGGACTCTCACCCGAGTTTGGGTTAAGATAATCCAAACTTATAAGAGGAGAAGTGACATGGAAGAGCATATAAATACTTTCATTGATAACTTTATCGGGGGAATCCCAAACCTGTTTACCGCCCTGGCGATCTTTCTCATCAGTCTTTATCTCGGACGGGTTGCAAGCAATATTCTCAAACGTGTGCTGCAAAGGCGGCAATCGCCCGCCGGCGTTACGCATCTGCTGTCGCAACTGGCGCGCTGGTCGATCATCGTCATCGGGACGATCACGGCGTTGCAGCGTTTCTTCGATGTGACCGCCTTTCTCGCCGGTCTTGGCATCCTCGGTTTTACGGTCGGTTTTGCCCTGCAGGATGTGATGAAGAACTTCGCGGCGGGGATCATCCTGCTGCTCCAGCAGCCATTCCATGTGGGCGAGACCATCGGCGTGGCTGGCTTTGATGGGACCGTCCTGGAGATCGATCTGCGCACCACCGAGATCAAGGCGCTGGATGGGCGGATCGTCACGCTGCCGAATGCGGACGTTCTGGCGAGTCCGATCATCAACTACACCCGCGCAGACCGCAGGCGCATCGAACTGCCCGTCGGCGTGGGATACGATACGGACATGGATGTGGCGCGCAAGCTGGTTCTGGATGCGATCCAAAACATACCAGGTTACGTTCCCGAACCGGCGCCGTTGATCGGCTTTTCCAATTTCGGAGATTCTGCGTTGGAATTAAATACCTACTTCTGGATCGATACTTCGATGACCAACCCCATTGCCGCGAAGGATGCCGCGTTCTCACTGGTCAAGCAGGCGCTCGACAAGCGGAAGATCGACATTCCGTTCCCGATCCGGACCGTGTATATGCAATCCCAGGCCAAACAGGTGTCACCGCCGAAAGCCAGGGCGCGTCGCGCCTGACCTGGCAGGGCACGAGCAGGCGATGCCCTTCGTTATGATGATCGCTGTTCGATTTCGAGTCCCAGCATTTCCCCGATCGTCCTTGCAATTGTGCGCGCGGCTTCAGGCTTGCCGGCGCGGCGGCAATTCTCTATCACTTTCTGGCGTTCGGCGGGCCGCGAGATCCAGCGGGTGAGCGTCCGCACGACCTCCTGCGGCGTTGGCGCCCAGACTCCCGCGCCTTCCTCCTGCACGAACGTCACATTGCCATCCTCCTGACCGGGTAATTTTGAATACAGGATGATCGGCAGTTCCGCGTTGAGCGCCTCGGCAATCGTGCCGGGCCCTGCCTTGGTGACGATGAAATCGGAGGCGCGCATGAAGTCCGGCATGTCGCGCGTGAAGCCATGGACGATGGTCGGATTCTCCCATTTCTCAGCTTCGAGAACCGCTTTGAGTTTTTGATTCCGCCCGCAAACGATGACCAGCCCAAGGTCCAGACCAGAAGCGTCTATTTCGCGGGCGGTCTTCGCAAGCGGACCCATGCCCTCTCCGCCTCCCACCAGCAGGACGATGGGCTTGTCCAGAGGCCAGCCAAGTTTTTTTCGAAATGTGCTTTTCCTCTTCATCGGCTTGCAATAACGGTCTGCGATCGGCAGCCCCACCACGCGGACCTTTTCGGGCGGCATCCGGTATTTGAGGGCGCGTTCACGGGCGGTTTCGGTGGGGACGAGGATGAGGTCGGCGCGGTTGTCGAACCAGAGCGCGTGCGTGGTGACCATGTCGGTGACGACATTGATGAAGGGCGGACGGTTGCTTCCAAGCGCCTTGAGGGCGAACGTGTTGGCAAAGGGATGGACGGTGACGATCAGGTCGGCGGGATGGCTTTGGACAAGCGTCTTTGCCGCATGACGGGCGATGGGCCACATGGTGGCTGTGATGGCGCGTGCCTGTGGACGCCCGTCGGTGGCGTAGAAACTGGCGCTCCATAACCTTGGCGCTTTGACCATGTAGGGGTACATATCTCCGGCGCGGTTGAAGGGACGCGGCGCGTAGTCCTTGAAGAAGTCCACCATTTCCGTGGTGACCTTGTTCTTGTATTCGAGGTCGATGGCTTCGATGATCGCCTCTGCCGCGGAGCGATGTCCGCCGCCGGTATCGGAGAAGTAAAAGACGATGTGGGGCTTTCTAGGAGTCTGGGTTGGGATCATGAGGTTCTTCTTTGTGTTCGGTGAGGTTGGCTTTGAGGCGCTTTGCAAGTTCGCGGCGGGTGAGCATGACGCGCCGCCCGCAGCCTTTGCATTCGAGTCCGATGTCCGCGCCGAGGCGGGTGACGGTCCATTCGTAGGAGCCGCACGGGTGTTGCTTGCGGAGACGCAGGTGATCGTTAAGACGGAGATCGGGGAGCATGTTGATGGATGGCGGGCAGAGAGTGCTGAACACTGCTCGTGGTCTGGTAAGCATTATAAATGAATCGTGATAAACTACGGGCGAGAAATTTCAAATTTTTGTCGTGCTGAGGAGCGAAGCGAGGAGGCGTCTCCATTGCAACAGGGAGACCCTTCGTGGCACGAGGCGCCGCTCAGAATGACATGTCCGGGAGCGGAACATGACCCAACATGAGACCTATACGGTGGAAATCGCAGGCTTGAAACGCGACCTGCGTCTCTTCGAGATCAAGCCGGGCTTGAAGATCGCCATCCTGAACATCCTGGGGGATACGGAGCTTGTGCAGGCTTGTGCGCGGGAACTGGCGAAAAAACTCGGGGAGGTTGACTACGATGTGCTGGTGACCGCGGAAGCCAAGTCCATTCCGCTGGCGCACGCGCTCTCCGTCGAGACGAAGATGCCTTACATTGTCCTGCGTAAATCGTACAAGCCGTATATGGGCGCCGCGCTCAAGGCAGAGACATTGTCCATCACCACTGGCGAGCCGCAGACTTTGATCCTCGATGAAAAGGACATCCAGATGATGAAGGGCAAAAAAGCCGTCATCGTGGACGATGTGATCAGCACCGGCTCCACCCTGCAGGGGATGAGGATGATCCTGGGCAAGGCGGGTTCGACCGTTGTGGCGGAGGCGGCGATCTTCACCGAAGGCGACCGTTCTCAATGGATGAACATCATTTCATTGGGGCATCTGCCGTTGTTTACGAATTAATATCGCAGGGGCACGATATGTCGTGCCCCTGCTACGAAAACAATTTTTGTTTTTTCGAACGCGTCATCCTTTTGATGGCGCGTTCCCTTTTCATGGCGGTCGTGCGGTCCGGCTGTTCCTCCACATAGACCAGTTTCACCGGCAGGCGCATCCTGGTGTATTTTGCGCCGAGTCCCTTGTTGTGGACCGCGAGGCGTTTCTCAGGGTCAACCGCCCAGCCGGTGTAGTACGTCCCGTCCGCGCATTCGACGATGTAACAGTAGCACCGGCTCACTTGCGATCTTTGGGACGCCCCACAAAGGCTGAACCGAAGAGCATCTGGTTGACGCGATCACCGAAGGACGGCGCGTCGATCTTCTGGGCTTCCTTGTTCAGCCATTCGGCTTCGGCGCGTTCGTCGAACCAGCGGATGCGTCCGTTCCAGGAATTTTCGAGACGGACGCCGAGCGCTTCGCGGTCGCCTGCTTCGATGTCATCGCGGAGTTGGAGCAGTGATGTGATGTAGGCATTGAGCAGGCGTACCAGGTTCTCGCGGTTTTCCAGAGCGACTTCGCGCAGGGAAACCGCGTCATCGTGAAAGGCAAGCCCGGAGGTGACCGTCGCATACGGGCGCCCTGCAAGTTTCTTCCCCTCCTGCCAGCCGGGCTGGTCGAGTGTGGCATCCAACAGAGCCGCGGCGGCAAGCTGCGGCAGGACCTGCACCTTGCCCAACAGTCCATCCGCCTCGACCGTATCCATGAGCAGGGGCAGCGAGCCGATCAGGGTGATGAAATCCGTTGTCAGTTTGAATACGTTTTCCGGCGTTCCGTACGGTGCGGTGACCACCATCACGCCCTTTTCGAACAGGTCTGCGCGGGCGGCTTGGATGCCGTATTCGATCCCATGCAGATGATCGGGGTGAATGGCGGGGAAGAGCCCCACGTAGAACCGTCCCTGAGGGATCAGCTCATTCGCCCACGCGGCAACCGTCCCTTTGGAAAGAGCCGTGTCCAGCACGAGAGTCCCCTCCTGCAGGTCGGGGGCGATCACCTCCAGCGTCTCGCGCACTTCTGAAAACGGCAGGGCAAGGACCACGATCCTGGCATCCCGCACGGAGTCGGGCAGGTTGTATTTGTAGGTATCCACCGCGCCGGCTTCCTGCGCGGCTTTGGCGGCGCGCGTGTCCTTGTCGTGCCCCATGATCTGAAGGCTTGCACCGCGCGCCTTCAGGGCAAGCCCGATCGAGGCGCCGATTTGTCCGAGACCGATGATGGTGATTTGTACTGGCATGGTATCCTCACAAAATGGTTTGGCGCGGTTATTATAATGCCATTGTCCCGCTTAAATGCGAGAACCGCGGACGCCGACCGCGGTTCCCTTGCAAAAGGAGGAGAAGAGAAATCACCTTACTGCCCCTAATTTATCATAATGGTTTCAAGTCTGCTTGACGTGAAACCTACGATTACCCTACGATTGTTGGACAACTTACAGGGATGCAAATGCACAGCACTAAAGCGACTTCAAACGTCTCCCCGATCTATACTGGCGAACTGAACCGGACGCCGTTGGGAGACCTGCGCCTCGCCGCCTCGGACTTTGGTCTGGTCGCCGTTGAATGGGCTGAATCCCAGCCCGAGTTTGACGCCTTCCTGGCGCGCCTCAAACGTTCCCTCCAACCGGACGAGCGCAGGATCAAACCCTATGCGCGCGAACTCATGGAATATCTCAACGGCAAACGGACCGCCTTCACCATCCCCATCGACTGGACGATCTTCCGTCCGTTCCAACGCGAGACGTTGCAGGCGATCTTCCGCATCCCCTACGGCGAAACACGGACCTATGCCGAGATCGCCGCGCAGATCAACCGTCCGCACGCGTATCGCGCCGTCGGACGCGCCAACGCCACCAACCCCATGCCGCTGGTGATCCCCTGTCACCGTGTCATCGGCACGGACGGCAAACTCCACGGCTACGGCGGCGGAGAGGGGTTGCCTACGAAAGAGTGGTTACTTAAGATGGAAGGCGCGGTGATGGCGTGATTACTCCGCCAAGCTGATGTTCTCCATATCCCTTGTCAAATATGCATACCCGAATCCAAGCACCAATCCGATCATGCCACCGCGGATGATCGCCTCGACATTAACAGAGAAGATCATTCTGGCAATATGAATGGCTGAGATCGTGAATATAGTCGCCCCCAGAATGGTGAGAATGAGGATGATTGAGATCCTGCGGGTGGACAGACCGAAAACGAATCCAAAGATTGCCCCATAAATGATATTCCGCAGACTAATATACTTCATTGGCAGAAGTGTTCCCAATAGATATCCAATAACTAGCGTGACAGCTAACAATCCTCCCTTGAATAAAATTTTCTTCCATTTTCTGGAGGGTAATTCCATGACAACACCCGCTATGAAGCCCATGAATGCATACTGAATGGGAAATTCAATATGCGCACTTAATGACAACGTTCTTGTAGCAATCATCCCAATATAATTTCCCAATGCAAAACCAAACATGGTTATCAAGGTCGGTTTTAGCAGCTTCCCCGAGGCGAATTCGAAAATTCCCAAGGTTGCCCACAACCCAAGCAGAATGGTGACCCCATCTGCAAACCCCCAGATATATTGCGTCCCCAAACTTGCCACAACATAATTACCCAGCATGGCTCCGGAAAACTTCGCCATCCACCAAAAGACCAAGACCGATGTGATTTTTAATGGGGATATGTGAGGCTTTGCCAATTTAACGGCAACGACCATCGAGAGTCCGCTTATTGCCATGAGCACCGCGTCGAAATTTAGATTAGCCGATATCGCAACAATGGCTATGCCAAATCCAAATGCCCACCCGGCGATTACGATCAGCGAATGATGCCATTTCCACCCGGGGATGACTTTTTTCAAGGAAAACGCCACCACTGCGCCAAAACACACACCAAGGAAAGAGAGAATGATGACCTGGGCAGGTGTGGGGGAAGGAACATCCCAAATATGAAGCCAGTCATTGATTAGCTGCCAGACCGTTCGAAGGATGACGAAAACCAGAAACGCCCAAAGCAGCAACTTTGCCGAACCCGGTGTGGATGTTGCATCGTCTTCAATATCATCATTACTAACAGATTCTTTTCCCAGCAGATCAACTGTGATCCATAACCCGATCGCGCCCGCGAGAACATCTCTAAGCACCCATCGAAACGCCGACCCATAAAGGACGAGACCAACATAGTCTGCCGCACTTTGTCCAATCACCCAAGCCAATACCCAGCCAATGAAGATCAACCCATAAGTCTGCCATCGCATCATCTGCTTTGTCCACACTGATGTAAGAACCATTGATACTGCGGGAGCGAGAGCGAACACCATGGAGGTGATCAGCAACATGGCTGCTTTTCCGAATGCCCATACAGCCGCAGGATAAGCGACCGCCCCAAATACCCCGAAGACGGGCAGGGATTTCCACTTCCATTCTCTCTCTATCATCCCAAGTATCAATGCCATAATTAAGCCTTGTAACGCGCCTGCCATACCCCGTATGAGTTCGTTTGGAAGATCAATACGAAATACCGTTGTAAGATTCGATCCAACTAGCCGTGCCAACCCAAACCCAACCGCTGCCAGGAAAATAAACCAACCTATAGATACATTGCCAACTGATATTTTGGTTCGTGGTCCACGTGTTGGCTCCGGTTTTCCTCCCAACTTCCTCCTCGCCGTCCTCGCCACCCACTGGCGGTCGGGATACTTCGGGTCGATTGCCCGCACCTCCCCCCACTTGTCCAACGCTTCCTGATATTTTTCCTCTTTCAATAACTTCACCGCTTCGGCATATAAAGCGGCAAGTTTGTTCTGGCGTTCGGCTTCCAATTCCTCGCGTGCCAGTTCCTTCTGCGCTTTTTCAGCGATGCCATCCGCGTCAGGGAAGTGGTCGTCCAGTTTGCGGATTTCCTCCATCTTGTCCAAGGCGTTGCGCCACTTCTTCGAGCGGAGCAGTCCATGCGCCTGTTCGTATAAGGTGTTGATCTCATCGTTCTGTTTTCGCTTTTCCTCCTCCTTCGCAATTTCGTTTTCCACTTTCCTCAGCAGTTTTTCCGTTTCGAGGAATCCCGTCTGGGACTTGTGCACCGACTCCAATAATCTGCGCGCTTCGTACCAGTTCCCCGCGTCCATTTCGCGCAGAGCGCGGCTGTACTGGTCGTTCAAGTCAGCGAGGCGTTTGAGTTCCGTCACCTCCTTTTGTGCGGAAGGCAATAGTCCGTTCGGGTCGGGATAATTCGGCTCGATGACCGCGATCTGTTCAAAGACCTTGACCACCGCCTCCCACTTCTGGGCGGCGTGCAAGGCTTTTGCCTCGGCGTATAACTCCCGAAGTTGTTTTTGCTTTCTGGCATTGCCGAGCAACTGTGCCGCGTCCTTGTAATCCGCTGATTTTTTGGACAACTCCTCCAATATCTGGATGGCTGTCCCCCAGTCCTCGCTTCGGACCGCCGCCGATGCCTGCTCATACATCTTCGACAGGCATCTCTGCCGTTCCGCCTCCTCCAATTTTTCCGCCGCGTTCTTGTGATTGGGTCGTTCGCTGAGAATCGTCTGGAAGCGTTGACAGGCGCGGTCCCAATCTTCGGTATAAAAAGCCGCCAGGCCCTCTGTGTACAACTGCTCCAGCCTGCGTTCGGTCTCTTTATCGGGATCAACATACAGGGCGGGTTCGACCGCCGCGTCCACGGCATCGGCGCGTAGTTTCAGGGAACGCAATAGTTTGATGAATCCATTCTGTTCATATAGGTCCACCCATTGCCAGCGGTTGAGGCGTTCGGGAACAACACAGTCCTCCAGCCGCGCGGGAATCAGGAAGATCGTCCCCTCGGGTTTCTCCTCGGCAATATCGAGCGCGAACCTGATCTCCTTCTGGACATATCCCTCCTTGGTGATCGATTTCTTCGAGAGGCAAATGACGACAACATCCGCTTCGCGCACCGCCCTTGGGATCTCCATGCGCCAGTCCTGACCGGGCAGTAATTTCTCCTGGTCCAGCCAGGCATCCACCCCTTCCGCGGTCAGTCGTTTGTACAGTTCGCGTACCGGCGGCTTGTCCCCCGAGGCATGACAGAGAAACACTTTCAATGGCCGTTTTTCTTCACGGACCATGTCGCCCTCCCGATGAACGCCACTCCCGAAACAACGCTTAATTCATTATACGGCAATTATGATAGACTCGATACAAGTAATTTCAGAGATCTCCCGGATTATTGCGACCTCGGAGATCTGAGGATGTCTAAAGAGCAAGAATCGGGTAGGCATCATCGAGCGTATCCCATAGAATAAACCAGTGTGTAAAATTTCCACCGTCAACTTCATCGTAATTACATTGCATTAATCATAAGGAGAGAAAATTGAAACCCAAACACTGGTTCGTATTCATCACCCTCGGCTTGATCTGGAGTTCGTCCTTTTTATGGATCAAGATCGGCGTGCAGGAGATCGGTCCCATGGCGTTGACCGCCTTCCGCATGTTGTTCGGCGCGGTCACCGCGGTGGCGATCGGCGCATTCCGCAAAGTGACCTGGCCCCGCGACCGGAAGACCTGGGGCATCTTCGCTGTCCTCGGTCCTGCCAGCCTGGCCATTCCCATCTTTTTCATCTCATGGGGCGAACAGACGATTGACTCGGCGGTCGCCTCCATCCTCAATGCGACCGTCCCGTTGTTCACCATCGTTCTAGCCCATTTCCTCCTGCACGACGACAGGATGACGGCGCAGAAGATCACCGGCTTGTTGGTTGGTTTTGCGGGTGTGGTGGTCCTGATGAGCAAGGACCTGACCGCCGGCGCGCACAACTCGATCATCGGGCAGGCGGCGGTCATCCTTGCCTCTCTCTTCTATGCCGGGAGCGCGGTCTTCGCCCGCAAGCTCACCCGGCATGTGGAGGGCATTGTGCGCGGCGCGATGCCGCTCATCACCTCCGCCATCTTCATGTGGGCGGTTGGTCCGCTGGCCGAAAAGCCATTCCTCTTTCCCAGTCTGCCTCTCACGTGGACCGCGATCCTCTGGCTGGGGATCCTCGGTTCGGGTGTGGCGGTGATCATGCTCTGGTACCTCATCCACGAGATCGGACCCACACGCGCCTCGCTCGTGACGTATCTCTTCCCGGTGGGCGGGGTCATCCTCGGCGTGATCTTCCTCAACGAGCAACTCTCGTGGCAGTTGCTGGCTGGGACGGTCCTGATTGTCGCGAGTCTCGTGGTCGTTAATTGGAAGCCGGCCCACCGTCCGGCGATCGAAGCGCAAAAGTCTGCATGACGAAATCAGTTTCCCGAAAAGCCTTCCTCGAACAATACGAGTTTCTCGTCCCGCTCGTATTGTTCCTCCTTTTCCTCGCGTTCACGCTGCCCGGCATCGCTTGGGGCGCGCCGAGCGTCTGGCACCCCGATGAGATCGTGGTGCGCTCGATCAAGGCGTTGCACGGCGAGTGGCAGTTCAGTGAGGTCAACTTCGATTACCCCGACCTGCCGCAGTACGCGATGTTCTTCCTCGGGAAGTTGCTGCTCGCTCTCGGCAAAACGGACGGCGATGTGCTCATCGCTTCACGCGTCCTTTCGGCTGTCCTTGCCGGTCTGACGGTGATTCTTGCCTACCTCATCGCCCGCCGCCTGGGAGGGAGTGTTCGGGTCGCAGGCTTGAGCGGACTGCTGTTGATCTGCGTCAGCGAAATGTCCCATAACGGACGGTTCGCGCACAACGATACGTATCTTGTTTTCTTCACAACATTATCCGTTCTTTGTTTGCTCAATTATGTCAACGGCCGCAACAGGATCTGGTTGTACGCATCTTTTGTGACTGTGGGCATGGCGGCTTCGAGCAAGTATATCGGTGGGAGCCTCGTGCTGGCTCCGTTGACCGTGTATCTTGTTGAACAAAGAAAAAACATTAAGAAGGATTGGCTCTCCATCGCGGAGACCTTGTTCATCAGCGCGGTGATCACATTCCTGGGCTTTGGGATCGGCACGCCCAAGGCCTTGTTCTGGATGACATATTATTTCAAGCGGCTGCTGCCCACCCTGCAATTCCAGGTGAACTACGGACATCAGCCGGACAGCATCCGCGGCATCCTCGGGCAATACGGCGTCATGGCGAACGGACTCGGCCTGGCGCTTGTCCTGCTATTTGGCATCGCGTTCATCTGGACGGTCTGGAAGGTGGTCAAGGCAATTCGAACCAATTCAACATTAGAGGAGCCGCGGACAGGATCCTTCGCCATCCTTCTGCTTGCGATCCTCGTGCTCGACCTGCCCATGATGATCTCGTACAACTACCAGTTGCGTTACTTCCTTGCGTTGATGCCGTTCCTGGCGGTGCTTGCCGCGTTCTTCGTCACGGACGTTTATCAACGCGCAAAGGCAACAGGCAATTCGGTTTATCCCGTTGCGGTCACTCTGACGGTGTCCGCGATCATCCTGTATTCGCTTGCGCGCCTTGTCAGCCTGATGCTGTTGGTCGTGAACGATGCCCGCATTCCCGCCTCCGCTTTCGTGGACACATTGCCGGTCGGCGCGACCCTCGAGCATACCTTTTACCCTCCGACACTTCCGGCGGATCATTTCGAGCGCGAGCATAACTATCCCGTTTACTTTACACGCGACCCGAACGAAGCCCTGCCGGAGAACAAGAACTATGTGTACAACGCCGGGGAGGCCGGTCTCGATGACCGTGAAACGGATTACCTCATCGTCGACAGCTTCACTGCGCGGAAATTCGACAACCCATACTTCTGCGAAGCCATGCCGGTCGAATGCGAGTTCTTCAAACAGCTCGAATCGGGCGGATCGGAACATTACAAACTGTTGAAGGAGTTTAAATACAGCCTGCCGCCGTATCTGCCGCAGATTCAGTTTGAATTCATCGATCCGTCCATCCGGATCTACGAAAGGGTCCCATGAACGATTTCCGTTCGGGCTACATCGCCATCATCGGGCGTCCAAATGTCGGCAAGTCCACGCTGGTCAATGCCCTGCTCGGTCAAAAGATCGCGGCGGTCTCGCCCAAGCCGCAGACCACCCGCAAACGTCAACTTGGCATTCTCACCGCCGATTCGTATCAACTCGTTTTTGTGGATACGCCCGGCATCCACAACCCGCGCCACAAACTTGGCAAGTTCCTGAACCAGGAAGCGGAGGAATCAATGGAGGGCGTGGACGTTGTCCTCTGGCTGGTGGACGTCTCGGTCAGGCCGACGGAGGAGGACAAACAGATCGGACTCCTGCTCGGCAGACTCCCGCGTCGGACTCCACTCGTGCTTGCCGCCAACAAAATGGACCTGATCCCGGCTGAGGCTTTGACGCGGAATCTCGAAGCGTATCAGGCGTCGGTGAAGAAGGACGCGAACGTCATTTCCATCTCCGCCACGCATGATATGCATCTCAATGAGCTGGTCGAGTTGCTTGTTTCGCTCAGTCCATTTCGTGCACCTGAATATGACGAAGAGCAAATCACGGACTCATACGAACGCGACATCGCCGCCGACCTGATCCGCGAGGCGTGCCTGAACCATCTGCGCGATGAGGTGCCGCATGGGGTCGGCGTGCGCGTGGATGAATTCAAGGAACGCGAGAACGGCATGCTGTACATCGCCGCGACGATCTTCGTGGAACGCAACTCGCAGAAAGGGATCGTGATCGGCGAGGGGGGCAGGATGCTGAAGGCGATCGGGAGTGACGCGCGGAAGGAGATCGAGGAGATGGGCGGACGGCCAGTGTTTCTAGAACTGCGTGCCAAGGTCTTGAAGGACTGGCGCAATGACGAGAACGCCATGAACCGGCTTGGGTATCGGATCGGGAAGAAGAAAAAGAAAAAATGAAGGATGTCGTTGCGAGCCGAAGGCGAAGCAATCTCCTAGTAAGTGGGAGATTGCTTCCCGAAGGTCGCGATGACATATGTTTTGGGAGGCAAAAATGAATATCTGGCTCATCCTTGCTTTGGTCTTTGCCGCGCTCGAGGCTTTTGCATTATGGAAGAATTGGGAAAGACTCGAATATGTGGCAAAACCTGCCGTGATGGTCTGCCTGTTCATCTGGCTGTATCTGGGCACGGGGTTGCAGGGACTGACGTTCTGGTTCGGGTTGGGGGTTCTGTTCTCTCTGGCGGGGGACGTTTTGCTGATGATCTCGCTCGACCGCATGTTCATCTTTGGATTGATCGCGTTCCTGTCGGCGCATGTGGCTTATCTTTTCGGATTCCAAAACGAGTTGCGGGAGGTCAATGCGTGGTCGGTCCTGCTGATCGTCATCCTGTCCATCAACGCGCTGCGCGTGATGCGGCGGATCGTCTCGGCGGTCCGCGCAAAGGGACAGACGAGGCTGGTCAATCCGGTGGTCCTGTATTCGGTGGTGATCACAGTGATGCTGTATGCTGCCATGACGACCATATCGAATCCAGAATGGAAGACGGGCGCCTCGTTCCTCGTAAGCGTGGGCGCGTTCCTGTTCTATCTTTCCGATATCATCCTGGCGTGGAATAAGTTCGTTGCCCCCATCAAGAACGGACGACTGCTCAATATCGCAGCCTATCACCTCGGGCAGATCGGCTTGATCGCGGGAGTCGTCAGTCAGTTTGGGTGAAAAGGACGTATCTGAATAAATTATTAATTTTCAATATTTTACGGAGGGGCAAAAGTAGACCATCCCGCAATATAAGTTCTACCCGGCAGAAAGAAACCGCTCGTTAATATTTCCTGCCTTGGTCCGTTATAAACATCATCTACCAAAAAAGATGCCAGTAAATTTTCATTGTCATCACTTAATATGATGACATCTCTCTCTTCGCTCAAAGACACATTAAATGATCCATCAGGGCTTTCTATATAATATTTAGCCCATTTTGGATTACCAGATACTTCCAACTCTCGCGGGGTTGACGCCTTGCCCGTTTCAGTATTGACTTCGTATGATGGGGTCCAAAAGATGTAGTCACCAACCCAGTCTGGCTCAAAGCGTCCTCCAAAATATGGTTCACCAAAATACCAAGATGTTGGAAGATTTGTTCTTATAGGTTTTTGATCTAGTACTTCATAGACATGCCCTACTTTGTCATCTAAATCAAAAATTATGGGACGAAAAGTATTGTTTTCAAAATAACCTATCCAGGCAATTTCCCTGCCGTCTGGAGACCATTTTGGATAACCCAAGCAAACAGGTTTCTCGTTTAACGAACTAACATTAAAGGGTTGCGAGGATGATGAAGTAATATCGTAAATATGAGGCTGGAAACATCCAAACTTTCCCAATGTCTTTCCACCATCTGATTCAATCTCTATATCTATTAACTCACCAGTTGTGTAAGCGATTTGTGATCGATCTGGGCTAATATCGAATTGGTAGCCATCATTTATCAAGGATATAGTCTGACCAGTCGAAACATCTGCGAGTAATAGTTGCTTTGGAGCAAAATATCCAAATGCTTCAAAAAGAACTGTCAAGTAATCATTGTAGTAAATAAACTGTTGTTCATCCTGCGACCATGAGATGACTGTTTTTCCCCCTTCATACTCTAAATCGTCAAATATTTCTACAGTTTCTCCTGTCATTGAGTTATAGACGAACAAATTGTCGATGTAATCGTAATACTCATCTTCAAATCCATGTTGATAAACAATCTGTATACCCGATGGTGAAAAACTTTCGAACAATCCTGCATCAGCAAACTTAATGAGTTCACCTTTTGAATTGATTATTCCAAGCCCATTCGGTGTAATCATCGTTGACGGCTGAACACCAGGTACTTCAAGCGGGACTCCCAAGATAGGACTGCTGATTATCAATCCCGCTAACGATTTTTTGGTGACTGGTATGAGCGTTGGCGTCACTGTTGGAGCTTTAGTTGCTGGTTGTGGCGTTGTCGTGGAATCAATCACAGGCTGTGAGTTTGTCTCGGTTTCTGCCGTGGATTGCAAAGGGGATGGGGGTGTTGTTGAACTTTGGCACGATGACAATATAAACATCGCCAATGTGACGGACCAAATTAGATTTTTCATCTTCATAATATGTCTCCCTTTCATCACGCACTTTCTGATCATGTCAGCTGTAAGACTCAAAAAAACGTTCCGCAAGTTCCCTTTAAATAGGTTGCAAAATAATGATTCGTCGCTTCCCCACTTGAAACTGCTCAATTCGCTGATAGCCTTCGTGCATTGCCTTTTGTCCCTTGTCAGAAACAACAGCGACAATACTCGATGGGGACAAAACTTCAAGAAGCGAATCAAGCATGGACCATAATGGATTCGCCACATCAGAGCCATGCCAATCGGAATGCTGTCCGTAGGGAACGTCAGTAAAAACGAAATCAACAGAATGTGGGGATAGCTTCTTCAAGAGATCGGCTTTGTCCAGAACGTTTGCCTGAAATGTTTTCGTCGTGAGCAAATCTCCAGAAAGCTTCGTTTTCAAAGTAGTTGCGCTTTTCAAAGCCTCTTTGTGAGAGTCTTTGCCGTATTGTTCAAGCATGGACTTGATCTCATCAATCCGACTTTCCAATCCTGTCCTATTCAACAAGCTGAGATTCTTTTCTGCCAAGCTGACAGCCTTTTCATCCACATCCGAAGCGATCACTGTTTGGATCAACTGTCTGTGTAAAAAGGCCAACACACTCAGATGATATGCCGCGCCACAACATGGATCATATAAAACGCAAGGTGATGTAGTCTGATAAATGGCCTGTCGATGCGCCATACAGCGTTGGAAAATTTCACTTGCCAATCTCACAGGAAAGGCGGGGTGACCCGATATGCTGTAAAACACTTTGCCGCTGGCGTAATCGGAATAATCCTGTTGTTCTTTTGCGTATTTATATTCCATGATGCTATGACTTCAATGGTCTGAACCCCTCGCCCAACGCTTCATGTGCATACCCAATGACCATGAACGCGCGCGGGTCCACTTCATGGACGATGGCTTTCAGCGAAGCCACTTCCGCGCGTGAGATGACAACATACAGGACCGGACGGTCGGCGCCTGTGAATGCGCCCGTCCCCTCGAGCACAGTGACGCCGCGGATCAGCCCCTCGAGGATGCGCTGCGAAACTTCATCGGGTTTGCCCGTCACGATCATTGCCGTGCGGACGGTCCCGCCGCCTTCGAGGGTGGTCTCGGCGACCAGTCCGCTCACGTACAGGGCGATCAACGCATAGAGAGCCTGCTTCCAACCAAAGACAAACCCCGCGCCGAGGATGACCGCCGTATCCACGATGAGATAACTTTGCGTCATGGGGATGCCGCGCCAATGGTTGAGGATGCGCGCCAGGATGTCCGAGCCGCCGCTCGAGCCGCGGGCGCGATAGACAAGCCCGTAGCCGATGCCGCTGACGATGGCTCCGTATAACGCGCTCAGGAAGATGTCGCCCTGCAGGTCGTTGATGAGCGCGGTCCCGGCGCCGTTGGGGGCGAACAATGGTGTTTTCAGGACCAGGTCCGTGAAGAGGGAATAGGCGAGGATGGCGGTCGCCGTCCGCAGGGCGAAGCGATACCCGCCCAGGAACCGCCAGCCGAGTGCGAACAGGGGAATGTTCCCGATCAATATCATCATGCCGATGGGCCAGCCGGTGAAGTGGTTGATCAATTGCGAGATGCCGCTGACACCGCCAGATGCCAGTTGTGCCGGGACAAAGAACAGGCGCAGCGACAACGCCTGGATCAATGCGGCGATGACGATGAGGAAATAATCGCGGAGGGTGGGGAGGTGTTTTTTCATAATCGCATTTTCGTAGGGGCACAGCATCGCCGTGCCCTGGGCGGAGCATGCTCCGCCCCTACAGAATTTCGATTCCCGCCAGCTTCTCGATGACGCCCACCACTGCGGAGTTGTCGAGTTCGCCCATGCCGGAGTCGATCATCTGCTGGAAAAACCTTGTGTTTTCGACGGTGCCCGACACCGGAATGTCATATTCCCTTGCAGTGTCCAGCACGATCTTCAGATCCTTCAGTTGCATGTATGCCTTGAAACCGGGGTTGCGGTTGCCTTCGAACAGGCGCGGCGGCTTGACGTCCAAAGTCCAGCACTGTGCCGCGCCGCCCTTGATCGCCTCCACCACCTTGCGCGGGTCCACGCCCGCCTTTTTGGCAAAGACGAGCAATTCGCCCATCGCCACCATCTGCGCCGCGACCATGATCTGGTTGGCGGCTTTGGCAACCTGACCCGCGCCCGCTTCGCCGACGTGCGTGATCGTTTTGCCCATTGCCTGGAACACCGGCATGACCTTTTCCAGCGCGGACGCCTCACCACCGACCATGACGGTCAGCGTGCCGTTCTTCGCGCCGATGTCGCCGCCCGAGACCGGGGCATCCAGCGCGAGCGTCCCTTTGGCGGCCAGCTTCTGCGCGATCATGCGCGCCGCCGCAGGCTTGATCGTGGAGTTGTCAACGTAGATCAACCCATCGTGCGCGCCCTCGATGATGCCTCTTTCGCCGAGCACCACCTTTTCGACATCCGGCGTGTCGGGCAGGTTGGTGAAGACCACGTCCACCTGCGCGGCAACGACCGCCGGCGTGGAGGCGGCGATCGCGCCTTCGGCAACCAGTTCGTCCACCGCGGCGCGGGAGCGGTTGTGGACGAAGAGCGGGAATCCCGCTTTGAGGATGTTGCGGGCGATGGATTTGCCCATCAACCCGAGACCGATGTATCCGACTTTGAGCATGTCAACTCCTTTTGCGCATGAATTCGGAGATTATAACCTTACCCCCTCCCAACCTCCCCCAAATACGACGATCCCCAGTTGGATTTTGGGGAGGTGCCCGAGTGTAGCGAGTGGCGGTGGGGGCGCTAAAAGCAAAGAACCTGCCGCCATAACGGAAGCAGGTTCAGGGTTCGTCAGATTCGGGCGGCGTGTTACTTGATCGAGTAGGTCATGCTGACGGTCACCGAGAGGGTCAACTGACCGGGCTGGATCGGCACAGCCGCTTCCACCGCCGCTCCACCGCCGCCGCCTTTCCCATTGAAGACGGGATACGGGACGCTTTCATTGAAGCCGATGCTCTGGACCTGGCCGAGGCTTACCCCGGCGGCTGCCGCCAGCTCTTTGGCTTGCGCTTCGGCATCCTTCACGGCTTCGGCGCGGGCTTGCTTGAGGGCTGCTTCCTTGTCGGCAACATCGAACTGGATGCTGTTGACGGTGTTGGCGCCCGCCGCAATGACGGTATCGAGCAGTTCGCCCAACTTGTCGAGGTCACGGATCGTCACATAGACGGTGTTATCGACCACGTAGGTCTTCTGCCCGGTGGGGGTGCCGGTGGCAGGGTCGTATCTTTCCTGGGGCCAGATGCTGAAGTTCGTCGTGCGGATATCCTTCGCATCGATGCCGAAATCGCGCAGCGCCTTGATCATGGTCTGGGTCTGGGAATTGTTCTCATCCACAGCTTCAGATGCGCTCGGTTTTTCGGTGTGCACGCCCACATAGATGTAGGCGATGTCGGGCACGAGGTACGCCTGTCCCGAGCCGGAAACGCTGATGGTTCTCAGGGGCGGCAGCGCCTCCTGATTGATGGTGGTCGGTCCGCAGGCGCTCACGAGAAGCGCAAGCAGGGCAACCACGGCTAAGAGATAAAATTTGGTTTTCATGGTTATCAACTCCTTGTTGGTATTTCTCCATCCACTAAGACGCCGGGCATCCTGAAAAGTTCCGCGTCTTCTTGAATTTTCGCCCGTTTGCCTGTACAATTCTGGTACATTTGTTCTATGCCTGTTAATTATCAAGACCTCTACACACGTATTAAAGCGATCGGCGCTGGCACACAGGAAAGAAAAAAGAAGAAAGAAGATGCCCAAACCCAGGCCCGAGAGCTTTTCGCATACTTTAATTCCAGGCTGGATGATCTTCGTTTTAAAGTCGATGCTGCAAAAGCGGTGGATGCCAATGTACGGTGTGCCTATCCATTGGATGAAAGTATCGCTTCACCCTACCCTCTGCCTGATTCTCCCAAAGCAGCAACCTTAATCGCCGCTGACGGTTCTCAAATCTTCCCTGACAGGCATGGACCTCTTCAGTATTATGTAATCAATGTAGGGGTAATTGCCATGCAGGTTGGCTCTGGAAGTACTCCCGAGGTGATTACAGAAACAAAACTCCGCCTCCTTGAAGAATTTGAAGACACTTTCTTTAGTGATAGCCAGGTTGCCTTACAGCGTGATTTGGCAGAACGCACAAAATTATTGGAAGTCGCTAAAAAATATAAAGGAACTGTTATTTCTCTAACCGAAGGACAGCTAGAACTTTGGGGAGCCGCAGATAATGAGAATTCCAAAGACTTTGAGAAAAGCCTGAAAGACTACATGGATGCACTCAAAGACATGGAAAAGCAAAATGTGATCACATCCGGGTATGTGGATAAGCCAGGAGCAAACTGGGTAGTTCGTTTGCTGGAAATTGCGATGATCCCACAGGATGAATTACCCAACCTGAACAAATACCATCCTTTTCTTGGCGTGACAGATTTGTGGCTCTTTAGCAAAATCTTGGGAAAGCACGAACGTTCTGCCGTATTCAAGCTTCAGGCAAAATCCGCAGAAAAATATCAAGGGTCGATCTCCATTCATTTCTTTTACATAAATGTCGGTGATGAAAAGAAGCCAAAAATTGCCAGAGTTGATGTTCCCCTGTGGGTTGTAAATAATAGGGATGCATTAAATAATTTGCATAGCGCTTTAATCGAGCAGGCAAAAATAATGGGCAATGAACCGTTTCCATATCTATTGCATAGGGCTCATGAGATAGCGGTTGTAACTCATAAAGACAAGGAAGAAATTGACCAGATGCTTGCAATCGAAATCAGAAATAATGGCGGAGACGTTGGTGAAAAATCTGGCAAACAGTCCGCGAAGGATTTGCAGGGCAGAACACGTAGATGATGTCGTTGCGAGCGAGCGCCGGTTGAGTAGCCACGAAGTGGCATATCGAAACCAGGCGAGCGAGGCAACCCCCGCGAACAGGGAGATTGCTTTGCCCCTCGATTTCGATACGGGCTTCGCCCTACTCAATCATCGGGGCTCACAGCGACAAGAGGAGACTTTATGACTCAACCAATCGAAATCGGACGTTTACTCCGCGCAGGGACAACGGGCTTCATCGCAGGCTGTCGCGTCAACCAACTGGATGCGCCATCGTTTGGGGCGCTGGTGCGCGCGCCGCTCGGAGATGGGTATCAGATCTTCGGGCTGATTTACGATATTCACATTGACGATGACGGGCTGGTGCGCCAGCTTGTGACGGCAGACAACGTCAGCGAGGAGGTGGTGCGCGATAACCGCGAGAGGCGCATCGTGCCTGTGGAGATGTCCGTGCTGGCGGTGGGATATGAGCAGGATGGGAGGATATTTCATCTATTGCCGCCGCGTCCGCCGCTGAGTTTGGATGTGATCTACTTGTGTGATGAAAAAGATATTGCAAGATTCACGGAGAAGTTTGGGTATTTCAGGCATATCCTGAATAACAAGGAAATCCCTGTCGGTGAAGTGGTGGCGGCGCACATCTTGCAGGCGCAGTCCGCGCAGGTGGACAAAAGCTGGCAGGAGCGTGCAACGCAGGAGGTTATTACCCTGCTGCGAGACGATTACCCGACGTTGATGTCCGTGTTGGGGGCATTGAGCGACGTGACGATATAAAGGTGAGGTCATGATGTTCTTTGTTCTCATCATTCGTTTCTTCCGCAGTATCCGGCAAGGACTGCAAGACAGGGAGTTCCGCGCGTTGTTTATTTGGGTGGTGCTTGTGATCGCAGGTGGCACACTCTTTTATGCAAGAGTGGAACATTGGCGCATATTGGATGCGCTGTACTTTACGATCATCACGCTGGCGACGGTGGGTTACGGCGATTTCGCACCGAAGACGGATGCCGGGAAGATCTTTACGATGGTGTATATCTTTGTGGGAATCAGTTTGATCTCGGGTTTTATTATTTTGCTGGGTGAGCATTCGAGGAAGGTAAAGCCATTAGTTGGAAGGAAATTGAAGGAAGACGACATAGAGAGCACGGAGAGTTAAAGTTTCAAACGGTGGTCGAGTAGGTCGAGGCGATAGCCGAGACCGTATCGAGACCACAACATGAAGTGAGCAGGAAGATAAAGATTGAAGGTTAGATGTGGTTTCGACACCGCACCTGCTGTGGGTGCAGGTGTACGCCCTTCGGGCTACTCGACCACCGGGTTGGTATGAAATTTTAAGTTTGAAGGTTATGTCTGGTTTCGATACGTCCCGCGAAGAGCATGCGGGACTACTCAACCAGCGAGGGTTCTTGAAAAGAGGTAATTATGGATAGAACAAAAATCGGTTATCTGGTTGGCGGCGGATTAAAGGAAAACTTCCGCGTGAGGCTCACGGTTTCGCCGCAGGAGATTCAGGAGGGGGCGTTTGTGGTGATTCAGTCGGGGGAGTGGAATTATTATGGCATCGTCACGGACATTGTCCTCGGCGCCACAGACCCGCGCTTTGCGGATGAGCAGATGGAGGGTCGGTTCCCTGCGCATATCGCCCAGGCGCTGCATGGACAGACGCTCTACGCCAATTTAGAAGTGCTGCCGAATTTGATGTTGGAGGTGGGTCCTGAGTTGGGGACGGCGGCTTACAAGGATTGGCAGGGAAAGATCGCCGCGGGATTGAAGGATGAGCCGCGCATCCTGCCTGTCAAGAATGTGCCGCCGCATCACGCACAGGTGTTTCTGGCGAATGAAGGTGACATCGCCGAGATCTTCGGTGACCCGAACGAGAAGGGCAACTTTGTGATCGGGTACACGCGCGAGCAGAATCATCCTGTGTGCATCGATATGGAGAAGTTCGTACAGAGGTCGTCGGGGGTGTTTGGGGCGACGGGTACGGGCAAGTCGTTTTTGACGCGGTTGGTGCTGGCGGGGTTGATGCACTATAACAAGGCGTCGGTGTTCGTGCTGGATATGCACAACGAGTATGGTTTTGACGATGTGGCGTCAGACACGAAAAAAGCTGTGACGGGACTGAAGACCAAATTCGGATCGAAGGTCCGAATCGTCGGCTTGGGAGGTGGAGCAACTATAAGGACCAGGAATCCAGATTTTAATTTGGAGATCTCAACGGGAGACATCTCCACAAGCGATATTGAAACGTTGATGCGTGAGTTGAATCTGCGCGAGACCACGCCGACGACGTTGAATGCGTTATACACTTCGTTCAGGGATGCGTGGTTTGCAGAGTTTCGGGCGATGAATCGTGATACGGTTGTGATCGAGGATGAAAGAGGAAAGAAGAAAGAGGTGCCAGCCGAGGGAAGTGTGGCGGCATGGGCTTTGGCGAATGGAGTCAATGTGGCGGCGGCGGAGGGACTGCACGATAAGCTGCGTCGGTTGTTCGGCAAGCCGTATATCGTGGACAAGCCCGCGGCGGACAGCGTGAAGGAGATCATCGCCTCGCTGGAGAACGGACAGCATGTGGTGCTGTCGTTCGGCGAACACGAAAGCGACCTGGATTACCTGCTGGTCTCGAACCTGTTGACACGCAAGATCCGTAATGCGTGGGAGCATAAGACCAACGCGTTCAGAACGCACGGCAAAGAGGAGCCGCGTCCGCTGGTGATCGTGGTGGAGGAGGCGCACAAGTTGTTGAACCGCGAGATGGCGGCGCAGACGACCTTTGCGACCATCGCCCGCGAACTGCGCAAATATTACGTAACGCTGTTGATCGTCGACCAACGCCCGTCGCAAATTTATGACGAGGTGATGAGCCAATTGGGGACGCGCATCTCAGGCTGGCTCGGTGACGAGGACGATATCCACGCTGTGCTCTCGGGTCTGGCGGGACGGGAGGCTTTGCGCGGCATGCTGGCACGACTCCAACCGAAGGAGGATGTTCTGTTGCTCGGTTGGGGAGTCCCGATGCCGTTGCCTGTGCGGTCGCGACGGTATGACGATGAGTTTTGGAAGGAGTTGCTGGGTGAGAAGGAAAAACGCAGTAAAGAACAAAACCTGAAAGAACTAGGTTTTTAGGAGCAGAGTTTGCCTGTCCCGCCAAAGGCGGGGAAGGAGTTGGGATTCTGATATGAAGATAGTTGACCTTCCTTTGTATATTATGGTAATATACAGCCATGATTGACCTGAGTCAACTCAGGGGCTTTGATTGGGATGAAAACAATCGAGACAAGAACTGGGAAAAGCACGAGGTGTTGGCAAGTGAATGTGAAGAAGTGTTCTTCAACCTGCCACTCCTGCTCCAGTCTGATGATGCCCATTCTCAAGATGAGCCGCGATATTATGTACTCGGTCATACCATCGCTGGCAGACGGTTATTCATTGCGTTTACCGTCCGTGAAGATAAAATCCGTGTGATCTCTACCCGCGACATGAGCAAGAAGGAGCGCAAAATCTATGAGCAAGCCGATTCCTAATTTCAAGAATGAAGACGAAGAACGGGAATTTTGGAGCGAGAACGATTCCTCCGAATACCTGAACTGGGGCAGCGCTGAGCGGGTGCTATTTCCCAATTTGAAACCTTCCACCAAGGCGATTTCACTCCGCCTACCCGAATCGCTTTTGGATGCCCTACGCCAAATGGCAAACGAGCGCGATGTGCCGTATCAATCCCTGATCAAGATATTTTTACAGGAACGGATTGAACAGGATTTCAAGTCACGTCACCTACCAAGCGGAGGATAATTAATGGACACCATGAAATTCGAACATGAGACTTTCGATTTTCATGGTGTTTTTATTTGCTCGTTGGGGAGTCCCGATGCCGTTGCCCGTGCGGTCAAGAAGGTATGACGAGGAGTTTTGGAAGGAGTTGTTGGGAGGGAAGGAAAAGCGAAGCGAAGCACAGAATATGAAAGACTTGGGCTTTTAGGAGCAGAATTTGCCTGTCCCGCCAAAGGCGGGGAAGGAGTTGGGATTTTAGGCTTCCGTGTTATAATCTTACCAGTAAGAAAGGAGAGATTATGGATGCACTAGCCACCACACGCATGTCATCGAAGGGACAGGTTGTCATCCCTGAAACGATTCGCAAAAGACTCAAGCTGGAAGAAGGCGCACAGTTTGTTGTTGTAGGTGACGCGGATGTCATCATCCTGAAAGCGATTGAACCGCCGGACTTGGGCGAGTTTGCTGAACTTATTCAACAAGCGCGCACGCAGGCGAAGGCGGCTGGGTTGAAGAAGAAGGATATTGAAACCGCCATAGCCAAAGCGCGAGGGCGTAAATGAAGGTCGTCCTGGATTTGAAGGTCGTGATGGACACGAATGTGTTCGTCTCGGGCATTTTCTTCAGCGGACCTCCCTATCAAATCCTCAAAGCCTGGCAGTCGGGCGGCTTCGAAATGGTTGTTTCGCAGGAAATATTGGATGAATATCGGCGGGTTGGAGAGATACTCGGGGAGGAACATCCCGCCGTTGACCTCATGCCAATCCTGAACTTCGTTCTCGAACATGCAAAGGTATACAAATCGGCGGTCCTGAAGGAGCCAGTTTGTGAAGACCCCGACGATGACAAGTTCTTTGCCTGTGCGCTGGCAAGTGGAAGCAGGGTCATCATCAGCGGAGATAAACATCTGCTAAAAGCATCTGGATATCAGGGAATTCAGGTCTTGAAGCCGCGGGAATTTGTAGATAAGTACCTGGAATGATGTAACCTGTGCCGCTGCCTGCCCGCAGGGGAGTCGAGGAGGTATGATGAGGAGTTTTGGAAGGAGTTTGGGTTTTGATGAGTGAAAAAATACAGATGCCTATCAAATTTTGGATGTGACTATTAACAGTCACATCCTTTTTTTATCTGACTTCGGAGTTTTTATTTGAGTTTGTCAACTTGCTTCTGTTCGTGAATATCCTTCAATTTCGCCCAACGCAGAAACACATCCTTTTCGCCATCATCGCCGTGGGTCAAGCCAAGCAGCGAACCGAACTGAAATAAAGAGTTGATCTGCTTCCAATGTCCATCTGGGGACAGGGCGCGCAGTTCCTCCCGTTCGATTTCCTCGATGGCTTTCCAACGCTCACGGTACATCTTGATGCCGAAATTGGCGTCCATGGGTCAATTATAGCATTGAAGCATGAGACATTTTCGTTCAGGGATGGGATCCGTGCAATGAGGTGACAGTTGTCCCCTGCCACTTTTGCCGATGAGCCTTTGTCTTTTCCCGACCTGTCAGGTTTGCAAGGGGGGGAACTAACGGTTCTGTCGAGCCATATTCTTGTCAATTCGGACGGGAATTATGATAATACTCACGCCCCCCAGGGACTCTCCCCACAAAACGAATCCCGTCCAGCCACCATCCCATGGTCATTCCTTGGCCATCCCCAGCGGTCAGTACAGGATGAGTACAGGAATTCTTGAGCACTCCCTGACATCCCCCTACCAATGAAAGAGCAACAATGGCGAAAATCCACCTTAACCCCATCATCAACAAATTGCACGGCTCGATCGCCAATTTCACCTTCCGTTACATGTACGGCAGGCAGACCCTCATCAAAAAGCCGGATATGTCCAACGTGCAATGGAGCGAGGCGCAGCAGGCGCACCGTCGGCGTTTCAAACGGGCGGTGGCATATGCCCGGTCCGCGCTGGCAGACCCCGAGGTCCGCGCCCGATACGAAGCGGATGCCGCCGCGCAGGGCAAACGTCCCTTCGACCTGGCGGTCTCCGATTATTTCAAAGGGCGGGACCTCCTGAACGAGGGATAGCGGCACCACCAGCCTCTCCTCTGGGGAACGATGACGACGAAAACCCGCCTCACGCGGACCGATGACCTGCCTCCCTGCAACTTTTTGCGTCCCCCTGCATCTACAGAGTGCCGCATAATTATCCAAACTCAAAATTTGAATTTCAACCTGCAAAAGCATTTGAAAAGTTCAGGTTATTTATGAGACAAGCGGTAAATACCTATACCAACTTTAGGAGAGACCGGCGTGAACCTGTTGCAATCCCTGTTCGGACCGCCCCTGCCCTCGGTCAGCGCGGCAGAATTGAACGACAAATTGAAACAACCCAAACGACCCCTCGTGCTGGATGTGCGCCAGCCGGACGAATTCCGCACGGGTCACATCACCGGCGCGAAACTGATCCCGTTGAACGAACTGGGTCGGCGGCTGAAGGAACTGCCCAAAGACAGGGAGATCGTCTGTGTGTGCGCCTCGGGCAACCGCAGCCGCTCCGCAACGAAGGTGCTGGTCCGCGCGGGCTACAACGCCGTCAACATGAAGGGCGGCATGCTGAACTGGTCGGGGAATGGATTTACAACAAAGAAATAGGATCCCGCCACACATCGGCTGAGACCCGTCAAGGAGTCCACCCCGGGTTTGTCGAATGGTTCAGGATGAGATAAATATCGAAACTCCGAAGTGATCGCTTCGGAGTTTTTGCTGTCTGCGAAATCCGTGTGATCTGCGGATTACCCCTCGACCACCTCATAATCGTGTGTGATCTCGATCGCATCCTTCAAGGTCGCATACACCGAGCAATATTTCTCCTCGCTGATCTTGATCGCCTTGCCGAGCTTTTCCAGATCGATGCCCCTGCCAACGGCTCGATAATGGATGTGGATGCTGCGGAAGCGCCAGGGCGGGTCTTCATCCTGCGTGCTTTCGGCGGTGACCTTCAGTTCTCGCAGGTCCTGCCTCTGCTTGTGCAGGATCTCGACCACGTCCACAGACGAACAGCCGATCAATGCCATCATCAGCATGTCCGAAGGTTTGACGCCGCCGGGGCGCTTCATCTTGATCCTGTAATCCTCCACATCGCTGAGGACGAACTGCTCTTCGGGGTTCCAGTTGAGTTGTACGGTATCGGTTGCCATGCCCATAGTATAGGGCAAAAATCCGCTTGCGCACGGTTATGCATGTAACGGCTTGGGGGTGAGTTTATATCCATTTTGGGCAGGAAAGCAACTTTGCCATCCGCCCAGTGTTAGCAAACTTGACCCAAAAGGTTCATCCATGATCCTAATCACAGGCGCATCGGGACTGGTCGGCGGCAATCTGGTACGCGCCCTGCTCGCGCAGGGGCGCCCTGTCCGCGCGCTGGTGCATCATGACCGCCGCGCCCTCGAAGGTCTGGATGTCGAGACCGTCTCCGCCGACCTCACCGACCCGGCCTCCCTCGGGCATGCCTTCCGCGGTGTCGAGGTTGTTTATCATCTCGCCAGCTCCATCTCCATCAACATGGATGACTGGGACGAACTCGAACGCATCAACGTCACCGGCACGCGCAACGTCATCGATGCCTGCCTGCGCAGCAACGTGCGGCGGCTGATCCATTTCGGCTCCATCCACGCCTATGCCCACGCGCCTTTCGACCAGCCATTGGATGAAGACCGGCGCTTGCTCACCGGCGACCACATCCCGCCGTACGAACGCTCCAAAGCCGCGGCGGAGACAGAAGCGCGTCGTTCCGTGGACCTCGGGCTGGATACCGTTATCATCATCCCCACCGCCATCGCCGGACCCTTCGACTTCCGCCCCTCCTACTTCGGGCAGGCACTGCAACTGCTCGCCAGCGGACGCATCCCTGCATTGGTGCGCGGCGGCTACGATTGGGTGGATGTGCGTGATGTGGTGGACGGCGCCATCAAAGCGGAACAGGTCGCCGTGCGCGGCAGCCGGTACATCCTCTCCGGTCACTGGCATTCCGTGCGGGAGGTTGCCCGGATGACGGCAGAGATCACAGGAATCCCTGCGCCGCGCCTGACCGTCCCCATCTGGCTGGCGCAGCTTGCCCAACCCCTCATGGCAAGGCTGGCACAGATCAACGGCTCCCAGCCGATCTACACGCGTCCCATGCTCGATGCCATGAACTCCAATCGTCACGTCAGCCACGCCCGCGCCGCACGCGATCTGGGGTATGCGCCGCGTCCCTTCCGCCAGACCCTGGCTGATACATTGGCCTGGTTCGAGGATAACAAGGGAAATCGATGACTGAACACAACTTGTTCAGCATCATCCTCATCGTCAGCCTTATATCTGCTGTTGGGATTTTCGTGGCATTGTTCTTCATCTCCGCCCCCTACGGGCGTCACTTCCGGCGCGGCTGGGGTCCGCATATCCCCAACTGGCTGGGCTGGCTCGTGATGGAATCGGTCTCCGCGATCGGAATGGCGGTCATGTTCCTTGTCGGCGACGCCCCCAAGACCCTGACAACGATCATCTTTCTATTGATGTGGGAAGCGCATTACATTCACCGTTCATACATCTATCCGTTTCTCCTGCGCGATGGCAAAAAGAAGATGCCGGTCACCGTAACGCTCATGGCTGTCGTGTTCAACCTTGGGAATGCCTATTTGAACGGCAGATACATTTTCCACTTTTCGGATGGGCGCTATACGACGGATTGGCTGCTCGATCCGCGTTTTATCGTTGGGGCTGTATTGTTCGTTACCGGCTTTGTGATTAACCGTTGGGCGGATAACACCCTGCGCGGACTGCGCAAGCCCGGCGAGACCGATTACAAGATTCCCCATGGCGGTCTGTATCGATATGTTTCGTGTCCCAATTACTTTGGCGAGATCCTCGAATGGTTCGGCTGGGCGCTCGCGACCTGGTCGCTGGCTGGGCTGACGTTTGCCATCTGGACGTTCGCCAACCTCGCCCCGCGCGCCTGGTCACATCACAAGTGGTATCACGAGAAATTCAAAGAGTATCCAGTGGATAGAAGAGCCCTGATCCCTGGGGTTTGGTAAAGAAAACATGCGTCATTGCGAGGAGCCGCTGGTTGAGTACGAAGGTATCGAAACCACGCGGCGACGAAGCAATCCCCTGATGTAACGGAGACTGCTTCGCAATGATATGTTCCAGCGTGGGAAACTATCCGGGTTTTTGGGTCAGGTATCGGTCCAGGTTGAGGCGTTTGAAGAGGCGTTCGCGCACGTCATCAGGCAGGTCGGGTTTTTCGAGGGGAGTCTGCACGAGATCGATGGTCCGTTTGGTGGTGTTCAAAACGACGCGGCAGTTGTCGCATCCCGCCAGATGCTTTTCGAGTTCCTGGCAGAGTTCGGGGCTGAGGTCGCCGTCGATGTACGCGGACAGCGATCCCAGCAACTCGTCGCAATTCATGTGGGCATGTTCGTTCATCTCTCACTCCTCACGGATAAAGCGTTCACCATAATACGTGGACAAACCTTCGCGCAAAGCCATGCGGGCACGCAGTAAACGGGTCTTGACGTTGGTCTCGGTCAGGTGCAGCGCCTCGGCGGTCTCCCTGATGGACAACCCTTCGACATCGCGCAGCAGAAAAACAATGCGCAGGGATTCGGGCAGGGTCTGGATCGCGGCATCGAGGATGCTTTTGCCTTCGCCCGAAAGTAATTCGTCTTCCGGAAGCCCGCTCCAATCAACGAATTGGGTTGGCTTCAGATCTTCATCCTCGTCCCCGCCCTCGACATCCTCCAGGTTAACTTCCGGCTTCTTTTTGCGGATCAACATCAACGCTTCGTTGGCGGCGATGCGGTAGAGCCACGTCGCCAGGCTGGAGCGACCTTCGAAGTTTTGGATGTGGGTAAGGACATTGATGAAGGTGTTCTGGAGCACATCCTCCGCATCCTGCGGGCTGCCCAGCATTCGCAGACCCAGACGATAGATCGAGCCGGAATACATATCCACGAGACGCGCAAACTCGGCGCGGTCTCCAGCGATGAGGGCTTCCAGTGAAATGTCGTCCGGCATTGTCTTATCCATTAGATGCGGTTCCTATGAAAAAGTTGCAAACAAACCTTGTTGGTCGAGTAGTCCCGCACGCTTTTCGCGGGACGTATCGAGACCGACGCTAACCAGAATTGCTCTGCTTATCTGGTGGTCTCGATACGGGCTTCGCCCAACTCGACCACCGAGTTAGCAATAAATTTCAAGTTTGCAAAGTATACATCCCGTTTTGTGAAATCTGCAACTTTTTCTGTCCGTGTGCATCCAAAGGGTAGCATCAAAAACAATATTTTCCGACAAGGAGTATCGAATTAAACAATATGGAAATGATCATTGACTTCCCCGGCGGCTCCCGCGTGGACGCCCACTTCCACGGCTTCACCGTCCCCACCGACCAGCCGCCCGCCGCCAGCGCGCCGACGCCTTTTGCAGTCTTCCTTTCCTCGATCGGGACCTGCGCAGGGATCTATGTGCTCGGCTTTTGCCGCCAGCGCAATATCCCGACCGAAGGCATCCGCATCGTGCAGCATGTCAACAGCAACCCGTTCAGCGGCATGGTGGAAAAGATCGATCTGGATATCCAGGTCCCTGCCAGCTTCCCCGATAAATATCGCGATTCACTGATCCGTGCCGCAGACCTGTGCGCGGTGAAGAAACATCTCGAGAATCCGCCCACTTTCGATATCAAAACATCCAAGGTCGAATTGGTGTAAATCCCTTTTGAGATGTCATTCTGAGCGAAGCGAAGAATCTCTTTGAGTGTCTCAGGGTGACATCTACTTATTGGTTTCATAATAGATTGGAATAAAAAATGGAAAAAGTTCTCAACGACCAGATCGTCAAACAGATTCAAGAAGCATTTGCAGAGATCAAGGAGCCGGTGCAGGTGCTGTTCTTCGGTTCGAAGGATAACTGCGATTATTGCAACGAGACCCGGCAACTGCTCGAAGAAGTGACCGCCCTCCACGACAAGCTCGAATTGAGCGTGTACGATGTGCAGGAGCATGCGGATGTGGCGGGGCAGTTCAACGTGACCAACGCGCCGGGCATTGTCATCGCCGCAAAAGATAATGCGGAAGTGACCAATCTCGGCATCCAGTTCTCCGGCATTCCGTCCGGTCACGAATTCAGCACGCTCATCAATGACATCCTGATCGTCTCGAAGCGTGAATCAGGACTAGATGAAAAGACCCGTGAGTTCCTGAAGAATCTCGATCAACCTTTACATTTGCAGGTGTTCGTCACGCCGACCTGCCCGTATTGTCCGCGGGCGGTACTGCTTGCCCATCAGATGGCGATGGAAAACCCGCGGATGATCCGTGCGGAGGGCGTGGAGGCAACCGAGTTCCCCGATCTGGCGAACCAGTTCAACGTCCGGGGTGTGCCGCAGACCGTGATTAACTCCGGCGCGGGGATGGTCGTCGGCGCGGTCCCCGAGCAGAACCTGCTCGCAGAGATCATGCGCGCGTTACAGAATTAAGTTTTGGGACACGGAGAATACGGAGGTTTCTCGAATGGGCGGGATACCGGGGCGTCCGTGTTTTCCATGTCCAAGGTGATCAAGGCGTCATCATGACAAAATCAAAGAAGAAATATCGCCGCAAACAAAAGAAGACCTTTCCCATCATACCCGTGGCGGTTGGGCTGTTCCTGATCGGCTTTGCCGTGCTGGCAATGGTCTCACCCAAAACGGAGGGCAATGCGGCCTCCCTTAATTCGGTCGTGCCTGTGGAGGTCAACTATGCCGCGCCGGAACTATCCCTGCAGAACATCGAAGGTGAGACCGAGTCGCTGGCAGACCACCTCGGCAGTGTTGTATTGGTCAACAACTGGGCGACGTGGTGTCCGCCCTGCAAGGCTGAGATGCCGACGCTGGTTGCCTATCATAACGAACACAGCGCCGACGGATTTTCGGTCATTGCCGTGGAGGCAGGTGAGCCGGCGGATGTCGTCTCGCAGTTTGTGCAGAGTTATGGGATGAAGTTCCCGGTCTGGCTTGACCCGAACGGCGCAGCCCTGAGAGCCTTTGGCAACGGGACACTTCCCAACTCGTATGTCATCGACCGCACCGGGACCGTCCGTTATGCGTGGACGGGTGAAATCAGCAAGGCGATGCTCGAGAAGTATGTCACGCCGCTGATCGAGGAGAATAACTGAATATCAAATAATCGTCCCGAAGGTTCCCTGCTTCATTTTGTGTGGCAGTTTCCAAACCTTCGGGACGTTGGAAGTTCTTATTAGAGGTATGCAATGACAGAAACAAAACCCCAACCGCGTGTGATCGTGTTCAGCACGCCGACCTGTTCCTTTTGCAATATGGCAAAGAAATATTTCCGTGAAAAGGGCATCAGGTTCAGAGATGTGGATGTAAGCCGCGACCCGGCTGCGGCGCGTGACATGATCCGTCGTTCCGGTCAACAGGGCGTGCCGGTCATTGACATCGGCGGAAGAATCGTGGTCGGCTTCGACCGCGTAAAGATCAACAAATATCTTGGAATCTAATTTTTGGAGGTAAGCATGGCTAAAAAACTCAATCTTCAACCTTTGGGCACGCGTGTGCTCGTCCAGCCGCTTGAACAGGAAGGCAAGACCGCATCCGGTCTGCTCCTGCCCGAGACAGCGAAGGAAAAACCGCAGACCGGTCTGGTCGTGGCAATCGGTGATGATGAAGAGATCAAACTGAAGGTCAATGATAAGATTCTGTTTGCCAAATACAGTGGCACCGAATTCAAGATGGATGGAGCTGATTATCTGTTGTTGGAGTCCGGTGACGTACTGGCAAGGTTTTTGAATTAAGTTGTTGGGGGATTCCTGATTTCAAAAATCTGAAGGCTCACGTCTTCAGATTTTTTTATTTGCCATGACGAAATCATTTGTCATCGAACAAAAACAAAGGACAGAACATGGAATCCATTCCCCTCATCATCCTGGTTGGTCTGGCAGGCGGATGCATTTGGAGTACACTGTAAGAGTCGGATTTAAAGGTGATCAATGAATCTGCCTGTTATGTTGACAAGTTTTATCGGTCGCGAAAAAGAGACAGTCGACCTTTTAGGGTTGCTCAAGTCATCGCGTTTGATCACATTGACCGGAATGGGCGGATGTGGCAAGACGCGTCTGGCATTGAGATTGGCATATGAAGCGAAAGACAACTATGCCGATGGAGTTTTATGGGTGGAATTGATATCTGTGATGGATGAAACCCTCGTTCCGCAGTTTTTGGCAAAAGCGCTGAATATATCGATACAAACTGAAAATATGCTGGTAGATGGACTGGTCGAGGTGTTGCATGATAAACAAATCCTGATCGTCCTGGATAACTGTGAGCACCTGCTGAAGACTTGTAGATCGCTGACTGAAAAATTGCTGCAGGTACCGGGAGTCCGCCTGCTAACCACAAGCCGGGAACCGTTATCGGTGGAAGGCGAAACGGTATATCTTGTTTCGCCGTTGTCACTGCCTCCCGTTGAATCTGGCGACGTGGAAATTCAAAAATATGATGCCATTCGTTTGTTTGTGGAACGAGCCAGGGCGGTAGTTTCTGCATTTAATTTGACACAGGAGAATGGGGATGTCATTGCCCGGATATGCCGTCGTCTGGATGGCATTCCGCTGGCGATTGAACTGGCGAGCGCACGGGTTAATGTCTTGAGTGTTGAGCAGATCAATGAACGTTTGGCCGATCGTTTTTCATTGTTGACATCTTCGCATACAATGGATGCGCATCATCGTACACTGCGAATTGCCATTGACTGGAGTTATGATCTGCTCACGCCACAGGAGCAAATTCTGTTGCGAAGACTTGCGGTCTTTCCATCGGATTGTTCAATCGATTCTGTTGAAGCGATTTGTGTCTTTGGAGAAATTCGGGAGGAACAAACCCTTAATTTGCTGGCTTCATTGGTAAATAGATCGCTGGTTATTTCGGAGACGCTGAAACATCCACAGGCGCGTTATTACATGCTCGAGTCGGTCCGTGAATATGCAAGGGAGAAATTAAACGAAGCCGGGGAGGCAAAAGGGTTAAGCCAGCGTCATCTCGAATATTTCATGCAGCAAACAGAGACCATCGCTCCGAAAATGCGCGGCAGGGATCAGAAACTCTGGCTGGACTGGGCAGAAACCGAACATGATAATTTTCGCGCGGCATTGAAACATGCCTTGGAAACAAAAAATATCGAAACAGGGATGCACATTGCCAACGCATTGATCTTCTTTTGGAACTCGCATGGATATGTGTTCGAGGGGCAGAGATGGCTGGAGCAATTATTGAATGAGGGCAATGGCAATGTCTCAACAGTGATTCGTGCCAAAAGCGCAACCTATGCTGCCATGTTTGCCAATCTTGTAGGTGACTCGTTCTCTGCGCAAAAACGCGGGCAAGAGGCTGTTGAATTATGTGCGTTTGCCGGGGAGGATGGTGAACAATTTCTCCCAATGGCATTGGTCGCGCTTGGGGTAAGCGCGCGCAGTAACGGTGATTTCTTGGAAGCGTTGAAACAATTGACACATGCGGTCGAAATGAACCGGGAATTGGATCACAAAACCGATCTGGCGTTTTCCCTTCAAATCCAGGCGTTGACCGCGATGGATTTGGAAAAGTATGAACTGGCAGAGGCCTCCTTGCAGGAGGGGTTGAAGCTGGCACAGGAAGCGAGGGATACAATCCGGGTTGCCCACGTAAGTAATTATTTGGGTGACTTGTATCGCTGTAGACGAAAGTATCATGACGCGTTGAAATGGTATGAAATGAGTCTGTCAAATTTCAGCCAGGCCAAAGCCAGACGTGACGTGGCAGGTGTGATGCATAATCTGGCACATACTTACTGGCATTTGGGTGAAAAGGATAAGGCAGGAAAATTGTTTCGGGAAAGTCTGTCACGGCAACAAGCTTTGAAAAATGCACAGGGCATTGCCGAGTGTTTGACTGGATTTTCTGCCATATTGTTGGATCGTGGATTGGCGGCGGAGGCAGTTTGCCTGCTTACCGCAGTTGCCATTCATGGTCGGGATGCCATTCTGCAGTGGCCTGCGGAACGCATGGAATATAACCACTATTTTAAACAGGCACGTGTAAAACTTTCATCAACTAAATTTGAAGAAGCGCAGGCTGAAGGTCGTAATTTGTCCTTGGAGCAGGCGCAGGAGTTTGCTTTTTATTTTTTGGATCAGTCGTCCCCTAAAGGGAGTGAAACGAGAAAAAGTCCTGGCGGGTTGACCCAGCGCGAACTTGAGGTCGTAGCGTTGATTGGGAGCGGAAAGTCAAATATTGAGATCGCTGGCGAATTGGTCTTAAGCAAGCGGACAGTTGAATCGCATGTGGCACACATCCTGACCAAACTTGGGTTCAAGAATCGTCCACAGATCGTGCGTTGGGCGGTGGAGAATGGATTGGTTTCGGAATAAAGGGAACAGGTCCAAGTCTGAAGCGGTCGCTTTCGAGCGGCCGTTATTGTTTAAGAGATCAGTGTGCATATCCGTGCGTGCACGGATGACGGGACTACCTCCGCGTGCCATAATGGCATCAACAATAAACAAGTTTGCAAAAGGAGTTCAACATGATCACACATCAATCGAAAGTCTGGATCAATCGTCCGGTAAACGAGGTGTTTGCCTTTGTCAGTAACAAAGAAAATGACCTGCAATGGCAATCCGGTTTGGTGGAAGTCCATCAGCCTCCGGGACCGATGAGCGTGGGAACGCAGATCGATGAGGTCTATTCGTTCCTGGGTCGCAAAGTGGTTGGCAAGCTTGAGGTCACGGAATATGATCCAGGCAAAAGGATCACTACAAAAAGCATTGGCGGGCCATTCCACATTCAATACTCCTATGTTCTGGAGGCCGGCAACGGCGGAACACAATTCACCATGAATATGGAAATGAAACCCGAAGGCTTTTTCACCCTCGCCGAGCCGATCGTAGGTGCGAACTTGAAGAAAAACGTGGATACCGATCTTGCGTCACTCAAGAATGTGCTTGAAAAGTAACTGTTGCACGGGGAAGTTGAAAGCAAAACCTGGAGCAGATTTTACTCTCCAGGTTTTGCTTTTCCATCTCATCGTAAGTAATGTTCATTCCAAACAACGTTCTCTCGGTGAGAGATACATTGGGATGATTGTTGATGACTGCGAGGAGGGAAACATTCACCGGATGAATCCTTATTGGAAACCAGTACTGCCTGGGGAAAATCAGTTATCATCAGCCCCAAAAAGAAAAGGACGCAACATGGAAACGGTCATCCTCATCATTCTCATCGGTCTGGCAGGCGGTGTGGCGGTGGGACTGCAAAGCCCGATGGCAAGCCTGCTCACCCAACGGCTGGGAATCTTCGAAAGCGTATTCATTGTTCATATTGGCGGGGCGATCATTGCATTGATCCCGTTGCTGGTTTATGGCGGCGGGAGGCTGAGTCAATGGCGGAGTGTTCCGTGGTATACGCTGGGTGCGGGCGTCTTTGGCCTGATCGTGATCGCGGCGATTAGTTTTACAATTCCGCGTGTGGGTGTTGCCGCAGCGATCACCACAGTGGTGGCGGGTCAGATAATGGCAAGCGCCATGATCGATCACTACGGCTTGCTGGGATCAATGGTCCGTCCCATGGACCTGTCGCGTGCAGTTGGTTTGGCTGTTGTTTTGTTCGGGGTTTGGTTGACGGTGAAATAACGCAGGGACGGGCAGCTGCCCGTCCCTACTCTTTCGTCACGATCACATCGTGGATCAAATGTGCATAGCGGTTCTGCAGGCGGATGAAGTGACTCTGGATAGCGTCCGCTTCGGAGCCTTCGGGCGCGAGGAACCTGCCGCTCTCCACGCCCTGCCGCGCGATCTCGCGGCACACGGCTTCGGTGATCAATTCCGCAAGCAGGACCTGTCCCTGCACCGATGTATCAAGGCGATGTTGACCATCGAGATAACGTTTCACCGACGGTGCGGCTGTCGCGATCACGATCGTCGAATTGACGCGGTCCAGATACACGCGTTGACGCGGGTCCATGCGGTCGTCGAAGCGGATGTCGGTGAACAATCCGTGATGTTTTCTGGGCTGGGTATCGTCGATCGCTTCCTTCCGCGACCGGACCTGCACCATCGCCTGGGCTTTTTGGTCGCTCAAATAGGCTGTCACCGCGCCCTCGTTGCCGACCTGTTTCCCCTCCACCTGTATCTTTGCAACGCCAACTTCGGGATGATCCTTCAGCGCCCTGACCTGAACCTTGGGCGTCAGCACATCCACTTCGGGATTGTCCGATACGACGAAGACCGTCGCGCCGTCCTGGATCTTTTCAGAGAGATACGCACGCAGGGTCAGTGTGACCGTCTGTCCCGTTTGGACATAGACTCGTTCGGGAACAAACCCAAGCCCGGAGGGAGGCGGTTCGATGCCCTTCCCGTCCGAGGGACCCGTCCGCTTGTCGGTCAGTTCGGAGGAGGCGATCACGTTCAGTTCACGGATCGTTTTGTCCAGTTTTTTGCGCAGACGTTTGTCGAGCTTCATTTGCTCGTCCTGCAGGGCGTGTTCGCGCTCGATCTGCACAAGCGGTTCGATGCGCTCCTCGACCGCCTGCTTCAATGCCCTGGTAAAGGGTAACGTCCAGTTGATGCCGTCGCGCGTGGCGGTCAGAATGGGCTCATCGTTCTTCAACAGGTCGTGCAGATAATCGCAGCGGATCGAGCCGTAGAAGAACGATGCATACGGATCGTTCTCGAACTTGAGCATGGTCAGCGATACGACCGTGCCTCCGCTGATGACCAGCAGACCCGCATCCGCATAATCGCCCTCCTCACCGCGCGTGGAAAGCTGGATCTTCGACCGGAGCAATTGCAGGTGGGCGGATGCCGGAAAGCCCTCGATCTCAAATCGTTCATCGAGCACCTTTTCACCCCTGGGCGGCTTGTAGGAAAGCACATGTTCATCCTTGATCCTGTCTGTGCCTGCAAAGTTCCGCAGGATGATCAGCCGCGAGGGACTGCCCATGATGGTGCGCAGTTCGAAATGCCTCTGCAGGTAGTTGCGCAGGTTGTCGAACTGCGGCATCTTGACATCCGGGCGGGAGACGATGATCTCGATCTCGGTGCCGTTGCCTTCCGGGATGCCGTGCTTTGCCCGATCCTCCTCGGTGGCAGGGACCGGGTCATCGAGGTTGAAGGTCGGCACGCCATCCTTGAGCAGGAGCGAACTGCGATAGAGCATGCCGTCCCTGATCGAATTGACGTACCCGTATCCCAGCCCGAAGATGGCATCCTTGAGTCCGCGTCCCCACATGCCGCGCACGTGTTTATCCTCCTTCAAGCCGCTGGTGGCTTCGCCATACGTGCCGACCACCCTGTCCATGTGCACATCGTCCATGCCCTCGGCAAAGTCACGGACGCGGATCACGGAATTCTTCCTCTTCCGCCAAACGTCGATGATGATCTCTCCGCTGACCCCCACCCCGGCGTCTTCGAGACGCGAATAACTATCGTTGCTGTTGGTGATGATCTCGACCAAAGCGCGCAAAACATCCTTGCGGATCGCCTGGTCCGCCTGTTGCAGGGCAACCCTGTCAGCATATTGGAGTTTGCGGCTTCTGATCATTTACGTGCCTTTCAGCTTTTATTTCTTCTGCTTTCGCTTTCCTGCTTGTTTTTCCGGCCTGCCAAGCATGTACGAGAACCTGCCTTCACAGAATTCCAAAAAGGACAACAGATCCCTGCGCTCGTGGATCCTGACATAATCCTTGAACTGCTCGAGATTCCTTGCCAGCGTCGCGGGCGGGGATTCCATGGTGGTCAAAAGCAGGCTCCTGAAATCGAACTCGTTGAGCGGCTTCTGCTTTTTGTAATGCTTATAGGCATCGGACATTTCGATCGAACGGACATATTTCCTGGCGTGGGCTTTCAGTTCGGGATGAACCGCCTCTTTCCCAGGGACGGTTGATTCCTCGGCTTTCGCCTTCGCCACGCGGACAGGTTTCAACGGCTTGCCGAGCAATTTCTCCACCTTCAGCGCGCGTCGGATTCCTTTCGCCGTGATCTGGAATCCCCTGGCGGAGTTTCCACGCAGGTAGCCTTTGCTCTTGCAGTCACTCCAACGCCTGCTGACCACCGCCGAATCGGGCCATTGGGGATACTTTTGCAGGGAGAAGCGTTTGGGGAACAGGATGAAACACGCCGAAACGATATCTTCGGACGTAATCTCTGATCCCTGCTTGTGGAGGTAATAGACGGAGTACACGACAAGATCATTCAGGATGATTTTCGTGTATACATCCGGGTCGAATCTGGGAGGGGCGGTTTTTGCAGCCACGATGTTTTTCCTCTGTACAGAATCTTACTCCATTTTTCCAACGGAAAAGTCTCACTTCTCTTCCCGATAACAGACCGCGGAATAGAATTCCCTCAAAAACCTGGAGGGAACTTTCGCCAGAAGGCGCGGTCCGCTGAATCCCGCACGTACAGCCAGCGCGCGGAAGGTCTCGAACGACAGCGGATGCGGAACCCACAGGTTGCCCGAATCCACGTTGTATTCGACGATGAGCAACGCGCCGTCCGGCTTGAGGAATCCGCGCACGTGACGCAGGACCTTTTCCCTGTCCCTGAAGAAGTGCAGGGAGTTCGCCATTATGATGCCATCCAGTGGAGGGAGGTCGAGGAGGCGGGAAAAATCGCTCGAAAGCAGAATCAATTTATCGTTCGTGTTGAAGCGGGCGCGGTGCGAATTCTCCAATGTGCGAAGCGATGATCCGTCTTTATCCACTGCATAAATGATGGAATCGAGACCGACCAGTTCACGCAATGCCAGGGTGAACGCGCCGCTCCCCGCGCCGAAATCCGCGTAGGTTCCGCCTGAAGGCAAATTGGCAGGACGCAATAAATTGACGTGATCGTTATGATCCATGTTGGAATCGTATCATAAGGCCCATGCTGCAATCCCACAGGTTGGTGATCACGGGTTGCGGCATGGGCAGATTGCCATTTATCATCACGAAGTTATAGCGCTACGGCTTTTTCCTGTCGCGGTTTGAATTGGTTGGAAACGACCAGTGCCACGGCGAACAGGCTTGCGAGCGAGATGAAGATGGCAGTGTACATCATCCGGTCTGCACCGGCAAAGACCGGGGATAACAGTGCGCCCATGATGTTGGAGGTGAAATGCAGCGCCATCACCGCCGGGACTTTCCCGCCGCTGCGGTCATAGACCCAGGCGATGATGAGTTGAAACGCAACGCTGAGGAAGAGCGCATCGAACCAATAGACCTTTCCATAGAGCACAAGCGGCAGATGCCAGATCGCGCGGAACACGCTCAACGTCAGCGCAGCCATCAACCTGCCATTGGGGCGATCCGCAAAACGCTCCTGAAGTCTGGGCAGGGCGTACGCTGTCCAGCCGAGTTCCTCCCATTGACCACCGAAGAGCATCAGCATGATGAGAGCATTGATCGAAATGGCAGGCTGGGCAACAAGTTTGGCGCCGAGCATCAAGTTCAAACCAAAACCGACCAGAGTGTAAGCGATCACGATCAGAGGGGCGATCAGATACCACCAGCCTGCACGCCAGTTCGTCACGCGCCTGTGCCACGCTCGCACTCCCTGCACGCCCATCGTCACACCGATCACGAGGCGGGCGGCGATGACCAACCCCCAGGTGATTTCTCCGCCCTGCATGAATGGTGCCGATAACCAGCTCAGCAGATAAGCCAGCAGGAAGAACGATGGTAATTCGTAGCGTTGGACAAGGTTTTTCATGTGAGTCTCCTTTTTTGAATATCCCCAGAATACTCACATCACTGCATTAAGACATGCGTCTTGAGATGCAATCAGGCTGCGTCTTAAGACCCGACATCAATCCTTGCGCACCACACCCTCACGCCAGGCATACACCGCCGCTTGCGTCCGGTCTGCCAGGTGCAGCTTGCTCAGGATATTGCTCACGTGTCCTTTGATGGTCTTTTCGCTCAACACCAGTTTCGCCGCCATCTCCGCATTCGACATGCCGTCGGCGATCAGCTTCAACACTTCCAGTTCGCGTTCGCTCAATTCCGTGAACGGATTCAGGTTATCTTCGCGCTTGCCCTGCAGTTCTTTGATGACGCGCGCCGCCACCCGCGGATGCAAAACGGCCTCGCCCGCCGCGGCTTTCCGCACCGCTGACGCCAGTTCTTCCGCGCTGACGTCCTTCAGGATATATGACAACGCGCCCGCCTTTAGCGCCGGGAAGATATGTTCATCCTCGTGGTACGAAGTCAGCACCACGATCTGCGACCGCGGACTGACCTGCTTGACCCTCCGCGTCGCTTCGACGCCGTCCATGACCGGCATGATGAGATCCATCAGGATGACATCGGGGATCAACTGCGCTGCCAGGCGGATGGCTTCCTCGCCCGAGCCCGCTTCGCCCACCACCGAGAGGTCCGGCTGCGTGACCAAAAACGCTTTCACACCCTGACGCACCACCGCGTGGTCGTCCACCAGTAAAACGGAAATCGTTTCGCTCATGATGACATCCTTACTCTCGCGATGACTCGCGTTCCCTTTGATCGTTCACTCTCCACATCCGCTTTGCCGTTCACAGCGACCAGGCGTTCCTGCATGGAATCCAAACCGATGCCCTTTGCGATCTGTCTGGCATCGAAACCGATCCCGTTATCTTCGATAGTAAGTTCAACAACATCATTTTTCGATTTCAATTCAACATTAACCTTGTCCGCCCGGCTGTGACGTGCCACATTTGCCAGGGCTTCCTGCAACACTCTGAACAACGCCTGTTCAACCTGTTCGGTGGTTCTGATCATGGGATCGATATCCATGTTGACTTCGATGGGGTTCTGTCGCGACCATTCTTCCACATGCCCGCGAACTGCGTCCGGCAATGACCTTCTCTCCAGCGCGGGCGGACGCAAGGCATTGATCAGCGAGGTCAATTCCGTACCCGCTTGTTGCGCCAATCGTTCCGCTTCTGTCACGGAGCGATAGGCTTTATCGGCTTCGGATAACGCCGTCCGTGCTGCGCTGAGCTGCATCGAGATGGCAAAGACCTGCTGCTTCACCGAGTCGTGCAGGTCACGGGCGAGGCGGTTGCGTTCCTCCACCACCGCCAGTTCCTTGAGGCGCTCCTGGGTCGCTTTGAGTTCATCCACCAATTGTTGATTTTGGTCACGCGCTTTTTCTGCCTGCTGCAATACGGTTCCAAAGAAACCGCTGAGGATGTAGGAAACCCCGTAAAACAAAACCGCATAAATACCTTCCGTGCCGCGGGTTGCCAGTACGACGAAACTGACAATGAAATAATAGACCCCGATCCATAGGAGGGCATGCCTCCCTGGCAAAACATGCGCCGTATGCACGGCAAGAATGATGAACAGAAAGTTGAAGGCGTCCGTGGAGGACGAACCGAGGGACAGGACGAGAGTCAGAATAAAGGTCTGGACGCCAAAATAGATGTTCGGGTTGCGCTGAAAGGCTTCGGTCCGAAAGTAGAAGCGGTGGAGGATCCCGAAGAGTAGGCACAAGCCCAGGGTGATCAACTGCAATTCAAGCGAGTCGAATCCACTGATCCCCAACAGGGACATGGCGGCGATGCTGATGTAGGTGGCAACGTCAAGTAGAACAGGGATGCGCAGTTGATTATTCTTCATATGCGGGTTAAGAATAACATTGGCTGCCTGAATTGTAACCCGTCTGGAGACGGTGGGCGGAACGGTCTCCAGACGGGTCCGGGTTTTATGGATGGAGGCGTTTCCCCGTTCGAGCGGCATCCATCACTTGCAGGATCATCTCGCTGACAATGTGCGCATGTTGCGGATTGAAGATCAACGAAGTATGTGTCGAACCATCAACGGTGATGTGAACACTATTCGTCGACAGTGCCGCCAGTTCATTTTGCATCTCACGCCAGCCGTCATCCACACCTTCCCCGCGGGTGATGACCGCGAGGGGCATATCTCCCAGCGAACCGAGATCATGCGCTTCAGCAAAGATTTGGGATCCAAGGAGCATCGTGGTTTCCAGACTTTGCCAATGCGCTTGCGATGACCATGCCGCCGCGATCTCATCGTGCTGAAGTTTTGGCAGATCCGCAAAATCCATTTCGCCGCCGAGGGCGAAATAGGCATGACCAACACCCAGCCGCAATAAGGTCTGAATCAGCCGCATATGGCCAAGCATGGGAGTGTCGCCCTTCAGCAGTTCGGGATAGCGCACGAATTGATCGGGATGGGATGAATCCAGCAAGACGATCCCGACCACCTCCTGCGGATACAGCGCGGCATATTCACGCACATAGATTCCGCCTTTGGAATGACCTACCAGTACATAGGGACCTGTGATGTTGGCGTTGGTCAACAACGTGTGCAGGTTCTGCGCTGTCCGCTGAGGGGATTCGGGCTCGGAATCCTTCTCACTCCAGCCGAACCCGGCGCGGTCATAGGCGCAGACGCGTACCTGCTTTGCCACTTCAGGCTGCACCCACGCCCAATAGGAGGAGAATCCGCCAGACAGCGCTTCAAGGATCACCGTGGGGCCGCCTTCGCCGACACAATCAATGTGCATCTTGAATCCGCCGACATCGATCAAATTTCCCGGCGGAGGGAAATTCCTTTTATCGGCTTCGGTGGCGGCGGTTTGATAGATCACACCTGTGAGTGAGAACGCAAATATAAAAACACTCACCCAAAGTAAAGTCCGCTTGAGCCAATTCAGGAATCGTTTTGTAATTGTCGGTTTCATATTGTCTCCTTTGATGGCGCAAAGGATATTCCACAGGCGTGATTTGGTGATGCGCCGTAAGTCGCTTTTTCGATGCGACCAGAGACGGTATCGTTTAAATCAAAAAGGGACCGGCGAAATTCGACGGCCCCTTTTGAGGACAGGCAAAGCTTAACGGGATGCAGGTTTTGCAAAAAACATTTTGCGGTCTGCAAGGACAAAGATCACTGCCAGCAGGAGATAGGCCCACATCATGAGCCAGGTGGCATCGGCATTGGTCAATCCGCGGTTGATGACAACGAAGCCATTTTGGGCGCCATGGATCAGCGTTGTTGTAAACACACTCCCGCCGCTGCGGACATATCCCCACGTAATGACGATACCGAGGCAGATCAACACGATCGTTTGTGGGATGGCAGGCGAGCCAGCCGACATCATTCCCGGCAGAATGACAACCAGATGGATGATGCCCCAGGGTATCCCCAGCCAAAGGGCAGACTCGATCGGGGAGCGGAACTTAAGCAAACGGTCCAGGGCGAAGCGGCGCCAGCCGAGTTCCTCAAAATAGGCGAGCGGGATCGTTGCCAGCACAACGAACCAGGTGCCCGGTACACTGAAATCCGCTTTGATGGATGTGCCAAAGAGGATGCCGAGGATGAGCACAGCCACACGCATCCCTGCACCGACCAGGGCGCCGATCAGCGGCCATTGAGGCCCGCCTCTCGCGTTGGAAAACAATTGGCGCAGACCGTCCCTGCCTTCCGTGAAAAGTACGATCGGAATACACACCAGTGTAGGAATAAGGACCAATATAACCGGCACCAGCAGCGATCTTGATTCAACGGGAAGAGGGATGAAATAGGCTGCGAAAGAAAAAGAAACTGTAAGCAGGACAAACCAACCTATGGTTGATGTACGTTTCATGGACTCTCCTGTCTCCTTTGAATTATAAATGCAGAAACTGTAAAAATTGTTTGAGCGTATAATCTGACCAAGCGAAAGGATTATCGTTATGATGAATAACCGTCAATTGGCCGATACGTTCACGCTCATCGCCAACCTGCTCGAGATCAAAGGCGAGATCATTTACAAAACGCTTGCCTATCGCAAAGCGTCCGAGTCGCTGATGGGGCTGGGACGCCAGGCTTCAGACTATTGGAAAGAGGGGAAACTCGAAGACATCCCCGGCGTGGGCAAAGCCATCAGCGAAAAGATCGACGAACTGCTCAAGACCGGCAAACTCGAATTTCTGGAAAAACTCAAGAAGGAAGTGCCGGAGGAATTAGCGGGATGGCTCGCCGTTCCGGGACTGGGACCGAAGAAGATCGCCATGATCTGGAAGGAACTCAACATCACGGCTCTTGCGGACCTCGAAGCTGCCGCCAAAAACGGACAGCTTCGCGACCTCCCCGGCATGGGCGCAAAATCCGAGTCCGCGATTCTCGAAGGGATCGCGTCGCTCTCGCGGCGCTCGGGCAGGATTCCGCTTGGGCGGGCGTATCCGCTGGCGCAGGAGATCATCGCGACTCTCAAAAAGGCGAAGGGAGTCGTCGATGCGGCACCCGCCGGAAGTCTAAGAAGGATGCGTTCGACCGTCGGCGATCTGGATATTCTCGTCGCGGCAAAAGAGTCCGCGCCCGTGATGGAGGCGGTGGTCAACCTGCCCGGTGTCAATCGTGTGTTGGGCAAAGGTGAGACGAAATCCTCCATCGAATTCACGGACGGAGTCCGCGCGCAGGTGTGGGTGCATCCGCCTGAAAAGTTTGGGACGGCGCTGCAATACGCGACCGGCTCGAAAGACCATAACGTGCAGTTACGCCAACTCGCGTTGGATAAAGGCTTATCGTTATCGGAACATTCGTTTGCCAGAGTAAAAGGCGGCAAAGAAATTTTTTGTGCAACGGAAGAGGAAGTGTATAAAACGCTCGGCTTGCCGTGGATCCCGCCGGAGTTGCGTGAAGATCGCGGCGAAGTGCAGGCTGCGAAGCAAAACAAACTCCCGAAATTGATCGAACTCAAAGACATCAAAGCAGACTTGCAGGTCCACTCCACGTGGAGCGACGGAAAGTTATCCATGCTGGAGATGGCGCGCGCAGCGGCGAAACAGGGCATCAAGGTCATCGCGTTCACGGATCATTCGGTGAGTCTCGGTGTGACGCAAGGCTTGAGCATGGACGATCACAAGAAGCAAGCCGCCGAGATCAAGAAGATCCAAAAGCAGCTTGGCGATGAAATTTTAGTGTTACACGCCTCCGAAGTGGAGATCAAAGCCGACGGCTCGCTCGATTACCCCGATGAATTTCTGGCGAGCCTCGACCTGGTACTGGCCTCGATGCATACGTCATTGAGACAGCCGCGTGAAAAAGTGACCGAGCGCATGCTCAACGCGATTCGCAATCCGCACGTGGACATCATCGGTCATCCCACGGGTCGCCTCATTCCTGACCGTGAACCCGCGGACCTGGATATGGATGCAGTGTTACAAGCCGCCGCAGAGACAGGCGTTGCGCTGGAGATCAATGCACATCCCTCCCGCCTCGACCTGGATGACATGTACGCCCGCCGCGCCAAGGAGTTGGGCATCCCCATCAGCATCAACACGGATGCGCACTCCGAAGAGGATTTCGATATGCGCTTCTACGGCGTTGCCATCGCCCGCCGTGCCTGGCTGACGAAGAGCGACGTCATCAATGCCTGGTCACCGAAAAAGTTGCTGGACTGGTTGAAGAAGCGCGGATCATGAGCACAAAAGCGCAAGCCAAAAAGGAATGGATCATCAGCGAGATGCAGAGTGTCCGCTCCGAACTTTTGACCGAGGTTGCCGCACTGTCCCGCAGGGAACGCGATACGGTCTTCCTTGGCGTCTGGTCGGTCAGGGATCTGCTGGCGCATCTGGCAGGTTGGGATTTTGCAAACCTTGATGCAGCAAAGAGCATACTCGCAGGCAAATTGCCTGCCTTCTATGGACATAAAGATCGCGACTGGCAGACTTTTAATGCAATGCTTGTAAAGAAGTACAGAAGAGACACCTTCCGGGAACAACGTGCAATCTTGAAGAAATCCCAGCAGATGTTGGTCGATTACCTGAAGACCATCCCGCCCGAAGATTTCAACAGGGATTTCGGCGTGCGTTTCCGCGGCTATAAAGTGACCATTCAACGCCTGCTCGAAGCCGATGTCAAGGACGTGCGGATTCACCATCAGCAGGTTATTGACTTTTTCAGGAAGAAAAGATAACTCTGGATGGGTGTGGTCTCGATACACTTCGTATCCGACCACTAGAGCCAGTATGGAAAGCGAGACAAGATGAAGAATCCCTTTGGCGATCAACAAGTTCCCGGAGATTACCGTAACCTGAAAGAGCGCATGTATAAAAAGGTTTCGGCGGATGTGGATGAACAGATCCGTCATATCCTGGTAACGGCATATGAAAAAGCATTGAACGAAGAAAATGTCATCCTTGCCCGCCCGGAACGAAAACGCCTGTTATCGCAGATCACAAAGATGGTGATGGAAGATATGCTCAAAAAGCTGGACGACTCGTCCAACTCGAGATAAACAGATTCTTGATTGTTTTTTGCATAAGAACCCGCGTCAGGGAAGTCCTGACGCGGGTTTGACGTGTGCCCGCCGTCTCGCACCGGTGGCGTTCGCGGCACGAACGGTTTGGGAGGAGAAGCGTGAAGAGAGTTTCTTCCAGCACATATTTCACTAAATCACACCCTACGGACACGACACTTTCGGATTCCAATCTTCGAACATGCCTGATGGATTGTTCTTCCAGACCCAGATGTGAAGCACATACACGCCGAGGGACGAATTCAGATGGAACTCCTGTCCGATCACTTGCGGCAATTCAGAATGCTCGGCATCCCACGCTGCGGCAGGAACGATATATTCAATTGCACCGAGTTGTAATACCCCGTTCGGACCGGGAGTGTAGACCATTGCCTCCGGTTGCAGGAAGTCCACTGTCGTATCGAGCAGGCTGAGGTTGATGTAGTGGTATCCCATCGCCCCGACGCCTGGGTTGTTGAAACAATGGTCGAGTCCTGAGACAAGATCGTAGCCAGCGGTTTGCGCCACTTGAGGACGATGGTACTGGGCGGTGGCATCGCGTAGTTCCGCGAGGCCGTCTTTTGCTTCGGCCTGGACGGTGAGTACTGCAAACATGCTCAACACAACAATCAACAACATAACTTTCCATAGTTTTCGTTTCATTTTCTCTCCTTGCCAGTAATGGGTGAATAAGCGTTCAATGGACAGTTCAATCAGGGAATTATCTCGTCATGGGCTTTCCTTTCTGCTTAATTGAAACCCGCGTCGGGGATTACCCAACGCGGGTTTGATGCATGCCTGATTAGGAGGAGAAACGTGATAAGAGTTTCTTCAGGCACGCACGTCCAGATCAGGGAGCGGATGACTGGTTCGCTGCCCGACAACTGGCGACCTCCATCAGAGACACATCGAAACATTCATCCAAAGGGGCCGGGATAGGGACCTGACTTTCAACGCGGCAGGCGGCGAGTTCAGCGATGGATACGTCCAAGCATTCACCAAATTGAGAACGATATTCGGGGATGTTGTACGTCTTATTCGACTCGGCAGATACTTCCTGACTTTCGGCGATATTCTCTGCGCCACTTTCGGGTGCGGATCCAGAGTCCGTCCCAGCCGTTACCATCTGAACTGTAAGGATCAGGATGGCCGTCACCATACCGGACAGGATAATCGTACGAATTTTCAACATGGTATTTTCTCCTTTCAAAATCACCTATTGGACGTTGAATACATCGTACACTTTTGAACGAATCAATACATCGGTGAGTCTACCTAAATTGGCGAATCACACCACCTATTTTCAGATATTGGGTTGGGGTATTTACTCGGCAGGGAACAGATTTTCTTGAAGCGCCCGCGCCGCGGCCTCATTGCGCGATTCAGCCTGCATTTTCTGCAGAATGGACGCGATGTGATGCTCTACTGTCCGGGTGGAAAGGTTGAGGCTTTTGGCGATGGCAGGATTACTCAACCCCTTGACCAGTTGCCCAAGCACTTCCATCTCACGCGAGGTGAGACCAAAGCGATTTTTGCGCGTGGCAGGTCGGGGTCCACGCGGGACGCGGATACCCTGCGTCTGCATCTGCCGTTTGAGTTTTTCGATGATCGGACGCGCGCCGAGACGTTTGAATATCTCCAGTGCCTGGAGTTGGGCGGCTTCATCGCCATCCATCAATGCCATCCCCTGCTCATAGGGACAGCCATATTTTTCCCACATGGAGGCTGCTGTGCGCCAATCACCGCTGATTTGTGTTGCGTATGGCTCGGCTGAATCGGGCGGCGGTTCTGGCATGGCGCCAGCGCGCCACATCCAGTAACCCAGTGCGCCAACATAAGTCGGTATTTTGAGTTGAAGAGCGTAATTAAACATCAACTCGACCTCGGCGCGACACTGCACAAGATCGCCCTGTAGCCACGCTAATTCGGCAAACATCTCGGCAATCGGATATCTGTTTACGTGAAAGATGGCAGTATGTGCATACATGCGTAATTTTTCGATTTCTTGGGCATCCAGGGGTTCCCCGCGTCGAACTATTAGCTTCTGTTCAAGTAAACCCAAAGAAGAACTCATTCCCATTGTCGCCGTGAATCCCTGTGAGAGCTTGATATCCATCTCTGTTTCGTCCCAAAGCCCCTGCTCAAACTTTGCCCGCGCGCGGTCGCCCAATAAACCAATATATGTATTATCAAGATCGTGCCGTGAACAATACTCCAACCCATCGTTCGCATATGCCAGGCAGCCTGCATAATCACGCGCAACGAGCAAGCCATCTGTCAGATTTTGGTATGCCCGCGCTGCGTGAACCTGGTAATCATGTTCCAGCGATAACTGCAGACTTCGTTCCAATTTCTGCTGTCCCTCCACAAGCTGATCGTGCCACATTTCCACGATTCCTATGTTGGTAAGAGCGTGGGCCAGGGTTTCGATATCGCCAATTTTTTCAGCCAATTCGATTGCGCGATTGCCCCAGCGGTAGGTTTCTTCCACTTCATAAACGATCATGTGCATCCGGGATCTATGACTGTATGCGATTGCCAGCTCTTTTGAGGGAGGATGCTTCTCCAGAACAGAAATGGCTTCGGATACATATTGATACATCTCGGATCTTTTATTCTGCTGCATGACAATCTCTGAAAGGCGGCGAAGGGCCCGCCCCTCCTTTTCGCCTTGCCCGAGTTCCTGCCACAAGCGCAGCGCCTCCCTCTCAGCATGTTCCGCCTCAGTCATTAGTACGATCGCTTCACATTCATCGGCATAACAGTCAAAAAGTTCAGCCCGCTCTTCTAAAGGGAGCAAATCGGCATATTGCAAAGCAGTCTTGTAATGAGCATATGATTGACGATGAGCTCCTAGGGCGCTTGCCTGCCTTCCCGCAAGAGGCACAAATTCGAGTATGGCTTCCACATTTATTGCCCCTTCGGCGTGATCCACAAGACGGGCAAAATCATTTTGGGTCTCAGGAGATTCTCTGAGCGCATCTAATGTAAGACGATGCAATTCGATCTTTCTCTGCGGCGAGATCGATTCCAGGATCATCTGGCGCGCCAATTCATGGCGGAAGGAATAATACGCATCATGCGATTGAAGCATCCCCATGGAGATGCATTCGTCGGTGAAAGCGCCATCGGCGCCGCTGACCTCGGAGAGCAGCCACGGTTCGACCTTGGACCCGATCACTGCCGCGGCTTCCAATACCTCACGCGCCGAGGCTGACAGCCGCGCGGCGCGCGCCAGCACGGCATCCCGCGCTGTTTCGGGGATCCCACCTTCGCCAGCCAGCACTTCGGTTACAAAAAATGGATTGCCATTCGTCAAGCGATGGAGTTTGAAAGGATCAACATCCCTGTCCTTTGCCAGTTCTTGAACCGCATCTCCTGAAAGATGTGTGACGGGCACACGGTAAAGAGCCTGTGAGGAAGCGATATCGCCCAATAGAATCCGCAGAGGGTGGCCAACGCCGATCTCATCATCGCGATAGGTCAATATCATCAATGAGATGGTCTGGCGGATTCGCCGCCCGAGATACTTGAGCAAGTCAAGCGTCGCTTCGTCCGCCCAGTGGATATCCTCGATGACGAGGATGGTCGCCTGCTCCTGCAGTTCGTTCAGGCAGGCGGAGAAGATCGCCGTCCGATTGGATTCGGATTCGAGCAGGCGAAGCAGTTGTCCCTGAGACTGAAGCGCAATGTCGTGCAACGGTCCCAGCGGGCGCGGTGTGAAGAGCGAGTCGCATGCGCCTCGTAATATCCGCCATTTTGGTTTGTGTTCGTTGACGAAATGTTCGACGAGCGATGTCTTCCCGATCCCCGCTTCGCCATACACCAGCGCGACACATCCCTGACCCTCCCCCGCCTGCGCCTGATCGAGGGCGGACTGTAATAATTGTAATTGGGACGCGCGTTCCAGTAACTCCATGGTTCCCTGCCGTTAAGGATTGTGGGTGACCGCTGTATAATACATCTGACAGTATAAAACAAATCCACAAGGTTTCGAAAGTTTAATCGTTAGCGTTTCAAGGATGATCATATGAACCTCCAATACAACGAGCGCACGATCCATGTTATTGTCAACAGCATTGAGACAGAGTTGGAGTGATTGGGAGGCAAAATGACCGCCCTCAAATCCCTCTTCTTCCTCATTCTCGTGCCCGGTCTGCTGATGGGCTATTTCCCTTATTGGATTTCTGCGACCGATACAGAATTATTTACGATTGGGGTTTTCAGATATTTCGCCTTTCCTTTATGGTTGATAAGCTGGGGGGGCATGCTGTGGTGCTTCTGGAATTTTACTTTCAACGGTAAAGGCACGCCTGCGCCCATTGATCCGCCAAAGGAACTGGTGGCAGTGGGGTTGTATCACTACGTCCGCAACCCGATGTACGTGGCGGGGATCGTCGCCTTGATCGGATGGATGCTCTGGTCTCCATCGCTGCCGTTGATCGTTGCGCCCCTGATATTTTTTACTGCCTGTCACTTGTTCGTGACCCTCTATGAAGAACCCGCATTGAAGAAAAAATTTGGAACGGCATACGAGAGCTATTGTCAACGTGTCCCGCGCTGGATTCCAAAATTGAAGTAAACCATCTTTTCCCGAACAATTTCTAAACGGAAGGATTTCCCACCATGAATTTCGTCGGCGAGCTCGCCGGTCTTGCGACCTCCTTTTTCTTCGCGCTGACCTCCATCATCTTTGCCTCCACCGGGCGCATGGTCGGTTCGCAGGTGACAAATCGGGTCCGTCTCATCTTCGCCCTGCTTTACCTTGTGGTCTTGAACCTCATCCTGTTCCGTGAACCGCTGCCATTATCGGCAGAGTCTTCGCGCTGGATCTGGCTGGGACTTTCCGGCGTGATCGGGCTTTCCCTGGGCGACGCCTTTTACTTTCAATCCCTCGTTTCTGTGGGACCCCGCCTCGGCAGCCTACTCCTGAGCCTGGCTCCGATTTTCGGCTCGATCATTGCCTGGATCTTCTTCGGTGAAACCCTGACTGCCCTTCAAATTACAGGCATCGTCCTTGCCCTGGCAGGGATCGCCTGGGTGGTCATGTCGCACGTGGAACCGCCGGATACCCCGCTGGGACATACAAAACGCGGCGTGTTCTTCGGCATGCTGGCGGGTCTTGGACAGGCGACCGGGCTGGTCTTCTCCAAGCAGGGGATGTTCGGGGTATTCTCACCGTTTCAGGGAAATGTGATCCGCATCCTGGTTGCGGTCATTTTCATTTGGTCCTTGACCTTCCTCGAGGGAAAATCCGGCGCGACGTTTTCCGCACTGCGTGAGAAGCCGCAGGCGCTCCGTTTGCTGGCGCTCGGCGCGTTGGTGGGACCCGTGCTCGGCGTATCGTCCTCCCTGCTTGCGGTACAGCATACGGAAATCGGGGTGGCGAGCACGCTGATGGCGCTCCCGCCTGTGATCATTTTGCCGATCAGTTATTATGTGCTCAAGGAAAAGATCGGCTGGCAGGCGGTCGCCGGGACGATCCTTGCCATTGCAGGTGTGGCGGTCCTGTTCCTTGCCTGAATCCCTTCGGGCAAAATCATGCAAAAATCTGACATCCGCGTGTTGAATATCATCTTTCAAATCCCTGGATGTTGGTGTAACATGAACCGGCCCGATCAAATATTTTAATGAGGAAATCAAAATGATGAAAACCCCGATCCCGGCGGATGAGGTCCGTTTCTTCAGCGGCAGTTCGAACCAGGCGCTTGCCGCCAGCATCGCCCGCGAACTTGGCGTGCCGCTGGATGACACCCACATCTCCCGTTTCAGCAACGACAACCTTTACATCCAGCTTGGCGCAACGGTCCGCTATCGCCGCGTGTACATTGTCCAATCGCTCTCACAGCCCACCAACGATCACCTGATGGAACTCCTGATGATGCTCGATATCGCCCGCGGCGCGGCAGCCTCGGAGATCCATGCCATCATCCCGTATTATTCCTTCGGTCGTTCGGACAAAAAGGACGCGGCGCGCATCTCCATCACGGCGCGGCTCGTGGCGGATCTGATCCAGACCTCCGGCGCCACACACGTGATGAGCATGATGTTCCACTCGCCACAGGTACATGGGTTCTTTGTCGTGCCGACCGATCCGCTCAGCGCCCGCCCGGTCTTCAAGGAATATCTCGAGAAGCGCGAACTGACCGATTGCATCGTCGTCGCGCCGGATATGGGATCGGCAAAGTCCGCCGCCCGCTTCGCCAAAAGCCTGGACCTGCCGATTGCCGCCGGGAACAAGGAACGCATCTCCGACACGCAGGTGAAGATCAGTGGTTTGGTGGGCAACCAGGTGCGCGGACACAAACGCGCCCTGATCTATGATGATGAGATCGCCACGGGTGGTTCCATCCACGAGTTGAGCCGCGTGCTCATCGCCGAAGGTGTGAAGGAGATCACGGTCGTCTGTACGCATGGTGTTTTTACGCGCGGCGGTTTGGAGAGGCTGGCGGAGATCAACGAGATCAAAGAGATCATTACAACCGACACCGTCCATATCCCTCCCGAAAAGCGGAATCCGAAACTGAAGATCTTGTCCGTTGCGCCGGTCTTTGCGGATGCGATCCGGCATAATCTGCGTCACGAGTCGATCAACGACCTGTTCGTGTTTGGAGAATAGGTTGGGCGGAGGCAGGTCCAAGACCTGCCTGTATGCCATGCTGGAACGATTGAAAGCCCGTGCCCGTGCATTGAAGAACGAAGCCTTTGCCGTGTATCTGGCGGCCAAAGACCCGCGCACGCCGTGGTATGCAAAAGCGCTGGTCTTTTTCGTTGTGGCGCATACGTTCAGCCCCATCGACCTGATCCCAGATTTCATCCCGGTCCTCGGCTATCTCGATGACCTCATCATCACGCCGGGCGGATTGTGGCTGGCGGTCCGGATGATCCCGCCTGAAGTGTTGGTTGAGGCTCGTAAAACGGTGGCAGCCCAGGGCGTGGGACGAAGCGTGGGGTATGTCGGAGCGGCGATCATCGTGCTTCTGTGGATCGTCATCCTGATCGGGATCGTGTCTCTTATAAAAATCTTATTCAAGTGAATATAATTATGGGTAAAGGAGGCTACTATGATTGGAAAACCGATGCAAGATGCAATGAATGAACAGATCAACAAGGAAATGTTTTCTTCGTTCCTGTACCTTTCAATGGCGGCATATTTCGAGGACAAGAACCTGCCTGGTTTCGCCCATTGGATGCGCATGCAGGCGGATGAGGAGCGCGAACATGCGATGAAGTTCTATGATTTCATTCTGGACCGCGGCGGCAGGGTGATGCTCAAAGCCATCGACGCGCCGAAGACGGAATGGAGCTCGAACCTGGAGGTGGCCGAGGAGGTCGCGGCGCACGAAGCAAAGGTCACTGCGTCCATCAACGCTTTGTATGAACTGGCGCTGAAGGAAAAGGATTATCCCGCGCAGGTGATGCTGCAATGGTTCATCTCTGAGCAGGTGGAGGAGGAGAAGAACGCGGCGGAGATCGTCGCCAACCTCAAACTGATCGAGGAACGCGGCACAGCCGTGCTCATGCTCGACCATAGGCTTGCCAAGCGAAAAGGCGAGTAGTTTACAATTGACCCTGAGGGTTCAGCCTTCAGGGTCTTTTTATTCATCTGTCCTTCCTCCGTCCAACGGAGCGGAGCGAAAGCGCCATACTGTGAATGATGGCGGCAAAGACGATTAACCACTGCGACACGGAGGCGCGGCGTTTTTTTCTTCTCCGTGCCTTGGCGGTTCAAAAGGTATTTCATGGGTAACTTCCTCATCTACGGTTCATATGGATATACGGGTCAACTCATCGTTGACCTTGCGACAAAGGAGGGGATGCGTCCCATTCTTGCAGGACGGGATGAAAACAGATTGCGCGCTCAGGCGGGGAACTATGGTCTTGAATACCGCGCCTTTTCTTTGGGCGAAACGGACAAACTCGACGCGGCTTTGCTGGAAGTGGACGCAGTCCTGCATTGCGCGGGTCCGTTCGTTCATACATACCGGCAGATGGCGGAGGCGTGCCTGCGCACGAAACGTCATTATGTGGACATCAGCGGCGAGATCCCCGGCTTCGAGGCGCTGGCTGGGCTGGATGAACAGGCAAAAACAGCCGGGATCATGCTCCTGCCCGGCGGTGGATTCGATGTTGTACCGTCCGATTGTCTCGCGGCGCATGTAAAACGGAGGCTGCCGTCCGCGACCCACTTCCGGCTCTATTTGCGGGGGATCGGCGGAGGGTTTTCGCGGGGTACGGCAAAGTCTGCCATCGAGAACATGCACCGGCAGGGAATGATCCGCCGTGAGGGTAAACTGGTCCGGGTGCCGCCTGCGTGGTCCATCCGTGAGCAGGATTTTGGGCGCGGCGCCGTCAAGGTCGTGTCGGTGGGCTGGGGGGATGTGTCCACGGCGTATTACAGCACGGGCATCCCGAATATCGAAACGTATTTCCACTTCCCGAACACCGCGATCGGACTGCTGAAATCCATGCGTGTGATCGGTCCGTTGCTGTATAACCGTCCGATGAAAAATCTTCTCAAGGCGTGCATCGACGCGTTCTTCCCGCCGGGCCCGTCGGACGAGAAACGGACGAGCCGGTTTGCCATCTTGATTGCCGAGGCAACTGACCAGAATGGGGGACGCGTCGTCTCGAAATTGCGCACGCCCGAGGGATATACTTGTACCGCGCTCACAATCGTCGAGATCATGAAGCGGATCTCAAGCGGTGAAGCCAAACCCGGGTTTCAAACTCCATCGCTCGCCTACGGTGCGGATTTTATTCTGCAGTTCGATGGAGTGCAGAGAGAGGATTTGTCATGATAAGAAAAAATTTTGTTGCCTTGATGGTTGCCGCCGTTTTCCTTTCGGCTTGTTCTTCGCAAGGACAGCCGGTGTCTACTTCATCCGACTCCACAGTGCCTGAAACGATCGGCGAGGAGGTCGCCATGTCACTTGATCTGACAAGCAGCGCGTTCACGCAGGGTCAGCCGATCCCTGAAAAATATTCCTGCCGCGGGGACGATGTCTCGCCCGCGCTGACGTGGAACGATCCGCCCGAAGGCACACAAGCTTTCGCCCTCATCGTGGACGATCCCGATGCACCGGCTGGCACCTGGGTGCATTGGGTGATCTTCAACATCCCGGCCTCCGCCCGGGGGCTGAGTGAAGGAATCCCGTCTGGAGAATCCCTCCCGGATGGCAGCCTGCAGGGACGCAACAGCAGCGGCACAACCGGTTACAACGGTCCCTGCCCGCCCAGCGGCACGCATCGTTACTTCTTCAAACTCTATGCGCTCGATGAAATGCTCGGCATCTCCGCGGGCGCGAACAAGGGCGAGTTGGAAAAGGCGATGGTCGGACACATCCTTGCGCGGGGGGAATTGATGGGCACCTTCTCCAAATGACGGTATCGAACTCGGTCATCCAGCGCGCCCTCAAGTCCGGCAACCCGGTGATCGATACGGACCGCGCCATCTTCATCTGGGAGGGGGAGTCCGCGCCGTATCTGACGAGCGACCTCAACCACTGGGACGAGCATCCCAGACCTTTCAAACGCGTCTCTCCTCGACTGGTGCCTGATTCCGCCAAATCCATCTGGACCTGCACCCTGACCTTTCCGCGCGACGCGTATGTGGAATATGCCTTTTACGACCCCATCACACAAAAGAATTTTCTCGATCCGCTGAACAGGAAAAGCGTGAGCAACGGACTGGGCGGACGCAACAACTTTTTTTACATGCCCGAGACCATGCCGTCTCCGTTCGTCATGCGCCGCGCGGATGTGCCCGTCGGCGCGTTGACCAGTCACCGCGTGGAGACGGGTTTGTTGCGCGACGATTACGAACGCACCATTTATCTCTACAGACCGCCGGTCAAGGGACCGGTCCCGTTGCTGGTCGTCTACGATGGGCAGGAATTCATGCAGCGCGCGAAACTTCCCACGATCGTGGATAACCTCATCGCCGACCGGCGCATCCAGCCGATTGCGATGGCGTTCCTGCCCAATGGCGGTCGCTGGCGCAACGTGGAATATCTCTGTTCGGATGCCACGCTCAACTGGGTGGAGCAGGTCATCCTGCCGTTGACGCGTGAGCAGTTGAACCTCTTGGATGTAGATTCCCAGCCGGGTTCGTACGGTGTGCTGGGCGCCTCAGCAGGAGCGGTCATGTCCCTCTATACGGGATTGCGAATGCCCGATGTGTTCGGAAACGTATTGAGCCAATCGGAGGTGGCTTCCATTGATGGACGCGACCTGGCAACGGTCGATCTCATTAATCATCGACATGCCCGCGAGATTCAGATCTGGATGGATGCCGGGAAACTGGAATTTCTGCTGGAAGACAACCGCCGCATGCACGCTTTGCTTCAGGAGAACGGGTATGACGTCACGTATCGCGAATTCTCAGGCGGACACAACTTCACTGCCTGGCGCAATGACATCTGGCGCGGGTTGGAAGTTATGTTTCCTGCCACCTTGCGCTGAACGGAGCTACCGAAGGGAGCGTAATCGAAGCGATGATCCTCGCCACGCTTTGCTACATCAAACATGCTGGCAAGACCCTCATGGTGTATCGCAACAAAAAGCCCAATGACATCCACGAAGGCAAATGGAATGGTTTGGGCGGGAAGATCGAAGCGGGGGAAACGCCGGAGGAGTGCATCCGGCGCGAGGTCCGGGAGGAGGCGGGACTTATCATCCAGAATCCGCACCTGCACGGATTGTTGATGTTCCCGAAGTTCAAGGGAAACGATTGGTATGTCTTCGTATTCACGGCGACGGAATTTGTAGGCGAGTTGATCGATTCGCCCGAGGGCAGGCTGGAATGGATCCCGGATGAAAAGTTGACAGAGCTGAACCTGTGGGAAAGCGACCATATCTTCCTGCCGTGGCTTGCGGAGAATAAATTCTTCTCTGCAAGGTTCGATTATGAGGGGGACAGGATGCAGGGGCATGAGGTCTGGTTCTATTAGAGGCAGTATAATTATTGATATGTCCATCCTTTCGGGCAAACGCATCGTACTCGGTGTTACGGGTTCCATCGCCGCCTACAAAGCCGCCGACCTCGCCTCCAAACTTACGCAGTCGGGCGCGCAGGTGGATGTCATCCTGACGGGTTCCGCTGAAAAGTTCGTTGCACCGCTTACGTTCCAATCCGTCACGGGGCGGCGCGCCTACACCGATCAGGACCTGTGGGGAAACGAAGCGCACGTCCTGCATGTGGGGCTTGGGCACGATACCGATCTGCTTGTCATTGCGCCGTGCACCGCGAACACCCTCGCCAAACTCGCGCAGGGTCTGGCGGGTACATTGTTGACCGTCACCGCGCTGGCATCCCGTGCTCCGTTGATCGTTGCGCCCGCGATGGACGGCGGCATGTTCGATCATCCCGCCATGCAGGCAAACCTGGAGACGCTCCGAGGACGCGGCGTAACCATCATCGAACCTGCGGAGGGACATCTCGCTTCGGGGCTTACCGGGACGGGACGCCTGCCCGAAACGCACGAACTCATCGGACACATCCGCCTCGTTCTCGGACGCCGCGGTCTGCTCGCCGATAAAAGAGTTTTGGTCACCGCCGGAGGCACTCAGGAACCGCTCGACCCGGTGCGCGTGCTGACGAATCGCTCCTCCGGCAGACAGGGTTATGCCCTTGCCCAGGCCGCCCTGGACGCGGGCGCCGATGTCACGCTGGTCACAACGCCCACAGCTTTGACCCCTCCCATTGGCGCGCGGGTCATTCCAGTGGAAACCGCAAAACAGATGCTGGATGCAGTGACGCAGGAATTCCCTGCGAACGATGTGCTGGTCATGGCGGCGGCAGTGGCGGATTTCAAGCCGAAGAAGATCGCGGAGGATAAGATCAAGAAAGAGGGTGGGATTCCGCAGATCGAACTCGAAGCGACGGATGATATTCTGAAAACGGTGGCAGGTTTACGCTCAGGGCGGAAGCGAAAACAGGTGGTGGTCGGGTTTGCGGCGGAGTCACAGGACCTGCTTCAAAACGCGGCAAATAAGTTACAATCCAAGAAACTGGAATTGATCGCCGCGAACGACATTTCAGCCAGCGATGCCGGGTTCTCGGTGGGGACCAACCGGCTCACGTTATTATTTTCCGATGGGCGCAGGGAATCATTGTCCTTGATGAGCAAGAGCGAGGCGGCTGAGATCATTGTGGAACGCGTCGCGGCACTTTTGGAGTGATATGCGTATTTTGGTCATCTCGGATATTCATGCAAACTATACAGCCCTCGAAGCTGTACTCAACGATGCCGGGAGTGTGGATGAAACCTGGTGCCTGGGTGACATGGTGGGATACGGACCCGACCCAAACGCAGTGATGGAACAGATCCGCGAGATCCCGAACCTGACCTGCATCCTTGGAAATCATGATGTTGCCGTGATCGGCAAAATTCCCCTGGAAGTCTTCAATGGCGATGCGCGCCGCGCCCTCGAATATCATGAGCGCGTGCTGACCGCGGACAACATGGATTTCCTGCGCTCCCTGCCGTCCAATTTGAAGGTGCGCGGCGAGGTGAGCATTGTGCATGGCAGTCCGCGCGATTCGGTCTGGGAGTACATCCTGAACACGCTTTCGGCGCGCCTGAACTTCGATCACTTTACAACGCCGTGGTGTTTTGTGGGACATTCACATTTGCAGTGCATGTTCCAGCTCGATCTGAAAACGGACCGCGTGAACCTGGTGCCGATCAAGGCGGGCGATCCCGTGATGCTCAGTCCGCGATCGATCCTGAACCCTGGGTCGGTGGGGCAGCCGCGTGACCGCGATCCGCGCGCCGCGTATGCGATCTATGATTCTGAAAAGAATATCTGGGAGCCGCGCCGCGTCGAATATGACATTCCCGAGGTACAACAGCGCATCCGTGAAGTGCGCCTGCCCGAAAAACACGCCATCCGGCTGGCAGAAGGCTGGTAGGTTTGTCGGTCTGTTTATGATCGATGATGATTTTTGCGGGGGAGGAACTTTCCGCGGTGTGATTCGTCTACAGGGTAAGAGCATCCTGTATCCGTGAAGGAGAGAAGAGAAGATGAAGAAAACTTTGATCATTATTGTGCTCACGACCGTGGTGGTGTTGACCCTGGTCGGAGTTGTATTTGCGTCACTTTTAGGGTCGTTTGGGATGGGGGCGGCGCCGGGTCCGGTTGCCTACAGCGACCGGAGCTTTGAAATGCCGGCGGCGGAACCTGCGGCTCCTGCGCCCTTCATGCCTGGTTCGGGTGGCGGGGCTGACAATTTTGCGTATGAGGAATCCGCGGTCTCATCCAATGCGGCAGCGACCGAACGGCTGGTCATCCAGAATGTGGACATGAGCATCGTTGTCGCCGACCCCAAGGGACGGATGGACGAGATCGCCGACATGGCGGTGAAGATGGGCGGATTTGTGGTTTCCTCCAATTTGTATCGTTCCACCTACGGGCCAAACAGCATCGAAGTGCCGGAAGGCAGCATGACCATCCGCGTTCCATCCGAAAGACTGGATGAGGCGCTGGAGAAGATCAAGGAGGGTGTGGTCGAGGTCACGTATGAGAACCGTTCCGGTGAGGATGTGACGAGTCAATACGTGGACCTGCAATCCCGCCTGTCGGCAAAGCAGGCTACCGAGAAGAAACTGCTAGAATTTTTGGATCAGGCTGAGGATACTGAAGCAGCCCTCGCTGTATCGGACCGATTGCAACAAATCCAGACAGAGATCGAAGTCTTGAAGGGACAGATCAAGTACTACGAAGAGTCGGCGGCATTGTCCGCGATCACCATCCGTCTCGTTGCCGAGGAGACCGTCAAACCGATCGAGATCGGCGGCTGGAAACTGCAGGGTACAGCCAATGATGCCGTGCAGGACCTGATCAGGTTTACGCAGGGATTCGCGCGCTTCCTGATCCGCTTCTTCATATCCTATCTGCCCGCCCTGATCATGATCGCCATCCCGTTGTACCTGGTCTTCCTTGGCGGACGCGTATTGTTCCGCAGGTTTGGAAAATCGAAAGCGACGAAGGTGGACGAGGAACAGGGCAAGGAAATGGCGAAGAAATAGAACCCTCTCTTGAGCGCAGAAAGACCTGATGGAGTATCAAACCCATCAGGTCTTTTGATTTACACCGGATTGCGTGAGCATGTATAATCCCGTTTGATGGATAAGATCATTCGCGAGGCGCAGGAACTGTTCAACGTCCATGTGACCGGGCGGCAGGTAATGTCACTCATCACCTATGAGAAGGAACTGCTCGAGTGGAACCAGAAGTTCAACCTGACGGCCATCCGCGATGTGGAGTCCATCCGCACGAAGCATTTCCTGGATTCGTTCTCATGTGTGCTGGCATGGAGGGCGAATCCGCCAAACCGCCTCATCGATGTGGGGACCGGCGCGGGCTTCCCGGGGATTCCGCTGAAGATCATTTATCCTAATATGAAGTTGACACTCGTCGAATCGGTGGGCAAAAAAGCCATGTTCTGCCAGCACATCGTCAGTGTGCTTGGGCTGGAGGATGTGGACGTGCTCCACAAACGCGCTGAAGATCTGGGGCATAACCCGGAGCATCGCGAATGTTACGATTGGGCGGTGGCGCGCGCGGTGGCAAAGCTTAATGTGTTGAGCGAATACCTGATTCCATTGGTCAGGATCGGCGGGCGGATGCTCGCCCAAAAAGGCGAAAGCGGACCCGCCGAAGCGCAGTCCGCGGAAGGGGCGATGAAATTATTGGGTGGAAAACTGGAGCAGTTGATCCCCGTCCATTTGCCGGGGGTGGCGGATGATCGTTATCTGGTCATCATAGACAAGATCGCGGCGACACCTCCCAAATATCCGCGCAAGCCGGGGATACCCACAAAACAGCCGTTATGATTTCGCAGGGGCGAAGCTTGCAAACTTCGCCCCTGTGATTCAACAATTGTTTTCGTCCACGATCGTGATCCTGTCTTCCTTGTTGGGGATGATGCACAGGAACTCGAATGGTTCCTCGCCGGTATTCTCATACGAATGGACCACACCTTCAGGGATGAAGACCACATCCCCCGCTTTGACGCGGTGGGTCTCCTCGCCGATGGTAATGGTCGCATTGCCGTGCAGCACATATTGCTCGTGTTCCACGGTGTTGGTGTGACGCGGCATCCCACCGCCTCTTTGCATGGAGAACTTCCGCAGGGCGAAGTTGGGACCCTCCTGCGATGAGATCAGGACTTGAATGGTGGTGTCTTTTCCGGCGGCGACGTTTTTGGCTTCCACATCATGGGAATGTTTGACGGGCATAACTAACTCCTCTCTTGCGTATAACATGCACTTCGACTGCGGGCGTTGCCCTCCGCTCGGCGCGAGTTTAAGGTGTCACCGTATTCGTGGGCCAGGGTGTGAGGGTGGGTGACTCCTCCGGCAGGATGACGTCCAATACGACGGTTTCGGTCGGGGCAACAGTGGTTGAAGTGGGCATTGGCGACGGCGTCTCTGTCGCCATGGTTGTGGGAGACGCAGCCGGGGTGGCGGTCACGTTTCCGTTGCGCCTCAGCAGGCTGAAGGTCAGGATCGAAGCGACGATCAGGATGAAGATCACGCCGACCAGCGCGCCGATCACCCAGGGGACCCAGTCCGCTTCCTTCTTCTGTCGGGGCTGGGTTCTGGATTTGAAATCCGCGGGCATACCGAGCAGTACCACCGTGATGTTGTCGTGTCCGCCGCGGTCGTTGGCAAGATCGACCAGGGCGCGGCTCGCCTCCCGTAAATTCGACCTCGTGCGGACGACCTCCAGGATCTCGTCATTCCAGAGCAGGTCGGTCAAACCGTCGGTGCACAATAGCAGGATGTCGTTCGGCTGGAGTTGCGTGCCCTGATTGTTCTCGGCGTGGTTCGCGCCTTCGCCGTCGAACAGGTTCAAACGGAAATCGGGTTCGGGCGGCACCGGCGAGCCGAGATACCGCCGGATGACGTGCACATTCGGATGTTCGCGCGCCGCCTCGGGCGTGAGGATGCCCTTCTCGATCGCCTCCTGCACCCACGAATGGTCAACGGTCAGTTGCTGGATGCGACCGCCGCGTATCAGGTAGATGCGAGAGTCGCCCACGTAGGCGGTGTACAACCTGTCGCCGATGATCCATGCAATGGCGCAGGTGGCTCCCATGCCTTTGAGTTCTTCGTTCGATGCGGAATGCGCGGCAATCGCGCTGCTGGCTTCGTTGATCGCCTGCTCGATGATGTGCCGCGAAAACTTCCCGTCGCTCTTCGACACGCTCTGCATGATGTGGTTGACAGCCAGTTCTGCCGCGACCTCGCCGCCGCGATGACCGCCGATCCCATCGGCAAGCACGGCAAACAACACCGGCGTCCGGTCCTTTTCGCTGACGTGATACGACGTGACGGCAAAGCGGTCCTCGTTGTTCTTGCCCGTCATGCCCTGATGGCTGTATGCTTCGACGTTCAAATGAGCGCGTGATGTGCGGATCATGGCTGAATTATTTTTTGGATGTGACCTTCGGTTCGGACTCAGCCGGAGGCTGGCTCAGATCAAAGCGATAGACCATCTGCCCGAAATGAATCCTGTCTCCATGCGCCAGGCGATGACCTTCGCGCGTGACCGGTTCATAATTCACCCACGTGCCCGCCACGGAGCCCTGGTCGATAAGAAGGAAGGTTCCCTCTTCCGTCTGTTTGATGCGGGCGTGCAGGGGCGAAATGGATGGGTCATCGAGCACGTGCATCGATTTTACCGGGTCTGTGCCGAAAGTCATATCCTTTTCCAGTAACGGGATGGGTGCGCTGCTTGCGGGTTCGCCGCCATTCGTCAAGCGGACGAGTTGGGCGGGTGCCTGCGGCGTGCGGGTTGGTCTCAGGGTCATCCAGCCGGGGATGCGCGGCTGTGATTTGCTCCTCTTTGTAGCCGAAACGGGCGGCTCCGTCAATGCCGGGACCGGCTGGGTCAGCGGATCTTCCTTCGCACTGCGCACCTTTTTGCGTCTGCTGACCGGGGCATTTTTCACCCTGCCGCGCAGCAGGATCGCGAGCAGGGCGATCCCCGCCAGACCGATCGC
>DIDP01000035.1:0-11498 GCA_002418205.1 Anaerolineales bacterium UBA5797 | reverse complement strand
GGCGGATGGATGACCGTGAACATGACGGGGATCCCGATGCTCGATTTTTTCAGGCCAAGCTCATCCTCCGCCTCCACGATGATCTCGTGCTGACCGCTCTCGTTGTAATTGCCCAGATCCCAGAGGAACTTGTCGAACGGTTCCTCCGTGTTTTCTGCAACGACCTGCCCATCCACGTACAGGGCGGTGCGCTTGAGTTCCCGCTTGTGCCCATCGGGGAACTCGACGATGATCTCGATGATCTGCTGGGATGGTGTCAATGCCTCGGAGTTGTAGGGATCGTCCTCCGAGGGTTGGCGCGTGATCTGCAGCGGCGGCATGACGAAGATCGGGTTTGGCGGCTGGATGTCCACGCTGAAGGGTTTGTCCAGCGCAGGAATCGTCCCGTCGGGTGTCTTGATGTAGAAACCAAGCGTGTGGTCGCCCGAGGTTGTCAGTGAGGAAGTGTAGGTTACTTCGTAGAGGTGCCGTAGTGGGGCAAAATACAGGCTCAGGTCCGGGAAGGGTTCGTTCCGGGAGAACGAGAAGAACGCGCCGTCGGTCTGTTGGGCGAGCGATTTGAAGGCATTGGCGCTGGCAGTGACGTTGAACTCCTCCGCATCGATGAACCAGACGAAGACACGCACCTTTGAATCGACGGCGCGCTGGATGAGCGGCGCGATGCTGTTATCGATGTTGGGGTCGTCCATGTGCGGGGTGATGAACAGCACGGCGCGTTTCATGCCCTGTTGCGGCGTCGGCGCGTTGACCGTATCCAGCGCGATGGATAATGTTTGCAGGTTGGGGGTCGAGTTGCGGAAGTCAGGTTTGAAGGAGTTGAGGCTGACGAACCAGTCGTTGACGTTTGCATGATTGATGAGCGAGCCCGATAACGAGACCAGGCTCAGGTCATCCTGTGAATCGCCAGGCTGCGATTCCACCCATTGACCGAGCGCCTCCAGCACACGTTCGAAGCGGGCAACCCCGTTCCCGTCGCGGACCGCCATGGCAGGACCGGGATTGATGGCAACCGCGATCTGTGCCGGCACTTCGAACTCGCGGATGGCGTCGGCTTCGCCTTCCAGGCTGTCTTCGTAAACGGCGATATCTGAAGGTTTCAGCCCGGTGATGAATTCGCCGTTCGCGTCGTACACATTCAGCAGGGTGGATATCTTCGGGAAGTCCGTTGTGTCGATCGATGCGATCTCGGCATACGCGGCGGTTTGGGCACGCGCGAAAGCCTGGGGCGCGGCGAGCAGGCTGAGGCTGAGAAGGAACGGGAGGAGTTTACGCATTGGCTCCGGCGATGATCGTCTTGTCGCCCTCGTCCGGCTTGGATCCCTCATCGCTGTCCGGTTTGCGGGTCAGGCGCAGGTAGACCAGCGTATAGGTCGATTTCAGGAATGTGATGGTGACCCCCTGTACCAGCGCCATGATTGGAATCAGGAGCAGACTGAAGCCGCCGAATATCAGCATCATGGTGCGGATGTTCATTTCGAATTGCGAACCGTCCATGAAAAATGGAAAGAAGAAGAACGGGATCATGAACGGGACCATGACGATGCTGCTGAGGAAACCGATCCCGAGGTAAACGATCAGGGAGACCAGGATGATGCGCCAGAAATTCGCCCTGACCAGCTCCCAGCCGCGTTTGATGGCGTCCGTGACGCCGAGGTCGTCCACGATCACTGCCGCCTGCGATTCTTCGATGAAACCGTAGAGCACGATCATGAGCGGATACATCAAAAGGACAAGAGGCTGTAAACAGATGAAGCCCAGCCCCATGGTCACTGTGCCGGCGAGCGCCATGCAGCCGAAGATCAAGAGGAACACAACGGAAACAGCCAGACCGACCAATAGCAGCACTCCCAAAACCCGCCACCAGTAGGGCTTCCCGTCATTGAACAATTCCGTTGCCTGCAAACGTTCCGCGCCGCCCTCCGCCCGCACCACACCGAGCATGACCGACGACGAAGCGATGCCATACAGGACGTAACTCAAAAGACTGACGATGATGCTGAACCCGATGAAAAGGAAAATGTAGATCGGCTCATTTACGAAGAACGGCTCGCGCCCGGATCCAAAATCCGTGAAGATGATGGGCAGGAACACAACCGGAAAAATGAGGAAACTCAACAATACCGGCAATGCGCTGAACAGCCATAGGATCTTATGCTTCCAGGTGATCTGAAATGCGCGGGAAAGAACCTCGCCAAGATCGAAATTCATCCTTCCTCCTCAACCGTAAATCGTCAACCGCCTCATTCCCATTCGATGGTCGCAGGCGGCTTGCTCGTAATATCATACACCACGCGATTGATGCCGTCCACTTCGTTGACTATACGGTTTGCCACCGCCGCCAGCAGGTCGTGCGGCAGGCGCGCCCAGTCGGCGGTCATGAAATCCTCGGTCGTCACCGCACGGATCGCGGCCGCCTCCTGATACGTCCGCTGGTCGCCCATCACGCCCACCGAGCGGACGGGCAGTAATACGACAAACGCCTGCGAGGTCTGCGCGCCCTTTCCCAGAAAACCTGCCTTGGACAATTCCTCGATCAGGATCGCATCCGCCGCCCGCAAACGGGATACACGCTCAGGCGTCACCTCCCCAAGACAACGCACGGTCAAACCCGGACCCGGAAACGGCTGCCGCCAAACAAGGCTTTCCGGCAACCCCAAAGCTTCACCGACAGCCCGCACCTCGTCCTTGAACAAATATCTTAGTGGTTCGACCAGTTCAAACTGCATATCCTCCGGTAATCCGCCCACGTTGTGATGCGACTTGATCTTCTGTGCCTTGTCCCGGTCCGGCGCGGACGACTCGACCACGTCCGGGTAGATCGTCCCTTGCACGAGGAATCTTGGCTGCCCAATTTGCTTCGCTTGCGCCTCGAACACGCGGATGAACTTCTCGCCGACGATCCTCCGCTTTTGCTCCGGTTCGGTCACGCCGTGGAGCGCTGCGAAGAATTCGTCAGCGGCGTCCACGGTGATGAGTTCCGCGTGCAGGTTGTCGCGGAAAGCCGAGGCGACCTGTTCCCCCTCGTTCTTCCGCAGCAGACCGGTATCCACGAAGACAGCCACGAGCTGGTCGCCGATGGCTTTGTGCACCAGCGCCGCCGCCACAGACGAATCCACGCCGCCCGAAACCGCCGCCAGGACGCGCTCGCTTCCCACTTGTTTTTGGATCCGTTCCACCGCATCATCGATGATGGAGTTGGGCGTCCAGTTCGGCTTTGCCCCGCAAATGTCAATGGCAAAATGCCTGAGCAGTTTTTCGCCGTTGGGCGTGTGATGCACTTCGGGGTGGAACTGTACGCCGAAATATTTGCGCTTCATATCCCCCATCGCCGCCAGCGGACTGTTGCCCGAGCGCGCCAGCGCGACAAATCCCTGCGGGAGTTTGGTAATGCGGTCGCCATGCGACATCCACACTTTGGAGATCGCGTCCAACATGGTGCCGGGCATGGTCGGTTCGATTTGAGCCGGACCATATTCCCGATGCGCGGAGGCGTCCACCTGACCGCCGAGGGCGTGGGTCAATGCCTGCATGCCGTAGCAGATGCCGAGGATGGGCAGGCCCGTATCGAAGATGAATTTCTGGATGTAGGGCGCGTTTTCCTCGTACACGGATCTCGGTCCGCCGGAGAGGATGAATCCCTTAGGGCGGATGGCGAGGATTTTCTCCATGGGCGCGTCCCACGGGAACAACTCGCAATAGACCTGCGCTTCGCGCACGCGCCGCGCGATGATCTGCGCATATTGTGAACCGAAATCGAGGATGGCAATGGAATCCATTATTTAATCTCGTAGGGACACAGCAAAACCTGGGAAGAGTATAACGATCAACCGTCCTGCTGTGCCCCTGCATTTGAAACAAGATGAAAATGCAACTGCGGAAAATCCTGATACTCCCCGCCATTGACGATCAACCGGTACGCGGGGAGGTGAAATTCCTCCACAAGGCTTTGAACTGTGGAATATAGATCGCTGAGAAAAGCGGTTTCTTTTGCATCAAGGTCCATCAATGTCTTGACCGCCTTCTTCGGCACGATCAGAACGTGGAACGGATATGACGGCTTCGGGTGATGGAACGCCATCAGCGTCTCCGTCTCGCGCAGTCGTTTTAGGGGAATGGCAAAGTTCATGTGCTCAAACATCCAGCCGATCAAACGTCCGACCCACGGATGCCACAGCCATCTCCGCACATTAACCTTCCAACCTTCAAACTTTCAACCTTCAACTTATGATGGCTCCCCAAATACCACCCTGTCACCTTCCATTGAAGTAATACACGCCAGCGAATGGATCGGCACGCCGAGGGACTTCAAGGCATCCCGCCCGCCTTCGAAGATCTTCTCGATCAACGCGCCGATGCCGACGATATGCGAGCCCGAAGCCTCCGCCAGCCGCGCCAGCCCGAGGATGGTCTGTCCGCTGGCGAGGAAATCGTCGATGATCAGCACCTTTTCGCCGTTTGCCAGATACTCGGGCGAGACGATCAACTCCACCATGCGCCCCTTGGTGTGCGATGGCGCCAGCGTCAGGTACACCTGGTCGGGCATGGTGATCGGTTTCGTCTTGCGTGCGTACACCACCGGCAAGCCGAGATGGATCGCAGTTGTTACAGCGGGGGCAATGCCTGAGATCTCGGCAGTCAGCACCTTGGTCGCGCCGACCGGGGCGAAGAGCCGCGCAAACTCCCTGCCGCAGGCATCCATCAACATTGGATCCACTTGATGATTGACGAAACTATCCACCTTCAAAATACCCCCGCCCAAAACTTTGCCGTCCCTCAGAATCCGTTCTTCGAGTTCCTTCACAGACGCCTCCATGACTGGACAAATTTTCGCCATTGTACCACCACCCCCTACCCAAAAAAGCGGATTGGAATGCATTTGCACTTTGGGGGAGGTGCCCGCCGAAGGTCCTCGATGGGAAAAGGCGGGTGGGGGTCTGTGTTAGAATCCTCACCCGTGAACTTGATCCTTGCATCCAATTCGCCGCGCCGCCGTCAATTGATTTCGCTGACGGGCTGGCATTTCGTCGTCTCGGTGGCTGATGTGGATGAGACCCCGTTGGAGAACGAATCCCCGCCCGATTACGTTTTAAGACTCGCCGAAACCAAGGCGCGCGCGGTGCATGCCAATCCGGATCAATTGATCCTCGCAGCGGACACAACCGTTGTGGACGGATCGGATATCCTCGGCAAACCTCAGGACGAAGCGGAAGCGACGATGATGTTGAGACGCCTGCGCGGACGCACGCATCAGGTCTACACCGGAATTGCCCTGCTTCGAGCGAGCGATGCCTCCCTCCAGACCGATCTCTGCGTTACGGATGTGCCCATGCGCGATTACTCTGACGAGGAGATCCAGGCTTACGTTGCCACCGGCGACCCGCTCGATAAAGCCGGTGCGTACGCGATCCAGCATCCTGAATTTCGTCCGGTTGCGGGCATGGAAGGTTGTTACGCCAGCGTAATGGGCCTGCCGTTGTGTCATGTCACAAGGCTGATGCGAAAAATGGGAGTTGAACCCAACGCGGACGTGCCTGCGAATTGTCAGAAATTATTGGAATTTGATTGTCCGGTGTTTGAATCCATTTTAAAGTAAGCTGTCATTGCGAGACCTGCGAGGCAGGTCTCGCAATGACATGAGTATTGAAAGGCAAAGAATGAAATTTCTTCGTTGGTTAAATCTCATCGTTATCATGGTGTTCCTGAGCGCCTGCGGCTCGAATGGGATCGCCGTCCCCGGCTTCCCAACCGAGACCCCGCTGCCGCCTCCCAGTGTGACAATCGTCTCGACGCCGGATGTGAACGCGACCCTTTCGGCGTATCTCGATGCCTACAAAGTGGATGATTACAACACCATGTATGGCATCCTTAGCAAGGTCACGCGGGATGCGGTCACACTCGAGGATTTTGCCAAACGCAACCGCGACGCGCTGAACAACATGAGCGCCGGTTCATTCGATTACGAGATCCTTTCTTCGCTCGTGAATCCCTATTCCGCGGAACTTGCCTATCGTGTCACCTATCACACGGCGCTGGTGGGTGAGATCCAGCGTGAGATGATCGCGCGCTTTACGCTGGAGAACAACGAGTGGAAACTGCAATGGGACGAATCCCTCATCCTGCCGGAACTGGCGGGAGGGAATGTCCTGCGGATGGATTACAGTGTTCCATCCCGCGGCAACATCTACGACAAGGATGGTGATGTACTGGTGGCGCAATCGGACGCTTACGCTTTCAGCATCATTCCCGGCAACGTGACGGATGAAAGTTTTGGCACGTTGGTATCCGAGGTCTGGCGGTTGTGCGGGGTCAGCCCCGAGGCATTGGGTGAAGAGATCATCAACACACCGGACTTCTTTGCCATTCCCCTATGCGAGGCTTCTGAGCAGGAATCGGCGCGCATCCGGAGCATCGCTCCCAGTGGCTTGCAGTGGACTCCGTACAAATCCCGTTATTATTTCGAACAGGGTGTCGGTTCGAATATTATCGGTTATACCCAGTTCATTTCGCAGGAAAATCTGGAGGAATATCGCCGCCAGGGATACGCGGGCGATGAACGTGTGGGCGCGGCAGGGATCGAGCAATGGGCGGAGGATTATCTGGCGGGCGAGCATGGCGGCACATTATATGTTGTGAATCCAGCCACAGGTCAGATCGTGACGCGTGTCGGCGAATCCGCGCCGAAGCCCGCTGACTCGGTCTATCTGACCATCGACGACAACCTCCAGTATTACACGCAGAAAGCCATTGAGGGATTCACAGGCGCGGCGGTTGTGATCGAACTCGATACGGGCCGCGTCCTTGCGATGGCTTCCTCGCCAACGTTTGACTCGAACCTGTTCTCGCCCGAGAACCCGAACAACTCACTGCTTACGGAATTGTTCAACAGCACCAACCAGCCGCTCGTCAACCGTGCCGCCCAGGGACAATACCCGCTTGGTTCGGTGTTCAAGATCATCACCATGGCGGCGAGCATGGAAAGCGGCTTGTTCGTCCCTGAATACACTTATGATTGCAAATACGACTGGACACGTCTCCCGGACCGGATCCGCTATGACTGGACCTACCAGCATTGCCAGGACCGACTGGCGGCGGGTCAGGAATGTAATACCAGCGACAGCGTTCCATCCGGTTTGCTCACCCTGGGTGAAGGGCTGACGCGCTCCTGCAACCCGCTCTTCTGGGAGATCGGTTATACACTTTATCAGAACAACCGCAGCACCGACATCGCCAACATGGCGCGTGCGTTCGGTCTGGGACAGCCGACGGGCATCGAACAGATCCCCGAGGAAGCCGGGCAGATCAACGACCATACCAATGTTGAGGAAGTGGTCAATCAAGCCATCGGTCAGGGCGATGTGTTGGTGACGCCTCTGCAGGTTGCGATGTTCACTGCCGCGTTGGGCAACGGCGGCACGTTGTACCGACCGCAATTGGTGGAGAAGGTCGAGCCGGTGGATGGCGGTCCGTCCACGCAGCTCTTCAAGCCGGAAGCGCGCGGCACCTTGCCGGTCCAGCCCTTCCGCCTGGATGTCATCAGGGAGGCGATGATCAACGTGGTACGCGACCCGCGCGGAACAGCCAACTTCCGTTTGCGCGGCTTGCAGATCCCTGCTGCGGGTAAAACGGGCACGGCGGAATCGGGAAGCGGCAAGCCTCACGCCTGGTTTGCCGGTTACACCATGGCGAGCGAGAGCACGGGTCTGCCGGATATTGCCATTGCGGTCATCCTCGAGAACGCGGGGGAAGGGTCCGATTATGCTGCGCCGGTCTTCAAGCGGATCGTGGAAACGTACTATTTCGGCGCACCGCAGACCTTCTATTGGTTCGAATCCAACTTCGGTGTGACGCGCACCCCCACGCCGCTCGGTGGCATCCCAACGAAGACGCCGAGACCGTAATGGAACAAAACCTCATAAGTCTACACGGATGAATATTTGACAAACGAAATTTCTTTACATGGTTTGATCATCAAAGCCCAGTCCGGTTTCTTTACCGTCGAAACCGGTCAGGGCTTTATTGTTTGTCAACTGCGCGGCAAGCTGAAGCAGGGACGCGCCACCGGCGATATTGCCGCGCTCGGCGACCGCGTCACGGTCACGGTTTTAACGGATGGGAGCGGGGTGATCGAAGAGGTCGAAGAACGGAAGCAGGCCATCGTCCGGCTCGACCCGAGGCCCCAGGGTGAGTATCAGCAGGTGTTGTTGGCGAATCCCGATCAGGCGGTCTTCGTCTTCGCATGTGCGCATCCGAAGCCAAAACTCAGGATGCTCGACCGCTATCTCGTCATCGCGGAGAAACAGGAAGTGCCGGCGATCATCGTTGCCAACAAGATCGATCTTGTGGAGGATGCGCACGAGATCTTTGGCTTGTATGAATCGATCGGATATCGTGTCATTTTCACCTCAATCAAAACAGGCGCCGGGTTGGACGAATTGCAAAGCGCGCTGGCTGGAAAGATCAGTGCGTTCGCAGGACCGAGCGGCGTTGGCAAATCGAGCCTGTTGAATGTGCTTCATCCCAAACTCGAGCTTGAAGTGGGCGAGATCAGCAAGGCTCTGGACAAGGGCAGGCACACCACCGTTACGCGTGAGATGTTCGCGCTCGAGGGCGGCGGGTATGTTGCCGATACGCCGGGGTGGAAGTCGCTGGCTTTGTGGGATACCGAGCCGGAGGAGATGGACGCATATTTCCCCGAGCTGCGCGAGCTTGTGGCGCACTGCCAGTTCAGCGATTGCACGCACATCCATGAGCCGGGTTGCGCCGTGCGTCGCGCCCTGGATGAAGGTAAAATTCACCCGGAACGGTACGACTCTTATCTGCGCCTCCGCGCAGGCGAAGACTGACCACTGGACGCTGATGAACAGTAACTGGAACCTGATCGGGCACGAATGGGCTGTGGACATGCTAAAGAAACATGCCGCCAGCGGGACGACGCGCCATGCGTATCTTTTTTCCGGACCCCCAGGTCTGGGGCGCCGTACCCTGGCTTTGCGCTTCGCCCAGGCTTTGAACTGCCAGACACCCTTGGAGGCGGGCATCCCGTGCGGGACGTGCCGCGATTGCAAACAGATCGAAGCCATGCAGCACGCAGACCTGACCATCATCCAGGCTGAATCCGAAGGCGGCGTCTTGAAAGTGGACCAGATCCGCGAAGCGCGCAAGACCCTGACCCTCAAACCGTACATGTCGAAGTATCGCGTGGCATTGTTCCTGCGATTTCAGGAAGCCAACGACAATGCGTCGAATGCGCTGTTGAAAACGCTCGAGGAGGCTCCCTCCTATGCGGTGCTGATATTGACCGCCGATAATCCCGAACAGTTATTGCCCACCATCGTTTCACGATGTGAGGTGTTGCGTTTGAGACCCTTGAAATGGGAGGCGGTCGCGAAGGACCTGGAAAGCCGTGGCGTGGAAAGTGGAAGGGCAAAGTTGCTCTCCCATATCTCCGGCGGACGCCCCGGTTATGCGCGGCGTTTGGTCGAGGATGATTCGCTCCTGGAAAAACGCGAGGAACGCCTGGATGACCTGCTGAAGATGCTATCCGCTTCGCGCGTGGAAAAGTTCGCCTATGCCGAAAAACTTTCCCGCGACAAGGACTCCCTGCGGCAGGCAGTGACCTTCTGGCTTTCGTACTGGCGCGATGTGATGCTGCGCACCGCCCAGGCTGAGACTCCGCTGGTGAACGTGGACCGTAATGTGGAGATCGAAGACCTCGCGAGCCAATTGAATTTGTCCTCTGCCCGGTCTGTTGTGAGCAATCTTGAGGCTGCTTTGGAGAAGATGGAAAAGAACGTCAATCCGCGATTGCTGACGGAGGTCCTCTTGCTGGATCTGCCGAAGGTTTAATGGAACTGCATTCATAATACCGATGCCATCCCGTAAATGATATTCCGCGAGTCGATTTTAAAGGTTTGTCGAAATTATGAACGAATCCCTCTACGCACAAACTAACAGACTGCGTTTCCCCGAAGAGATCGAAAAGCAATTCCGTGTGGACTATCACAGGAGCACGCGGTCTTCCACCCGCATCGCCCTGGTGTTGGGGCTGTTCCTGTATTCCCTGTTTGGGATCCTGGATATCTACGCTGTTCCCCTCTCGAAGGATACGGTCTGGTTCATACGGTATATCATCGTTGCGCCGGTGACCATCCTTGTCTTTGCAACGAGCTACATTGCCAACCTTCAAAAATATCTCCAGGTGTTGATGTGCGTTGCCGTCGCCGTGTCCGGGTTGGGGATCGTTGCCATGATCGCGATCACACGCGAAGTTGAGTTCGGGAATCGGTTCTATTTTACCGGTCTGATCCTGATTTCCATGTGGGGGTATGGCCTGTTGCGTATGCGTTTCTGGTATGCTGTGCTGGCAAACCTGATCATCATGGTGGGGTATGAATATGCCACCATTGCGATCAAGCAGTTGCTGGAGACCGAGACCGGCACCGTGATCTTCATCATGCACAATTTCTTCTTCCTGGGCGCGAACGTGATCGGCATGTTCACAAGCTATACTCTGGAGCGATATACGCGCCGCGATTTTCTGCAAAAGTTCACCATCACGATGCAGCGCGACCAGTCCGACAAACTGCTCTTCAATATTTTGCCCGAACGTATCGCCGAGAAACTCAAGCAGAGCAACGGCGTCATTGCAGAAGAATTCGATTCAACCAGCGTGCTGTTCGCGGACATCGTGGACTTCACGCCGATCTCGGCAAGTTTCGACCCGCACGCGGTTGTGAACATGTTGAACGATATGTTCTCGCACTTCGACGAGCTTGTGGATAAGTATGGCGTGGAAAAGATCCAGGTGGCGGGCGATGGTTATATGGTGGCGGCAGGCGTCCCCACGCCGCGACCCGATCATGCGAAGGTCCTGGCGCGGCTGGCGTTCGATATGCTGGATTATGTGAAGCGGGAGGAGTTCCTTGGCGGTGAGCATCGGCTCAACATCCGCATTGGGCTGAATTCGGGTTCGCTCATCGGGGGCGTGATCGGTCGCAAAAAATACTATTACGCCATCTGGGGTGATACCGTCAACACCGCCAGCCGCATGGAGAGTCACGGGCAGGGCGGAAGGATCCAGATCACACGCGCGACCCATGAGCTGCTCAAGGATGATTTCGAGTGCGAATATATCGGCTGGATCCCTGTCAAAGGCAAGGGACAGATGGAGGTCTGGCACCTGATCGCTGAAAAGCCGAAAAGAAAGTGAGGAACCATGTGCAGAAGCATCAAGACCCTACGTAATATGGAAGTCCCCGCCACGGAAGAGGAGATCCGTGCCGCGGCGTTGCAGTACGTGAGGAAGATCAGCGGGTACCGGAAACCATCGAAGGCGAATCAGGAGGTGTTTGAGAATGCCATCGATGAGATTTCCCTGGCTACCCAAAAACTTTTGCAGAACCTCGTAACAAAGGTCACCGTATAGGTTCTTAAAGCGCTGGATTTTTGTTGCGGTTATTAAAAGGCTCTAATATACAATACCTTCGCCAAAAATGAGA
>DIDP01000056.1 GCA_002418205.1 Anaerolineales bacterium UBA5797 | reverse complement strand
TATTGACTTATTGCGCTATCCCGGTGTCCTTTCATCCAAATGCGCTTCGACATCGTTTCACTCCGCTCAGCGTAGGAACACTTTGCTTGACAATCCCCATGTCCCACAGTAAAATCACGGACGCTTAACAACAGAATATCGCCGAGATAGCTCAGTTGGTAGAGCACGCGACTGAAAATCGCGGTGTCCACAGTTCGATTCTGTGTCTCGGCACTCTCGGCTGAAGGCTGGTCGAAAACGCGGGCGTAGTTCAGTGGTAGAACGTCTCCTTGCCAAGGAGAAGGTCGTGAGTTCGAATCTCATCGCCCGCTCAGTTCTTTGAAAATGGCGTCGTGGCCAAGTGGTAAGGCAAGGGTCTGCAAAACCCTCATTCAGGGGTTCGAATCCCCTCGACGCCTCTGGATCTTACCCAACTGTGATTTAAAACTTCTGACGCCTTAAGGCGTCATTTGTTTTAAATATTCGGCGCTTTACCATCCCATAATCTCGTTACACGTTATATAATGACGCCATTATCCGGACTGACAATGGTTGTTTCCGCATTCAATTCCAATGGACCCATTCGCATGAAAATCCTTTACGTCGAAGATGAAATCGCGCATGTAGAACTTGCACAACGAACTCTGGAAGACAACCTTCGGGATGGGTTTGTCCTGTTCCATGTTGAATCGATCCGGGAGGCGCTGGAATTGCTAAAAAAAGAACCGGATATCGACCTGATCCTCAGCGATCTGCGACTGCCGGACGGCTCTGGAATGGACCTGTTGACAAAAGTACAACAAATGAAATTGCCGCCCGCTGTGGTCCTTGTGACAGGGCAGGGGGACCAGGAAGTGGCGGTTGCCGCGCTCAAGGCGGGTGCAGCAGATTATCTTGTCAAGCAAAGCGATTATTTACACCGTCTGCCTGTGGTCATTGGCAACGCGGTTGCGCAAAACAGGCTGGCACGCGAGCAGGCTTTGTTACGCGAGGCGGAGGTCAAGTACCAGTCCCTTGTGGAACAGACACCGGCTGTCGTTTTTCTGGACGATATAGATAAAGACGAAACGACCCTTTATATCAATCCGCGCATCGAGGAATTGACCGGCTACACTCCCGAAGAGTGGCGCGCTGATCCCCTGTTGTGGGAAAGGAATATCCACCCTGAGGACCGGGACAGAGTCCTGCCTCGGGGCAAAAGGACACATGCTGGTGGAGGACATTTCCAGGACGAGTATCGTTTCATCCGGCGCGATGGAAAGATCGTCTGGATCAAGGAGGATACGAATCTCATCCGGGACAAGGATGGGAAGCCGTTGTACTGGCAGGGCATCCTGATCGACATCACCAAGGAAAAGGAAAGTGAAACCGCCCTCCAGAGACAGTTAAAGGAACTGACCGTCATACATAACATCACACTCGCTGGCACCGAGAGCGATTCCGAGGACGACATCATCGGGAATGTTGTTCACATTACCGCGCAGGTGTACCCCGAGGTATGCGGCGTTTTATTGCTTGACGGCCCAAGTGAACTATTGACTCCGCACCCGTCCTATCATGGGACCAACACAGAAAACTGGCGGGACGGATTCCCGCTTTCACAGGGTGTCACCGGAAGATCCGTCCTGGAGGGAAGACCCATCCGGCTGGGGGATGTCTCTCAGGCGCCGGAATATATCGAAATCAGCACCGGGATCAAGTCAGAGCTATGTGTGCCGATCCGCGTAAACAAACGCATCATCGGCGTTTTCAATGTCGAGAGCAGGTCCCCGAATGCATTCGATGAGGAGGATGAACGATTCCTGAACACAGTTGCCGGAAGCCTGGGCACATCTCTGGAAAGACTCCGCCTCTTCAAGGAAGACAGGCAGCGAAACAGGGAACTTAACACACTCTACCAGGTGACAAAATCCCTGACGCAAAGTCTGAAACCCGAAACCATCGCCCAAACCCTGCTCGATGTAATGGCTGAACTGGTTGGCTATGAGATAAGCGCCGTGATCCTGCTGGATGAGGGCAATCAACAATTGGTCCCTCTCGCAATTAAATACAAGGATTACACAGGTGAAAGACATCAAGCCGAATTCGAACGCATCCATACCCTGAAAATCAAGCCCGACCAGGGGTTGGTTGGATGGGTCATCCAGAACAACACTCCCCTATGCGTTGGCGATGTACGCAATGATCCACGCTACCTGCCCATCCGGGAAGGGATGCTATCCTTGCTCAGTGTTCCGCTGTCCATACGAGGCAAGGTAATCGGTGCGATCGTCCTTGAATCGCAGACACAGAACGCCTATACCATGCACGATGAAAGCCTGCTCACCACACTGGCGGGTTCCGCGGCGATAGCACTAGAGAATGCCCGCCTTTACGAAAGAGAACGGAACAGACGGGAGGAGGCAGAATCATTGCGTGAGGCAACCGCCTCCCTGGGCATCCACATTGAGACCCTGCCGCTCCTGGATCAGATCCTGTCCTCACTGTACAGCATCGTCCCTTACGATAGCGCTTCGATCTTCCTTGAAGACCAACACGGCGAAATGGAAATCGTCGCGGCGAGGGGTTTTCCAAATGATGAGAAAGTCGTCGGCAAACGGGTGCCGAAAACAAACAGGTGGCATCAACTCGCAGACAGCCGCAAGCCACTCATCATGCCTGATGCCCAACTGGATCCGCACTTTGACAATTGGGAAGTCTCGGAAAAGATACGCGGCTGGCTGGGCGTCCCCATGGTCACACAGGACAAGGTGGTCGGTTTCATCAACCTGGATAGCCACAGGGTTAACGCATTCAGCGACCGGGATGCCACACTGGCGCAGACATTTGCCAATTCTGCCGCCGTGGCGATCCAGAACGCGTCCCTGTTCAATTCCGAGAGAGACCGGCGTCAACGCGAAGAATCCATGCTCGAATTGATGCGCATTACCACATCCACTCTCGAGCCGGATGAGGTCATTCAGACCATACTCAGCCACATCCTCACCCTGATCCCAAGTGATTCCGGCACCATCCAACTGCTTGAGGGATCCGAACTCCGCATCGCGGCCGCCCAGGGATTCGATAACGACGTTCTCACACCGGGACAGTTGCTGCCGTTAAAAGATTCCACGATCAAAAGCCGGGCACTGGAAACCAAACTTCCAGTATGGATCAACGATACACAACAGGATGCCAACTATAAATATTTCGACGGGATAGCGAACGTAAAATCCTTCATGGCTGTCCCTTTGATATACAAGGGTAGCGCAATCGGTGTTGCAACCATCGACAGCCACCAGACCGATCGCTACAGCCCCGAAGACGCAGAGTTTGCAGTTGCCATAGCCAACCAGGCGGCCATCGCCATTGGAAACGCCAGGCTTTATCAGGAAGCGTTGATGGCTTCGGAACGGCGCGCAGTGCTGCACCGCATCAGCCAGGATATTGTCCGCTTCTCGCAGGATTCCGGGCAGGTTTATAAATCCATTCAGGAAGCGGCTGGCAGGCTGATGTCGTGTGACGTGTTCAGGATCGCCTTACGGAACGAGGAAACGAATGAGAACGTCTTCGTGTACACCATGGAGGCGGGAAAGCGCTACCATTTACCCAACGAACCAGCCAGCAAAGGGTTGACAGGCAGGGTCGTGGATACGGGTGAAAGCCTGATCCTGCATTCGGAGGAGGAAACCAGTCAATACCCGCGTTTTGGTTCCTCGAGACATGTCCAGTCCGCGGTGGCTGTCCCGATGCGCATCGGCAACAAGATCATCGGAATGATCTCCGCCCAATCCTACAAAGCCGAATCATACGGGATCGAGGAACAAACCCTGCTTGAAATGCTGGCAACGCATGCCGCCACCGCGCTGGAAAATGCCCGCCTGTTTCAGGAGGAAACCCGCCGCACCAGGATCATCGAGACACTGGTGGACATTGCAAATGAGATCGCTACAACGCAGGATATCCTCCCCGTCCTCGACAAGATCACCCAGCGGGCAATGGATCTCCTCCAAGCCAGCCACGTTGCAATTTACCTCCTCCACGATGACAACAATACGCTCAAAGTAATCAGTGCGCAGGGGGAACACAGGCAGGAATTGCTCGACCACTCGCTAAAAATCGGTGAAGGCATCACCGGCAACGTGGTCATGTCCGGAAATGCCGAAATCATCAACGATTTCACTGGTGACCAGCGCAGAAAGCGCGTACCGGGTACGCCCAAGGAAGAGGCTGAATACGATACGATGATGTCTGCGCCTTTGATCCTGCGCGGAAAGCCCATCGGTGCCATCAATGTCTGGCGACTCCGCTCCAGCGGTTTTTTCAGCAAATTGGATTTGAGCTTTTTGACAAGTATCGCCAATCAGGTTTCGGTAGCCATCGAATCCGCAAACCTGTTCAAACAAACCGTCCGTCGTGCCCAGGAATCTGCCGCCATTGCAGAAGTCGGGCGCGATATCTCCGCAACCCTTCAACTGGATGTTGTGCTTAACAGAATTGCCGCATATGCAATGGAACTCTTGAACAGCGAGAGCAGCGCCGTTTATCTGCCCGATCCCGCCAGACCCATCCTGAAGGCGATTGCCGCCCAGGGACTGGACTCGCAACAAATCATGAATGACCCATTGGAGATCGGCACAGGCATCCTGGGCAACATCGCACGGAAAAAGGTCGGTGAGATCGTCAACAACACACTCAACGATCCACGCGCCATCATCATCAAGGATACGGAAACGGACCCTTACGAACACATCATGGGTGTCCCAGTCCTTGAAAAGGATCAATTGACCGGTCTTGTGGTCGTCTGGCGTCATGGCATCGAGAATGAATACAAACCATCCGATCTTGATTTTCTTGGCAATCTTGCCCACCAGGCGGCAACCGCCATCAAAAACGCCCGGCTTTACGATGAGGCGCAGCGCCGCCTTAAAGAGATGGAGACCATCAACCGCGTGTCTTCGTCCCTGCGGGTGATTCAATCGCAATCCGAGATGTTCGATGTCCTGCTCAACGAAACACTGGATATCCTGAACGCGGAAAATGGATCGATCTGGATATTCGACCCATCCGCCCAGAAACTCGTGCAACGCAGCGCGCGCGGTGTTGCCACAAGGATAAAATTCCGTCGTCTCAAACCCAATGAAGGGATCGTGGGGCATGTATTCTCAACCGGGAAGCCCTATATCTCTGCCGAACTAAAGAACGATCCCCTCCTTTTCGATGGCAACCGGGAGAGCATTCTCCCCGGCTATGGGGGCTCAGGCATCCCCATTCACTCCACGGCAGGGATACTCGGAGTTTTGATCGTCCAGCTGGAGACAAGCAGAAAGGTGGACGATCACATAAACCTGCTGGAAACCCTTGCCGAGATCGCGGGCAACTCCATCCACCGCGCAAACCTGTTCGATCAGAGTCAGGAACAGGTGCACAGGCTGACCGCCCTGCGCGATATAGACTCTGCCATCGCATCCTCCACGGACCTGCGCGTGACTCTCAACATCCTCACCGATCATGCCCTCAGGCATCTTAACGTGGATGCGGTCGACATCATGCTTTACCATCCGCAACTTCAAAACCTGACCTACTATTGCAGTGCCGGTTTCAGGACTCCATCCCCATCCCGCCCATCGCTGAGAATCGGCGAGGGGTTGGCGGGGCAGGTTGTGATGAAAGGAAGAAGCGACCATATCCCGGATCTGGGGAAAACCGGCGAACTGTCACGCGATCCACTGCTTGGGCGTGAAGGCTTTGTTTCTTATATCGGCGTCCCCTTGATCGTGAAGGGACAGATCAAAGGCGTGTTCGAGATTTTCAATCGCACCACGCTGACCCCGAACAACGAATGGATGCAGTTCATGCAAACCCTTGCCGGGCAGGCTGCCATTGCAATCGACAACTCGCAGCTCTTTGATAACCTGCAACGGTCCAACCAGGAACTCACCCAGGCTTACGACACCACATTGGAAGGCTGGGCACGCGCCCTGGAATTGCGCGACCGCGAAACGGAAGGGCACACCCGCCGGGTGACGATCCGGACCACACAACTGGCGCGTTATATGGGAATTAGCGAAGACGAACTGGTGAACATTTACCGCGGCGTATTACTGCACGACATCGGCAAGATGGGCGTGCCGGACCACATTCTGAGGAAGACAGGCACGCTCACGGACGATGAGTGGATTGAGATGCGCAAACATCCTCAATACGCATTCGATCTACTCTCCCCCATTCCATATCTCCGCCACGCCCTGGATATTCCACACTGCCACCATGAACACTGGGATGGAAGCGGATATCCGCGCGGTTTGAAAGGCGAACAGATCCCACTATCCGCCCGCATCTTTTCGGTTGTCGATATTTGGGATGCATTGCTCTCGGACCGACCCTACCGCAAAGCCTGGCCCGTGGAAAAGGTACATTCGTATCTGAGGGAAATTTCAGGCACGATCCTTGACCCCCGGGTTGTCGAATCGTTCTTCAAGATGATCGAGGAGAGGGGGAATCGGGCGGAATAGCAGATTGCCACGCCGCCCGAATTTTTACTTCACACGAAGGAATTTCCGTTTGCCGACCTGCAGCACGCCCGGGTGCGGGAACGGCAGATCGCCGCGCTCCAGAACTTCGCCATCGAGGCGGACGCCTTTCTGATCGATCAGACGGCGTCCTTCGCTCTTGCTGGCGGCAAGTTTCGCAGCAAGGATCACATCCAGAACGGTCTGACCCGACTCCAGTTGGTATTCAGGCATTTCATCCGGCACTTCCTTCTGCTGGAAGGTTTTGACGAACGCATCCTGTGCGGACTTTGATTCTGATTCTCCATAGAAGATGGACACGATCTCGTTGGCAAGTTTCATCTTCGCATCGCGCGGATGCAACCTGCCGGATTCCAAATCCTTCTCGAGCGCCTCGATCTCATGCGGAGTCCACCGCGTCGCGAGACGCATGTATTTTCCCATCACAAAATCGGGGATGGACATCAGTTTCCCGAACATATCATTGGCGCCGGTATTGATCGGCACGATATTCCCTGTTGACTTGGACATTCGCTGGACGCCGTCCGTCCCCGGCAAAATGCCCAGAACGATTCCAACCAGCGGTTTTTGCCCAAGCGCCTCCTGCAATTTTCGACCGGCAACAATGATATTGAACAGTTGGTCCGAGCCGCCAACCTGCACATCGGTTTGCAGGGCATAGGCATCATATCCCTGCATCAGGGCATAGAAAGTCTCGTGAAGATAGATCGGTTCGTTCTTCTCGAGACGATTGGCAAAATTATCGCGTGCCAGAAATTGCTGCACAGTAAAATTCTGACCCAGGCGGATCAAATCCACCAGCGACAATTCGCTCAACCACTCGCCGTTATAGCGGACCTTTGTCTTCTCCTGGTCGAGCACGCGAAAGGCCTGTTCGGCATACGTCTGCGCGTTATGGGCAACCTGCTCCTCGGTCAATACCGGACGCGCCTTGTTCTTATCCGAGGGGTCACCGACCAGCGCGGTATAGCTCCCGATCAGGAAGGTAATATCGTGACCCAATTCCTGGAACTGGCGCAGTTTGCGCATGGGAATGGTATGCCCCAGATGCAGGTCGGTGGAGGTTGGATCGAAGCCGCAATACACCCGTAACGGACGCCCCTCTTTTTCGGCATCCAGCAGGCGCTGCCGCAATTCGGCTGCCATTGCCTTCTTCAATTCCTCGTCCCCATACTCCGTGCCCTGCATCAATAATTCAACCTGTTCTTCGATGTTCATTTCATCCTCCACAAGGTATCCATCGGTTCTTCCGACGGCAAAAATATGCAAACAAAAACGCGCCCGCGATGGTGGGCGCGTTCAAGAACACCATCGCAAGGGTCATGGATGGCTGTAATAATAATATCGATCGACCGGCTTGATTTCGACCATGCGCCTATTATACCGCGAAGACTCCTGTGGACGGCATCACTGACCGAGATTGAAGACGAACGACCATGGACCTCTGACCGTGTAAAACTCGTCGCTGTAGACGATCTGTTCCGCCTCCTCCTGGGACATCGTGTCTGGTTTGCTTAAGATTTGCATGACCTGCACCCCGGCCGAATCCACGCAACCCAACTGGATGGCTATGCCGCGTTCGTTGAGCGCCTGCTGGATCTTGGGCATGTAGATCGAGCAGTAATCGCCTTCGCGCGGTACCGCGGCAATCGCATCGATCACGATCGTCACATTCGTAAGATCGGCATCTGGCGGGATGTTCAAAAATGTGAGCGTATCACAACGCACGCCCGCCTGCCCCTCCACCGGTTCCTGCAGACTCGTCAGCGCCGAGCCATAATCAACAACCGACCCACCCGGATATTGCAAGCTGGCGCCCCATATCGACCAATCGGACGAGTCGAGCAGGGTATAGCAGACGTCTGCACTGACCTCCTTGCCGTCGCGCCAGGCGTGATCGACGCGCACCTCCACTCCGTTGGAAACCTGGACCGGTGCAACCGGCACCGCTTCCATTGTCGGATAGGATGGATCAATGAAGGCGGTTGGCAGGGTCTGCGGCGATTGGGAGGAAGTCGGCAGGTTGCAAGCCGCAAGGAACAAGGCAAGAAAAATGATCGTCTTTCGCATTTGATCTCCTGAAATTTATTTGAAAATATCCTTCACTGCGTCCTCCAGCTTTGGGAACCGGAACACGTATCCGTGTTCAAGCAGGCGCTTGGGCATCGAATAACTGCCCTCGGTGAGGAGAACGCTCATTTCGCCCAGTGGAATTCGCAACAGGAATGTCGGAAGATGGAACCAATAGGGACGCTTCAGTTCCTGTGCGATGATCCGCATGAAATCGGCGTTGGAGGTGGGTGTTGGGGCAACGAAATTGAACGGTCCGTGGGCTTCCTCGTTCTCAAGCAAAAAGCGGATCGCGCCGACATGATCGTCAATGTGGATCCACGGGGTGGCTTGTTTCCCATCACCGAATCTGCCGCCAAAGAACAAGCGCACAGGCAGTGCCATCAGCGGGAACAAGCCGCCGCGCTTCGCGAGGACGACCGCATTGCGCGTGATGACGTGGCGCACACCGAACTCCTCAACCGATCGGGTCGCGTCCTCCCAGCCGACGGTGATCTGGGCGAGGAAATCATCTGCGGGAGGTGTGGATTCGTCCGCGATGCTGTCATTCCGCAAGCCGTAGCGGTTGATACCGGAGGTTTGCACGAAGACGCGCGGGCGGCGCGAAGATTCCTGTATGGCGGCGGCAAGCGCGAGTCCCGGGATGACGCGTGAGTCGATGAATCTCTGTTTCTGACGTTTCGTCCAGGGCCAATGTTCCAATCCGTATCCGGTGAGATTGACGACCGCGTCCACTTCGTTGATGATGTGTCCCCAGCCTTTTGTCGTTTTTCCATCCCACTGAATTTGGGACGCGTCTTTGGGCGCGCGGCGGGTCAGGATGAAAACCTTGTGACCATCCTGTTTGAGTGATCTTGTGAGGGCGGTTCCGAGAAAACCCGAGCCGCCTGCGATCAATACGTCCATTTCTACTCCCGAATGACAGTTTCGGTCATTCCAAAAAAGCGATTTTACGAATTGTAACAACTGGCATATAATCGTGCCTGTTGCGGAGGCAGAGTGCACGAACCTGTACTGGTGCTAAACGCCAATTTTGAACCGATCAATGTCTGCACCACACGTCGGGCGGTAGGATTGCTCCTGGCGGGCAAAGCCGATATGGTTGTGAACGGACGTGGTCACATAAAAACAGTATCGCAGTTGATCCCGCGTCCTTCGGTTATTCGGTTGGAGATGCAAATCCATCGTCCGAGGCCGCGCGTCAAGTTGACGCGCCGTGAGGTATTTCGCCGCGACAATTATACCTGCCAGTATTGCGGGAGACGCGATGGAGGCATGACGGTGGACCACGTGATCCCGCGTCACATGGGCGGCACACACGAGTGGACGAATGTCGTGGCTGCCTGTCCGCATTGCAACCACCGCAAGGGCGGGCGAAGGGTGGAGGAGGTACACATGCGCCTGTTGCATATTCCGAAGGAGCCGCCTGCAAGCGCGATGTATATCTTTGGCAGGCACCTGCATGAATGTCAGGAATGGGAGCCGTACATCAACGGCTGGTGAGTGGTTTTTTATATCCCCTGGTTCTCATTGGCAATTCAGGACAATAGAACATTCAAGCCCGCGGCAGAGAAGGATTGGTGTTCCGGAGCGCCTTTTTTCGGCATAAGAGGGGTTTTCATTTTATAATACTGTAACGATTCCAATCCTTGTACAAGCCGGAAACCCTATGAACAACGACAAGCACAAAGTATATATTTCGTATGCGTGGGGAGGAGAAAGCGAGCGTGTTGCGAACGAGCTGGATGCCATACTTCAAGCCGGCGGCATCACAATTATTCGAGACAAACGCGACCTTGGATACAAGGGGATGATCCGAAATTTTATGCAGGAGATCGGTCGGGGCCATGCTGTGATTGTAATAATCAGTGATAAGTATTTGAAATCTCCCAACTGCATGTTCGAGCTAGTGGAAATTGCAAAAAGCAAAGACACTTACGATCGCATATTTCCCATTGTGCTTGAAGATGCCGATATTTATGACCCGGTCAACCGTATCGAGTACATCAAACATTGGGAGGAAAAAATCAATACGCTGGACAAAGCCATGAAATCAATAGGTTCAGCAAACCAGCAGGGTCTAAGAGATGAGATCGACAGTTACGATGAGATACGTGACAACATAGCAGACTTGACCTTCATGCTCAAGGACATGAACACTCTCACAAAGGAAATGCATGAAGATGGCGGCTTTACCAGTTTAATATCCGCGATCAAAGAACGACTCGAGAAGCCCAGCATAGACAATTCACGCGCTCAACCTACCCATGCAGAGCAGATTGAAGACTTGCTGGAAACAGCACTCCGCAAATTAGGGCATCCTTCAAAAATTTATCACCGAACAAACATAGAAGATGAAATTCTGGAAACCGTTCTTGGAGACGAACACCCAGTCACTTTTCTTTATGGATTGCCTGGTTCTGGAAAAACAATCCTTCTTGGAGAAACGGCAAAAGGGCTTCATCAAACTTACCCGGGAATTTTTGCACTTAAGTTCTCTGGTGTATTCGCGGCAGAACCTGCCTATTTTCTTGAGGAGCTTAACGAATTCCTGAACCGATCGAACGGGGGAATGGACCTGAATTCCCTTACCAATCAGGACTGGCGTCATTCGCTGGAAATCCTTGCAGGTCATTTATCGCATATCAAGCAGTCAGTTCTACTCCTGGATTCTGTGGATCAGGCTCCGGAAGGATTGATCGATTTCCTGATGGAGCTGGCACCTCAAACAAAAATGGTGATGACAGCCCGATCACGGGTGATTCCGGAAACCAAAGCTTTGTTTATCAGCATACCGCCCCTACAGGAGAGAGAGACTTCAGAATTCCTAACCCTGTTCGGCAATGCACCCGGGAAAGAGGATGAACACACGGATTGGCTGGAACGCATACCAAAAAAAATCAAAGAAAATCCTCAACAACTCAAACTATTAATCGCCAATCTGCGAGATATACCTCTTGAATTATTGCTTGCTGACGGAATGGACGAACTCTCACGGCAGCCATCCAGGTTAATCCATGCCATTGTTCAAGACCTCAGCGAGGATACTTTACGTGTTTTTTCATTAATTATTTTATTGGAAGGCCTGGAACTTTTCTCTTCACTCAAAGTCTTAAATATCGCTCTTCCAAAAGACCTAAGAAAAGCTTTGACTGATCTTATTGGGAAGTCACTGATATACCGGCAGGGAGATATATTTCTTGTCCCTTCCCTTGTACGCGAATCAGCCGTTGAAAAAATAACGAAAGCCATCCGCGATGAGACAGTGGAACAAGTGGAACAGGCTATCCGGGAGGCTTCAAATGCGCTGCAACAATATTACGACCAATTCAACGAATTGTTTCCAATCATCGCAAACTTCTTTTTTCATTTGGAGGAACTGAAATACAACGAGGAAATCATAAATCTGGCGACCGAAGATTTAATAGAGACAATGAACCTGCAAGGATTCTGGAAGGAATACCGGTTAATCCTCCGAACCACCTATGAGGCGGCAAAATCACAAAACAATCCAGTCACATTGGCAGATATAGGATTTCGGATTGTGCGTAAATCTTTTCAGATCAGGGATATGCAATCCGGCAGGCGAACCCTATCTGAATTGGAAAATATTCAAAAAGAGAATCCCGACTTGCGCCTGTCTGCTGAGATCCTTAGTCATCGCGCCCTATTTACCGAGCAAGATGGTGACGTTGAAGGAGCATTGGATCAATTGCAAAGAAGTTTTCAGATTTACAAAGATTTGGGGGATGAGGAAAGCATGTTTACATTACAGACCTTGATAGGCAACATCTTTCTTCGTCAAAAGGACATTGCCAGGGCCAGGCAAAGTTATGAAACAGCACTCGCGCAAGACAACATGGCGGCAATTCCATCGAAGCACATACTTGATGTGAAAACAAACATCGCCGTCTGCGATTACATCGAGGAAAAGCTGGACAATGCCGAGGTCAGTCTTCATGATATTATTAGAATGTGCAAAGAAACCGGGTATTTGGCTGGTCTCCCAAGGGTATACTATTTCCTTGCCCAGGTGATGGACCGTAAAAATCAAGACAAAGAGGCGTTGAGATTCGCCGAACTCGCAGTTGAACTGGCACTCAAGTCAGAGCAACCCATCGCTCGAGGTGCGCAATTACTTGTTTGGAAAATTAACAATCGAGGTTCCGGATAAATGGAGGTGCCAAACCATGAAGGATGATCATTATTACGATCTACTTAAAGAAGTCACTGATCGGCTTTTAACTAAAAACACAAATATCACAGAAGAAATGGAGGGTGTCAAAAATATATTGTTATCCAGCGGACACGATCTGGACGATGTCAAGAATTTTAAAGAAGAACTAAACAAGAATATCGCTGATTTTTTTTCAGGCTTAGCTACATAGATCTGTTCAGGCTCATTTCCTGAAAAAAACTTAACATTTTTCCCCGAAAACAAAATGGACGAAGTCAAACTTCGTGCGCTCATCCGCCATGCAAGAAAATACTGCCCTTACTATGTCTTTCTGCCTCCCTTACAAATAAGGGAACCGATCAACGGGTATTTCAAAAAAATCCCTCTCCTGTCGCGCCAGACGGTCCAATCGCAACACACAAGACTTTTATCGTTAAAAGGAGATACAAACGGCTGGCGCAAAGTACAAACCACAGGCAGGACCGGTGAGCCCATAAAAGTCATCTTGTCACAAGAGGCCCAAGCTGTTGATGCCGTACTGCTTAGCCTTCATATTGACCGTCTATTGGGAAGCACAGAATGGCGGCGGGGACGGATGTACCACCTGACTCTCCATGCAGGTTCATCTTCGCGGACCATACACGCGTTATGGCATGATGAGGGCTGGATAACAAAATGGAACCTGGTTCGAGCATGGCAGGAGTCAGATCAAAAGTTTTATGAGGCACTCGCGATCATTCAAGATTGCGTTGTGACCATGATGCCATCCGTGGCAGAGCTTATGTGCGCAAGAATGCAAAACATAAATAAAAAAAACATCCCTCGCCCCCTGCTTATCCTTTTGTCCGGCGAAATGGTCAGTACCGAACTAAAATCAAAAGTGTCAGCCACTTTCGGTTGCCCTGTTTCTTCTCTTTACACAATGGCTGAGGTGGGGATCGTTGGATCTGAAAAGCCAGGAGAATCAAGTTATCAAGTGGAGGAAAAGTCAGCAATAGTTGAAATTCTCAACGGAGATGGAGAGTCGCTGCTTGACGGTCAAGAGGGTGAACTTGTGGTCACGCCATTAAATAATTACGCCATGCCCCTTATCCGCTACCGGACAGGCGACAGAGGATATTGGGTCGATTCAAAGGCGTCTCCACCAGCGTTTCGAATTGTAGATGCACGGAGGCCGAAACTTCTAAGGACCTCTGACGGAAAATTCATCAATAGTGTTCGATTTGCAAAAATCATGGCATCACTTGGGTTGGATGATTACGGTATTGATCAACACCAGGATGGAAGCATAGCTTTCTCATATGCATCCAGACTTTCAAATATAACTGAAGAAAACCTCAACCTGATCAAAACTGTGATTCGCGGCTCACTGGGTCCAGGGACAGAAATAAAATTTCATAAGGTTACAAACTCAACAACCCTGGAGGCTGGAACACGCATCGACACGGTAGATCTAAACAAGGTCAATGCAGAGCCCCTGGGACCCGATATCCCCACGATAACAAAATGGCTTCGTGAGAGATTACAGGATGTTCATGGCATTGAGTATGCTTGCCTTACAGGTTCCAGCCTAGATCCAGGTTCGACCACCCGATTTAGTGATATAGATTTGAACATCATGGTCCAGAACGATCCAGATAATCAAAAGTGGCTCAACCTGGGGCGGGAGCTTAAATCACATATTCCAAGGCTTTCCTGTAATTTTGACACATTGATTGACTTTTCAAAACGGGCACCGCTCTTAACAGTTCGATTGTTAAGTGAACAAGTTCCGTTATTCGCGATCCTGAACGAATCGGTATTACCTCGCCCTCCGAGGAGTAGTATTTGCCTCAACGGGCTCTATTGGACTCAGGAAGCCATCGCTATTATTTCACATCGAACGACCGACACAACCAGGCCGATAGACCAGGATCCGATATTCGAATCCTGGCTTGTAGTGAAGTGGATTCTTACATCCCTCCGATATAAATATGTTGCATCTGGAGAAAAAAATACTTCTACCAAGACTATCCTTGATAGGCTTCAATTTGACCAGGATGTTCCTGTCCCCTGGAAGGCTGATCTCACTCGAATTGTGAACATTTCCAGAGAGATTGCTCCACCTCCATATTTTGATCAAAATGAATTTGAAGATTATGCGAAACTAGCAACGTCCTTTATTCGATTGACCCAGAGATACCTGATGAAAATATTGGAATCCGAATAATTTCCCGAACTCAAATTTGATAAAACCAGACACAAGTTTTAGATGTCAATTACCATGAAGTCTTGAGCAACCACGATCTCCCCGCCATAATTCTGGCTTGCCTCTTTGGCAATATCCCCTTCTGCAAATCGCCCGCTTGGGTAATGAATCAGGTAGAGCGAATTGACTTCTGACTTCGCGGCAATCCCTCCAGCTTGTTCAGCAGAGGAATGTCCAAAGGAATCCCCGTGTGCATCATGAACAAGAATATCCGCACCGTTCGCCAGCCTGATCGTCTGCTCACATGGCTCAGTATCACACGAATATGCCATCACCCTGCCCGATGATTTACTCTCCACCCGGAGACCAATCGTGGGGATTATATGATGTACTGGAGATGAAAATATCTTGAACTCATTACAATCCAGGACCTCAGTCATCTCTTTTTCAGGCAATCTGATAAATCCCACGTTGAAGAAATCGGGCCATTCCGACCAATTATAAAAACCCATTAAATTTTCGATGCGATCCAGTGTGTGATGCAACCCATAGATGTTGATCGGTTTTGTACGCTCCATCAACCACATATCCATAAGAAGCAAAGGCAACCCGGAAACATGGTCTGGATGAAAATGTGTAATGATGATATCTGACAGATCATTGTAATCAACGCCAGCCTGCTCCAAACGAACCACAGGATTACTCGCGCAGTCCACCAGAACAGTGCGTTCTTTCCCGACAATTACAAAATGTGTATTCTCGTGATTCTTCGTGGGGACCGCATTGGATGATCCTAGGATGATGATTTTGGGCACGATAAAATTCCTCCCTATAAATAAGGAAATGCAAGTCTGATGATCACAGGCGTAAGGTAGATCTCGATCAAAGCCGCCACCGCCAGCAACGGCACGACGAGTCCAACATAGACCTTGAACCAGTCTGCCAGGGAGAGCAGCAGGATCTCACCCAGGCTTTTATCGGTTTGGGGAGTAACCAGCAATGCGCCAACTCTAAGCATTGCCGCGGTCGCAAGGATGACAGCGGTTAATTCAAAAATACCATGCGGCAGGATACCCGCCGCAAACGTCAACAATGGGGAGAAACCGATCAACTGCGCAGCACCCATCACACCGCCGACCAGCGCGATATTGAACATGAAGAGGGTCAAGCCAAGGGTGCCAAAGGAAATCACACCTGCCAGAAGGAAGAAGATGGTGGTGCGCGCGTTATAGAAGAACAAAAGCGGCGCGGGCAGATGGTCGCCAAGGCTATCCAGGTTGGCAAGGTTCTGATTCAGAAAGTTCCGCACCCCATCGATGCGGTCGGGCGAGACCTCGATGTAGCCAGGCACATTCACGATCACCCAAACATAACTTGCCAGTCCGGCGATCACCGATAATCCCAACACGATCATCAGCGGCTGGCGCAGTTGACGCAACGTGGTCGGGATCTCCCGGCTGTACCAATCCTTGATGGATCGCGCGCCGCCGGTAAAACGCTCCTGAAAAGTCTGCCACATCCTTTTGAAATTCAACGTATCGATCTCGCGCCCCAACAGATATTCGCGTTTGAAATGCGAGAGTCCCAGCCGGACGAGCAGACCGGCGAGCAGAGTCACCGCCGCGATCGCATACCACAGGACATCCTCGTTGCCCCAAAAGATCAGGACCGTCTCACCCTGCAAAAGGAAAGCAACCGGAACCACGACAAAGGAAGCCAGCAGATTCGCGGAACGGATCGTCGTTGCCTGCACCGAGATCACGATCGCCGAACTGACCATCAGCACGGCATGCGCGAACGTCAACAGGAAGATCAGCGCAAGCATGTAAGCGCTGGGGAATGCCACATCGCGCCGCGAGACAAGCAGCAGATAAATTCCAATGGAGAAATAACTGAAGAACAGCGGAGTCGCAATCCCCACCAGCAGTTTGCCGAGATACATCTGATAATCTTCAAGAGGCGAAGACAACAACGGCTCGATCGTGCCGCGTTCCTTTTCGCCCACAAACGACTCCAACGCAACCACCAGCGTAAATGAAAGCGGAAAAAAGCCGATGACCAGAATCACGAACGGGATCAGGTTATCAAGGATCAGGTCCCCACCGAACCGGTTCATAAATCCGATCGCATACCGCGTTGTATCGTCGGCAATGAACGGGAAGATCGTGATCAACAAAAGCATGGGGACGACAATACGCCAGTCACGGAACTGGTCGATGAATTCACGCCGGGCAACCAGCCAGATCGCATCCCAATTACGCCGCATGGCTCACTCCTTGCGCATCCGCCATCGTCTTGAGATACACCTGCTCCAGTTTTCTCGAAACCTCCTGGAAGGAGACCAACGAAGCCTTGCGGGCGATCAACTGACTCACCAGCCTGGGATTGGTCAACTGCGGCGCATCCACCCGGAACCGCAAACTGGTCGCGCTTCGAGAAGCCAATGTCACCCCCTCGGGCAATTCGAGTCCATCCAGTTCGAACGCCTCGGCAAACTTCGCTTCATACTCCACCGGTCCCAGCACATCGCGCTTCAACTGATCGAGCGTTCCGTTCAGCAGGATCCTGCCGCGATAGATGATCGCGATCGTATCCGCCAGGGCTTCCGCCTCCGCCAGGTTGTGCGTGCACATGACGATCGTCCGCTTGGAGGAGCGCAAGCGTGCAATTTCACTGCGCACCAACTGAGCGGATTCAGGATCCATAGCCGAGGTCGGCTCATCCAACAGCAACACGGACGGGTCATGGATCAAAGCCCGAGCCAATGCCAGTTTCTGCTTCATGCCTTTCGAGTATTCCCCGGAACGCCTGTGAGCAGAGTCGGCCAGCCCAAAGTATTCGAGCAAATACCCGCTTCGCTCCCTCCTGGTCTTTTCATCCAAGCCGTACACCTTGCCGAAATACTCCAGATACTCCTCCCCGGACATGCGCGTGTACAAGCCGTGCTGTTCCGTCAGTACCCCCACATTCGCACGCACTTCCTGCGGGTTCTTAACCACATCGAAGCCAGCCACGCGCGCCCATCCGCGCGTTGGGCTGAGGAGCGCCGTCAACATGCGGACCGTGGTCGTTTTACCCGCACCATTCTGTCCCAGCAAAGCCAGGATCTGCCCCGGCTGGACATTCAGCGTCACACCGTCAACTGCCCAGAAATCATTGTTATATTGTTTACTCAGGTCATTTGTTTCGATCATGACGATCCCTGTTTCTCAAAATGCGAGCATAGCATAGACAATCTTACGGTCAATAAGACAACGGTCACCCTGAATATCTTATCATCGTTCAGGCAGATTTAGCCTTGCGGTGGCGTAAATATAATGCCGCGCCGGCGCAAACTGCCACAACCGCCATCAGGGTCTGGTTGATGTTGATCCCGCCGACCAGGGAGGCGTCGAGCCGCAAAAAGTCCAGGAGGAACCGCCCGACCGGATAAACGATCAAATATACGAGGAAGATGTCTCCTTGCTTGAGAGAATCCGCATAACGGCGGGAGATCCACAAAAGCAGGAACATGTTCGCAAAGTTCCAAATCGACTCGTATAAGAACAACGGATGGTAATACGACACGTCGAGAAACCCGGTAAGCCTGTGGGCGGGATCGATGTAGATCTTCCACGGCAGGTTCGTCGGCGCGCCATATAACTCCTGGTTAAAGAAATTTCCCCAACGACCGATCCCCTGCCCCAGTGCAAGGCTGGGCGAGATGATGTCGGTCCACTCCGCGAAATTGATCCCGGTCTTGCGGGAATAAAAGAACAACGTAATCAAACCACCGATCACCGCGCCGGGGATTCCAAGCCCGCCCTTCCAGATGGCAAGCGCGTCCAGTGGATGTGCGAAATACCAGCCTGCCGTGATCCCGGAGGAGGGTGGAGGAGTCAGGATATGCCAGACGCGCGCGCCGATGATGCCTCCGATCAGCAGGTAAATGAAGAGATCCCAGACGATCTCGGGATCGTATCCGCGGCGCCTGGCTTCCTTCGTCGCCAGGAACGCACCCGCCACCGCCCCCGACATGAGGATGATCCCATAAAATCGAATGAACAAAGGTCCGAGCGTAAATCCTTCGGGCATACAGCACCTCTAAACTTATTTTTTCATCTGCGCATGGGCATGCCTGCGGACATACCAAATGCGCTGCAATGCGGTGAAATTCGCAAAGACAGCAAGGATGGCAAGACCGACATAGACCAGGTTGAACACCAGCGACGGCGCAAGCACGATATAACGCTCCGCCCGGGTCAACAAACCGACCTTGGCATCATACCCCAACCCCTCGGCCCGCGCTTTTACGTATGAAACCAGCACAGAACCTGCCGCCGCGCCAAACGTCAACATGCCGCCCCTCACATCGCCGGTCACCAAAAAGTAATACAGCAAACCGCCGTAGATAATCAACTCGGAATATCGATCCGAGACCGAATCCACATACGCGCCCCAATCGCTCGCCTCGCCGCGCAGACGCGCCATTGTGCCATCCAGGGCATCAATGGGAGTCATCAGGGCGACCAGGATGCCGCCCGTCAACATCTCGCCGCGCGCCAGAAAATACGCGCCGACCGCGTTGCCAAGCAGGCCAAGCATGGTCATCATGTTGGGGGTCAAGCCCAGCCAGAGAAAGAACCTCCCAAGTGGATCGAGCACCCATTTGAACCACAATCGCAGATAATCGCTGAAGGTTTTTTTACTTGATGTTGGTTTGGCAGTCTTCTCCATACGGTCCTTTCGCAAGCAGGCTTACGAATAAAAACTCATTCTCCACCGTTGAATTCATCCTCCTCATCCAACGGACCCAGTAAAACGTCGCGTTCCTTCCCGCCCCCCTGTGACGGACCGACAACGCCCATTTCCTCAAGTTGATCGAGCAACCGCGCCGCCCGCGGATAACCGATCCGCAGACGCCGTTGCAGCATGGAAGCCGAAGCGCGCTGGCTCTGCCGGACGATGGTCACCGCCCGTTCGATCAAACCTTCGTCCTCATTCTCCTCCGGCTCCGAAAGCAGCTTTTCCCACGGAGGCGCATCATCGCTTTCCTCCGCGCTCTTCTGCCAGTGCGAGATGACGCGTTCGATCTCCATATCGGTGACAAATATCCCCTGGGCGCGAACCGGGTTCCCCACCTCCGGGTTGAGGAAGAGCAAGTCGCCGCGTCCGAGCAGACTCTCCGCGCCGGTCGTATCCAGTATGACGCGGCTATCCACACCCGAAGCAACCGCGAAGGCAAGGCGCGCCGGGAAGTTGGCTTTGATCAAACCGGTCACCACATCGGTGGAGGGACGCTGTGTGGCGACGATCAAATGAATGCCGGTTGCGCGCGCCATTTGGGCGAGACGCACAAGATTATGTTCGGTCTGGTCCGGCGCGGACATCATCAAATCGGCGAGTTCATCGATGAGAACCACGATGCGCGGGAGCGGATTGCCCTCCTTCCTGCGGGCGACCTTGCGGTTGTACGCTTCAAGGTCACGCGCATGCGCGCCTTCGAGCAAACGATAACGATGCTCCATTTCGACCACCACCCAGCGCAGCACACCCAGGATGCGTTCGACATTCGTCTCAACCTTGCCATAAAGGTGCGGCAGCCCATTGAAACGCAGCAACTCGACCATCTTGGAATCGATCATGATCATGCGCAAATCTTCGGGCGGATTATTCATCGCCAGGCATACCGCCAGCGACGTAATGCAAATGGACTTCCCGGAACCGGTCGCGCCGGCGATCAACAGGTGCGGCATGCGCGCCAGATCAGCCACAACAGGCTGACCGGAGACATCGCGCCCCAACGCCAGCGCCAGCGGCGCGCCGATCTTTTGAAACGATTCGGTCTCCAGCAATGGGCGCAGGCGAACGTTCGATTGATGCGAGTTCGGCACTTCAATTCCAACATACGGCTTGCCGGGAACCGGCGCTTCGATGCGCAACCGTTCCGCGGAAAGCGCGAGAGCAAGGTCTTTTTGCAATGACGCGATCTGCGCCACACGCACCTTGATCTGCTTTTCCTCCTCCTCCGTCGCCCCCGCTTTTTTCATAAAGCCCGGCTGTACGGCAAACTGCGTCACCGTGGGACCCACCCGAAAGCCGATCACTGTTGTGGAAATGCCAAATTCCGCGAGCGTCTTTTCGATCATACCGGCGGTCTGATTGATGGTGCGTTCGTCGGGGCGCGCTGCCTGGTCGGTCAGCAGGATGTTCAGGGATGGCAGGCGTTCGTCGCGTTTGCGCGGCTCCGCTTTTTTATCCTGATGCTCAGAAACCTTCAGGGATTTGCGAAACTCGGGCGGCAACGCGCTGGACTTTTTACGCGAGGCGCGCGAACTTTCCTTTTTCTGGACAGGCGCTTCCTCCGGGACCTCAGGCTGGGGGACCATTTCAGGAGGCGGATTCTCCTCCGCGACCTTCATCAGCCAGCGCTCGAGCAATGCCCAAAGATTGAATCCGCTCATCACTGCCAGCAGCCAGAGACCGGATAACAGCAACGTCCCCGGTGTTTCACCCAGGCGCCATGCCAGTTCCGTGATACCCCAACCGATGCGCCCACCATCCAGGCCGGCTTCCGCCCGGAGGAGGGAATTGCCTTGCATGGCGGCGAGCAGGCCCAAGGTCAGGAGAGAGGCGAGCTCGAGGGCAAAGAGTCGCCCCCACGGAAGCGGCGTCTGCCCGCGGCGCAGTAATGCGAATCCGCTGTATCCAATTGCAATGACGATCAGGTATGAACCCCAGCCAAACCACAGTGAGATGAGTCCTGCCCAGGGAGTCAGCAGGGCGCCTTCGGTCACATTCCAAAGCGCCAGGAACGACATGAGGGCGAACGCCAGCAATGATACGCCAAAGGCATCGCGAACGAAGCGCCCAAAATGCTGGTTGAAACGCGCCAGACGATCCAGCCATTCATCGCGCGATTCCGATCTGTACCCGCGGGAATGTTTTGGACGGTTTGTCATTGCTCGTTGAGAATCATGCTGAAGCCCAGGCGTTGATGCTCCTTGTCCACATGCAGGACGCGAACCTTCACCTTCTGATCCAGTTGCAGAAGATCGCGCGGCGATTGTCCTTCGCCAAGCGACATCTCGGAGGCATGGATCAAACCCTCGACACCGGCATCGAGCATGGCAAATGCGCCATAGGAGATGATCTTTGTGATCGTACCTTCGACGACACAGCCTTCAGGGAAATCGGAGTCGGCGCGTTCCCACGGGTTTGGCATCAACCGCTTCAGACTCAGGGCAACCCGGCAGCGCTCGGCAGACATATCCAGCACCTGGACCTTGATCTGCTCCCCAAGCCGAACGACCTGGTTCGGATGTGCAACACGTCCCCATGAAAGCTCGGAGATATGGATCAAACCCTCCACACCACCGAGATCGACGAACGCGCCAAAGTCGGTGATATTGGTGATCGTGCCGGTCACTTCCGTGCCTGCTTTGAGACTTTGGAACAATTCGGCGCGCTTCCCCGGCTCGGACAAGGCGGCGCGTTCCGAAAAGACAACGCGTCCTTCCTCGGGCACGCATTCGATCACTTTCACATGCAACGACTTGCCAACATATTCCTTGAGGTTTTCATCGCGGTCGGAGTCGTGTTCCCTGCCTGTCATGTCGATCAAATGGGAGAACGGCACAAACCCCGCCAGGCTTTCGCTCTCCACCAGCAACCCGCCCCGGTTGTAACCGGTCACATTCATCTCGATGATCCTGTCGCCCGCATAGAGCTGCTTTACCGAGTCCCAGTCGGTCTGCACTGACTCATTCTCCGGAGGCGGTTCGACCTTTTCTTCGTGGGCAGGCTTGGTCTTTTGCACAGCTGGTTGTTGTCGCTGTGAGGCATAACGCTGTTCGTCAGCCAGCACCGCTTTCCACCAGCCTTCATCCACTGATGGCATCTCGTTCAGATATATTCGTTTTTGATCCGTCATGTCATCCTCCACCGGGCCGTTCGGATTTTTCCATCTCGAGAATGGCGCGTGCAACCGCTTCGACGGCAACGCGCTGCTTGCGATACAGGTCCGCTTCGGACATCGCCAGCCGACCCGCCACCTCGCGCACTTTGCGACCTTCGATGAATTTCATCTCGAGAATATTATAAAGAATCCACTCACTTGTAAACCTGCGCTCGCCCTCCGGTTTGACGCGGTCCACCGCCTGGCGGAGGAGGGCGCGCAGGGCGTTCGAGGCATTGCCATCGTAATTGCCCATGAAATCCTGAAGAACGCGCAGTCTCATCAACGGACTGTTCGTCAACTTGGGTCCACCCCAATAATGTGTAAGTGCGTCCTTTACCCATTCGGCAAATTCCGCCTCTTCGAATTCAGGATCAGCCAGCAGGTTGGCGGTCGCATCGTACCTTCCAGCCGCGCGGAACCTCTGCAGCATGTCCATTTGCGGCTGCAGATCTTCAAGCGAGCGAAAGACGCGTTGTTGCAGTTGGCGATCTTCAAGTGCCAGCGCGACCCGGTTTGCCAGCAGCCAGAGCGAATCCCGTTGATCCTTGTCGATGGGGCGGTCCGTTTTGCGGGCGATCCCGAGCAGACCAAGCAAAGGAGGCACTTCATCGCGGTCACCGTTGACCTTGCGTTGATGCAACGGCAGGATCCAGAAATCGCCCCAGGTAAATTCGTGACGTCCACTGCCGTTGCCGTTTCCATTGAGTTCGATCACCTGCAGGGCTTCATCCAGGTTTTCCTTCTCAAGCAGTTGGCGATTCCCCGCAACCACGTTCAGAGACAACTCATCCCCATCCAGCGCGGCGACGAATGCGCACGGCGATTGCAAATGATCGCGCACCGCGGCAAGCACATTCTCAAGGAACTGCTGCAGGTCGCTTTGTGTGAGCAGGCGCTCTTCGATGTTCTGCAATAACTGGATCTCCACCCGGTCACGCCCAAAGAACAGGGCGCGTTCCCACAAGGGAGAAAGCAGGGTGATCATATGCTCGAACAATAAGACCGTTACAACCACAGCCAGCGGTACAAAACCCGAATACGGTTCGCCCCCAAAAAACAAGCCTGCCCGGCGGACGATGGTCATGACGCTCAACGCCAGCGAAGCGGTCACCGGTCCGCGCAGGAGCCATTTGAACAAACGGCTCTTCACCACGCGGTCGGGCCATGAAACGCCAAAGAAAGCCACTGCGTACGCCATCAATACAACGAGGATCGCGACGAGTACATTGATCAGTATCACGACCACCCAAAAGAAAATCGGGAACTGGGACGCGAGTCCGGAACCAAACAAAAGGTACGGATACGAACCGAGTGCCGGGGCTGTGGCGCCAGCCATGAGATACAGCATCCTGCGCTGGCCGGAACGCGTCAGCATCCGCTGATAGGCGCGGATGAAGTTATACCCCGCCCAGGCGATGATCCCAATATAAAAGACCGTGAAGACTTCCGTCCACGGGGTGCGCTGTAAATGCGGAGCCGGTTTGCCGTCCACGACCAAACCGCCCACGAGCAGCCCGAGCCCCAACAGCACCAGGAAAGCCAGAGACACAACATAGACAAGGCGGACAGCCAGCCGTCTGCGTCCGCGCGAGGGTCGTCCGGCGGTCACCAGAAGCGCATCGGAAAGATGTAGATATGCCGGAGGCAGGAAGATGATCCCGATCCACTGCAAGCGCAGCAGCAACTCGATCCCCCAATTTGGAACCGATTGGTTCTGCAAGGCCTCTGTTGTAAAGACCACCACAACACACAACAGGATGATCGCAAACGAACGCGCAACCCTGTCGCGCAAATTAAACGACAAGGCATACAGGAATAACGAAAAGGCGGTAATCGATATTCCCGCGGTCAAAATATTATTAAGAATTTGAAACCCCGCCAATAAATTGTCGGTCCAACCGTTAAACATGTAACCTTCCAGGCTTTATTTTAACACTCTCCCAAAGAACAAAGCCACATCCCGAGTTGGGTAATAATGGTCATTATACCCGCAGAATTCAAAACCGAACTTCTGCGCCAGCCGGATGCAGGCATGGTTCTTGGACTGCATCTCCAGGATCAGGCGCTGCACGCCTCTTTCCAACGCCCATGCCTGGGTTGCCGTTAAAAGCGCGGATGCCGCGCCCGAACGCCTGACCTCGGGCGAAACGACCAGGTCCGTCACCCAGGCAACGGCGGCCTTATGTTCCTCCACCGCACAGACATATCCCACAGCGACCTCCCCGCGCAGGGCTGTCAGCGCCAGATCATATTTCGCCCAATTGTCTGCCAGAGTAGATGGCTCGTGCGGATAGTTCACGGTCACGGAGCGCGGCAGGCGAACCTCGCGAAAGTTTGCGGCCACCTGGCCCGGCTCGCGGCGCAAGTCCAATTGCCAGACATAATCGCTCGTGCAGGAGTGGTCCAGCGCCATCAGGCGCGGCAGATCAGTTGAACTGGCAAGGCGAATCTCAAAGGAATCCATGGTAACTCCGGTTACTGGTTTGCCACCCGCACCGCGATGACACAGGGTTCAAGGGTTTGCCCGACGTTATCGATCACAACAAGCTGCAGAAAATAATCACCGTTGGCGAGCGCAGTGGTATCCCAAAAGCCGAGCGACTCATTGCGCTTGGTCTCCGAACCGGCAGAGATCGTTGCCCAGGTCCCCGTCCCAACGGATGCAAACTCGTATTTATAAAATCCGAAATTGGGAACATCTGCCGTTCCGATCAGTTCCACCGTGCCGCGGATCTCCTCGCCCGGCACTGGCGATGTGAGCATGATCTCATCCGGCACACAACCGCTCATTCCGCTTTGTGCCGCGGGAGTGATGAGGGGAACTTCACCATCGGGAGGTGCCGTTCCGACGGGTGTTGCCAAAAGATTCAGCGTGGGAGTGGTCATGATATCGGTGGCAGGCAGGGACGGCGCGATGAACGTCGCAACGTAAAACTCCACGAACAACAGCAACAGGATCAAAAGTCCAAAAGCGGTTGCCTGCCCCAGACGCTTCAATGCGAATTCGCGTTCAAGCGTATATACCGAATCGCGCCACTCGCGCCACGAACGCCACATGCGCCGGAACGCGTATAATCCGGCAATTGCCAATCCGATGTAGATCAGAGGCTCATAGGTGGCAAGAGAACGATAGATTGAGCCCATGGCGGGGAGGGATCAAAGCGACCGCAATACGCCGCGGAGGATCGATTCGATTTTTGGAGTGATCACCTTGCCGGCTTCCATCACTTCCTCGTGCGTGGTGATCGTCGAGCCATCCAGGTTGGCTTTGTTGCTGACGCCCGAAATGCCCAATACACGCAATCCGCCGTGCCGCGCCACGATCACTTCCGGCACGGTGGACATTCCCACCGCATCGGCTCCAACCATGCGCAGAAAGCGCAGGTCGGCGGGGCTTTCGAACGAAGGACCGCTCAAACCGCAATACACGCCCTCCCGCAATACGATATTGCCGCTCTTTGCCACCTGTCTTGCCATTGACATCAACTCACGATCATACGCCTGACTCATATCCGGAAAACGCGGACCCAGTTCGTCAATGTTCGGTCCCATCAAAGGGTTGGCTCCGGTCATGCCCATCATATTGAGGTTATCGGTGATAAGCATCACATCGCCTGGTTCAAAATCGGGGTTGACACCCCCGGCTGCATTGGTCACGAACATCATCTCCAAGCCCAGCCGCAGCATCACGCGCACCGGTAATGTGACCTGCGACATGCTGTATCCTTCATAAAAATGGACGCGCCCCTGCATGACAAAAACAGGCTGGCCCTCCAGTTCCCCGATCACAAGGCGGCCGGAGTGCCCATGTACCGTCGAAACGGGCCAATGGGGCAGGTCGCCGTAAGGGATGATATCCGCGTTTTTAACGGATTCAGCCATCGAGTTCAGCCCGGAACCGAGGATGATCCCGATGCGCGGCTTGTGAGAGGTGTGTGAACGGACGGCATCCGCCGCCTGGTCAATTTGCGCTAGTGTTATAAATGTTGTCATAATGGGTTCTTCTTTTCGGTAAAGATTAGGGTCACAGCCCCTTATTGTGCTCCAAGTGCAAAAAATTATATCAGATAATAACTTTCAACGTTGTAAGTAACTCATTCATTATTGCCGAGTCATGCAGGATAAAATAGGGAATCACTTATCAATTCTATGCGACCTTATAAAATAACATCGGTTATTGCCGGCATACTCTCCCTGCTGGCGCAGGGACTATTATTCCTGCCCGCAATACCAGCCCCGTATATACAACTATCCGAACTGGGGATCACCATCATTGGCGCAACCTTGTTTGTCCTCGCCATCCTCTGGTTGATCCTGATCCTCCGCGCACAAAAGATCGGATTGCGCGCCAACGCGCATTTTCTTTTCATCCAGACCGTCTCCGTTATCGGTATCTATTCCCTGCTCGACACATCCGCCTCCTACGCACGAGAAGGCGGATTCCTTTTTACAGGCCTCATCACCGCCCTGACCATCTACGCGATCAACGTCAATACCATATCCACCCTCAGGCTTATACAAACGAAAAAAGACGCTGACAAACCCGGCGAGCAGTTTACCCCGGTCCCCGCGCACGACTCGAATGTGGATGCCCTGAAGGAACAGATCGAGATCACCACGCGTAAACTCAATGCGGAAAAACATCGAACCACGCAATTAACCTATTTAAACGAACTCAGCCAGCAACTGGAAACCGAACTCGACCCTCCCGTCGCCGCGCAACTGGCGATCAACATGCTGGAACGCGCAATCAACTGCTCGTTCGTATCCCTCCTGCTGCACGAATCCGGCACAAGAGAGTTTGTCGCGCTGGCCTCCAGCGGGAAAATGATAAACATGCTCCCCCCCAACCGCAGGCTCGGCGACCATGAAGGCTTGTTGGGGCGCGTAAGCCGTCATAAAAAAACCCTGATCGTAAACGACACAACACTCGATCCGGATTATTCGCCGTCTCACGATAATGACAACACCCGCTCACAGATCATGATCCCCATCCTGACCCAGGGATATATCAAGGGTGTCATCGAGATCAGTTCCGACAAGCCGCATGCCTTCAGCAATGTGGACATTGCCATCGCGGAAGGCGTGGCCCATGAATTGACCCGCGCCTGGGAACGCTCCAATTACAACCAGAGGCTGACCAAACTGATCCAAGCAGGGATTTCGCTGACGACCCTGCTTGATCCACAGGCAGCCGTCCAGGAAATCGCCATCCTTGCCAGGAACACTTTCGAAGCGCGTTTTGTTTTCATTACATTATTGGACCAACAGGGGAATTTTTCGCGGACCGCCTCGGCAGGCGATGCGCCGCGCCTGCTCGCCGCGTTGAACGAAAACCCATCCGAGGAGCCGTTATTGCAGGCGGCGTTGAACGCCAGCGAACCATTCCGGGTGCGCGATCTGCGGAAATACACCAGCGACCGGAATCTCGATATCGATCATGCAAACCTGAGAAGCGCGCTGGCGATCCCCATCCGGTTGCACCGCCTGAGCATCGGAACGATCATCGCCTTCGGGAAGGAGAACGGCGTTTTCTTCACAGAAAGCGACGAGTCCCTTGCCGATCTGCTGGCATCCCAGGCGGCCGCTTCCGTGGAAAGTTCATGGCTGTACCAGGAACTGCGCAACACCCTCAACATGACATCCATGCTCCGGCAATTAAGTGAAGACGTGATCATGGCGGAGGAACTGAGCCACGCGGCAGAGCTGATCGTCCGCGCCGCGCACAAGATCATGAACGCCAGGGAAACCGGGATCGTGCTCATGTCAGCGGATGGAAAAATCCAGGCTGAAGTGGAATTGGATTCCAACGGCTTCCACAACCGCCACCAACACCCGATGGAACGGATCATGCAGTCGATCCAGATGGGACAAAGCATCATCGATCAGGTCGATCAGGGTTCGCAGGCTTGTTACCCCCTGCTGACACGTTCAAATCCTGTCGGCGCGCTCTGGATGAACATCCCGGAGAGCCGGGGACAAAATTATGCCAACATTCAAACACTGGCGAACCAAGCGGCGGTCACGCTCGAGCGTTCGATGCTGTTATCAGAAACGCGCAGGCAGGCGGAGGAGCTCCGTGCGGCGTACGAGGAATTGGAAGCCACTTACGATGAAACCCTTTCCGCGCTCATGTCCGCCCTGGATGCGCGCGACCGCGAGACGGAAGGTCACAGCAAGCGCGTGAGTGAGCTGGCATGCCTGCTGGCAAGGAAGGTTGGGTTAAACGGAAAACAGCTCAAATCGTTGGAAAGAGGCGCACTTCTCCACGACATTGGCAAGATCGGGATCAGCGACATCATCCTTCACAAGCCGGGCAAGCTCACGGAGGACGAATGGAAGATCATGCGCATGCATCCCGAGATCGGCGCGCGGATCGTGGAAAGAATCCCGTTTCTACAGGAATGCATGACCGTTGTCCGCTATCACCACGAGAGATGGGATGGGAGTGGTTACCCTCTTCGGTTAAAGGGAGAGGAGATACCGGTCCAGGCGCGCATTTTTGCCGTGGCTGATGTGTTCGACGCATTGACCAGCAAACGCAGTTATCGTAAAAAATCATCCCCTGAGGAAGCTCTGAGGTATCTGCAGGAACAAGCGGGCGTTTTGTTTGATCCCAGGATCGTGAATGCGCTCTCAACCATACCCTATGCTGATTACACAGAGAGCAGCCATTCGTCATGAAAACAAAGAAACCCATTACACCTTTTACGCCCCTCGAGATACGGCGTTTTATCATGCCTTTCACCTTCGCATCGGTGGTCACGTTCCTCGGCATTGTTCTGGACGATATCATCAGCCGGTCGTCAACAAATGTCATCCTGATCACATATTCGTTCGCGGGCATTATTTACATTTTGCTCAACCACTTTCTGGTCATCCGCTTTGCCATTCACCGGAGTTCCTACCGCATCGCAAATGCCCTGGTGACCGGCTTTGCACTCGGGAGTCTCACGTTCATCCTGCCGGAACATTCCGGGGAACTTCTTCATGTCCTGATAATTTTCGGCGTATTGGTGATCGCCACGATCTCAGGCCGCTTTTATGCCTATGTTTCACTGTTTGGCATCCTGGCGATCAGCCTGCCTCAAAGTTTACCGGGACTCGTGAACATCGAATCCTATCTGGAATACCTTGCTCCGATCATTATCTCCGTGGTCGTCATGGAAGCCATCATCCGGATCAAATTCACAACCCAACAGCAGATCCATAGGCTGGAAACGATCAACCGGGTCAGCCGCCAGATCATGCAGTCACTGGATACCGAACGGACCATCTCCCTTTTGGATTTGACGATCCGGGACACCCTTGAGGCTGATACGTTCTTTATCGGCATTTGCCAGAACGATGAGATCGAACTGCCTCTCTTCTACGATGATGGCGAGTATTACAACGGGACGCGCGTGCCGCTCAAAGGCTCACTTTCAGGCTGGGTCATAAAAAATCAGAAGGAACTGTTCCTGCCGGATATGCGGGAGGAGATCCGGCTGGAAGGCATCGAAAATTTCATCATGGGAAGGGAAAAAACCAGCCTGTCCTGGATCGGCGTGCCGCTTAGCGCCCCCAATGTAACGGGTATCCTCGCGCTTGCCTCCTACAGCCCCAACGCGTTCGACCGGGGCGACCTTGAACTGCTCTCCAGCCTCGGTCAACATGTGACCCTTGCCCTAGATAACACCATCCGCCATGCCCAGGTGGAGGAACAAGCCCGTCTCGACAGCATGACCGGTGTCTTTAACCACGGATACTTTTTGAAACGGCTTGCCGATCAATCAGCCGAGGCACTGAAAAGCAACTCCACGCTCAGCCTGATCATGCTGGATATCGACTACTTCAAACAATACAACGACACCTTTGGGCATCTGGTGGGGGACCGTATTTTGCACTCGCTATGTGTGGCGATCAAACAGCACATCAAACAAACGGACGCGGTCGGTCGCTGGGGTGGAGAGGAATTCATCATTTCCCTGCCCGGCGCGAGCGGAAAACAGGCGAACGAGATCTCACGCAGAATAGCCCATACAATGACAACTATTCGCGTGGAAGACCGCGATCAACAGACGGTTCCGATCCCCACGGTGAGCCAGGGGATCGCCGTCTTCCCACAGGAGGCGGATGAGATCTACCGCCTGATCGATCTTGCAGATAAAAGGCTGTACGTTGCAAAAGAGCGCGGACGCAACCAGGTCGAACCGGCGGCTGACCACTGGGATGAAAAATGACAGGACAGGCAAATGCCTGTCCTGTTTTTTTTTAACTGAGCACTGTTTTGAATGCCTGGATGCTTTTTTCCACTGCATCATCATCCACCCAGTAATGTGTCACCAACCGGAAGCGCCGCGGATGATCGGCATCCAGCAAAACGCCGAGATCCTTCATCTTTTCTGCAACCTGCTTCGCACCCATACGGACTTCATCTGCAAGGTTGAAATAAACCATGTTCGAATACGGCGAGCCGTCGTCCACATGGAGTCCCTTGATCTGGCGCAATCCATCAGCCAGCCTGCGCGCCCGGATATGATCTTCCGCCAAACGACCCGTCATCTTCTCCAGCGAGATGATCCCGGCCGAAGCGACAACACCCACCTGGCGCATGCCTCCACCCAGCATCTTGCGAATGTGACGGGCGCGGTCAATGAATTTTTGTGACCCCACGAGCATGGAGCCGATCGGGGAGACCAGTCCCTTGCTCAGGCAGAACATCACGGAATGGGCAGGCTCAACCAGGTGCCTCACATCCACATTCTGTGCAGCAGCCGCGTTGAAGATACGGGCACCATCGATGTGTAATTTCAAATTATTGTCCCGCGCCAGTTTGCCAACCTGGCGCGTATATTCGGGCGTCAACGGCACGCCGCCGCAAATGTTTTGCGTGTTCTCGAGGCAGATCAGACGTGTGATGGGATGATGCACATCCTCGGTCCGGATGGAGGCGAGAATGTCAACGAGGGCAAGCGTCCCGTCTTTTTGATTCGGGATCGGGCAGGGTTGGATGCCGCCCAATGCGGACATCCCGCCCGCCTCGTTCAAATAGATATGAGACCGGTCCCCCACGATCGCCTCGTCGCCGCGCTGACAGTGGACCAGCAATGCGATTAGATTTCCCATCGTTCCCGATGGAACAAAGATGGCTGCCTCCTTGCCCATTTTCTCAGCCGCCATCGCCTCCAGCCTGTTGACGGTTGGATCGTCACGAAAAACATCGTCCCCCACCTCAGTCTCCGCCATTGCTTCGCGCATTTCCGGCGTTGGCTTCGTCACTGTATCGGAACGCAGATCAATGTACTCCATATCATCTCCTATACGCTGGTTGCTTTTTTTAGTAGGAATTTTCTTTCCATATCAAGGACAACATAGGATGGCAATCCAAGCTCCTCCCACAATGAATAAGCGGAGCAACCGACCAACCGCGACACATATTGGGAAATGACCGTGCCGTGCGAAACAATCACAATCGTTTCCGCTTCATGGGAATCCACCACAGAGTGGACAGCTTTGGCAAAACGGTCGTTGGATTGTTCTGCCGTTTCGTTTCCAAACACAAGCTCCCTTGGTCGTTCGAAGAACTGGCGGACCGAACGCCGAAATTCCTCCATGGATTGAAAGGGTACATTCCGACGATCATGCTCATGCAAACCATCCACAACAAGGAACTTCAAACCATATTCCCTTGCAAGAATTTCAGCAGTTTCCATTGCCTTGGGTTCATTGCTGGAAATAATGACCTCCGGCGAGTACACGGACAATTGACCAGTCAGCTTCAGAGCACGCGAACGTCCTTCACTGGAAAGCCGCCATTCGCGCGCTGGCAAATTTTCAACGATCACAGGGATGGAATGCTTTACGAGGATCAGGTGCTTCCCGGCCATTTAACCTCTTAAGGATTTTAGAACCTGCTCCAATTCTTCGGGCAACGGGGACTCAAAGGCTCTCTGCTTTGTCTCTCCGAGGAGGATGATCTTCAACCGATGCGCATGTAAAAAATGTCTCTCGATCTCCACAGTTGGTTTTCTCCTCCCATACACCTCATCCCCCACGATCGGGCACTTCAGAAATGCGCAATGCAAACGGATCTGATGCGTGCGCCCGGTAAGAGGATGAAACTCAAGCAGGGTATGATCTTTGAACTCCTCGACCGTACGGTATTCCGAGATCGCTTCACGCCCGCGGCTCTCCGAAACATTCGCCATCCGCTTGCGATGACCCGGGTCGCGCCCGATGTAGGTTTCCACCCGACCGGCGGGCGTCGGCGGTTTGCCGTCCACGAGGGCAAGGTAGGTTTTCTCCACCTTCCGCAGGCGGAACTGCTCCTGCAGCCAGCGATGGGCGCGTTCGTTTTTGGCGATCAGGATCAAACCGGAAGTTTCCTTGTCAAGCCGATGCACAACCCCCGGGCGCTCTTCACCACCGATGCCTTCGATCTCCGGGTCGTATCCCAACACAGCGTTGACAAGGGTTCCCGATGAATGACCAGCCGCGGGGTGAACCACCATGCCGGACGGTTTATCGATCACGATCACATCTTCATTCTCGAAGAGGACGTTCAACGGAATATCCTCGGGGATCAGGTCCGTCGGTTCGACTGGCGGGATCCGGACCGTCACCTTGAATCCGCTCTCCAGTGTTTGACCAGACTTCCGGGCGGCGCGACCGTTTACGTCCACAAAACCGTCTGCGATCAAACCCTGGATGCGCGAACGCGAAAACTCCTGCAACTGCCCGACCAGGAATTTATCGAGCCGCTCAGGAGTTTCATGATCGAAATCGAAAGTCAGAACACGGTCACTCACTTGTCGCTTCTTTGGGAGATTCGTTCGGCTGATCCTGCCCTGTGGATTGCTGTTTCTTCTCGGCTCTTTCCATCATCCAGACACCCAGGAAAAGAACCACCGCCCCGACGGTGATGCTGGCATCCGCCACATTGAACACCGGGAATTTCCCGATCGAAATAAAATCGGTCACATGCCCGATGGTCAGGCGGTCGATCAGGTTGCCGGTTGCACCACCCAGCTGCATGCTCATCGCGATCCGCAAAGACCAATCCGCCTTCTCCACTTGTGGATAGTAATACAGGATCAATCCGATCACCACGAAGGCAAGCACAGTGAATACCATGCTCCCCTGCTTGAACATGCCGAACGCCGCGCCGGTGTTATACCAGTGAACAATTCGCGCATACGGGGAAAGCCATGCCAACGATTCAGGCAGCCAGGAGCCGCTCAAAGGGATGTGTGTCCGTACAAGCTCCTTCGTCCATTGATCCAGTATAACGATCGCCATCGCGATCGTTGCGATCTGCCAATATCTATGAAATAAATTTTTCACGGTTCACCTCAAAGGAAATCGCCCCATTCTACCATCACTCACCGACATACACGCGCGGCACGCGCGCGCTGATGTTCGTCAGCACTTCGTATTCGTTCGTGCCCGTCCACTCTGCCAGGTCCTCCGCGCTGATCCCGCCGCCGAGCAGGACCACATCCTCGCCGACCTGCACCTCCTCGTCGCCAACATCCACCATGAATTGATCCATGCAGATGCGCCCCACTTGCGGATATCGTTTTCCGCGGATCTCCACCTGCGCCCGGTTTGTCATGCGACGGAAATAACCGTCCGCATAGCCGCATGGGATCGTGACGATTCGCGTCTCAACTTCAGCCTGCCACAACGACCCATAGCTGACCGGCCGCCCCGGCCGCGTCCGCTTCGAATAGGAAACGCGCGCGTGCCAGGTGGCGGCAGGTTTTACCTCAACGACCCTCTCCATCTCCTTCCCCGGGTATACCCCATAGAACATGATGCCCGGACGCACCATGTCGAAATGCGCCTCTGGCAGAGTCAAAATTCCGCCCGAGTTACAAACGTGTCTCAATGGAGGCACCGGGATGCTTCTCCTGTTGTAAATGTCAAGGACTTCGTGAAAACGTTCCAATTGCAAACTGGAATATTTTTTATCTGGGACTTCAGAGTTGGCAAGATGGGTGTAGATCCCTTCAATGTCCAAATGACTACACGCTGCCGATCTTTCGATCAGTGACTCCGCTTCATATTCGTGGACGCCCACCCTTTCCATGCCGGTATCAAATTTCAGGTGAGTCTTGATGCGTTTCCCGGTCGAACGGGAAACTTCATCAGCGGAATCCAGTAATGCAACGGATGAGCCGGTCAGGGTCAGGTCATATTCCGCAAAATACGGAACTTGTTCCGCAAGCGTCCCGCCTGCCACAAGGATCGGTTTTGTGATGCCCAGGTTGCGCAGATGAATCCCCTCTTCGACGATCGCGACGCCGAAGTAATCCACATACGGCTCGATGTAAGGCGCCACCCCGTCCACGCCGTGGCCATAGGCATTGGCTTTGATCATCGGCATGATCTTTGCCGCACCTACATGCTGACGGATCGCTTCGATATTTTTTCTGAGTCGAGGGAGATCTATTTCGATGTAGACTGGTCGAATATTTTCAGGCATGAACAAATTCTAAAACGGAATGGGCAATACGTAAAATGCGATTCCCGAATTACACATCCAGAATTAACGTTTCCGCCAATGATATTCCACATCCGGTTCGTTCTCCGGCGGAGGGCTGATCCCGAACTTTTCAGCGGTGAACCCGTTCTTCTCATAGAAGGCGCGGGCTTTGACGTTGATCTGCAAAGTGTAAAGCCATAAATGATTCGGCGACTGGCTCCTGGCGAAATCAAGCAGAACTTTGCCGATCCCGCGCCCTTGATGATCGGGATGAACATAGAGATGGTCTATAAAATCATCCTTCATTGCGATGAAAGCCGCCGGAACGCCATCGAGTTCCACCACCCACACCCTGTCGTTCTGCAAAATGTGGTCGCGAAAATACCCCTGGTCTTCGTAGAAGAAATGCCCCTTTGCCTGTTGAAATTCCGGCAGGGTCTTCTCACGCGCGACCCGCCACAGGATCGTCACCGCATCGAAATCCTCCGCACGATATTCCCGAATGAATTTTTTTTCAGGCACGTATTTGTCCCATAAAACAGTTTGAGCCAAATGGTTGGCGCCGCCCATTTGGCTCAAACTACAAACTTCAAAACGAATTAGAACTCGTTTCTACGATCACCGCTGTCGCGCCTGCGATCACCTCCGCCACGACGAAAGCCACCGCCACCAGGGCGGTCTTCGCGTGGGCGGGCGAGATTGACAGTGAGCGGACGTCCGTTGAAGTCTTTGCCGTGGAACATATTGATCGCGGCATTGGCTTCATCCGGCGAGGACATCTCAACAAAGCCAAAGCCCTTTGAGCGTCCACTTTCGCGGTCCTTGATCACCTGCGCAGACTTCACGGTGCCAGCCTGTGAGAACAGGGTCTGCAGGTCAGCATCCACTGTGGTGTACGGCAGGTTTCCAACATAGAGTTTCGCTTCCATAAATTCCTCATCTCCTGAGTGTGCGCCAGGGAGTGAAGCAACCACCTGGCAGAACGGATCGATTGTGCATGATTACGGGGATCACAGACACCCAGGCGCCAGGAAGTGAAACAAGATTCCCTCTGTTGCCGGACCGCCAAACTTCATGCATACACCTCTAGATTCTAGCACAATCAGGACAACGCGGCTAGCAAACTGCCAGCCAAAAGCGGATCCAATTTTCGCTCTCGCGCAGGGAAAACTGAACCCGCGGCTCAAGCGTATCGAACGCTGAGGCCTTGTCCCCGCCCAGCGCCCCGGCGACGCGCCCATCCTTTATCCGACCAAAGATCCTTGTCCGAAAGCCCGGGATCCATGCGAGGACCTGACCATATCTCTCCGCGTTCATCGTGATGACCGGCCACACCCGTCTCGCCGGGCCGCGCAACAAGAGCCAGCGCAGATTCTGCACGGTATCAAAGTCCAGCCTTGCAACTTCTTCGAGATCATCGATCATCAACAGAATGGCCTGCCTCGGGTTTTTATTTTCATGTGCCCAGGAGGCCAGCGAGAGGATGAAATCCTGGGCACTGTTATGGAATGTGGGGAAAATCCCAACACAATGCCCGGTTTGTTTCACACCCTCCCACTCCTCCGGATATTTTGTGATCACACCATATTGCACATCCTCCGGGTTGTGAGTGTGGACCAGTGATTGTGCGATGGTTTGCAGGAAGATTGTTTTTCCCGCGCCTGCATCTGCGGTGACCAGCAGGGGTCCCGGCAATGGATCATGCAGGTTCAAGAGTACGGGCAAGCCATCTGATGCAATGCCAAGGAATAACGCCTCACGCGGTAGCGGACCGATCTCAGACAGGACACTGTTCAGGGATGGCGCGGCGGGCATCGGCTTCGCCTGAGGCGTAGAGGATCCAGAGGACGATGCTTGCATCTCCATCTTGAGTTCGGCAAGCGCCTCCAATGCCAGCGGGAATCGATGATTGGTATCAGACATCCGTCCTCCTTTTATAACTAGAACGCATGTTCTATTTTAACCGCGCATCCATTTAAGTCAAGATGTTTACATTAAAGTTTTTATGGAAGCATGCCCTTTTTGATCATCCAGGCATGCAACTCAAACGTCAGGCGGTTTGCCTTGACCATTGGGTCAGTGCTGATCAATTCAAATGCTTCTTCATAGGAGTCGGCTCGCAACACCCCCATGCCGCGCATTTCACCGCTCAATTGAAATGAATCTAGGAAAGGACCCGTGAGTACCAACTTCCCCATCTCTGCCAGACGGCGATAGTTTGCCAGATGCGCCTCCTGCAGGGCATTGACCTCCGGCGTCTCGTCCGGAGTCCACGTTGGTCCCTTTTTGAGCAGAAAGACATAATAGACGGTCATCCCGATGGACTCAGCGTCTTTGCGGGCTTCTTCATCGTTATAGATCATGTCTCCTCCTTTGATACCATGCGAACGGGCGGTGTTGAACCGCCCGTTCATTAACTTTTTCTTTTACTGCCAGGCACCCAGGATCGCGCCGAAGAGTAAAAAGTTGACCAGATGGTTGCCGACTTCGATCGCCCAGACCTTCAAGCCATGACCGGCAAAAAGCTTGTTTACAAGATAGGTCGGTGCAATGAAGCCAAGCCAGAGCATGAAACCGGTCAGCGCTCCAGAACCAGCGGTGGTGCTCCCCATCGAATCAACCATGAACGACATCGCAACAGCCTGCACAAAAGAAGAAAGGACCGTCAATGCCCAGGTCATGCCCATGTTCCCCTGCATGCCGGGCTCCCCTGATTTCCCAATACCGTGCCACCAGGCAGGGAAAAAGGTCTTCGGGTTATACCAGAGTGACCCACTGACCATACTGACAACCACGCAAACAACCACAGCCAGCCAATTGACGGAACCAAGATCCATTTCAGCCTCCATTGATAAAGTTGACAGGCACGCGCCGGTCTCTTGGAGAGTATAACCCGAATATTTGTTCTACGAAACGGTTCCCAGGAATGGAATTAGCCGCGGCATTGCAACCCGGTACCAGTCCATGCGTACATGAAAAGAAAGTCATTGCCCTATCCACCTGACTAGGTAGAGACTCGCCCACAGGTGGGGGACTTTTTCCGAATTAAGTTGTATCATAAAGAGGAACCCGGAGGCATAAACCATGAAATCAAAAACCGCCATTCTCTTCATCGTTTTGAGTTTGTTCTTTACCGCATGTTCATCTGCAGGGAGTACTGTACAGCCCACGCCAGAGGTCATCCCGACCGTGATCGCAGACGATGCCATCATCGCCGAAGGACGGCTGGAGCCCATCCAGTATGTGGAGATCGCCTTCACCACCAGCGGTGTGATCAGCGAAGTGCTGGTGCAGGAAGGGCAGGCAGTGAAGCAGGGCCAGGAACTGATCCGACTGGGTAACGAACTGGATTCGAATTACGCCGCCGCCCAACTGGAACTCGCCAACGCCCAAAAAGCGATGGATGACCTCACAAACTCCAGGGGTGAAGACTTCGCCCAGGCGGTCATCGACTTGCGGGAGGCACAGGAAGCCTTCACCAAGGCGGACAACTATCTGCGCTATCTACAAACCGATCGGAGAATCCCACAAACCCAGAACAAGGTGTACCTCGTACAAACACCGCGAGGATATGAATACCGATACAAGATCAAAACCTTCAAGGGTCCGGCTCCGGAGGATTGGATCATCGAAGCCGAGAATGACCTCGCCTTGAAAAAGGCTGAACTAGACAAGGCACAGAATACTTACGACCGCCTTAAGGATGGACCGGACACCGATCAATTGCCCCTGCTCGATGCGCGGTTGACCGCGGCAAAAGCGGCATTGGCGGCATTCACGGTCACGGCCCCGTTCGATGGCGTGGTGGCAGATCTGAACGCAAAGACTGGCGGTTCGATCAGCGCCGGGCAGGCTGCCGTGACGATCGCAGACACATCCAGTTGGATCGTCGTCACCACGGATGTGACCGAGATCGATGTCGTCAAGCTGAAGAACGGTCAGCCGGTGACCCTCGCACTGGATGCCATCCCGGACGTGGAACTCAAGGGTGAAATCCTATCCATTGGTCAAAGCTACTCCGAGAACCAGGGCGATGTGGTCTATGAAGTAACCGTTCTGTTGACCGACACCCACCCAGCTATGCGCTGGGGCATGACCGCCGAAGTGAAATTCGAGTAACAGTCCGCGTTGTGGCGGAGTCAACCAACCGAGGTCCTTATGTCCATCTTAACCCAAAACGGAAAAGACGCCGGCGATGGCCGCCCAATCATCGACATGCGCGACGTTAACAAATATTACAAGACCGCCATCGGCGATTTCCATGCCCTGAACAGCATCGACCTGAAGATTCAAGCAGGCGAATTCGTCAGCATCATAGGCAAATCGGGGAGCGGCAAGTCGACCCTGCTGAACATGATCACCGGCATCGATCGTCCCACCTCCGGTGAAGTGTTCGTGAACGGGACGGCGGTCCATGAATTAAATGAAAACCGCATGGCGCGCTGGCGCGGAAAAAACCTGGGGATTGTGTTCCAGTTCTTCCAGCTTTTGCCGACCATCTCGGTGGTCGAAAACATCATGCTGCCAATGGATTTCTGCCGCACCTACCCCATGCGGGAACGCGAGAAACGTGCGCTTGAACTGCTCGACATGGTGGAGTTGAAGGAACACGCCTATAAACTTCCCACCGCCCTTTCCGGCGGACAACAGCAACGTGTCGCGATCGCCCGAGCGCTGGCAAACGATCCGCCTGTGGTCATCGCGGACGAACCGACCGGCAACCTGGACTCCAAGACCGCCGATAGTGTGTTCGAATTGTTCACGAACCTTGTGGCGCAAGGCAAGACCATCATCATCGTCACACATGACAGCGGGCTTGCCAAGCGCACCCACCGCACCGCCCTCATCACCGACGGTGAGATCGTCAACGAATATGTTGCCAAAGCCATGCCGTCTCTGCTGCAGGAACAAATGTTATGGGCGACGCGTAATGCCAGGGTCCAAATGTTCGAAGCGGGGAGCATGATCGTCACAGAGGGAGCCAATGCCGATACGTTCTACATCGTATCCAGGGGAACGGTAGAGGTGGTCCTGCCGCGTGCCAACCAATCGGATGTGATTGCCCTGCAGTTGGGACCGGGGAAAGTCTTCGGTGAAATGGCTTTCTTCCACGGGCACAAACGTCATGCATCGGTGCGCGCCTCCGAAAGTGGACCGGTCGAGGTGTTGGTTCTGGGGTATGACAAACTCAGCGAATTGCTGAACCAGTCCGAGGTCACGCGTGAGGCGCTGCATCAGATGGCCGAACAGAATGAGGCGGAGAACATCCGCTTACGGGGGACGCCGTCATGATCGCCAGTCGTTGGAAGAAGATCTGGGCTGATCTCTGGGGTAACAAGTCGCGCACCTTTCTGACCATACTGACCATCATGGTCGGAACTTTTGCGGTTGGGTTCACCAGCAGTATGAACCAATATATTGTGGACAGCATGGAAGTCGATTACCAGTCGAGCAGTCCATCCGAAGGCACTGTCTCCGCCTATCCCCTGGACGATGACATGGTGAGACTGGCGCGTGAAGTCCCCGGCGTGGATGGAGTGGAAGGCATATCCATCATTGGAGCCCAGGTGATCCCCAGGGAAGGGGACCCGATCACCATCCAAATCAATGCGGTGAAAGACCCTGCCGGACTCACCGTCAATAAAATTCGACCGGCGGATGGCGAGACGAGCATCCCGCCGCTCGGGGAACATGAAATCCTGATCGATTCTTCAGCCATGCCGTTGGGATACAAGACCGGGGATACGATCACGATCGAGCAGTCGAATGGGAAACGACGCGAGTTGAAAGTGGCTGGTTATATCCACGATCTCACTGCGCCCCCCTTCAGTTTTGCTCGCGCAATGGCTGGGTACGTCACACCCAATACATTGGAGTGGCTTGGCGGTCCGAGGAATTACAACCAGCTTGCCATCAGTGTCGCCGAGAAGCAAACCGATGTAAAGCACGTGACGGAAATCGCCCAGAAAGTAGCCGACCGCGTGGAGCGCGCGGGCACAACCGTCTATTTTGTGAACGTATACCAGCCCGGTCACCACCCTGCCTGGAGCATCATGCAGGGCGCGTTCTTCCTGCTCGGCACGCTCGGTTACATGACCGTTTTGTTGAGTGCCTTCCTGATCATCAACACCGTCACCGCGATCATGACCCAGCAGACGCGCCAGATCGGCATCATGAAATCTGTTGGCGGCGGGACGGGTCAGATCTTTTTCATGTATCTGATCCTGGTCCTTGGCTTTGGACTGGCGGCTTTTGCCATTGCCGTGCCGCTCTCCAGTTATGCAACCGAGGTTGTGGGGACCGGGATGGCAGCCTTCATCAACCTTGCCCATCTTCCATTCCATCCCTACCGGCAAGCCATTGTCCAGCAGGCGATCGTATCGATGCTTGTGCCATTGCTGGCCTCCCTGTGGCCTGTGCTGAACAGTGTGCGCATTACCGTACGTGAAGCGATCAGCGATTACGGCATCGGCGGAAACATATCGCCGAAGGTCAAGAGTGTGAGCCGTGCCGCGTTGATCATTCCGCGCCCGATGCGTCTCTCCCTGCGGAACGTATTTCGCCGCAAACTCCGCCTCGGCCTGACCCTGTTCACGCTCGTTCTCGGGGGTGCGATCTTCATCGGTGTTTACAACCTGCGGGATTCGTTCAACCAGGCAATCGAAGATATTCAGGGATACATCCTGGCGGACATCAACGTCTCGTTCGGGCGCTATTACCGCTACGATGAAGTTGCCACGCTTGCACAGGCCATTCCCGGGATTTCGAGCGTGGAAGGCTGGACGGAAGTGGAAGGTACGCTGATCACCGAGGGGGAGGATGCGGGCACGCAGATCATGTTCGTCGCGCCGCCGTCCACATCCACGCTGATCGACCCGGTCATCATTGCGGGACGCTGGCTTGCAACCGGTGATGAGAACGCGGTGGTCATCGGCAACCACCTGCTGGACAAATTCCCGGAATTGAAGGTGGGCGACTGGCTGACCATAGAAGTCAACGGCAAGGAAACGAAGTGGCATATCATCGGCATCTACACGATCGTGGGCAATGTCAACCCGCCACTGCTCTACGTGAACTACGAATATATCAGCCGTCTCATCGGTCGCCCCAACCAGGTCTATTCCCTGCGGATCCTGACCGACCAGCACGACAAGGGCTTTCAACAAAAAGTCAGCGAACAGATCCAAACATTGTATGAAGAAAAAGGCATCCAATTTAACAGCGCCGGTCTGGGCGCAGATTTCGTCGACCAGCAGAAATCACAGACCGATGTCCTGGTCTACATGATGCTGGTCATGGCGACCCTGATCGCCATCGTCGGCGGGCTGGGACTTGCCGGGACGATGAGCATCAACGTGCTGGAGCGGACGCGCGAGATCGGCGTGATGCGCGCCATCGGCGCATCCAATGGCAACATCCAAGGCATCGTCATTGTGGAGGGGCTGGTGGTTGGCCTGATCAGTTGGACGATCAGCATCCTCTTCGCAGTCCCCATCACATACATCCTTTGCTACGGGGTGGGCGTGGCGCTGCTTACCACTCCCATGAACGCGGTCTATGGCGCGACCGGGATCCTCTCCTGGTTGTTCGCGACCATCGTCATATCCGCCATTGCCAGCGCCCTGCCGGCAAGAAGGGCATCGCGCCTGACGGTAAGGGACACACTGGCGTATGAGTAAAGCCAACGCCTGAACATATCTGCAAAAAACAAAGACCGCCTGTGGAGAAACATCACAGGCGGTCTTTGTTCGATTTCATCACTGAATCTATTGCGGCAGGTCAAAACAATTCCCGGTGTTCAACCGCACGGAGTGGTTCGGGTTGGCAACCAACGAGCACATCTGCGTTGCGCCAGCAGGACGGTTCGCCACACCATATTGCGTGAAGGGAGGATCGCCATAAGGTCCCCAGGTCAGCTTCCAGGGACCAGAGCCCGGGGAGCCTGCCTGTTCCGGCGGGACGGTGTTGAAGAACATGTGGACGTGCAGTTGCGGCGATTGCGGGAAGTTATGGACTTCATAATCCACAACATAGGTGTTGTTCTCAAGGCGGATTCCGGTGATCACAACATAGGGCGTTTCCGGCGTGGGCGTATAAGGCACTTCCGTATTGGTGGGAGTGGCTTCGGGTGTGAACGTTTCAGTTGGAGCCAACGCGACCGGTTCGGTCGGCGAGGCTTCCGCGGTGGCGCTTGGCGGCGGACTGGTCGGCGTCTCGGTGGGCGCCCTGTCTCCGAGCAGGTTATTGGCGCGCAGGGCAAATACACCTGCAAAACAACAAAGGAACAAGAGCCCTGCGCCCGCGATCCACAAGTTGCGGCGGGACCCGAAAAACGACGGTGACTTTGCTTGCGATGGAGGTGGCGGCGGCGTGGTGGTGGTCGGAGGCGCGGGCTGGGGAACGCTATATGTGGCGGAGGCAGGCACGGGGTCCGGTTTGGAGGCGGAAGGCATCGGCTGCAATTCCGTCTTTTCATCCGTGGCAGACGGTTTCTTGAGTCCCACAGAGGTTGCCTGTCCGGCAGGCTGCGCGAGCGCGCGCTTCAAATCTGCGGATAATTCCGTTGCCGATTGATAACGGTCCTCCCGATTCTTGGCGAGACATTTCTCAAGGATGGCAACCGTCTCGGGATGAATATCCGGTCGAAAGCCGCGCACATCGGGCACGGGGTCGTTCAAGTGCATCATCATCAGCGTCATGGCGGAATCAGCCACGAATGGCGGACGACCGCTCAACATTTCATACAGCGTGACGCCGAGGGAATAGATATCCGAACGATGGTCGGCGACCTCGCCGCGGATGATCTCCGGCGACATGTAACGCGCCGTGCCGACCACCGCCCCGGTGGAAGTGTGACTATCGCCGCCCAAAATCTTGACGATGCCGAAGTCCATCAGGATGGCCTGTCCCTGCACATCGAGCATGATGTTGGCGGGCTTGATATCGCGATGGATCATGCCGCGCTGGTGGGCATAGCCGACGGCATCCGCGATGTTGGCAGTGAACTTGAGCGCCTCTTCCAGCGAAAGTTTTCGCTTGTCATCGCTGAGGCGTTTCATCCGGTCCTGAAGGGTCTCGCCGGGGACGAACTCCAGCACCATGTAATAGACGCCGTTATCGTTGTTGAAATCATAGACCTGGACGATGTTGGGGTGACGCAGGCTGGCGACCGCCGCGGCTTCGCTTTCGAAGCGCATCACGAACGAAGGGTCGGTTGATAGATGCGAGTGAATAAGTTTGATCGCAACAACTCTTTTAAGATTGGGGTCGGTCGCCTTATAGACCGCCGACATGCCTCCCTGCCCCAGCAGCGCCTCGATCTTGTAACGATTGCTAAGAGTCCGCCCGATCCATGTTGGTTGATCCATGCTCTCTCCTCTGACTTGGAAACAAATACGATGACTAACCGGCTGGATGATTCCGGATATTATATACCCGATTTTGGATAATACCCCCGCTTCACGCGCCGCCGAAAGTTGATCCCGTTAAATCGACGGATCCACCGCTACAATCGTTTCGCGCGTCTCGATGACCTCCGCCTTCAACTTTCCCGCAGAGACCTCACGGAGTTCTTCCTGAAACCCATCGAACGATTCAACGGGGAATTGCAGGGTCATCGTTATATCTGCGACATAATCTTCATTGATAACTTCCCCGTTGTGACACGTTGTCATCAACCGCACGCGTTCCAACAGGTTATACGGGATCGCCAGCATCACCACATGCACAGGGATACGCCTCCCGCGCTCCGCCGCGTTGATCACCATCTGCGTGGACTCGGTATACGCCTTGACCAACCCGCCCGTTCCCAGCAATGTCCCGCCGAAATACCGCGTCACCACCACCGCCACATCGCCGAGTCCGCTGCCGCGCAGGACAGCCAGCGCGGGCTTGCCCGCTGTCCCTGCGGGTTCGCCGTCGTCCGAGCAAAACTCGGTAACCGTGTTCCCGCCGCCGATGATATACGCAGGGACATTGTGCGTCGCGTCCGCAAATTCCTTTTTGATCCGCGCGATGAACTCCCGCGCCTCCTCCACGGAAAAGACAGGCGCGAGCGTGGCAATGAAGCGTGAATTCACCACGATATGCTCGTGACGAATCTCGTTGAGAGGGATGGCGTAGAGTTTGGGCATGCAGGGATTGTACTTGAATACCAATCCATCCAACTTCGGCAGATGGAAGAGACCGCCAACGGGTCGATCCTGCCAGCCCGAAAGCCCATGGAATCAAGAGGCTGTGCCCGCTGCCAGATATGAAAAAGCCCCCTCCGAATTCTTTTTGGATGGCTTTTACGCTGGCAGATCGAGCAATTCGTCGAGGAAGATCACTTCCGGCGGCGCCTTGACGCCTGCGCGAGCCGATGCATCGCGGAAGTCCTGGGACTGGAACATCTGCATCGCCTTTTCCTTGTCGGAATAATGACCGAGGATCACAACCTCGCTGGCTCCGTCCACCCTGCTGAACGCCCGAACTCCAACCGAGCCTGCATTCTTTCGCATGGGGGTGATCTCTTCGAACACCTTCTTCCATTGCCGAACGTCTCCCACTGTGGCACGAACGAGTACGTAGGTCATGGTAAATTGTCCTTTCTACACCAATAAAGTGGCTTGCCTATAAAACACCGTGATGATTTGGGGGATACGCAATGGCGGTATAATCCTTGTTGGAAAAAAGAGTTGGGGGTTACCGGGCAAAGCGTCAAACGGCGCACCTGTTTCATCCTGCAATGCGTGGAGGAAAAGATGTCAAAAAAAGACAAGAAGAACAAAAAGAAGAAAAACAGCGACAGTTCCGGCAAGAGAAATCCAAACGACACCAAATCCATGACCGTGGCACAGTATGAAGCGGTCATCACAGTCCCGCCGGATGAGCAGATCGCAATTAACAAGAAAACCTACAAAAAGGAACTGGCGCGCCTGCAGGTGGAATTGATAAAATTGCAGGAGTGGATCCGCAACAAGAAATTGAAGGTGGTGGTCATTTTCGAGGGGCGGGATGCCGCGGGCAAGGGAGGTGTGATCAAGCGCATCACCGAAAGCCTCAATCCGCGCGTCTGCCGCGTTGTGGCATTGCCGGCTCCGACCGAGCGCGAGAAATCCCAGTGGTATTTCCAGCGTTACATCCCGCATCTTCCGGCGGGAGGGGAAATGGTCCTGTTCGACCGCAGCTGGTATAACCGCGCCGGCGTGGAACGGGTGATGGGCTTTTGCACGGAGGATGAATACCGGGAGTTCCTGCGCTCCGTCCCGGAATTCGAACGGATGCTGGTCCGCTCGGGGGTCATCCTGATCAAATACTGGTTCTCGGTCAGTGACCACGAACAGGAACTACGTTTCCAAGCGCGGATCGATGACCCCACCAAACGCTGGAAACTCAGCCCCATGGACCTGCAGTCGCGATCGCGCTGGGTGGAATATTCCAAAGCCAAGGATGAGATGTTCGCCCACACGGACATCAAACAGGCTCCCTGGTATGTGGTCAATGCCGACAACAAGCGCTGCGCCCGCCTCAATTGCATCACACACCTGCTCCATACGATCCAATACGAAGACCTGACCCCTGAACCGATCATCCTGCCGCCCCGCCAAGATGATGTCGGCTACGTCCGCCCGCCGATCACGGACCAGACCTTCATCCCCGAAATCTACGTCCCTGCCGAGGATGCCGGGGACGCGAAGCATTGACAACCAGTTCTCCCCAAAATTCCGCTTTTTGGAATTTGGGGGCACCTAAAGGTGTGCTTCGCGAAGATGTCCAGCCGACAGAGGGGCGGTATAATCCCCCGCAAGGGACCACGCCCATGCCACGGCACACAGAATCACATAACCCCTCTCCCGCCTACCACTTTGATTAGCCGCCTCCAAGAATAAGGTAGAATCAGGACATGAGAACCAATTTCATGGAACGCAGAGGCAAACTACAGGATATGGATAGGTCATTTGACCTGAAATTCTGGCAGGGACAGCCACCGAAAGCGCGGTTCGATACCGTTTGGGAAATGATCGTCCACTACATGAAGGTAAAGGGACAGGATGTTCGTCAACTCCGACTTCAGCGATCTGTTACGCATTTTGGACGACAACATCATTAGGCACACAGAAATGGAATCGTCACATAACCCCTCTCCCGTCTCCCCCACGGGGGAGAAGCTAATTCATCGTGCAACAAGCTCTCTTCCCATTTGGGAAGGGCGGGGGGATAGGTCCAACCGACACGCCGATCAATCATCGCAATTAAAGTAAAGTTCTTATAGTAAGGGATATTGAAATGTCGTTTCTTACCGTGAAATGGAGGAGCAATGCATTTTGGAATCTATTATCGTTTAAAAAAACTTGGAATGATTCAACATAAGTGTTGTATATGCGGCCAATATTCCGAATGTACTATTGAAAGGTGGAGAGGCTGGTTCAACATACTATTTATCCCCGTCTTCATTGCAGAAAAAGGATATCTTTTCACATGGAGTGCATGTAATCACTCTATGGGACTGGATGATCTGATTGCTGTTAAACAGTACACAGAGGAACAAGTGGATACAGGGATATTGTCTGTTCCTGTATGTGAAAAACTCAAGCCGATGACCATAGAACGACCCATGCCAATCAATGCCAAAAACATTTTGTTACTATCACCTTTTATTTTAATTATCGGTTTGGGTCTTTTATATATTTGTTTGGTAATGTTGGGACTACGCTAATTCATTTCATCCTAATTTTGCCTTTTTGTATTTGGATGAGCTATCTCGAAAGGTAAAAGAGGTGACAGCGGTATAATCATCCGCAAGGGACACATCCATGCCACGGCATACAGAATTACCAAACCTCTCTCCCGTCTCTCCTAAAGGAGAGAGGCTTTTGCTTCTCGAAAATGTACATTGCTTTGGAAACTCAACAAACCCATCGGGTATTAAGCCCTCTTCCCATTTGGGAAGGTCGCGAAGCACGCCGAAGGCGACGGGGGGATAGGTCAACCCGACACGCCGATCAACCGTCTCAACCAGGGTGAGGTCATGACACGCATCGAAAATCCGTTTTCACAAAGTTATGATCATATCGAATTCATAATTAGATTTTTACCTTATCATTCGTAATCATGATCATTCGCAATTTGCTTATTTAGTTCTGCTAATTTCGAAATCAATCGTTGATTTTCTTTTAGCGATCGTTCAGCCATCATACCAATATTATTTTGGAGTTCTTCAACTAACGACTTCAAAAGATTTTGATAATAGTCTTCAGATCGTTTTGATGCTGAAGGGGAAACTATTTCGCCAGAAGAACTATATTTTAAATTTACCGAATTTCTTGTCAACCCAAATGGATTCGTATCTTTTGGCATTGCTTCGGGTTTGTCAATACCATCTGACGGAAGTTCTGCTGCAGATGGAGGTTCGCCTACTTGGCTTGGCTCTGGAAACAAATCGCCTACCGGAGCTACTCTCATATATGGGAATACGCCTTCCTGTCGAATTGCAACTGAGGTTATTACGCGAACGCCTCCCGGTCTCTCATCGGCATTCGGGTTTACTAGAACCCGTACAGTTAAGTTGTTGAGATATGCGGCAAGAGCCACCCCTATTATTCCAGAATGATTACGCTGATCAATTGAGAAATTCTCCCTTGGAGTGAGCCGACTGGGAGATCCCTTTATATCACTAGGAACGAGTGTTATAAATAATATACCATTGGCATGTTGATCAACCGAAATAATTCTCGCATCAAACACATTATCTGGAAAAATTTGGTCTGGCATTGTTCTCTCCTTTCACTCTTCCCATAGTTACTATTGAGGCTGATTTAGAACCGTAATAACTGGAACTAACCAAGAATTGTTTTTTGCAAGGGGGCGATTTTCTCCATAAAGAACAATAGAGTCCTCAAAATCAATTGGAACGTTATTCTGAGAATTATCAAGTCTCTTGTGCATCCAGGAGCGAACGTGCATCTCAATTCCCCCGTCGGGCAATCGAACAAAACCGACAGTCACAAAATTATCTACTGCTCGTTCCTCGTCTTCATTGATACGTGAATATTTGCGATACTGGACAGTTGCCGATTGGATTGTTGGATGTTTTTGACGAGGTAACGGGAAAAAATTGGGTCCGGGCTTAGGATCCCCCGGAGCATCGTCTATGGTTGCCATAGCAGATGATATAACCTCAACTATTTTATGAGGGTTTGACCCACCAATTTCAGCAATAGCAGTTCTACTAAAGTGAGGGTCACCACTTATAACAACAATATCCACTTTCGATTCAAGCAACGCATGAGCAAGTGGAATAAATTGATTTTCAAAATATGGAAGATTGTGATCACCAATATAATCAAATAGATACCATTCCTCTACATAATTCTTTCTTGGCACAAAAATCGGTGAGCTCATGATTAATAGACCAGGAGATTTAAGGTTTCTCACCCATGACATTGCACTAGCAAAGTCATTCGGATTCGCAAATGTATCATCAACCAACGAACGATTCCGTCTAGTATCAAGGATAAAAAAATCGAGATCTTCTCCAACCTTAAACGTATCATTAAGGTGAGTAATTTGAAACGCCTCTGCGAATTGTTCAGTCTTTTTCTTTATATAAGTTAAATAAGAAGCAATTGGTTGCATACCAAATATCCACGGCGCCCCGGTATTATAAGGGTAATCATTCCAATACTCATGATCATCGGACATCATATAGGTTGCCCCGTGCGACAGTAGGGGGGACAATTTATTCCAAGTCCTACGATATTTATTTGTAAGACGTTCCCTGAACCATTTTTCATAATTTCTAAATGGATAATCCTTGGCGTTTTCCGCTATGAAATCACCGTAAGGGTTATCAAAATATATTTGATCCCCACAAAGGAATTTTATATCAGGACTCAAGAATGGGTTCCTCCACAATCTCATAAAGGCATTAGACACTTTAGAATCTGGGTCATTCCGTTGAAGATAGCAAGAGCCAACAAATATAGTAAAAGGCTTTGTCAAACCATCTTCCACATTTTTCTTGAGCGGTATTCGATTAGGCAAAGTTCTTCCTATACCTGCAGCTTTTACATTACCCCCAACAAGAAGTTCACCTTTAAATTCAGTTTCTGGTTGAAGTTGCAACCCACTAAACTCTACCCATCTATGCCAAACTCGTTTTTCCGCGGGAGTTCCTCTTTTCATCCAACTGTTTGTTGGTGGAAAATAATTTCGAACTAGCCCATTTCGTGTTGAAAAGCGAATCTCAATAACATCATCGGGCAAATCCTCATTCCATATGCCAAGCCAAAACCCAACATTGGTATAGGTGAGTCTCCGAGGAATTACTTGATACCACGCTGCCATTGTTAAATCCTTATTTCAACCCTAACCGAGCGGCTTGATAAGATTAATAATGTGTCGGTAATTATGTTTTATATATCAACAATTTGAGAAGGAGAGGTTAGCTAAGATTTTCCACTTCTAACTAATAATAGAATAGCACTTTTTTTACCCAATTTCAATCCTTTCAAAAAACTGTAATGTTATACAGCAAACAAGATTAATACAAAACCATTTCCATTTCTTCGATATCCCCATTAATACCTCCCCCTCCTCACCTCGACATCAGGATTCGGCAACTCATTCTCCATCGCAGGGAACACCTGTACTGCGCACGCCTTGAATTCGGGGATCTTTGCCTCGGGATCAAGCGCGTCGTTCGTCAATAAATTCGCGGCGGCTTCGTGGAAGTGCCACGGAATGAACACCACGCCCACCGTCGTCTTCTCGGTCACAGTACAGCGCAAAACGATCTCGCCGCGGCGCGAGGTCACGCGCACGGGCATGTTATTTGTGATGCCGTGCATCTCCGCGTCCGCGGGGTGCATCTCCACGCGCGCTTCGGGGTACGCCTCATTCAGCGACGAGTGCCGCGTCATCGTGCCGCCGTGCCAGTGTTCGAGCAGGCGTCCCGTCGTCAGAATGAACGGATACTCGTCATCGGCTTCCTCCATCACGGGCACATAATCGAGCGCATGAAACTTTCCGCGCCCGCTCGGGAAGTCTTCTTTGAACAACGTCGGCGTGCCGGGATGATCCATATCGGGAACGGGGTATTGCAACCCGACCTTCTCGATGCGCTCATATGTCACGCCCGCATAATCCTTGTTGACGGACGCCATCTCACTCAGGATTTCCTCTGGTGCCTCATAATCCCATTTGGATGTAAACCCGCGTCCAATTCGGACCTCGAGCCTGGTCGCCAAATCGCAGAGAATTTTCCAGTCCGGACGCGCCAGCCCGCGGGGCGCGAGAGCCGTCCGCACGCGTTGGACTCTCCGGTCCGTGTTGGTGAACGTCCCATCCTTTTCTGCGAACGAAGCCGCGGGCAAAAAGACATCTGCAAACGCGCCCGACTCGTTGATGAACAGATCCTGCGCGACGAGGAATTCGAGATGCGTCATGTGTTTGCGCGTCTCGTTGAGATTCGGCTCAGACATCATCGGATTCTCGCCCATGATGTAGAGCGCACGCACGCCGCCCTCGTGCGCATGACCGAGAATTTCGGTGGTGGTGAGACCGAGCTTGCGCGAGAGACCGCCCGCTTCGATGTTCCACGCCGCTTCCCATTGTCTGGCATTGTCTTCGTTGTCCACGCGCATGTAGCCGGGATAATGGAACGGCATCGCGCCCATGTCGCTGGCACCCTGCACGTTGTTCTGTCCGCGCAACGGATTCAACCCTGTGCCGTCTCGTCCGATGTGACCCGTGAGGAATGCCAGATGGATCAACGCCAACGCAGACGCGGTTCCATGCGAGAGTTGCGAAATACCCATGCCCCAATAGATCGCGCCGTTCTTCGCGGTGGCATACATCCGCGCCGCTTTGCGAATATCCTCCGCAGGGACTCCACTGATTTCCTCCGCATATTCAGGCGTGAACTTCTCCAGCGACTCAAGAAATTCATCAAAGCCCTGTGTGCGATTTTTGACGAAATCCCAATTGACCAGCTCTTCCTTGACAATTACATGCCCCATCGCGCTGAACACAGGGACATTTGTCCCAGGCTTGAGCGGCAGCCACAGCTCGGCGAAGTCCACCAGGTCGATGCGGCGCGGGTCCACGACGATCATCTTCGCGCCATACTTCTGCACCGCTTCCTTCATCTGCAACGCGATGATGGGATGATTCTCGCCCGTGTTCGACCCCGTGACGATGAACACGTCGTTCATGATGACCTGCGAGGCGGTATTGCTCATCGCAGAGGAACCGACTGCCTTTTGCAGCGCCACCACTGAACCTGCATGGCACAAACGTGTGCAGTGATCCACGTTGTTCGTGCGGAATAAGGCGCGCCACATTTTTTGCAGGAGATAGTTATCCTCATTTGTGGCTTTGGCACAGCAATAGACCGCCATCGCGTCCGAGCCATCGCGTTGATAGATGCGGACGAGATTATCAACGGTAATGTCAAGCGCCGTATCCCAATCGGTCGCCACCCAATCCCAATCGTTGGAAATCTGCGAATTAGGAATCGGTTTACCGTCCATGCTGATGGCAAAGACTTGTTCGCGTCCCTCGGGCTTTGGTTTCCCTTCGAGCAAATATCTCCGCACGAGCGGCGTGGTCACTCGTTTGGGATGGTAGATGTAATCGTAACCAAACCGCCCCTTGACGCACAGATTCCCCTTGTTGACCGGTGATTCAAACGGCGAAGTGACCTTGAAGATGAAATCATCCTTGACGTGCAATTCCAAGTTACAGCCCACGCCGCAGTAGGAACAGGTTGTTGTGACTACTTTGTCTTCTATAACCCGATTGGGATCCAGCTTTATTTCAGCAACCATTAAGACACCTCCGAGATTATGTCATTCCGAGCCCCATTGGTTGAGTAGCCCGAAGGGCGTATCGAAACCAAGGGCGAAGCAATCCCCTATTTGGCGTGGAGATTGCTTTGTCGCAATGACATTATTCTAAATCTTCTCAACCTTCACCGCACTCACCTTATATTCGGGTATCTTCGCCACCGGGTCCACGCCTGCGCCTGTCAGTGCGTTGGCAGGCACTTCCGCGAAATGGAAGTTCATGAAGACCATGCCGCGCGGGAGTTTATCCGTCAGGCGCGCCTTGCCAGTCGCTTCGCCTCGCCGCGAGGTGACACGGATCATATCGCCCGTTTCAATTCCAAGCCGCACACCATCCTCATCGTTGATCTGGATCTCGCCCTCCGGCACAACCCAATCGAGTCCCTCCGAGCGGCGGCTCATCGTCCCGCCGTGCCAGTGCTGGAGGACACGTCCCGTGTTGAGCGTGAACGGATATTCCTCGTCGGGGTTTTCGATGGGCTCGCGGAAGGTCAACGGCGTGAATTTGCCGAGTCCGCGCGTGAATTTTTCCTTGTGCAGGATCGGCGTCCCTGGATGATCGGGCGCGGGGCAGGGCCATTGCAGTCCGTTTGGAACAAGCCTTTCGTGGCTGATTCCAGCCATGGACGGAGTCAGAGCCGCAATCTCCCGGTACACGTCAGAGGCTTCAGCGTAGTTCCAATCTGTAACCGGGCGGATGACATCCGAAGAAGTCTTCCCGTTCGAGCCGCTCAATCGTTTGCCTAAATCGCAAATGATGTCGAGGTCGCGGCGCGCATCGCCGCGTATCGGGAGCGCGGTCCGCACCAGCTGCACACGCCGCTCGGTGTTCGTGAACGTGCCGTCCTTTTCGGCGAAACTTACGCCGGGCAAAACCACATGCGCCATCTGGGCGGTCTCGTTGAGGAAGATGTCCTGCGTCACGAGGAACTCGATCTCTTCAAGAGCCTCGCGCACGTGATTGGTATTCGGGTCGGAGATGATGGGATTCTCGCCCATGATGTACAGCGCCTTGGTGCGTCCCTCGAGCACGCCGTTCATCAACTCAGTGACGGTCAGTCCGGGCTTGGGCGGAATATTCACGCTCGTCTGCCATGCATTCTCGAACTTCGCGCGCACGTTCTCATCGATGACCGGCTGATAGCCCGTGATGACGTTCGGAAGACCGCCCACATCGCACGCGCCCTGGACGTTGTTCTGCCCGCGCAGCGGATTGACTCCCGTGCCGGGCCGCCCGAAGTTGCCGGTCAGCAAGGCGAGATTCGCCAGCGCCTGGACGTTATCCACGCCGTGCGACGACTGCGTGATGCCCATCGCCCAAAAGATGGCGGCGCTTCCCGCCCGACCGTAGACCTGCGCGGCTTCGATGATCATTTCCGCAGGGACGCCTGAGATGTCCTCAGCCCACTGCGGAGTGCAGTCCTTCACCACTTCTTTGAGCGCGTCGAAGTTTTCCGTGCGCGCTTCGATGAATTCCTTCCTCGCCAATCCCTCGTTGATGATGACATGTGCCATCGCGTTGAGCAGTGCCACGTCCGTACCCGAGCGCGGGCGGATGTGGATCGCCGCAAAGTTCGACAGTTCGATCTCACGCGGGTCGATCAGGATCAACTTCGCGCCGTGCTGACGAACCGCCTTCTTCATCTCCAGGCTGATGACCGGATGCGCCTCGGTCGTGTTGCTGCCTGTCACGAGCAGAACGTCTGCCAGATGAATATCACCAATCGAGTTGGTCATCGCGCCCGAACCCAGGGTTGCCGCCAGACCGGCGACAGAGCTGGAGTGTCAGAGCCGCGCGCAGTGATCGACGTTGTTCGTGCCGATCAGTCCGCGCGCCACCTTTTGCAGGAGATAGTTTTCCTCGTTCGTGCATTTGGCTGAGACGAGGAAGCCGATCGAGTCGGGTCCATATTTGTCGCGGATCTCCAACAATCGTGAGGCGACATGTCCCATCGCTTCATCCCACGTTGCCGGGACGAGTTCGCCATTCTTCCTCATCAACGGCTGCGTCAATCTATCTTTTGCATGGACGAAGTCGTAGCCGAAGCGTCCCTTCACGCACAGGTTGCCCTTGTTGGCGGGCGCATCGAACGGCGAGGTGACACGATAGACGACATTCTCCCGGATGTGCAAATTCAACATGCACCCCACCCCGCAATACGGACAGGTCGTTGTTACTATTCTGTCGGGCTTGATCATCAAACACTCCTTACCGCAAAGCCCGCGAAGAACGCAAAGATCTTTTTTCTTCTTGGCGAACTTGGCGCTCTTAGCGGTTAGTCTTTTCCTTCCTTCTCTTTCTTCCCGTATTCAACACGCTGATCTCCTCAGGCTTCATCCCTGACTCCAGTAAAAATTGCCGCTTCGGCTTCAACGCGCCCGTGGGACAGACGCCCACACATTGACCGCACAACACACAAGTCGTTTCAGGAATGGATTTGTCGAAGAACGTGCCGATCTGCGTCTCGTAGCCGCGCCCCTCGAAGTTGATGGCGTACGTGTATTGCGCATCTTCCGCGCAGACTTGCACACAGCGCCAGCACAACAGGCACTTCGAGTAATCGCGGATGTACATCGGGTTGTCGTCCTTGACCTCCGACTCGCGCCGCTCTGCATCCGGGAAGCGGTCCGCGCCCGCGCCGTACTCGTCCATCATCGTCAGGATCTCAGGCGCGTCCGACAAATCCATCGTGGATGCCAACATTTCCAGAATTGTCCTGCGCGCGCGCACGACCTTCTCGCTTCGCGTCTGAACCTTCATCTCTGCCGCGGCCTTGACGATGCACGCCGGCTGGAGCAGCCTCCACCCCTCGACTTCCACCACGCAGATGCGGCACAGTCCATTTGCCTTCGTCGCTTCGTGGAAGCAGATGGTGGGAATATCGATCCCTTGTTCCCGCGCGGCTTCCAGCAGGGTCATGCCGTCTTCGACTGTAATTTCCTTGCCGTCCATTTGAAAAGTGACTGTCATAATCTCACCTTGTAAGTCGAAAGTTGAAAGTCCAAGGTCAAAGGCCAAACCATCTACTGACCGTCAACCTGCGACATTTGACCTTCAACAAAGATTTCAGGCCACAACTTCATCGCAGACAGGACCGCGCTCGCGGCTGTTTGACCCAACCCGCAAAGACTCGCGTCCGTCATCGTCCAACCCACATCCTGCAGGCGGTTGAAATCCTCCGGGAGGATCTTTCCTTTGGCTACACGATCCAGTATTTCCTTCTGACGCTGGGTGCCCATCTGGCAGGGATAGCACTTTCCACACGACTCATGTGCAAAGAAGTGACCCAAACTCTTGAGCACCTGACGCATATCCCGCGTCTCGTCGAAGACCATGACCACGCCGGAGCCTAAAGGCAAGCCTGCCGCGCGCAAATCTTCGAACGTCATTTTTACATCCAGATGTTCGGACGTGGCGAACGCCCCTGCCGCGCCGCCGAAGAGGATGGATTTCAATCCCTTGCCGCTCTTCACGCCGCCCGCCATTTCGAGCAACTCTCGCAGAGTCACACCAAACGGGATTTCGTAAACACCGGTCCGTTCCACATCACCAGAGACACAGAATAGTTTAGGTCCCGGCGATTTCTCGGTACCGATCTTTCGATATTCAGCGGAGCCTTGCGAGACGATCAACGGCACATTGCACAACGTCTCGACATTGTTGATGACCGTCGGCTTGCCAAAGACGCCATGTGTCGTGGGGAAAGGCGGTTTGATGCGCGGGAAGCCGCGCTTCCCCTCGATGGACTCGAACAGCGCGGTCTCCTCGCCACAGATGTAAGCGCCCGCGCCAACGCGGACTTCAATATCGAACGAAAAGCCGGCGCCAAGGATGTTTTCTCCAAGCAGTCCAGCTTCACGCGATTCTTTCAAAGCATTTTCAAGCACGGGGAAGATATAGGGATATTCCGCGCGGATGTAAATATAACCCTTGCTTGCGCCGATGGCATAGCCCGCGATCAGCATCCCTTCGATGGTGCGATGTGGATCGTCGATAAGCAGGACGCGGTCCTTGAATGTGCCCGGCTCGGACTCGTCCGCGTTGCAGACGACATATTTCTGGTCGGCTTCGGCTTTTGCCGCGCCCTCCCATTTGATGCCCGCCGGGAACGCCGCTCCGCCGCGTCCCACCAGACCGGAAGCCTTGACCTCGTTCACGATCTCTTCGGGCTTCATGCCCAATGCTTTTTTGAACGCGGCATAGTCGCCATACTTCGGCAGTGAGGTCGTACCGTTTCCACAATTCGCGGTCAACAAACGGATCGTGCCATACACATGCGATGGCGGTCGACCCAGCTCGTAGGTATCTTTTTCGAGATCGATGTTCGTTTCGGCTTGGTCATCCACCAGAGCGACCGGGGCATGCTCACAAAGCCCCAGGCAGGGACTCGCCTCGATGGTCAGGGACAGGTCCTCGGTCGTCTGACCCGGTTTGAGTCCATGATGGGAACAAAGGTGGTTCAGGATCCCCTCCCCACCTTTGAGGGCACATGCCACATCCGTACAAACGCGGATCACATGTGTGCTGGTCGGTTCGTTGTAAAAGAGGGAATAAAACTCGATGACGCCATGCACATCGGCAAGCGGGACGCGCAGGGCTTTTGCGATCTCGGTGGCAACCGGCTCGGAAACCCAGCCATAAATTTTTTGAGCCGCATGCAGGGCTGGCAACAGCCCCGAGCGGCCCAATGGGATATACGGTTCGATCGCAGTGTGAAGTTGGGAAGTTTCAGTGACTGTCATGATTTGCTCCGGTCAAAGTATAGACCGAAACAAAAGGTCTGACAAGTCAACACCGACCGGTCGGGATGAAAGTCGATAAAGATATGATTTTCAACAGGTGATCTATGGATTTAAGTTTGCAGTGGGCAGATAACGCGGCTGTCTGCGATATTGGGTCGCCTGTTCGAAGGCATAGGCATATTTAATCAGATCAGCCTCCTGCCAGGCTTTTGCAATGAACGAGATGCCAACCGGCAATCCAAATAGGAATCCCGCCGGGACGGTGATATGCGGATACCCGGCAACCGCCGGCGGCGAAGTGCTTTCCATATCCCAGTTGAGCGCATCTCCGTTCGCAAGGTCGATCATCCACGCCGGGCCGCCGGAGGGCACAACGATCGCATCGAGTTTATGCTTGCGGAACGCCGCGTCGAGCCCCTCCTTGCGGGTGAGGCGGTGGTTCTTCGCCAGCGCATCCCTGTACTTCTTCTCGCTCAACGGACCCTTCGCCTGCGCCGCGAGCATGTGCTCCTGCCCGAAATAGGGCATCACGCGGTCGGCGTTCTCCTCATTGAACCTGATCACATCCTCCAACGAATGGACGCGCGCCTCTTCGCCAAGCGCCTTGAGGTATTTGTTCAAATCCGCCTTGAACTCATAATGCAGCACTTCAACTTCGGTCTTGCTGAATTTATCGAAGTTCGGCACATCCGCAGGATCGACGATGACCGCGCCGAGTTGTTTCATGACCTCCAGGCACAACTCGAAGATCTTGATGATCTTCGGATTCGACCCCGCCATGTTACGCGCCACGCCGATGCGTGCACCTTTGAGCCCCTCATAATCGAAGGACTTCGAATAATCCCGCAGTGCCCGCTTCCTGCCGGACCTGGTGGCTGGATCCGTTTTATCGGCTCCCGTCATCGCCCCTAGCAGGATCGCGGCATCCCTGACCGTGCGCGCCATCGGACCGGGCGTATCCTGGCTGTGCGAGATCGGGATGATGCCACTGCGACTCAACAAACCAAGCGTGGGCTTGATACCCACGATTCCATTCGTCTGACTCGGACAGATGATCGAGCCATCGGTTTCCGTACCGACCGCGGCAATACACAGGTTCGCCGCCACTGCCGCGCCGGAGCCGGACGAAGAGCCGCACGCCGAACGGTCCAACGCGTGCGGGTTGCGCGTCAAGCCGCCGCGTGACGACCACCCACTGACCGAAGGCTTGCCGCGGAAATTCGCCCACTCGCTCAAGTTCGTCTTGCCCAGGATCAACGCGCCCGCCTTGCGCAGTTGCTTCACGATGTGGGCATCCTGTGCGGCGATGTTTCCTTCCAGCGCCAGAGAACCGGCAGTGGTCTGCATCCGGTCGTGCGTATCGATATTATCCTTGATCAAAATGGGGATGCCATGCAAGGCTCCGCGCACCTTTCCCGCCTTCCGTTCCTCATCGAGCTTCTCCGCGAGCGCGAGCGCGTCCGGGTTCAACTCGATGATCGAATTGATATACGGTCCGCTCTTATCCACCGCTTCAATGCGCTGGAGATACAAACCGGCGAGCTGACGCGCAGTCAACTCGCCGGATTCCATTTTTTCCTGCAATTCTGAGATCGTCCACTCCGGAAGGATCATCCCGATGGCTCCTCTGAATTAAAATGGCGGGATTATCGTCCGCCGCCGGTAATGTAATGTTCGAGCTGTGAGATCATGAACTTCTGCTGGTCAACCAGTTCCGCCAGGGCGTCGCGGGCCGAGATGAACCCGATCAATTCGTCACCCTCGAAAACGGGCAGGTGCCGGATGTTCTTATCGAGCATGATCGCGACGCACTCTTCGATCGATTGGTTCGCCTGCGCATATAACACCTTGGAAGTCATGATGTCTTCCACCCTGGTATCCTTGGCACTCCGTCCGTGCAACTCGACCCGCCGCACACAGTCACGTTCCGAAAGGATCCCGTCCACCTTCCCCTCGGCCATTACCATCAACGCGCCGGTATTCAGGTCTGCCATCATCTTGAGCGCCTCAAAGACGCTCGCATTGCGAGCAATCGAATACACTTCTCCGCCCTTCTTGCGGATTATGTCACGAACGGTTGCCATGGTCAGCCTCCTCTGAATTGTGGTCGGAACTTCACCGAAGTATAGACTCAAATCCGTTCTCTGGCAAGCAGGACAACGGTCACCGCCTCACTCCAGGCCGAAGGCTGATCCCGCCATACAACGCCGATCCACAGCCCAAACCGGTTCAGAAGATCCCCTGCCTGACGTTCCACGCCTCGCAGATTTGACGGATCTGCTCCGGGCTGAGACCGTCCGCTTTTTCACCGGCAGACAGGTTCAGATACTCGTAATGAGCCGCCGTTTCGGCGTACTCCACCAGATCGAGCGCCTGAAAGAGCGAATCATCCGATCGCGCCACCACTCCGTGCCGCGCCCACATGACGACCCGATGATCCTGCATCGAACGCACGGTCGCAGACATTTGTTCATCCGAGCCGTTCACAATGAACGGAATCATCCCGATCCCTTCCGGGATACTCAAGATGGTTTCAGGCTGCCATCGAAATAGATGCGTATTGAAATACCTCTCATCCTGATAAGCAGGGATGTGACTCAGATATGTAAGGTGGACAGGCTGGGCATGCAGTACAGCATTGTACCGGGCGGAACTCGATTTCAGCCGATCATGATGGATTGCCAGATGCGAATTGAATTCGCTGGTCACCCGCTTGAACTCGCAATCCCGCGACCTGAACATCCTGCCGGTCATCCCATCCTCGTTCACGACCACACAGGCGAGATTGGCAGTTGGCGAATCGACGATCTCGCGCAATCGTCTGCCCGACCCCGTAACGATGATCGTTGCACCTGCCAGTTCCGGGGCGGACAAAGGCAGTTCGACAACCTGCATATCAGGAAATCGAGCGGTGACATCCAGGTCTCCGCGCACACATACGGATAGATTCCCCGCCGCGCCTTCGGAGGCGCCGATCTCCGTCAGGCGTTTTCCAACTTGTCCAAGTTGGATCAATAGAACGTCAAGGTCAAAAATATTTTTCGCAGGCATGAGATCAACCCTTTTCAAAATATGTCTTTATGATCACATCGATCAATTCGTCTACAGGTTTGGAAATATCCAGAACCAACGCATCGCGCGGTTCTTCCAATGTATCGAACTGGCTTCGCAACATCCCGGATTTCATATAGTGATCCTCCCGCTCAGACATGCGTGATCGGATTAATTCAAAACTTCCCTTGAGAAAGACCACCTCGATGCCTTGAAGTCCATCCAATAATTGGCTGCGATAGTTTTCCTTCAATGCGGAACATGCAAGGACGGGATGACGATCCGCTTTCAGCGTGGACAAGAGCCGTTCGTGCAACGAGGCAAGCCAGGGGGCGCGGTCTGAATCGTCGAGGGGAATCCCGGCGGCCATTTTGGCAATGTTCGCCGGAGGGTGGAAGTCATCCCCATCCAGAAACACCCACCCCAGTTTTTGCGCCAGGGCTTTTCCCAGCGTCGTCTTGCCGGAGCCCGAAACGCCCATGACCAGAAATCCAGAAGGCTGCATGTCTCCATTTTACTTGCACATTGACAAGTCATTGAAGCATAACCGGGGATTCCCTCCCTGACAAACACGGCTGCGGTTGTGATGATCAAGATGCGATATGGTTTTGTCCACATCAAATACGCTGTGCATCAACTTCGGACGATATTGTTTTTAGAGTCCATCCTCATGTAAACGGCTCATCACCTGAAATATCAGCAGTGTATAATCAAAACAGGCCAGATGACTCTCCGAATTTCACCAAGGTACCCAAATGGCAGGCCAACGATCGCTGTACTGGCTGGCTGGCAGTTCTACCGTACCGCCACAAACCTGAGTTATCTTGCACCGGTCTTTCGGGGGATCAGCCACGCAGCAAAGGAGTTGGGATGCAACCTGTTGTTGGGATGTGGTATTGGTCCCTCCGCCAGTCCTTTGGATCCACTACGCCCCGCGTGGCCTGACCTCTCGCCTGAAGTGGACTTCGTGCCCATCGATCCGTCGAACACGGATGCCCTGCTTGTCGCCAATCCGCTGCATACTCAGGGACGCTCGGAATATATTCAGGGTTTGATTGCGGACGGGCACCCCGTCCTGTTCATTGGGGCAGGGGAACAGGGACCGACCATCATGGCGGACAACGCAGGCGGGATTCGGGAGGCGCTGCAGCATTTGATTGCGCATGGACATCGGCAAATCGCCTTCATCGCCGGCTCACAAACGGACCTCAGCGGCGACTCCGGCGAACGGTTATCTGCATACCGGGCCTATTTGAATGAGCACGGTCTGGAGCTTGATGCAGGTCTCATTGCCTACGGCAGGCATGTCTATGATGGGGGGTATGCGGCGATGTGGGAGATCATGAACAGCGGCATGCCGTTCACGGCGGTGCTGGCCAGCAATGATGAATCCGCGCTGGGGGCAATGCAGGCATTGGAGGAGGCAGGCAGGAAAATTCCAAATGATGTGGCGATCATCGGGTTCGATAATCGACTCGAAGGCGCGGCGCATGAGCCGGGGTTGAGCAGTGTGCATGTATCGTTGTTTGATATGGGGTATCAGGCGCTGAAACATCTCCATGAACATTTACAGGGAAAGGAACTCACAGATGCCATCAAGGTCCGCACCCGGCTGGTGACACGGGCATCTTGTGGGTGCGGCGATGACATCGCTTCATCGGCGTACGAGGTCCATACGGAGGCGCAACTTATCGCTTCAATGTCCTCCATTGTGATGAGTCACGCGCATAACCTGGCGGAGGAGGAATGCCACCGGTTGTGCCAGGCACTGGCAGAGGGATTCGCCGTCAGCGTTCGCGAGGGGGATGGGAAAAAGTTTGAGCTGGTGCTTCAAAATGTTGTGCGGCGAACAGATGTCGGGGAGGACGATGCGTCTGTCTGGGAGGGAGCGGTCGCTTTGCTTGGAGTCGCTTCAAAGGCGAATCCAGCCTCTGCCAGGTTCGTCCAACAATTGTTAATGAATGCACAGGCTTTACTCAGCCACCAGATGCAGAAGCAGCACCGGAACTATGTGCTCCGTGAACGCTGGACGTCAAGCCGCATGAGCCTGTTGACAGACCGTTTGCTCGATGCGTTGGACGAAACCCAGATCTACGATATCCTGGCGCGGCACCTGCCTGACCTGGGGATCGATACAGCGTTGTTGGCTCTGTTTGAAGCTGATGAAGCGAATCCTGTAGCATGGATCAATATTCGTAACCTCACAGGCTCGCGGGAAATTGTGCGCGTCCCTGGCAGGGAATTTCCTCCGTTGTCTTTGATGGATTCAGTTGAGCCATTTCAATTGACGTTGATTCCATTGGTGGCACATTCGGATCAATTGGGGTTTATGGCGTTCGGCACGGAACAGCTCGACCTGTATGGAGCAATCGTGCAGCAACTGGGCGGCGCGTTCAACACGGCGCGCCTGTATCATCAGGCAGTGGAGGATCGACGGGCGGCCGAGGAAGCCAACCGGATGAAGAGCCGCTTCCTTTCCACCATCAGCCATGAGTTGCGGACACCTTTGAATTTGATCGTTGGTTTGAGTGGAGTCCTGTTACAGGAAAATGAAGAGGGCGAATCGCCGCTTTCGGAACCAGTGCAAAAGGATGTGGAACGCATTCAGGCATATGCCCAGCACCTCGGTGGGTTGATCGGTGACGTTCTCGACCTTGCCACGAGCGAGGCGGGGCAGTTGCGCCTGAACATGGATTTCGTGGACATGGGTCAAGCTTTGCGCATGGTAGCAGAGAGCGGCAGGCAACTGGCGAACGATAAAGATCTGAGGTGGCAGGTCAGTTTACCGGAGGGTGGTTTGTGGGTATGGGGCGATGTAACCCGCCTGAGGCAGGTGGCTTTAAACCTCGTCAATAATGCCATCAAGTTCACAGACAAAGGGACAGTCAACTTCAGCGTTGAAGCCTCGGGCGGGACTGTAACAGTAAAAGTCCATGACACCGGGTTGGGAATCCCTTTGCAGGAGCAGGACTCGATCTTTAACGAGTTCAGCCGTTCGGAACGCAGCATCCAACTGGGCTACCGAGGTCTTGGGTTGGGACTGGCGATCTGCAAGCGGTTGGTGGAATTACACGGCGGGACGATCGGCGTTTACTCTGCCGGACAGGCGGGCGAGGGCTCGACTTTTTACTTCACCCTGCCGGCCGTGGAACCGCCCAGGGAAGTTATTGAGAATCCGCGCAGGATGAGCGATTCAGATGAGGCGGACTCTGGCAAACCACCAAAGGAACAAGCCGTAACGATCCTCGTTGTGGACAACGAACCGAACACACTCGATCTGCATACCCGCATCGTGCAATCCCACTCACCGTACAACCGGGTGCTCCAGGCTCGGAACGGTAAATCAGCCTTGGAGATCATGGCAGAGGAATCCATAGATCTGGTGTTGTTGGATCTGCAAATGCCCGAAATGGATGGATTTGAGGTGTTGGAAAAGATGAGCAGTAATGAACGTTTGTGGATGATTCCCGTCATCGTAGTGACAGGACAAGCACTGACCGAGGCGGAAATGACGCGCCTGAGCCGCGGAGTGGCATCGGTGCTCGAAAAGGGCCTGTTCAACGTCGAGGAAACGGTGGCGCACATCCGTACGGCGCTGGAGGGCAGGCGTCGGCTGAGCGGCGAAGCGCAGAGGCTCGTCCGCAAGGCGATGGCATTCATCCACGAGAATTTTTCCCAGCCCATTGCGCGGCGGGATATCGCCCAACACATCAGCATCGCCGAAGACTACCTGACCTTCTGCTTCCGTCAGGAGCTTGGTACCACGCCCATCAAATACCTCCAGCGTTATCGGGTAAACCGCGCCAGGGAATTGCTCAAAACGGAGCAACTCTCCATTACCGAGATCGCCCGCCTGGTCGGGTTTGCCGATAGCGGATACTTCAGCCGCATTTTCCATCGCGAAACGGGCATGTCGCCCGAAGCGTTCAGGCGCGTACCGAAATAATGTCTCCCCGCGGAGGCATTATTTCCATTTGTAACCTGCACCTATGAAATCTCCATGTGACTCTCGGTTTTCTCCATGCCCGGCCGCCGCCTTTCAACTATGATAAGTTGACGCAAGTTGACGAGGCAATTCGGATACTCAACGGAGTAATATCCAAAGGAGAAAACGATGAAAAGTAAACAACCTGTATTTTCCATCCTGCTGGTTCTCAGCATACTTATCAACGCGCTGGGCGTTGTCACCCCTGCATGGGCGGCCACCCTCCCGCTCGTGGATGATTTCGAAGCGGGTCTTCCGGTGGGAGTGGATCCAAACAACATCCCGGTGGGATTCGTCACTTTCAACGACTCGAACAGTTCGGTCGCCATCTCGACAACGGCGGTTCCTCCCGCCCCCGTGCCTGGCGCGGCCGACCCGAACAACGTCCTCAAGATGGACGTGAGCGTGGTCTCGTATGCGGGCTTTGTCCATAACTTCGAGAACGCCTCAGTGGATGCATGGGTTTCGCAAGACTGGAGCGCCTACGAAGGCATCTCCTTCTGGCTCTACGGCAACAACAGCGGCACCACCATGTTCGTGGACGTGCTCGATAACCGCAACCCCGGCTCCACGAAAGATGATGCCGAGCGCTGGTCGATCGACATCCCCGATAATTTCAGCGGCTGGCAGGAGATAAAGATCCCATTTGAAAGCATGCGCCGCAAGGATATCGGCAACGGCGCCCCCAACGATGGCTTCGGGCTGACCGAAGTCCACGGTTGGGCGCTGGGAACTGTCACGACACCTGCCCCGCAGACCTATTATGTGGATAATGTACAGGTTTACGGCGTGGCACCTTTCAAGCCCCTGACCGTCGGCTTCAACGCCATCGACTACAAATTCACCGAAGGCGCCGCGGCCATCCTGACTGCCAAACTCAGCAAACCGGTCAGCGAGACCGTGACGGTTCAATACGCCACCAGTTTTGGTTCCGCCATCCCGAACCGTGACTTCACCCCGGTCAGCGGAACATTGACCTTCCCTCCCAACACGACCCAGCAATCCTTCACCATCCCCACCTTCGATGATCAGAAGTATCAGGGCGAACGCGGCGTGCTGGTTTCCCTGTCCAATCCTACGGGTGGCGCGGCGCTTGGCACTCCCCCCATCGCCCGCCTGAACATCCTCGATAACGAATCCTACGATGCCACCCTGCTCGATGACTTCGAGTCCTACCCTTATCTGTGGGGCATCGACAAGAAGGCGACTCTTACCAACTTTGAGATCATGTCCGGTGATGCCCTGGCTTTGCCCGGGCAGGGCGCCTTTGAAAAAGTCCTGCAAACCGTCCAGAAGAACGGCAAGGGCACATATAACTTCAGCCGCACCTTCCCAATGGGACAGGACTGGAGCGCTTCGGGCGGCGTGAGTTTCTGGTATTACGGACGCAACACCGGCAAGGATGTCCTCGTCAGCCTCGACAATAATCCGCCCATCGCCAGCGATCCCTCCACCTGGAAACTGGTCTGGTCGGACGAATTCAACAGCAAGACAGTCACCGCACCCAACGCGAATGTTTGGGGACAGGAAGTCGGCGATGGTACCGTGAACGGCATCCCCGGTTGGGGCAACAGTGAATTGGAATATTACACCGCCGGCACGAACAACGTCGCCACTGACGGGCAGGGCAACCTGGTCATCACCGCCAAGAAAGCCGATGGCTCCTTGATGTGCTACTACGGTCCCTGCGAATACACCTCCGCCCGCCTGCTCACCAAGAATCGTTTCGAGGTGGCGTATGGGCGCGTGGAAGCCCGTATCAAGGTCCCAGCGGGAGCCGGATTGTGGCCTGCTTTCTGGATGCTCGGCACCGACATCGACCAAAATCCGTGGCCTCAGAGCGGCGAGATCGACATCATGGAATATGTCGGGCGCGTGCCCAACGAGATCTTCGGCACCCTGCACGGACCCGGCTACTCCGGCGGACAAAGCTACGGCCAGAGCTATGACCTCGGCAAACCGGTCGCAGACGATTTCCACACCTATGCCGTGGAATGGCAGCCGGATCAGGTTACCTGGTTCATTGACGGGATGCCGTATTTCACCGCCAGCCCGAACGATCCGTTCCTGCAGGGCAAGCAATGGGTCTTCAACCACCCGTTCTTCATCCTGTTGAATATGGCGGTCGGCGGCAACTTCGGCGGCACGGTTTCGCCGGATACGGTCTTCCCGGCGACCATGTCCATCGATTATGTTCGCCTGTACCAGACAAAACCCGCACCGGTTTCATTCACAACCTCCTTCCGCGAGGATTTCTCCGGTTGGAAGAAGGTCAGCCTGCCCTTCACCGCCTTCCAGAACGCGGACGGCTTCACTCTCGACCTTACCAATGTCCAAACCCTGCGCTTCACCATCCCCGATGGCACGAACGCGCCGGTCATGCTCGATCAGCTCCGCTTGAACTGCCCGGAGACCGTCACCGTGCAGAATACAGCCGATAACGGCGTCGGCTCTCTGCGTAAGGCATTGAGTGTGGTCTGCGTTGGCGGCACAATTAACTTTGATCCCGCGCTCGCCGGTCAGACCATCACCCTGCTCTCCGGTCCGTTAGCCCTCGGCAAGAACGTGACCATTGATGCCTCTGCCGCACCTGGGCTGAGCTTAAGCGGCAACAACGCTGACCGTGTGCTCATTGTCAACGCCGGAACGACCGCCACGGTCAAGTATCTGACCGTCAGGAACGGTTTCGGCTGGCAGTTGGCGGGCGGCATCCTCAATAACGGTTCGCTGACCCTCGACCATGTCACGGTCACCCAGAACGTCATGGCAACCGATGCGGGTGATTTCTGGCAGGGCGGCGGCGGCATCTATAACGGTGACAGCTCCACCCTGAACCTGATCGACAGCAGTGTGACGGACAACAACGCGCGCTGGTCGGGCGGCGGCGTGTACTCCTTCTTCAACAGCACCACGACCATCGTCCGCAGTACGATTAGCGGCAACACCGCGGGTGATGTCGGCGGCGGCATCCGCTCGCTGGGCAACATGACAATCACCAACAGCACGATCAGTGGCAATGCCTCCACGGGCTGGCATGGCGGCGCGATCTTCCACACGGATGGCACCATGGAGATCGTCAATTCCACCATCGCCAACAACAGAGGTCCCGAGTGGGCGCCTTCCGCGATCTTCAACGGTTCCTTCGGCGGTCCCGCTCCCACGCTCACATTGACCAATACCATCATCAGCGGCAACCAGTGGTACGCCTGCGAACATTGGACAGGCGCGAACATCCTGATCTCGGGCGGCAACAACTTGATCCAGGACGATACCTGCAATCCGATTGCGAGCGACAAGATCGGAGTGAATCCCTTGCTGGGCGCGCTCGCTGACAATGGCGGCCCCACATGGACGCACGCCCTGCTGGCTGGCAGTCCCGCCATCGATGCAGGCAATGCTGCGGCTTGCCCCGCCACCGATCAGCGCGGGGTGGTTCGTCCGCAAGGCGCACAGTGTGATATCGGTTCCTATGAAGCGCCATAAGCTTCAACTAGGCAAGTAACGCATGAGATCAAGCCCTTCCTTGACAGGCTGAATGTCCTTTCAAGGAAGGGCTGACCGGTATTGGACGCAGAAAAGTAAACAGTGATAGGATGAAGGCGGGAATTCCACACGCCCCTCCATCGAACCGGTTGGGGCATTGGACTCGATGCAAAGGAGCGAACACTGCATGACCGAAAAAACGATCTTCGTCGGCGATACGGCGCAACAACCACCTGCGCAACACGTCAAGGGAGAATTTATCAGCCTGCTCGGCGACACCTTCTACAAGATCGAAAATTACGACGGTATGGCGCCGTTCTTCATGAGCCTCGTCAGCAGTTCCAACCACTGGCTGTTCATCTCTTCCACAGGCGGGCTGACAGCGGGCAGGGTCAACGCGGAACAGGCGCTCTTCCCGTATTACACCGACGACAAAGTCACAGAGAATTACGAGAACACGGGAAGTAAATCCATTTTGCTGGTCACACGCGGCGGACGCACGAATTTATGGGAGCCTTTCTCCGCCCGCTACAAAGGCAGTTATCGCATCGAACGCAACCTGCATAAGAACATCCCTGGCACCGCGCTGGTCTTCGAGGAGCGCAATCTCAGCCTTGATCTGACCTTCCGCTATGCGTGGCGCACCAGTGACCAATTCGGGTTTGTCAGGTCTGCATGGCTGACCAACACCGCCGACACGCCCTGCCATGTGGAATTCGTGGATGGGATCCAGAACCTGCTCCCCGCCAACATCACATCGAACACGCAAAACATCTTCAGCCCTCTGCTGGATGCCTACAAACGCTCCGAACTGGACCTGGAAACTGGTCTCGCCATCTTTACCTTGAACTCCACCCTGACCGATCTCGCCGAGCCAAGCGAATCGCTTCTAGGGACGACCGTCTTCCAACTGGGTCTGGACAAAGCTGATTACCTGATCTCCTCTCTGCAACTCGACAATTTCAGGAACGGGTTGGGCATTACGACAGAGACAGAAATCCGCGGGCGGCGCGGCGCGTATTTCATCCACGCGGAGGCGGAGTTGGCTTCAGGGGAGGAAAAAGCCTGGCATGTGGTGGCAGACGTCGGTCAGGATGGATGCGCAGTGGTCGCGTTGAAAAATCGCTTAAACGGGAATCGCCCCGAACTGGTGAAAGCCTTGGAGCAAGACATCCACTTGAACGATCTGCATCTGGAAAAGATCGTCGCCAGCGCGGACGGGTTGCAGGTTTCGAACGACGCGCTTTGCACGGCGCATCATTTTGCGAATGTGATGTTCAACGTGATGCGCGGCGGAATTTTCTCGGATGGGTACAACCTGAGGACGCAGGACTTTATCGATTTTGTCGGAGTGCGCAATCAGGATGTTCTCACAAACCACGCAGCCTTCTTCTCAGAGCTGCCTGCGGAGATGAACATCCTGGACCTGTACGCCCGCGCGGAAGCCAGCAGGCAGGCAGATCTCATCCGCTTGAGTTACGGCTACCTGCCGCTGACGTTCAGCCGCCGTCACGGTGACCCAAGCCGCCCGTGGAACCGTTTTTCGATCGACATCAAAAAAGTGGATGGTTCTTCGAAGCTGGGCTACGAGGGCAACTGGCGCGACATCTTCCAGAACTGGGAGGCGTTGGCGTATTCGTATCCTGAATATGTCGAGGGCATGATCGCCGCCTTCCTGAACGCCACAACCTTTGATGGCTACAATCCGTACCGCATCACGCGCGAGGGTATCGATTGGGAGATCCCCGAACCGAACAGCCCGTGGTCGAACATCGGCTATTGGAGCGATCACCAGATCATCTACCTGCAAAAGTTGATGGAATTCAGCGTGAAGGTGCATCCTGGCAAACTCAAGGATCTGCTGGCACGACCGATCTTCAGTTATGCCGATGTGCCCTATCGCATCAAACGTTACTCCCACTTGCTGAAGAATCCGTACAACACGATCGACTTCAACTGGGACCTGCAACATGCCATCGAAGCGAGGGTCAAAGAACATGGCACCGATGGCAAACTGGTGCGGGCGCGTGACGGGCAAATATTCCACGCCAGCCTGACCGAGAAACTACTCTCCCTCCTGCTCGCCAAACTGGTAAATTTCGTCCCGGAGGGCGGCATCTGGATGAACACGCAACGTCCCGAATGGAACGATGCCAATAACGCGCTGGTCGGGAGAGGCCTCTCGGTGGTGACGTTGTGTTATCTGCGCCGCATGATCGTGTTCTGCAAAGAACTCCTGCAACAGAGCGAAATCGAGTCCGTGCAGGTGAGCGCCGAAATTCAAAAATTATTCACGCAGATCTTCGACACCTTGAATCATTTCAGCCCCTTGCTGGCAGGTTCCTTCACCGATGAACAACGACGCGCCGTGATGGATGGATTGGGTCAGGCGGGCAGTGAGTATCGCTGGAACTTCTATTCACAGGGACTTTCAGGCGAACACGCCGAATTGAAGATGACGGAGGTGATGGCATTTCTCGAACTGACCCGGCAGTTTGTCGAGCATTCCCTGCGCGCCAACCGGCGCAGTGACGATCTGTATCACGCTTATAACATCCTGCATCTCGGTGATCGGACGGCATCCGTCGGTCATTTGTATGAAATGCTGGAGGGGCAGGTTGCCATCCTTTCATCGGGGATGCTGACAGGGGAGGAGTCATTGGCGTTGCTGGAGAGCCTCAGGAACAGTAAACTCTACATCACAGACCAGCACAGTTACATCCTTTATCCCGACCGGGACCTGCCTGGTTTTATCGCCAAGAACACTGTGACGTCGGAACAGGTCACCGGATTGGGATTGGTCGCAGAATTGGTCAGGGCGAACGACAGGTCGCTGATCTTGCAGGACGAGGGTGGCAATTATCACTTCGCGGGTGGATTGCGCAACATCAAAGATGTGACGCGCGCGCTCCAGGACCTGCCCAGCCAGTATGAGGAGCTGGTAAAACAAGATGCCCAGAAATTCAAAGACCTGTTCGAGGAGGTCTTTCGTCACAGCGAGTTCACGGGTCGCTCCGGGACATTCTTCGCTTATGAAGGGCTCGGCAGTATTTACTGGCATATGGTTTCCAAACTGTTATTGGCTGTGCAGGAAACCATTTTTCGCACCAGAAACGAATCTTCCACGAAAGCGTTGATCGCCAGATACATTGACATTCGCAAGGGATTGAGTTTCAACAAATCCCCTGAGGTCTATGGCGCTTTCCCAACGGATCCCTACTCCCACACACCTAAGGCACAGGGAGCCAAACAGCCCGGCATGACCGGCACGGTAAAGGAAGAGATCCTTACACGGCAAATGGAATTGGGACTGACCCTCGAAAATGGCTGTCTGGTCTTCGATCCACTATTCTTTGATCAGGCTGAAGTGTGTTCCAGCCCAGCCACTTTTAATTATGTCAGTAAAGCAACTGGAGACAGGCAGACGATCAAGTTGGCCACTGGCTCTGTGGCATTCACCCTTTGTCAGACTCCAATTCTCATTCAGCCTGGGGAACATTTCGAAATCCGGGTCGATTACATGGATGACAGTTCTCAGATCATCCGGAGTGCTCGACTGGATGAAACCAATAGCCGTCTTATTTTTCAACGCGATGATGCAATTCGGCAATTGAATGTAACCATCATGTGTTGATGAGATAGATCCGCCAAAATTCCCGTCCCACCCAACCATCAATTTGGAACAGTGACGAAATCCATTCCCGGTTAAATGAAGAACATAGCCTGCAAACAAAAATAGACTCCCACGAAGGGAGTCTATTCTGTCGGGGTGCGCGGATTTGAACCGCGGACCTCACGGACCCGAACCGTGCGCTCTACCGGTCTGAGCCACACCCCGATAACAAAAGCGTGCGAATTATACCATTGCGTTTTGTTTTGGCAAGTTATGGATTGAGCAAAACCACCTGGCTGTACAGATAAAAGAGTCCAGCCATCCGGTCGTCGTCCTGACGGATCACCAGCCGCGCAGGTGTCGGCTCGGACACTTTGTAGGGAATGGTCGTATCGAACATTTGCGGCTCGATGCCATCCACCGTAACAATCCGCAGACCAAGGGATTTGCCCTCCGCATCCACCAACTCAAAGATGACCGGCTGAAGATTGAAGGGCCAGACATCCCCGCGCACGCTCAGGACTCCGCCGGAAACTGATTCGTCAATCTTGGGTTCAACCACCCCGACAGGTTCGGACGGATTCCCCGGCGGGTTGATCTCGTTCTCTCCCGAGGAAAGCAATAACAGGCGCAGGGAACTCAGCGATTGAATTCTCCCTTCATCATCCAGCGTGCTGACCGTGATCCGCCCCACCTCCGCCGCGGCGCGGATCTCGAACGGGATCTTGAAGGACTGCGGGATCCCCACGTTGGAGGTTGGCACATTGCGCTTCAATGTTCTGGATAACAAGCGTCCATCCTCGCCATAAAGATCGACTTGTATCATCTGACTGTCACCCACGATCACATTCATGCGCAGGTTGATCGGAGAAACGACTTTGGACATCGGTCCCGGTGAGACGAATTGGAACGCGGCAGGTTTATGCCCGGGGATGGATGTTGGCGTGAATGTTGGGAAAGGAGTTGGGCTGAGAGTCGGTTCCGGTATTATGGTTGGAGTCTCCGTCGGCATGGATGCGACGTACGTTGCCGTGGCCGAATCGCCAACCGCGCGGGCGGTCAGGGCAATGACCGTCGGCAGGTAGTCGGGCGGATAAGGCGTCGGGACGGGGCTCGAAGTTTGAGGTGTGCAACCAACCACAAGTCCAAGGAGTGAGGCGAGAAGAAGTGAAATCCGTTTCATGCGATCAGGTAAGGTGTCGTTGCGCAGGGTGGGTTACGAAACGAAGCAACCTCCTCATACAAAGGAGATTGCTTCTCGAGGACTCGCAACGACCAGGGTTTTACAATCCGTAGATCTCGCCGTATTTCTTCGTGAGATAGCGGACATATGGACCGGCAGTGATCTTCGAGCCGGTGACCCTCTGGACAAGCTCCTGCGGCTCGTACTTGTGACCGTGCTGGTGTATATTCTTACGGAGCCAGCCAAGCAATTGGCTGAAATCGCCCCGGCGGATCTGATCGTCGAGGTCGCGGATATCCTTGTTGATCTTCTCCCACAACTGTGCGGAGATGAGGTTTCCAAGCGCATACGTGGAGAAATAACCGATGGAACCATAGGACCAGTGGATATCCTGCAGGACGCCCTTTGCATCGTTCGGAGGCGTGATGCCAAGATATTCCTCCATCTTTGCGTTCCAGATCTCGGGCAGGTCCTTGATGGCAACCTTCTCATCGACCATCGCGATCTCCAACTCAAGCCGCAGCATGATATGCAGGTTATAGGTCGCTTCATCCGCGTTGACGCGGATCAAGGATGGCTCGACCTTGTTGATCGCCTTGTAGAACGCCTTAAGCCCCACGCCATCCAGTTGTGACGGGAATGCCTTCTTGAAGGCTGGGAAGAAATGCTCCCAGAACGGCAGGGAGCGCCCAACGAGATTTTCCCACATGCGCGATTGCGACTCGTGAACCGCCAGCGAAGTTCCGCTTGCAAGCGGTGTACGCTCGTAGGCAGGATTGACTCCCTGCTCATACATCGCGTGACCGGACTCATGCATGGTGCTGAACAATGTCGCAGTGGGGTTATCGGTTTCGTAGCGGGTCGTGATGCGGACATCGTCCACACTGAAAGCGGTCTCGAACGGATGCGGCGCCTTATCCTGGCGGCCGCGGCTCCAGTCGTACCCGAACCTGGTGATGACATCCACACCAAAGTCAATCATTTTCTTTTCGTTGAATTTCTTGAAAAGGAAATCGGCTTTGACTTGTCTGGCAGAGGCGATCGCCCTGATCAACTCAACCTGTTTCGGGCGCAGGGCATCGAAGATCGCCCTCACATCTGCGGTCTTCATGCCCGGCTCGTAATCATCCAGCAAGGTATCGTAGGGATGATCCGCGGGCGGGAAAAACGAGATATATTTTTTAACCAACTCGACGGTCTTTTCCAGGTGCGGTCGAAAAATGGAAAAGTCCGATGTCCGCTTCGCATCCACCCAGGCTTCGAACGCCTTCGACGAAACGATGGCTTGCTCGGCGATGAATTCGGGCGGGACCCGTCTGGCTTTATCGTAGTTGCGGGCTGCCACGCGGATCATGGCGGCTTCATCCGATTCGGGGTCGGCTCCCTTGTATTCCTGTTTCAGGTCTTCGATCAACCTGCCCACTTCATCGGTGATGAATTTTTCCTGGGCGATCTTGCTCAAGGTCGCCATCTGCTGGCCGCGCGCCTCATTACCGCCGGGCGGCATATTCACCTGCTGATCCCAACTCAGGACCGAAGCCGCACGGTTGATATCGGACACTTCGCCAAGAAGTTCCTTCAAACGTTCCAGTTTTTCACTCATCGATTCTCCTGTAAAGCGAGACAACGTCTCACGTGATGAATTTGGTCTGCTGACACAGCGAGCCGGATGCTATCCTGCTTTACGATTTTAAGCAACCCTCCAACGAAGCGCTTCGCCGCGCAACGCCGACAGGACCTCATTGGCAATATCCACCGAGGCGCGGGATTGCGCCTCCGCCGTCTGCGCCCCGATGTGTGGTGTGGCAATCAGGCGTGGATGGGTAACTGCCTCCGTTAAACCGGGCGGTTCCTGCCCGAAGACGTCCAGCGCCGCGCCAGCGATCTTCCCGCTGTTCAACGCCTCCACCAGGGCGGCTTCGTCGATGATCCCGCCGCGCGCCGCGCAGACAAGGCGGACCCCGTCCTTCATTTGTGAGAAAGCCAGGGGTCCGATGAAATCGCGGGTTTGCACGGTGAGAGGCAGGTGCAGCGAAATGAAATCGGACCAGGCATACAAATCCTGAAGCGAGACCGGTTCCGCGCCGCGCTGTTTGATCTCATCCTCCGGGATCAGGGGATCGTAGGCAACGACGTTCATGCCAAATGCCGCGGCGCGCCTGCCCACTTCCACGCCGATGCGACCAAAACCGATGATGCCCAGCGTTTTGCCGTTCAACTCCACGCCTTCGAGCTCCTTCTTGAGCCATTTGCCCTGCTTCATGAAGGCATCCGCGCGGGGAATCTCGCGAGCCAGCGCAAGCAACAGACCGAAGGTCAGTTCGGCGACTGCCAGCGTGGTGGACATTGGAGAGTTAATGATAGTAATTTTTCTCAGTTTCGCGGCTTCCAACTCAATATTATCCACCCCCACACCGGCACGCCCGACCACTTTCAGGCGGGTACCGGCTTCCATGACGGAGGCAGTCACTTTCGTCCGGCCCCGAACGATGAGGGCATCATACTCCGGGACCGCCTTGAGGAGTTCATCCGCAGAAATGCCGTTCCTGTCATCCACCTCGGCAAATTCACGCAAAATGGACTGGCCCGATTCGTCCAGTCCGTCTGTAATGAGGATTTTGAATTTTGTCATGAGCACATTTTAACATGCGAGGGTCATATCATGGATATGACCCTCGAGATCATTCATATCTAAGCGCTTCCACCGGTTCCAAACCTGCAGCGCGGTTGGCAGGGTAGATGCCAAAGAACAGACCCACCGCGGCAGAGAAGATCGTCGCCAGCAGGACCGCGTCCACACCCACGATCGGGGTGAAGGCTGTGTTGCTCGCGGCAGCGATCCGCCCGACGATGAACGAGATCAACCACCCAAACATGATCCCGATGATGCCTCCGATCAGGCTGAGCAATGACGACTCCGTCAGGAACTGCGTGAGGATATCGCGCCTGCGCGCGCCCAGCGCCTTGCGCAGACCGATCTCGCGCGTCCGCTCGGTGACCGACACCAGCATGATGTTCATAATGCCGATCCCACCCACCAAAAGCGATATACCCGCGATGCCTCCGAGGAATATCGTCAGGATGCCGGTGATCGAAGCGAAGGTTGTGAGCAGATCCTGTTGCGTAAAGATGGTGAAATCGTCCGCGCCGACCGGTGTGCGGTGACGGGTGCGCAGGATCTGCGCGACCTCCTCCGAAGCCAGTTTGACCGAATCACCGTCCACTGCCTGCACAAAGATGATGTCCACGCGGTCGGTGGTGCTCCGACGGATCAACCGCGCCTGGGCAGTGGTGAACGGGATGATGACCACATTGTCCTGACTCCCAAACGAACCGCCGCCCTTCGATTCAAGAACGCCGATCACACGGAAGGGCTGTCCTTCGATACGCACCGTCTCACCCGTGACCCCGTCAGCGTGACCGAATAATTTCTCCGCCACATCCGGTCCGAGTAAAACAACGGATGCGCGCCCAAGCATGTGTTCTTCCGTGATGAACTCACCTTCCGTGATCTTGTAATTGCGGACCTGAAAATATTCCGGCGTCACACCAAAGATCTGAGGGGAGGTCTGTTCGCCGCCAAAGGAAACAACGCCGTTCCCCTGCAAAGCAGGAGCAACCGCCTCGACAGATGGTGCGGCAAACCGATCGCGCAGCGCATCGGCATCACCCAGAGTCAACGGTTTCGGATTACGGATGTTATCACCCGGGTCACCGCGAAAGACGAATAACAGATTCGTGCCGATCCCGCTGATCGAACCTGTGATGGACGCCTCCGCCCCGCGTCCCACCGCCAGCATGGCGATCACCGCCGCCACGCCGATCACGATCCCAAGCACGGTCAAACCGGACCTGAGCTTGTTTCCGCTTAACGATTCAAGTGCCTCGAGAAAAGCCTGTCCGATGCTCATGCCTCACCATCCAGTAACCCGTCGCGCAGGCGGATGACGCGCTGGGTCTGCTCTGCAATCACGGGATCGTGCGTCACAATGATGAGCGTTGTCCCGCTCTGCTTGTTGAGATTGAGCAGGAGATTCATGATCTCCTTGCCAACCTTTGAGTCAAGGTTGCCGGTCGGTTCATCCGCCATGATGATGGCGGGGTTGTTCACGATCGCGCGTGCGATCGCCACGCGTTGCTGCTGACCGCCCGAAAGTTCATAAGGGCGGTGCGTCATCCGGTCCTCAAGCCCGACCGATTTCAACGCATCGATGGCGCGTTCACGGCGTCCCTCCGCCGTGCCCGAATAACGCAATGGCAGTTCGACGTTCGAGATCGCCGTCTGACGCGACAACAGATTGAAACTCTGGAACACAAAACCGACCTTGCGATTGCGGATGCTTGCCAATTGATCATCGTTCAGTGACGCGACCGGTTCGCCATCCAGAATATATTCGCCGGAGGTCGGGCGATCAAGACATCCCAGCGTGTTCATCAACGTGGATTTTCCAGAGCCGGAGGGTCCCATAATAGCGACAACTTCACCGCGCTCAATCGTGAAGGAGACGCCCCGCAAGGCATGGACCTCAACTTCGCCCATCTTGTACACCTTGCGTATGTCATGGGTTTCGATTACGTTGTCCATCGCTTACCCACCGAAGCCGCCAGGACCTCCGCCGGGTCCAAATTCAACCGGCGGATTCAAAATCACAACATCACCCTCCTTCACTTCGCCGCCAGTGACCACGCTCATTGTGTCTGAGGAGGATCCAAGCCGGATCCCGGTTTTGACAGCCTGCCCATTGACCAGGAGATACACCACGCGTTCTCCATCGGAGAGGCGCACGGCGCGATTGGGCACGAGCAGCACATCCGACAGTTCCTTGACGGTGATGTTGACCGCGGCCGTCATGCCGGGTTTGACGAGGGCATCAGCATCGTTCAACTCCACCGTCACCCTGAAGTTGACCACACCCTGAGCCACCGTCCCTGTTTGTGCAACCTCCACCACCTCGCCATGATATTCCCGCCCAAGGATCGCATCGAACGTCAAGGTGACCGGCTGCCCGACTGCCACACTGTTGATATCCACTTCGGAAACATCCACGTCCACGTACAGGCTGGAAAGATCATCCAGACGGAATGCCGCTTCTCCCGCGCTGACCTGATCGCCGGGGAGTGGTGAAGAGGAGGTCACAATGCCGGAAAAAGGCGCGGTAATGCGCGCCAGGCTGAGGGTGGCCTGAGCCGCCTCCACGCGTGCCTGCGCGGCGGCAATTTCAGCGGAACTGCCGCTGGTCAATTCATCGTATTTCCGCTGTGCATCATCCAGCCTTGCTTTTGCCAGATCCAGGTCTTCCTGTGCCTTTTCCTTTGTGGTTTCATCGGCCCAGGTTTTGTATTCCTTGATGATCGGGAAGGTTCTTCCGCCGAATCTCTTGTAAACGATTCGTTCGACGGTGATGCGGCTGTTATCCAATTCACGCCGCCAGTTGTATGCCTTGTCGTAGGCTTCCTGAGCCTTCCGTAAATCAATGACAGCCTGGGCGCGCGCCGTATCCGAGTTGAGCAGGTTGTCCAGGGTTTTCTGTGCGCTTGCCAGATCCGCTTCCGCCAGAATGACAGTTTGTGGCAGAGACGATTTCGAGAGATATGCCATCACGAAGCCTTCAGGAATATTATCCCCGACCTTTACGTTCACCGTATCCACGGTCCCCGCCGCCTGCCAGATCAATGCAGCCGTCTGCTTTGCCCGCACGGTGCCGGTCGCGCCGATCGTCGCCGTAAGACCGCCGCGTCCCAATGTGGAAGTCTGGAACTGGCTTGCCGCGTCAACATTTCTGTTTTGATTGAAGAAATAGACGGCACCAGCGATCACGACCACCAGCAGAATGATCAATATTGTTCTATATTTCTTGAAAAATTTACCCATTGTTTCCTCCGCGAAGGTTTTCCTCGCCAGCGTGAAATTCTACACCAGGAATATGAATTGACCATGAATTTCGATGCCGCATTTATGAAAATCTAACAGGCACCAAATTGTGACGATTGTCGTCCAGTTTGGTGACATTTAAGCCTGTGGTCATGTTTTATGATTGAGTATCATCAAACTGAAATACCGTACCCAAGACCGGAGGAATGGATGCAGTTCATACCAAGCGAAAACCTTACAATTGACCGCAAAGCCCGCGCCAACATGCCGTTCTACGATCTCGATTTGCGCCCGCCCGATGTACGGACATGCGATTTCGATGATGTGGTCATCGAGTTCAACCCTGAACGCGCCATGGTCGAAGCCGCGCGCTGTATCCACTGTCCGGACCCGGCTCCCTGCATGCTGGCCTGCCCCACACACAACGACATCCCGTCTGCCATGTGGCTGATCGAACAGGGACGCTTCTCCGACGCTGCTAACCTGTATCATCAGACCAGTTCCCTCCCCGAGATCTGCGGACGTGTCTGCCCGCATGAACAGTTATGCCAGGGGTCCTGCGTGCTCAATAAACATCAAACGCCGGTCTTATGCGGTGAACTGGAAGCCTTTACCGTGGATTATCAGCGTCGCCATGAAGGGCGCGTCATTCCAGTCGGCACTCCGACGGGAAAGCGGGTCGCCATTATCGGCGCCGGACCAGCCGGTTTGGGTTGTGCCGATCAACTCGTCCAGCTCGGACACGAAGTGATGATCTTTGAGTCCAAGCCCGCGCCTGGTGGACTGCTTGTCTATGGCATCCCCAATTTCAAACTCGCCAAGGATGTCTGGGAGGAGAAATGGGAGGAGTTCGAACGCGCGGGTGTCAAGTTCGTCCCCGACACCTACATCGGAAAAGACAAGACCATCGACGGCCTGTTCGAAGAGGGTTTCGGGGCGGTCTTCATCGGTGTGGGCTCTGAGATCGACGCGAAAATGGAAGATACCCCGGGAACAGACCTCCCCGGAGTCTATGAAGCAACCGATTTTCTCATCCGGGGCAACGTATCACAGAATCAACTTCCGCCTGAAATGAGGAAACCATTGGAAGTCGGCAAACGCGTTGTGGTGGTTGGCGGCGGCGATACCGCCTCCGATTGTCTGCGGACCGCGTTGCGACTCGGCGCCGAGGAAGTGACCTGTCTCTACCGCCGCACGGAAAAGGAAATGCCCGGCGGCAAAAAGGATCGCAACATGGCGCGCGAGGAAGGCGCAAAATATCGCTTCCTGACCCAGCCTGTGAAGTTCATTGCCGGTGAAGATGGAAAGCTCGCAGCGGTGGAATGCCTTGAAATGAAACTTGGCGAACCCGATGCAAAGGGACGCCGCAAACCGGTGCCGGTGGAAGGCTCGAACTTCAGCGTTGCCTGTGATACCGCGGTGCTGGCGCTCGGTTACTGGCCCGACCCGATCATCGGCAAGACAACCCCAGATCTCGAAACACATAACTGGGGTTTGGTGAAAGCCGACAAGAAGACCGGCGCGACCTCGCGCGAAGGCGTCTTCTCCGGCGGCGATTGTGTGACCGGCCCCGATCTTGTCGTCACTGCCATGGTCGGCGGACGAAAAGCCGCCTGGGCGATCGACGAATATCTGAAGAACAAGTAATAGCCAAACATTCTGCTGAGGGCAGGTGCTTGTAGGGACACGGCGACGCCGTGTCCCTACTGTTATAATGCCGCAATGCTTCATCGCATCGGACGCATTCTCGACATCCTGAGCATTCTTGTAGTGCTTGTCATCGCGGGAGGGGGTGATACTCCCAGGTTCATGGGCGATACAGACCGGGTACGCGTTTATACCCGCGAGATCGAATTCGATTACCCCAACTGGGTCTGGGATGCCATCTGGATGAAACTGGAGCAGGCGACGATCCACGCACCGTATATCTTCGAGCGCGGCACGAACAAACAGATTGTCTTTGAATATCTGCGTGTTACGGAACGCCTCCTTCAAACAGAATACCGCATCCAACAAATTTACGCCGATCCCGACATCACCGACAAGGAATCCGCCAGCGCATATCTTCGAACCCAACGCGGCAACCTCACGGAAAGACAGGCGAAACTCGCGCCATTTGCTGAAGCCGTCCTGCAGAGTCAACTCAGCGATGCGCTCGCACGGCTCGGCTTATCGACCATCGGCCAGCCCCTGCCGCCGGTGCTCTATCACAACTCCCCAACGCCGCTCGCCCTGATCGTTTCACCGCGCAGTCAGATCGTCCAGATCGCAAACATCTCCGTCCTGCCGACGTTGACCATTGACGAACAGATCCAGCTTGAAGACCAGGTGTCGAATGCCCTCGACGTTTCCACACTGGTCGTGCCGATCGGCGGCGTGGGCGTGTATCCCACCATGGTGATGGAAACCACCGACCTGCGCTGGATGCTCGACACCATCGCGCACGAGTGGACTCACAACTACCTGAACCTGCGTCCGCTCGGGATCAATTACAGCACAACGCCCGAACTCCGTACCATGAACGAGACGACCGCCTCGATTGCCGGGAACGAGGTGGGACTCTACGTCCTTCACCGGTATTATCCCGAACTGCTCGCCTCAAACTCAAGCTCGAGCCTGCTCCCGCGCAATGTGCCCCTCCCTGCCTCATACAGATTCGACGACCCGCCCGTCTTCGACTTCCGCGCAGAGATGCACGAGACGCGCGTCACTGCGGACGAACTGCTTGCCGAAGGGAAGATCGAGGAGGCAGAATCCTACATGGAACAACGGCGCGAATTTTTCTGGCAAAACGGATACCTGCTTCGCAAGCTCAATCAGGCTTACTTCGCATTTTATGGAGCCTATGCCGATGTCCCCGGCGGCGCGGCAGGCGAGGACCCGGTTGGACCCGCGGTGCGTGCCCTGCGCGAGCAAAGCGCCTCGCTCAAAGACTTCGTCAACACCATCGCCTGGATGACATCCTTCGAGCAACTCCAAAAAGCAATTCAACAATAAACCTATGAATAAATCTATAACGGCGTTCCTTTCTGTCATCGTCCTCCTGTCGATCGCTGCCTGCACTGCACCGGAATCCCAGCCCATCGCACCAACGCCAACCCTCCCGAACATCATCATTCCTACGCCGCCCTCCTGCACATCCATCCCCGTTCAACCCACACCCGGACCGGACTCCCCCTCCATCATTCCTCCTGTCAGCGAGACAGATCACACCCGCGGACCTGAGGATGCCATCGTCACGGTCCTGTATTATGGCGATTATCAGGATGTCCGCAGTGGGTTGTTCGAGGAGACCATCAACCGGATTCGCACGGAGCACCCGGAAGACATCCGCGCAGTGACGCGCGTCTTCCCGTTGCTGAGCGTGGACGATAAAGCCGCCCTCGCCGCGCAAGCCGTGGAAGCCGCGGCGGAACAGGGCAAATTCTGGGAGATGCACGACCTGTTGTATGCCCAACAGGAGAACTGGATCGCACTGTCAGTGGAGGACTTTGAACAATGGGTCACCGCGCAGGCGTCGGCTTTGGAAATGAACGTGAGTCAGTTCGAGTCCGATCTCAAGCGCGAGGATATTGTCCTCAAGGTCCAGCAGGCATGGGAGGAGGGTCAAAAGATCGGTCTGCCCGGGGTCCCGTTGGTGCTCATCAACGGGCAGATTTACGGCGGACCACGCGATTACAACAGCCTGAACGACATCGTCAGATTGATCGCACTCGGGAAACGACAATTTGCCTGTCCGCCCATGACGGTTCAAGCGAATAAACAATACATCGCCACCCTGCACACGGAAAAAGGCGACGTGGTCATTCAACTCTTCGCGGACAAGGCGCCGGTCACGGTGAACTCATTTCTCTTTCTCGTGCGCAACGGCTGGTATGATGATGTTACATTTCACCGCGTCATCCCCGAACTCTTCGCGCAGACCGGCGACCCCAGCGGGACAGGCAAGGGCAACCCCGGCTATTACGTGATCACCGAGATCAACCCAACGATTAAGTTCGACAAACCCGGCATGGTGGCGATGGTCAACTCAGGACCCGACACAAGCGGAAGCCAGTTCTTCATCACGTACGCGGCTGCCCCTCAATTCGATGGCAAATACACGATCTTCGGCGAGGTGCTCAGCGGCATGGAGGTATTGGAATCGCTCACTCCGCGTGACGCCCAACCGGGAACGGACACGCCGCCGGGCGACAAACTCCTGGGCATCGAGATCGAGGAAAAATGAAATCATCGAGGGTTCATTATGCCTCGCTCATGAGTTCCCTGCTTTTCGCAATCAGTGCGTTGATATTTTTCGCTGCAGGATTCATTCTGGGGCTTTCGGCATTGATCGCCCTCCTGCAGGGAAACCGCGCAGCCGCGCAGGCATCGGTCCTCTTCGGCGCCATGTCCTTTCTGGGATCCATCCTTTTGATCGCAACGGTCGTTGCTTTCATGAAATATCTGAATAAACCTGCCGTGGAAGTCAGCGTGCCAACATCCGCCTCCATCTGGCAGATCGGGGCGGGCGCGATCGGCGCGGGCTTGGCTTTATTACTCGGAGGTCTGATTCAAGACAATAACAACATCAACTGGCTTTTCCTGCCGGTCCTCACCATTCCCGCGGTGACACTTCCCATCTGGGTCGTTACAGGAATGGGGGTCAAGAATCTTCCCCTCGACTCCCGCTGGCGCACATGGAGCATACTCGGCATCAGTCTCACCCTGGCCCCATTCATTTTGTTCGTGTTGGAATTCCTGATCGTTGTGTTCATTGTTCTCTTTGTGGTTATTTATGCTCTTGCGTCTCCCGAATTGATGGTTGAATTCCAGAGGCTCTCCAGCCAGCTTATGTTCATCGACCCGGAATCCGAGGCAGCAATGCAGATCCTCGCACCGTACCTGACCAGACCGGGTGTGGTCTTCGTGTTCCTCACTGTATTTTCGGTTTTCATCCCGGTGATCGAGGAACTCATCAAGCCCCTGGGAGTCTGGCTTTTTGCGGGAAAGCTCAATTCAACCGCGCAAGGATTTGCATTTGGCGCATTGAGCGGCGCCGGTTTTGCGCTTATCGAGACGTTCAACGTCAGCGGTCAAACAGCCGAATGGAGTGGTCTGCTTTTCTCCCGCATCGGCACAGGCACGCTGCATATCACCACCTCTGCATTGATGGGCGGTGCGATCTTTACGGCGTGGCATGAGCGGCGGTATCTGCGTCTCATCGGCACGTACCTTCTAGCCATCCTCCTGCACGGACTTTGGAATGCTGGCGCCGTTGCATATTCGTTCTCAGCGCTTCTGACGTTCTCCGAACAGCCGGGAGACCATGAAACCATGCAATTGATCGCAACATCGGGCATGATCGTCCTTGTGATTGTTCTGTTCGCGATCCTGATCACCTCCAACCAGAGATTGCGAAAAACACTCCCGGTGGAACACCAAAATGACAGCCTGCCTGCCGGGAATGAACCAAGCCCATAACTCGAAAACTCTCATGGTAAGATAGCCGCATGTCATTCACCCCTCCCTCTTCCATCGCGCGCGATGGAGACCTCGCAGAACTCGTCGGCTTGCGCCACAAACATTTCATCCTCAATTTGCAGGCGGGCGCAAAGTTCGAAACCCACCGCGGGGTTCTGCTGCATGATGACCTGATCGGCAAGCCCTGGGGCACGCAGGTCTTTAGTCATCTCGGCGCGCCGTTCTTCCTGCTTCAGCCATCGCTTGCTGACCTGCTGATCGATATTCCACGCACCACACAGATCCTTTACCCTAAGGACATCGGCTTCATCCTCGTCACAATGGGTGTGGGACCGGGGCAAAAGGTGATGGAAGCGGGGACAGGTTCCGGGTCCATGACGACCGCCCTCGCATTTGCCGTCGGTCCGGAGGGACGCGTCATCTCCTACGAGGTCAAACAGGATGTGCAGAACCTGGCACGCAAAAATCTGACGCGCTTCGGACTCGATTCACGCGTGGACTTCAAGCTGCGCGACATCCAATCGGGCTTCGACGAAACCGACGCAGACTCCTTCTTCCTCGACGTACCGAATCCGTACGATTACATCAAACAGGTCCGCCTGGCGCTCAAGCCTGGCGGGTTCCTATGCTGCCTGATCCCCACGTTCAATCAGGTGGAAAAGACTTTGTATGCACTGCGCCAAAACGGGTTTGCATTCATCGAAGTGTGTGAAATTTTGCTGCGTTATTACAAGCCTGAGCCTTCGCGCATGCGCCCCACAGACCGGATGGTGGCACACACCGGCTTTCTGGTCTTTGCGCGCCGCATCGAACCCAGCGCAGACCCGCGCGGCGCGGAACTATCCGATGAGGTCGGCGGAGCCATCGAAGAGGAGCAAGCCTGATGCGCCGCATGTTCCGCCGTGACCGCCGAAAGGCATTCGCTCCGAACATCCCGCCCATTTTGCAGGAGGCAAACCTCGCCTTCGACAAAGGCGAATACGGGCGTGCCGCCGAAATGTTCGAGCAGATCGCCCAGGTGGCAGATGCCCGTGGCGGACGGCGCGCACCGTTGTTCCATCTTCAAGCCGGACGCGCACGCATCCTTGCAAGACAAACGGCGCTGGGGATGCCATCGCTCAAGCGCGGCCTGCAACTCCTCGCGGAGAGGAGGCAACTTCCGCGCCTGTATCAGGCAGGGATGAGAGCGATCAACGAGCTGAACGAACACGGTCTCAAGAACGAAGCAACCGAGATCGAAACATGGCTCAGTTCGGTTTTGCCGGATGTACATGCATTCGATGCTCCACCCGCAAAAAGGCCGACTCTTCCAACTCACTGTCCGGCTTGCGGCGCGCCGCTGCGACCCGATGAGGTCGAATGGCTGGACAAGGCCACAGCCGAATGTGGCTATTGCGGAAGTCCCATCCGTGATGAAGATCAGCATTGAATCGTCCTTCCTCTTTCTTCTCTCCACATTTCTTCGGCTTCACAACCTGTTCACTTTCAAAACACCGACCATGTCACTGACCTTCAGCGAAGACTTTATTTCCCAACGTTTGCATGAGGCGCTCGAGGCTGCCGGCCCCTCCTCGGACGGCTTCTCAGAGATCACCCTCAATGATGAGACGCGCCTCAAATGCGCAGCGGTGCTGGTCCCGCTGATCTGGCAGGATGACGAATGGCATCTGCTTTTCACGCGCCGCACGGACAAGGTCGTATCCCACAAGGGACAGGTTTCCTTCCCCGGCGGTGCATGTGACGATGGCGAAACCACGCCCGAAGAGACTGCCCTGCGCGAAGCAGAGGAGGAGATCGGTCTGGATCCCAAAAACGTTAAGGTTTTGGGCAGGCTTGCCAACTTGATCACCATTTCCTATTTCCGCGTCACGCCGGTGGTGGGAGTGGTCAAATGGCCCAGCGTCTTCCGCGTGGGACAACACGAGGTGGCGCGCGTTTTCACGATCCCGCTGGGGTGGCTGGCAAATGCCTCGAACCGGTGGCAGTTCGAACGTCCGGATCTGAAGCGGGCGCTCATCGCCTATCATCCCTATGACGGTGAATTGCTTTGGGGCGCGACCGCGCGGATGACCGTCGATTTCCTGACCGTATTGGGATATTAATCGAGTAGGGAGCGGCGGCTAACCGCTCCCTCTCACACCACCTGTATTGTTTACCCACATCGAC
>DIDP01000064.1 GCA_002418205.1 Anaerolineales bacterium UBA5797 | reverse complement strand
GGACGGCGGTTTCGTGTTTTGTGGGGAAATCGCCCCGATTAATGATTTCATCAATATCCGCTTCGACGCCATCCTTTTTACGGTGGACGATCTTCCAATGCAGACGCTGCTCGACGGTCATGCCTTCGGTGGGATCGGCGAGCGTGGATTCGGTGGTCGTCGTGACATTTTCATAATGCTCGATGTAGCGTTGCAGTGCATCGGCGCGGCGGTTGAAGATCAGGTCTTCGGCGAGTTCTTTTTCCTCCTGCGGGATGTCGGCATAGGCGGTGACGTGGGCGGGATTCACGATTGCCATATCCAGGCCGGCCTGCACACAGTGATAGAGCATGACCGAATTCAGCACAGGGCGGGCATGCGGCGCAAAACCGAATGACAGGTTGCTCACGCCGAGAGACGCCATCACACCGGGTAAATTCTGTTTGATGAGGCGGATGCCTTCGATGGTTTCGATGGCGGAGTTGGCGAATTCTTCATCGCCCGTTGCCAGTGTGAAGGTCAGAGCATCATAGACTAGGTCTTCCGGCTTGAGCTCGTGGTCGTTGACTGCGATGTCGTAGATGCGTTTGGCGACCTCGAGTTTTTTCTCGCGGGTCTTTGCCATGCCGTTCTCGTCAATCGTCAACACGATGACAGCGGCGTTGTGTTCTTTGGCGAGTTTGAAAACCTTATCGGCTTTTTCACGACCCGCTTCGAGATGAGTCGAGTTGATGAGGCAGCGTCCCGGCGCGGTCTTCAACGCAATTTCGAGAACATCCAATTCGGTGGAGTCGATCACGAGCGGAACATCCACGCCCATCTCGAGTTTCTTGACGACCTTGCGCATCAGTTCCGCCTCGTCCGGGCGTTCGGTGACGGCGCAGGAGATGTCGAGCGCGTGCGCGCCGAAGTCCACTTGTTCGCGGGCGATCTCGAGAATCGAGTCGTAATCCTCCTCGAGCAGGAGTCGTTTGAACTTGCGTGAGCCCTGAGCGTTGAGCCGCTCGCCGAGCAGGGTGGGGGGAGGGTCCTGTCGCATGGCGAGGGCTGACATGGCGGAGGCAAGCTGAGGCGTGGATTGAAGCGGTCGTTCGGGATGTGGATGAGCATCCAGTTTTTGAATCAGCAACTTAAGATGTTCAGGTGTCGTGCCGCAACATCCCCCAACAATCGAAATGTTGTGCTTGGTCACAAACTCGTAGAGGTCGTTCGCGAACGGTTCGGGCTCAAGCGGATACACAGCTTGTCCATCAACGTTCAGCGGAAGACCTGCGTTTGGAATACATGACACGGGCAGCGTGGAATTTTCGCCGAGGATGCGGATGGGCTCGCGCATGTGCTCAGGTCCGGTGGAGCAGTTAAGCCCGATGACGTCGATGCCCATGCCTTCAAGGATGGCGAGCGAGGCGTTGATGTCGGTGCCGAGCAACATGCGACCGGTCGTATCGAGCGTGACCTGAGCCTGAATCGGCAACCAGACCTGGGTCTCGTCCATGGCTTTGTGACAGCCGATGATGGCGGCTTTGACTTCGAGAATGTCCTGCGAGGTTTCGATGAGGAGGACATCCACGTTGCCTTTGATGAGACCAACAGCCTGCTCGCGGAAGACATCGACAAGTTCATCAAAACTGACATTGGAAAGCTCAGGGTCGTTGGCGGAGGGGAGCTTGCCGCTTGGACCAATTGAACCTGCTACAAACCGAGGATGACCATTGATCATTGACTGTTGACCATCAATGGTCGATGGTCTATCGTCCATGGTCGAGTATTCATCTGCCAAACGACGCGCTAATTTCGCCGCCGCCTCATTGATTTCAAGCACTCTATCCTGCAAACCATATTCCGCCATTGTGATGCGGTTGGAACGGAAGGTGTCCGTTTCGAGCACATCCACACCGACTTCCAGGAACGTGCGATGGACTTTCTCCACGGCTTGCGGATACGAGATGACGAGGTAGTCATTGCATCCGTTGTATTGTTCGCCGCCGAAATGTTCGGCGGTGAGGTTTTGCACTTGCAGGCTCGTGCCCATCGCGCCATCGAAGACAAGGACTTTCTGTTCGAGGGCGTCGAGGTAACGGCGGTTGGTGTATTTGCGATTGGCCATTAAATTAATTCTCCTAAAGTTTCATCCACAGATTATGCGGATTAAGTAGATTTTTCTTTTTATTTGGCGCCTTTATGAATGGACGAAGTCCCTTCGTTCCATAAGACTTTCTGCGTAATGCCGCTGATCTTCCAGTTGTCATCCAATTTTGTCAGTTGGAAGATATAGATGCAATGTGACGTGAAATCTTCCTCCTCCGATTTGCGCCAGACGACCATCGAAGCGCGGCAGGTTGCGGAGTTTGAATCGGTGATGTCCACTTCGTAGTTGCTGACGAGATGATGCAATTTCAATTGGTCGAGCGAATCGATCCGCTTTTGCACATATTCTCTGGCGGTGACAGTCTGTGGGGGAGTGCCGCGCAGGTCGGAGTAATCCGTGTAAATCGATTCGGTGAAGCAGGCTTCGAGTCCGTTCCAGTCTTTCATGTCGAATGAGGTGGCAAAGCAGGCGATAATTTTCTGAATTTCTAAAGTGTCTTTTTCCATACTGTTTCCTTCAACTTAAAACATCTGGTGGAAGCGTTGCCTTCCCTGCAGGCGTCATCCTGCCTTCGGCGATCATCTTCCTCGCGCGGTCCTTGTTCGTGTTCGTCCAGTTCGATTTCGGCTTGCGCGGGGAGAAGCGCAGGGCAAAGCGCTCTGCGTCCATGCCTTTTTCGAGGTTATCGATCCAGCCGAAACAGATGGCTTCCTCCACCGCCTCCACATAGTCAATGGACGGTTTCTTGGTGGCTTTTTTGTACCTGATCAACCAGATCTCCTTCTTGTTCTGGTGATTCTCGATCAGCCACTTGCGGAAGTCATCGCGATTTGTCACATAAAGCGTTTCTCCGATTTGCATAGAATGTGTACCTCGGTGGTCGAGTGCCGCGGAGCGGTGTATCGAGACCACCATGTTTCAATCAATCTTACACTTGCATGTTATTTGTTGGTTTCGATACGTGGTACTCGCACTTCGACTTCGCTATCGCTCAGTGCGGCACCACTAATCAACCACCGTGTTGCTTTCACAACAAAATCGCCTCTCATAAACGAGAGGCGACACGCGAACGCATATCATCTCTCATCTCCCGGACAATTCGTCCGCCGAAATTGGCACCTTCTTTAGCTGTCTGCTGATCGCTAACCGCTAACTGGTTGCCGAGGCTTCATCGGGTCGGTCCCTCAGCCTCTCTGGATGAGTCTATCCGTAAATTGTTTTGGGGGTTATATCATGGCAGGGGAACGATGTCAAATAAAAATTGGCTACGGCTGACAGACAATCGTTGACCGGATCAATTCCTGCGCTGTCCGCTTTTCGGGAGAATCAGCTGTATTTTGCGCGATCCGTTCCCAGTTCCGGCAGAGAAGCGGAGCCATGTTCTGGGTCATATCATTGGAGCGCAATGTGAGTTGCCCGGCAGAATCCCAATCTCCCAGTTCGGCAAAGGCTTCGATGAATGGCAG
>DIDP01000081.1:32071-70143 GCA_002418205.1 Anaerolineales bacterium UBA5797 | reverse complement strand
AGTTGACTCATTTGTATCTCCTTCCTTGGTCAATACCAATGTGCCGCATCGAATTTGAAATGCGGTCTTTCACCATGTTTAACGAGGCAGGATTAAACGGATATTAGAAAGCCCCCATCTTCTGGCGGCATGCCGGTTGTGGTTGTTCCTCAAGGAGGCGCGGTCCGTGAAGGGTTTATGTCATGCTGAGGAGCGGTCTTTGCCCTGAAGCATCTCCCTCAAACTGCGCGCCTTGCCGTTATTGTTGGGAGGCGATGCCCCACAGGCGCAGGATGCCATCCTCGGAGCCGATCGCCAGGAGGGCGCCATCGGGTGAGACCGCCAGGCTGTTGGCAATGCCCGTGATCTTCAGCGAGCGGATCGGCGTCCCGCTCGAGACGCGCCAGATACGGACCGTATCGTCGGAGGAGCCGGAGAAGAGCAGTTCCCCGTCTGCCGTGAAGACCAGGCTGCGGACCTCGTCCGTGTGACCGCCCAGAATGCGCTGGATGTTCCCGGTGGCGGCATCCCAGAGATAGATGCTCCCGTCCCCCGCGCCGGATGCCAGCGACAGCCCCAGCGGTGAGAACGCCAGGCTCAATATCTCGCTGACATTGCCCTTCAGGATGTTGGTCTCCTCGCCATCGGAGACGCGCCACAAGTGGATGGTCTGATCGGTGGAGGCGGAGGCGATCAGGCTGCCGTCCGGCGAGAATGCCACATCGAGCACCGGTCCGGCGTGACCCCGCAGGGTGGCAATCCGCCCGCCGTCCGAGACGTTGGCGAGGCGGACGGTCTGGTCGGCGGAACCAGTTGCCAGCACGGCGCCATCGGGTGAGAACGCCACCGTCAGCACGTGCTCGGTGTGCCCGCCCGTGGAGCGGATGATATCCCCGTCGGCGACGTTCCAAAGGATGGTCTTGAGGTCGTCGGAGACCGAAGCCAGTTTCGTGCCATCCGGCGAGAAGGCGATGCTCCGCACGGGCGCGGTGTGCCCCAGCAACACCTGCGAGAGTTCGCCGTCGGCAACGTCCCAGATGCGGATCGAGTTATCGAACATGCCCGCCGCCAGTCTGGCGCCATCGGGCGAATAGGCGATGCTTTCGATCGGGCTGGAGAATCCGTCGAGGCTGTTGAGGGAAGCCGTCCCGGCGGGGTCCCAGACCCGCACAGTGCCGTCGAAGGATCCGGAAAAGAGGCGTTTCCCATCGGGAGAGAAGACCACGCTGTTGACCCCGCTGGTGTGTTCCTCCAGCGTGCCGATCAGGTTGCCGTCGCGGGCGCGCCGCAGCCAGACCTTGCCGTCGTTCGAGGCGATGGCAAGCACAGACTCGCCCCCTTCGTTCGAGAACGCCAGCCCGAGGGCAGGCTGTCCCAGACCGGTCAACGAGCGGATGAGGGCGCTGTCTGCCACGCGCCGGATCTCCACCGTGCCGTCGGAGGCGCCTGTTGCCAGCAGTGTTCCATCGGGGGAGAGCGCCAGGGTATCGAGCGATTTGGTACGCACCTTGATGGTGTAGCGCAGGGCGCCGTTGGCATACTGCCACGACTTGATGGTGCGGTCTGCCGAACCGGAGATCAGGGTCTCGCCATCGGGGGAGAAGACCAGACCGACCACCGGCGCGGCCTGCCCGGATAACACCCGCGAAGCCTGCGAGGCGACATCGAACAGGTAGACGTTGCCGTCGCTGGCGCCCACAGCCAAGGTGGAGCCTGAGAGCGAGAACGCCAGGCTGGTGATGGCGGCGAACGGGCTGTTCAGCGCCTTTTGCAGGCTGCCGTCCGCGACGCTCCAGATCTGGATGCTCCCATCCTGCCTGCCGGAGGCGATGCTGGCGCCGTCGGGCGAGAAGACGAATGTGTTCAGCCACTCGCCGGTGTCGATAAAGCCCGCCTCCTCCAGGGACCCGGTGCTGTACAGGTGGATCCCGAGCGGGGTGCCCACCGCCAGCAGTTTGCCATCGGGACTGTTCGCAAGCTTGACGATGGTGCCCTTGCTCCAGCCAGCCAGCTGGACGAGTTCCGTGACGTTCTCAGTGGTGATGAGGGAATTGGAGGCGGAGATGGGCGTGCCTGCCAGCGCCGCCGGGAGCGGCGTGGGCGTGGGGGTGGGCAGGATGTGGGTGGGGATCGGCGCGTAGGTGGGCGGGGCGGCGGTCGGTTTCGGCGCGCAGGCATCTGCGATAACGATGATGAGGAGCAGGAGAAGGGAGGTTATCCGGCGTTGCATTGTCTGTTTCCTTTCCCATGGTCGATGACGATCCGATGCCTGTCGGGACACACAGCGACAGGGCCTTATGCCGAGTATACACCCAATGGATGGAGAGCATGGTCGGATGGGAACGGCGGGAGGTTCCATCATCGAACACCCATGTCATTCTGAGCCCCGCAAGGACGAAGACTCCCTGCAGTAGTGCGGATATTGGGACTTTCTCCGGCGGGGGAGAGACCCCAGATATGGGGGGATGGTCCTGGAGAAAAAACGGACCCGGCAGGGCGTCCGTTCGTACTGCCTTCGCATTGCCTTCGCTCTGCCCTTGCATTACCCCGATTTTCCCCCAACCCAGATATGGGGGTGGGATTCGCTGAAATGTTTGCGTGTATCCAGACAGCGGCTCAATCGCTGACGGGCGGAGTCCGCAGGATCGCCGCCAGCGCCAGCGCCATGACGACCCCCAGCGGGAGCAGGCGCCAGAACGTGATCGCCACCGGTTCCATGTCGTTCCACTGTGTGAACAGGTTGTACAGCCACAGGAGCAGGTAGTTGATCCCGCAGCCGAGCGCAAAGCCAAGCAGGAGTCCGGTCAGGAGGCGTGTGTTCCGTTCTTTGTTTTGCATGATTCCCTCCCCATCATGGTACACCCAAATCCCCGATTCCGTGCCTTTCAATTTTGGATTATTTTTTACCGCGAAGGGTTGTGTTGTTTCCCCGCTGTGAATCTTTTTTACCACTGAGACACGGGGTCACGGAGTTGTTGTGTTTCTTTTTTTACCGCGAAGGGTTTCGATACTGCGTCTGCGGTGGGTGCAGGTGTGTCCTTCGGGGGGTGACAGGGTTTGGGCTTTGAGACAGCCATAACGGATGGGGGCGAGGCAGTTGTCTATTTGTGAAAGCGATCCTATAATCAAATCCTTATCGCGCAGCCATTTACAGGTATGGAGAGGAGCAGCCATGCTAGACGAAACGTCCATTACGAGGTATATCACGAGCACATTCGAGGGGGCGAGTGGGACGGTCAATTTGGGGTACACGTTCTTTTTCCACCGTGGTGATCACATGCACGCCTTCGCGACCATTGCCTCCAACGGCAATGGGTACGAGCAGATCCACCCGATGCTGGCGGAGGTCTATGAGGTGGCGGCGACGAAGTATAACAAGCGGAAGCGCCGTACATGGACCGAGAGAAGAGGACGGAACCCATGACCAACTCCCAGACATCTTCACACAACATTTCCCGCAAGCTCTCGACTCTGATCTTCGGCGCGAACTTCTTTGGCGCGCTGATCATCTTTTTGTATTTCTCGGTAATCGATCCGCTGCCTGTCGGCAGAGCGGCGGTCCGCCCGCTCGAAACCGAGGATATCGTGACCTTTGGGATCGCCGGTGCCGTGATATTTGCAGGGGCTTTTACGGTTATCGGCCGGCTGGGGCGACCGATCCAGAATTGGCTGCGGTTGATCGAGACCGGCACGCCCGCCGCCGAATTGCCGTCGAGTGTTGCCCGCCTGGTACTGATCTGGCCCCTGGTCGTCGCTTCACTCGTGGCGGTGACCGGGCTGTTGGTGGCCGTATTTTTCTCCGTCCTGTACGATGATCCGGGCAACTTCGTCGGCATCACCATCGGCGTCGCCGTTACGACGACCATCATTTACTTTGGCACCGATCTGATCTGGCGTCAACAGGTCCCCACATTTTTCCCCGAAGGGAACCTGAGCGTTGTCCCCGCCTTTCGGCTGTGGGTGCGGAGGCGCCTGCTGCTGGCATTCACCCTGATCGGCGGGCTTACGCCGATCCTGCTCGTCATCCTGTCGCAGGTGCGCACCCGCGCCCTGCTCGATGCCGGGAACCCCGAGGCGGTCCTGGACAATCTCATCGTTGTGCAGATATTCATCCTGGCAGTCGGCCTGACCGCCGGTGTGATCACGGCGGTACTCGTTGCCCGCGCCATCGTGGAGCCACTGCAGATTTTGCAGGAGGCGATGGGCCGCGTGGAAAAGAACGAGCTCGATACACGGATCGTGGTGACCACCAACGACGAGTTGGGATACCTGAGCGAGCGGTTCAATTCGATGACGGACGGGCTGCGGCAGGGGGAGCGACTGCGGAAGTTGTTCGACCTGTACGTCAGTTCTGAAGTGGCCCAGGCGGCGGTGGAGACCGGGGCGGGGCTGGGCGGAGAACTGGTCACCTGCTCGGTGATGTTCTCGGATATCCGCGACTTCACGACCCTCAGCGAACAGATGCCGCCCGGACGGCTGGTCGAACTGATCAACCGCTACATGACCGCCATGGTGACCGTCATCGTCAGGCATGGGGGCGTGGTCACCCGCTTTGGAGGAGACTCCATCCTGGCGGTCTTTGGCACGCCGCTCAACCCCATGAGCGACCATGCAGACCGGGCAGTGAGGACGGCGGTTGAGATGCGCCGGGCATTGGGGGCCTTCAACCGGGAACAAAGCGCCGCCCGCCTGCCAACTCTCGAGACAGGAATCGGTATTGCCAGCGGACCGGTCATTGCGGGCAACGTCGGCGGCAGGGAGCGCATCGAATATACGGTGATGGGGGATGCCGTCAACCTGGCCTCCAGGCTGGAGGACAAGACCAGGGATACCGGTTTTCCCATTCTCCTCAGCGACGAGACCCATCGGGCGCTCACTGAAGTTTTGGTCACGAGTGCCAGGGCGCTGACGGATATTCAGATCAAGGGAAAGCGGGACAGGGTGACCGTATATGGCCTTTCCGATCCACCGGGTATAGCGGCTTAAGACTTCCGAAGTCTTAACTTGTTGCCTTCAAGTCCCTCAACAGGCGCTCGAAGGCTTTCGTGAACCGAACCTTTGGGACGGTGCGTAACATTGATTTCCGATGATCCCCGGTTGTTTTATTAACCGCGAAGGGCACTAAGCCCGCGAAGGGTTGTGATGATTTCCCGCTGTGAATCTTTTTCACCACTGAGACACGGGGTCACGGAGTTTTTATTCACTCGTTTTGTGCAGAACGTCCCGAAGGCTTTCGCAAATCAAACCTTCAGGACGGTGTGTCAGCTTGTGTTATTGGAGGCTGGACTGTCTGCCGTCCTGAAGGACGACCCGACCGTTTTCCATCAGTTCCTTCAGTTTGGTCAGGTTCTCGTGCACCGCGGACTGGACCTGGCGGGCAGCCAGTTTCTCCAGCAGAACCGGTCTGCCGCTCTCCAGCTTCCAGCGGTCGGTGACCTGGCTCGCGGCGCCGTTTTCCTGCAGGACCAGTTCCATCTCGAGGCGGGGATAGGATCTGGATATGGTCGTGACGCGGATTTTTTCCGGCGGCGCGAGTTCGACGATCCTGAGCGTCTGTTCGTCGGTCTTGCGGACCTGATGATAGGTCGCGCCGACGCCGACCGGACCGTCCGACACCTTTTTGACCTGAAGCACAAAGTAGTTCCATTTGGGAAGGTTCTCCAGATCGGAGAGGAACGCAAACACTTCGTTGACGGGGCGTTGGATCTGGATGGTATTTTCGAATTCGATCATCGTTCTCCTTTCATGGTTCGATCGATAAACGGTTTTCAGGGGGAAGCGATGATTCAGCGTGGTTATCGTCCCCTCTCTTGCATAAACTTATAACATATCTGAATGGATATTACAAATTTGGGGCATCCAACCCGGCAGGGATGAGGCCTAAATGGTTGTCATGTTCAATCGAAATCATCATGTCAACGGGCTGAGGCTGAGATGAATCATAAGACCCTGCGAGACTTCGTTTTCCACTGACATGGAAAGTCTCGCAGGGTCTAGTGTTCCAACCATAATAGAAATTATGGGGAGCGGGACGCCAAAACCGCCTGCGGGGGAGTTGTCATGAATATGTCATGTTTACAGCCGGACGCATCTTATGGCACGTAGCCGTCGCTGAGCGTCTTCAGGAATGCGACGATCGCCTGTTCCTCATCGAAGGTCAAGCCCAGGTCTCCCAATTCCGCGGTGTTGACGTTCACAGTCACTTCGGGCGCGGGCCAGCAATTGGCGGCAAGCGCCTGCGCCTCAGTGTAATCTCCGGGGCAGGTCGAGAGCACGTCACGCGTGTTGTAGAAGTGCACGATGCCCCACAACGACTTGAAGTAGCCGTTGTGACCATAGGCTTTGACGAAATCGGGCGATGGTCTCAAGTCCACGTTGCGCAGGGTCGGCACCTTGTGCATGCCCAGGTTGTCTTCAGCATAGGGCGCGTAGTCTGGTCTCGATTCCAGGAAGCCGCCCAGACCCATATCGATCCAAGCGAAGCCAAGCGGATTGAAATCTGGTTCGGCATAGAATGGGTTCTCCGGATTCCTGGGGATGCCCAGATTATCGAAGGTGAAATCGGTGAAGAGCGGATCCCTGCCGCTGCCAAGGTGGCACAACCTGCATTTGCCCTTGCCCTGGAAGAGGGCGTATCCCTTCTGCTCCTCCTTCGTCAGTTTCACCTTGCCGGTGTATGCCAGATCGAACTTGGAACTGAAGGCGTTGACCTCGGGTGAAGCCTCATACGCCGCGATGGACAGGGCGATGGCATCATACGCCGCGCCCACATTCGCCGGGTCGCAGACCTCCGCCCCCCAGACCTGCATGAACAGATCGGCATAGTCCGCGGCGCAGACCCTGGTCACCACATCGGCGGGGAAGAGCAGAGCCTGCTCCAATGGATTCAAAAATGGACCCTGTGCCTGGTCCGCGGCGGGGTTGCCGAGTTTCTCGCCGGTGGCGCGCCCATCCCAGAAGTTGCCGCCTGTGAACAGCCCCTTTTTATCCATGTGAAAGACCGGGCTGACGGTGGCATATGCCGCGCTGGGCGGCTTGCGGTTTCCAAATCGGCCCGGGATCGAACCTTCGTAAACCGCGCCGCCCGCGTTGATATCGGTATCCGGTCCCGTCCAGCCGACCTCAGGCGCGTGGCAACTGGCGCAGGATTGGTTCCCGTTCAATGAAAGGTTTTCATCGAAGAAGATCAACCTGCCCAACTGCTCGTTGGGAGTCAAGCCGGGGTCCGCGGCTGCCACGGAAAAGATCAATACCACCCCCAGCGCCGCTGCGAATGCTGCAATGAGAAAACGCATGCCAGTCCTTTTCATATCATCCTCCATGTTCGAATGTTCAGGGATGCAAGACCGTACCGGAAAATGGGCGGGCGCCTCCTTTTCTTAAAGAAAAATGCCTTCAGGGTATGGCGGGGCGATCTTTTACGCAATACCACTAAAGGCGACTGAATATGAACGATGAAACGCTGTTCATATTGTACGCCCGGCTTTTGTGGAGCCGGATAAGAATAAGTTACATTTTTCACATCTTACATTTTTCGGTTGTCAGAGTCAAGTAACTTTTATCACGCGCCTCCTGTATTCATGGAATGGGGCGGGGATGATGATCATGATGGAGCGCGATCGATTCATGTTGACATCCTCCCTCACTTCTGCTACACTTGAATTGTCAGACAAATGTAGTCTAGTCAGATTAACCCTAAACCCTATCCAAATACTTGGAATTCACGTCCCATGACTACACTCCTCGTCAAACACGCCCATCTCATCACCATGGATGACCACCAGACCGAGCTCTCGGATGGTGGTCTTTTTATTCGCGATGGCTTCATCGAGCAGGTCGGTCCCACCGCAAGCCTGCCCACCGAAGCCGACGAAATCCTCGATCTGACGGGTCACGTGCTCGTGCCGGGGCTGGTCAACACGCACCACCACTTCTACCAGACCCTGACGCGCGCCGTCCCCGCCGCGCAGGATGCCAACCTGTTCAACTGGCTCAAGACGCTCTACCCGATCTGGGCGCGCCTGCAGCCTGAAGATATTTTCATTTCGACTTCCACCGCACTGACCGAACTCGCCCTTTCGGGATGCACCACCGCCTCAGACCATCTCTACCTCTACCCGAACGGCTCAAAGCTCGACGATGAAATTGCCGCCGCCAAACAGACCGGACTCCGCATCCACGCCTCGCGCGGCTCGATGAGCCTCGGTGAATCGAAGGGCGGTCTCCCGCCCGACAGTGTGGTGGACGATGAAGTGTCCATCCTCAAAGACTCCCAGCGCCTGATCGAAACCTATCACGACCCGAAACCCGGCTCGATGGTGCAGATCGTGCTCGCGCCGTGTTCACCGTTCAGCGTGACCAGCGACCTGATGAAGCAATCCGCCAAACTGGCGCGCGAGTATGGCGTGCATCTGCACACGCATCTCGCAGAGACCGAGGACGAGGAACAATTCTGCATGCAGATGTTCGGTCACCGTCCCGTTGGATACATGCAGGAAGTGGACTGGGTGGGTGACGACGTGTGGTTTGCGCACGCGGTCTGGGTCAACGATGAGGAGATTCAAGTCTTCGCCAAGCATAATTGCGGCGTGGCGCACTGTCCCACCTCCAATATGCGACTCGCTTCCGGCATCGCGCCGATCAAGCAATATCGGGCGGCAGGCGTCAATGTCGGTTTGGGAGTCGATGGCTCCGCCTCCAACGACGGCTCGCACCTGCTGGCAGAGGTCCGCAATGCGATGCTGGTCTCGCGAGTCAAGGAAGGCATCACCGGATACTCACTGTCCAATGACCCGAATAGAAAACTCATGACGGCGCGGGAAGCCTTGTATCTTGGCACGCGCGGCGGGGCGGCGGTTTTAGGCAGGAAAGATATTGGAAGCCTGGAAAGTGGAAAGTGCGCCGATTTCTTCGCGGTGAACCTGAACCGTATCGAGTTCAGCGGCATGCATGATCCCGTCTCCGCGATCGTGTTCGGACAACCCGTCCGCGTGGATTACACCGTAGTCGGAGGCAAATTCATCGTCAAGGAAGGAAGCGTCGTCACCCTGGATGAAGGGAAGTTGATCGAGAAGCACAACAAGTCTGCGAGGAGGCTGCTCTCTTAAATGTCATTGCGAGCGAAGCGAAGCAATCTTGTATCAGGCAGTTAGAGAAGATTGCCACGGCGGCGATAGCCGCCTCGCAATGACATATGCACCCTCGCAATGACATGGTAACGAAAGGAGAACCCAATGTATATCAAGGACTATCGTGATCTGCCTGTGGAAGCCAGCGGCGTTGACGGCCTGACCGTGCGTTGGGCGATCAATGCTTCACAGGGGGCGAACAACTTTGGCATGCGCGTCATGGAACTGGAGCCCGGGAAGTCGTCCCAGATGCACCAGCATGACAACGAACATGAGATCTACGTGCTGGCTGGCGGCGGTGAAGTGGAGACGGACGGGAGCACGCACCCCGTTTCGGAAGGGTCTGTGCTTTACATCGCGCCCAACGAGCCTCACCAATTCCACAATACCGGCGCGCAGGCGATGCGCTTTGTGGATGTGGTGATGTTCCCGATCATCCTCAACAAATAAGCGAACGAGCCTTGTCCGCCTCATGACCGTCCCTCCATCGTTTGCACCGGGCGTCGATACTCAATGAACCTTATCATCCTGCTCTTCGGTTTCCCGGCGGTTTTCGTATCCCTGCTGGTTTCAGCCCTCGGTGTTCACAAGGAGAAGTACTGGCTTGTCCTGCTCGGCGCGGTCCTGTTCATCCCGTTTTCGTATTACCTCAGCGGCGCACCGGGCTTGTATAGAGCGCCGATCCTCCTGCCACTGTTCCAGGTCCTCGCCGCTGCGGCAGTGCGGGAGAATAACAAACGTTGGGCGTGGATCCTGTTGATCCCGGCGTTCCTGGCGACCCTGTGGGTGATCGGGGTTGCCCTGTTTTATCAGATCAGGTGAAACTGTAACCTGTAACCTTCAACCTGTACCATGTAACCTGTAACTTGTAACCTTCAACCTAAAAACGGAGACAGCATGCCCTCATCCACAAAACTGACCCGCGCGCTCGTCGATACCGCCATGGGGCGCGTCCCCGCCGACACGGTCATCCGTAACGGAAAGTGGGTCTGTGTCCAATCGGGCGAGATCATCCCCCGCACCGACATCGCCATCAAGGACGGGCATGTCGCCTACGTGGGCGGGGACGCGCGTCACACCATCGGCAAAAAGACGAAGGTCATCGAAGCGAAAGGGCGTTTTCTCGTGCCCGGCTTGCTCGATGGGCACATGCACGTCGAATCGGGCATGGTCACGGTCACGGAATTCGTGCGGGCGGTGGCGGCGCGCGGCACGACCGGCATGTTCATCGATCCGCATGAGATGGCGAATATATTCGGGCTCAAGGGCGTGAAGTTGATGGTGGACGAGGCGCAGAACCAGCCCATCCATGTGTGGGTGCAGATGCCCTCGTGCGTCCCGTCCGCGCCCGGCTTCGAGACTCCCGGCGCGCATATCGGACCGAAGGAAGTGGCGCAGGCGATGAAGTGGAAAGGGGTCATCGGTCTGGGTGAGATGATGAACTTCCCCGGCGTGTTCATGGGCGATAAAAACATGCTGGAGGAGATATCCATTACGCATGCGCACGGCAAGACCGTGGGCGGGCATTATGCCTCGCCCGATATCGGGCTGCCGTTCCACGGGTATGCCGCAGGCGGTGTGGAGGACGACCACGAAGGCACCCGCCTCGAGGATGCCGTGATCCGTGTGCGCCAGGGCATGAAAGCCATGCTCCGTTATGGTTCGGCGTGGCTGGATGTCGCCTCGCAGGTCGGTGCGATCACGGAACTGGGTCTGGACTCGCGGCGCTTCCTGCTGGTGACCGACGACTCGCACGCCCAGACGATCTCATTCGACGGTCATATGGACCGCGTCCTGCGTCACGCTATCGAGCAGGGACTCGACCCGCTGACCGCCATCCAGATGATGACGATCAACACCGCCGAGCATTTCGGCCTGACCAAAGAGATCGGCATGATCGCGCCCGGTCGCTGGGCGGATGTGGTGCTGGTGAAGGATTTGAAGAAGTTCAAGGCGGACGTGGTCATCGCCAAAGGACAGGTCATTGCGGAAAACGGGAAGTGGAAGGTTAGCCTGCCGAAATTCAAATATCCCGCCTGGGCGGTGAACTCCGTGCATTTAAAGAAGCCGTTGAGGGCGGAGGACTTTAGGTTGAAGGTTGATAGTGGAAAGTCGAAAGTCAAAGCAAACGTGATCGGCATCATCGAAAACCAGGCGCCCACGCGGCATATGAAATTCGAGGTGCAACCCGTGGACGGCGGGATCCGGCCGGATATTTCCCGCGACCTCGCCAAGATCGCCATCGTCAAACGCCATGACGGGCTGAACGGGATCACGCTGGGGCTCGTCCATGGGTTTGGATTCAAATCCAAATGCGCGGTCGCCTCCACGGTGGCGCACGACTCGCATCACATGATCATTGTCGGCACGGATGAGGAGTCCATGGCGGCGGCAGGCAACAGCCTGGCAGGATGCGGCGGCGGTCAGGTCGTTGTCAAGAACGGAAAGGTGATCGGCAGGGTCGAGTTGAAGATCGCCGGATTGATGTCCACCGAGAAAGCGGACCTGGTGGCGCGCAAAGCGGAATCGATCCTGAAGGGTTTTAAGGCGTGTGGCTGCACATTGAACAACCCGAACATGCAGTTGTCACTGCTCGCGCTTGTGGTGATCCCTGAACTGCGGATCTCCGACCTGGGCCTTGTGGATGTGACCCAATTCAAATTCATTCCAGTTGTGGAGGGATAATGGCAAACTTTCCTTTTCAGCGTTTGCAAGCCGATCTGGCGGATCTGATCGCGAAGACGCCTGCGGGTCAGCGGTTGACCTCGGAGCCTGAACTTGCAAAACAAATGGGGGTTTCGCGCGCCACGCTGCGCGAGGCGATGCGCACATTCGAGACGCAGGGCTTGATCCGGCGCAGGCAGGGATCGGGCACGTATGTGGTCGGCAAGGTGCCGGTGATCGATGCAGGTCTGGAGGTGCTGGAAAGCCTGGAGACCATGGCGCGGCGCATGAACCTGGCCGTTGCGGTCAGCGACCTGCACATCGAACAGGTGGAGGCGGATGAGGATACCGCCGCCGGGTTGGGTCTTTCGGTGGGAACCCGCCTCACACGGATCCGACGCGTGATGCGCGCCGATGGACGCCCAGCCGCGTACCTGATCGATACCCTGCCCGAGTCTGTCATTCAGCCGCGCGATCTGCCGGAGGGATTCACCGGCTCGGTGCTGGACTTTTTGATCGGGCGCGGCGATCGGTTCGGCGTTTCGCGGGCTGTGATCGGCGCGACCAATGCGCCCGCCGATGTGGCAAAGCCGCTCGAGATCCAGCGTGATGACGTGCTGCTGCGGTTCAAGTCGCAGTTGTTCGATATCGGCGGCACGGTGATCGATTATTCGGTGAGCTATTTCATCCCCGGCTATTTCCAGTTCCACGTCAACCGGCGCGTCGGAAATTCATAGCCACAAAGAACGCAGAATGGATGAGACGGGTTGAGTGACGAGGCTGGTGTTGAAAGATGGTGATGAGTTCATTGCCACAGTTGCTCCGTGGCTAATTATTTTTTTACATCGAGGTAAAAGTGACAATTCAGGAAATCAAACAAAAGGTCGATGACCAGCGCGACGAGATCATGAACTTCATGCGCGAGATCGTCGCCATCCCCAGCATGGACGGCCAGATCAAGGATGTCGGCGACCGCATCCAGGCGGAGATGCAAAAACTCGGCTTCGACGAGACCCGCTTCGACAAGATGGGCAACACCATCGGGCGCATCGGTGACGGCGAGAAGGTGATCGTCTTCGACTCGCACATCGACACGGTCGGCGTTGGCGACCCTGCAGAGTGGGAGTGGGACCCGTTCGTGGGCAAGGAAGAGAACGGGGTGCTGTATGCACGCGGCGCCTGCGATGAAAAGGGCAGTACGCCCGGCATGGTCTATGGCCTGTCCATTGCCCGCGATCTGGGTCTGCTCGACGGTTACACCGCCTACTACTTCGGCAACATGGAGGAGTGGTGCGACGGTATTGCGCCCAATTCCTTTGTGGATGCCGATCCGCAGGCGAAACCCGATTTCGTGGTCATTGGCGAGCCGACCAAAATGCGGGTCTACCGCGGACACAAAGGGCGCATCGAGCTGAAGATCACCGCCTCCGGGCGATCGGCGCATGCCGCCTCCCATTATCTGGGCGACAACGCCGTATACAAGATGATGTCGGTCATCACGCAGATCCGTGAACTGGACCGCCGCTTCCGGCTGGGCATGGGTTCCCACCCGGTGCAGGGACGCTCCTCCGTGGCGGTGACCGATGTGCGGGTGCGCACAGCCTCGCTCAACGCCGTGCCCGATCAGTTCACGATCTTCCTCGACCGCCGCATCACCTCGAACGAGCCGCGGGATGAAGTCATCGCACAGATCAAGGGACTGATCCCCGACTACCTGCAGGAGGAGATCCGTGTGGAGGAGCTGTTCTACGATACCCCGTCCTATACGGGTTTCGTCTTCCCGGTCTCGAAGTTCTATCCGCCCTGGCTGTTGGATGATACGCATCCACTGACGCAGGCAGGGCAGGAAACCATCGAGGCGTTGTGGGAGGAAAAGCGTCCGCTGGGCACATGGGACTTTTCGACCAACGGAACGTATTGGGCTGGCAAGGCAGGCATCCCTTCGATCGGATTCGGTCCCGGCGATGAGAAGACTGCCCACACCAGCCATGAGAATGTGCCGCTCTATGATGTTGTAAAGGCAACGGAGTTCTATGCGCTCCTGCCGGGCATACTTCGCGGACATCTAAAGGAGTAGACCAGGAAGGAGATGCATCCCTGAAGTTGCAAACGCCAAAGAAGGAATCGTTGGAGCACAGGATGATTTGCAGTTCTCCAAATCCCATTCAAATTCAAACAGGAGGTTCGTATGCGTAGTTTTGCCGGTCGTGACATCCTTTCGCTCAAGGAGTTCGAGCGTAATGAGTTCTTCCATGTGTTCGATGTGGCTCAGAAAATGGAGCCAATCGCCAGGTCCAGGAAGAACGTGGACATGCTCAAGGAGAAGACCCTTGTCACCGCGTTCTATCAGCCCTCGACGCGCACGCGTCTGGCGCATGAAGCCGCCATGCACCGCCTCGGCGGTCATGTGACAGGATTTTCAGACGCCAAGATGACGCGCGCGGGAGACTTCTATCAGGAGTCCATCAAGGATACGGTCAAGATGTTGGAGTTCTACGGCGATGTGATCGTGATGCGTCACTTCCAGCAGGGCGCGCCGCATGAAGCCGCGAAGTGGGCGAGCGTGCCGATCATCAACGGCGGCGACGGCTGGGGCGAACATCCCACACAGATCCTGACCGACCTGTACACCGTCCTGCGTGAGAAGGGCCGCATAGACGGACTCAAGTGGCTGGCAGTCGGCGATATGCGCATGCGGACGATGCACTCGCTCGGCTATGCGTTGAGCCAGTTCGACTGCCCGATCACGTTCGTTGCCCCGCCTGAAATGAGTCTCACCGATGAGTTCAAAGCGGAACTCAAGCAGTACAGTGTGGACTTCAAGGAAGCGGACCATGTCGAGAAGGCGATCGCCGATGCGGATGTGATTTTGGTCGAGCCGGTCGTCCAGCCTGATTACACCAAGTCGCGCGACGAGCGCACGGGCGAGCTGGACCTGACGCCTGCCAACTACAAGATCACGCGTCAACTGCTCGAGACCAAAGCCAAATCGGATGCCATCCTGCTGCACTCCCTGCCGCGCATGGACGAGATCCCCGTCGATGTGGACATCACGAAGTGGTCGCGCTACTGGCAGGAGGCCTTCAACGGTGTGGTCATGCGCATGACCTTGCTGGCGCTTGTGCTCGGCGCGATGGAGTAAAACTCTGTCATTGCGAGGGCGGCAGCCCGAAGCTATCTCCTCGTATTGTGAGATTGCTTCTCGAAGACTCGCAACACCGCACCTGCGGTGGGTGCAGGTGTGACATACGTTACCCTATGAAATCCATCGAGATCCGACGTCACTCCATCCGCAAGAAACCCGGCGACCACCTCTCCCAGGAGGGGGTGACGCTGGCGCGTCTGGTGGGGCAGAACCTCGGTCCGTTCGACCGGGTGATCACCTCCACGCTGCCGCGCGCCTTCGAGACCGCCATCGCCATGGGCTTTGCCGTGGATGAACAGGTCGAGTTGATGAGCACCTACGGCAGGGATGTGGAGCGCGAGGCGCCCTGGCCCCTGTCGCTGGCGGCGTATGCAGAGGTGGTCCGAAACGGCGGTGCGGCGGCGCGGTATGCGAACGAGCTTGCCGCGTTCTACACCAAGCTCGCCAACTACCTTGCAGACGGGCGCGCCGCGCTGGCTGTCAACCACGGCGGTGTGGCGGAGATGGGCGCGGTGGCGTGCCTGCCGGATGCCGACCACGTCAAATGGGGTTCGCACTTCGAGCCTTGTGAAGGTATCCGCCTGTTCTGGGAGGATGGAAGATTTGTGGATGCGGAGGTGTTGAGGGTATCAACATAACATAGGCAATCCGCTGGTCGAGTAGTGGCGAAGCCCGTATCGAGACCAGAAATATCAAATAAAAATGAAATTGCATGAATGTGGTCTCGATATGTCCCGCGAAAAACATGCGGGACTACTCGACCACCCGATGAATTATAAAAAAACATAAAAATAAGGAGTAAATATATGCAAACAAACTTCAGAGGCCGCGATTTCATCGGCGACCTGGACTTCACGAAAGAGGAAGTCGAAACCGTACTGGACGTGGCGTGGGACCTCAAGCGCAAGCGCGCCCTCGGCGAACCGCACGCCTATCTGCGCGACAAGGTGCTGGCGATGTTGTTCTTCTTCTCGTCCACGCGCACGCGCGGATCGTTCGAGGCAGGCATTGCCCAACTGGGTGGACACGGCGCTTTTATCGATTCCAACACCACCCAGATCTCTCACGGCGACACGCCGGTGGAGATCGGCGAGATCTTCGGGCGCTACTTCGATGGCATCGCCATCCGTCACTGCGACTTCGGCGACGGCAACAAATATTTGAACGATGTCGCCAAATCCAGCCGCGCACCGGTGCTCAACATGCAATGCGACATCTACCATCCCTTCCAATGTCTTGCGGACTTGATGACCATCATGGAAAAGAAGGGACGCGACCTGCGCAGGAAGAAGATCGTCGTTTCGTGGGCGTACGCCGCTTCATATCTCAAGCCGATCTCTGTTCCTCAATCCCTGATCCTGCAAATGCCCCGCTTCGGCATGGACGTGACGCTTGCCTATCCGCCCGAGTTCAAGCTCATGCCCGAGATCGTCGAGCAGGCAAAGGAACAGGCGAAGATCGCCGGAACTTCCTTCGAGATCATCGACAGCAAGGACGGCATGACTGAAGCCTGCAAGGATGCGGACGTGATCTACGCCAAGTCCTGGGGTCCGCTGTTGACCACCAACGACAAAGCCGAAGGGAAGAAGATCCAGGATTCCTACAAGGACTGGATCATGGACGATGCCAAACTTAAGGTTGCCAAAGAGGATGCCATCTACATGCACCCGCTGCCTGCCGACCGCGACGTCGAGGTCACCAGCAAGGTGCTCGACGGTCCCAATTCCGTGGTGTTCGATGAAGCCGAGAACCGCCTGCACGCCCAGAAGGCGGTCATGGCGTTGACGATGTCGTAGTATGTCATTGCGAGCGTAGCGAAGCAATCTCCTCGTACGGTTGAGATTGCTTCTCGAAGACTCGCAATGACATCCATAAAAGGAGATTTATCAATGTCAAAACTGGCAGTCATCGCAATCGGCGGCAATTCGCTGATCAAGGACGAGAAACACAAGACCGTCGAAGATCAGTATCAAGCCGCGAAGGAAACCACCTTCCACATCGCCGACATGATCGAACAGGGCTGGAACGTGGCGATCGGTCATGGCAACGGTCCGCAGGTTGGGTTCATCCTGAGACGTTCCGAGATCGCGGCGAAAGCGGAAGGCATGCATGAAGTCCCGCTGGATGTGTGCGGCGCGGACTCACAGGGCGCCATCGGTTATGCCCTCCAGCAGACGCTGCAGAATGAGTTGCACCGGCGCGGCATCGGGAAACCTGTTGCAACCGTGGTCACCCAGGTGCTGGTGGACAAGAACGACCCCGCCTTCAAGAATCCGTCCAAGCCGATCGGTTCGTTCATGGATGAAGCCGAGGCTAAGCACCGCGAAACGGACATGGGCTGGTCGGTCGTCGAGGATGCGGGCCGCGGCTGGCGGCGGGTCGTCGCTTCGCCCCTGCCCAAGGAGGTGGTGGAGCTCGAGGCGGTGAAAACGCTGATCGACGCGGGATCAGTTGTCATCACGGTCGGAGGCGGGGGCATCCCCGTTATCGACGCGGGCGACCACGAGTATCAGGGCGTTGCCGCGGTCATCGACAAGGACTTCGCGTCCAGTCTGCTGGCGCGTCTTATCGAGGCGGACCTGTTCCTGATCTCGACGGCGGTCGAAAAGGTCGCCATCAATTTCGGCAAGCCCGATCAAAAGTGGCTCGATAAGATGACGCTCGCCGAAGCCAAGCAATATCTCGCCGAAGGCATACACTTTGCCAAAGGCTCGATGGCGCCGAAGATCCAGGCCATCATCTGGTTCCTTGAGAACGGCGGCAAACAGGCGTTGATCACCAACCCTGAGAACATCGGTCGTGCCTTGAAAGGTGAAACCGGTACGTTGATCGTGCCTTAAAATAATGGGGCGGGTCTTGATGGAATCACAAAGACCCGCCCCCTCAAATCATGAAACGCATCCATCCGGCCATCGTCCTGCTCCTTGTTGCGATCCTTGCCTATGGGCTGCTGGCTCCCCAGCTTGGCTTTTATTGGGATGACCAGCCCATGTCGTGGATTCGCTATCAGCTGGGTCCTGAGGCGATGGCGCAATACTTCTCCACGAACCGTCCGGTCTGGGGCATGCTCTATCAGGTCACCACGCGCCTCCTGCCCCAGGTGCCGGTCTATTGGCAGGTCTTTGCCTTGCTCTGGCGCTGGCTGGGCGCGGTGGTCGTATGGTTGATCGTGCGCGAACTGTGGAGGGACAGGCCGCGCTTCGCGCTTGGCGCAGCCCTGTTCTTTCTTTTATATCCCGGCTTCAACCAGCAATGGGGGGCATATCTTTACAGCCATTTCTTTATCGTCCTTTTCTTCTTCCTGCTTTCCCTCCACCTCATGCTTCGCGGGCGTACCATCCCCGCGCTGATCTTCTCGGCGCTCAATCTGTGGATGATGGAATATTTCTTCGTGCTCGAACTGGCGCGCGTCGGATTGATCTGGACCGCGCTCCGCGATTCGCATCCCGACCCCAAAGAACGCCTCAAACCGACCTTCAGGCTGTGGCTTCCCTATCTGGCTTTGTTCGCCCTTGCGGTTTTATCGCGCCTGTTCATTTTCAATAATCAGGTCTATGGCTTCAGCCTGATGTCGCAACTGCGCGCAGATCCCGTTGCAACGATCCTTGGGCTCATTCAAAACTTTTTCGTCAGCCTGTGGGTCGTCTCCGGCGCGGCATGGGCGCAGATATTCACGGGCATCGATCCTTCTGTGCACGGCACGCGCACGATCGCATTGTATGTTGCAGTGATGTTGGTCGTCCTGGCTGGCGTCGGTCTGTACCTGTTCAGGCAGAACGAACAGACTGCGCAACGACGCAGTGCCTGGTACGCGGTCGGTCTGGGCCTGTTCATGCTCCCGTTTGCAGGCGTGCCCTTTTGGACGACCGGACTGGTCATCTCGCTCGCGCATCCTGCAAGCCGCTTCACCCTGCCGTTCATGCTTGGCGTGAGTCTCATCCTGGCGGGCTTGCTCGAATTCATCCCGCAATCCAAAATTCGTAATGCATTGTTTGCCTTGCTGATCGGCCTCGCGGCGGGACGTCAGTTCTTGTGGTCGGTGGATTATCTGCGCGATTGGCAATCGCAGAAGAATCTGTTCTGGCAGCTCACCTGGCGCGCGCCCGGCATCCAGCCGGATACGCTTGTGTTGATGAACGAGGAGTTATCCTTTTACGCGGACAATTCGATCAGCGCGCCGCTCAACTGGATCTATGCTCCGGACAACAAAAGCGGCAGGATCGATTACGTCCTCTTCTATCCCACCAACCGCCTGAACAGTTCCCTGCCTGGGTTGCAACCGGGACTCCCGATCCACTATGATTATCTTGCGGGGACGTTCGAAGGGAATACATCGCAGGCGCTGGCTTTTTATTATTCCCCTCCGGCATGTCTGCGTTTGCTTGAGCCCGATCTGGACTCAAACAACCGCTTCATTCTGGACGACAGCCTGATGCGTGTAGCCTCGGCCTTATCCAACGCGGACAGGATTGTTGCAGAGCAAAAAGCGGTCATGCCTGCCATCTACGGTCCCGAGCCCGAACACGGCTGGTGTTATTACTTCCAGAAGGCTGACCTCGCGCGGCAGATGGGAGATTGGGAGACGGTCGTCAAACTCGGCAACCAGGCGTTCAAGCTGGATGACTTCCCGAACAATCCTGTGGAGCGATTCGTTTTTATCGAAGGGTATGCCCATGTGGGGGACTGGGATCGGGCGATCGAGTTGTCGAAGATGTCCTATCGGGTCTCGAAGGATTATGTCGGACCGCTGTTGTGTCAGCTTTGGAAACGAATGGAAACGGAAACAGATCAAAGTCCCGAACGAAGCGAGGCCTCAGCCGAAGTCCAGAGTTTATTCGCCTGTGGTTCGTGAGAAACGTTACTTGATTTATGATTGAATTGTTCTACAATGTACACATAAAATGGCGAGTGATACAATGCTATTGTATAGACAATACGCCGGACAGATTTAGAACTGAAAGGAGGTTCCCCCGAAACGAAAAGAAGTTGCCTGCCGCATGAAAGTCTTACCTATCATTCACACTAAAGAGGAGTAGAAATGCGTAAGTCACTTTTGCAAGTCTTGATTGCCATGACAGTTCTCTCGCTGGTCCTTTCGGCTTGTGGCGCACCCGCCACCGAAGCACCGGTTGTGGAACCGCCTGCCGCGAATGAAACCGAGGCGCCCGCTGCCACCGAGCCTCCCGCTGCCACCGAGCCGTCTGCCGCGACCACCGGGTTCCAGATCCCTGATGTTCAGGAAGGCAAGTTCAATGTGGCGATGGTGTTGATCGGACCGCACGATGACGGCGGCTGGTCGCAGGCGCATTATGAAGGTTTGGTCTATGTTCAGGAGAACGTACCTGACACGCATGTTGCCTATATCGAAAACGTCCCTGAAGGCGCCGACTCTGAACAGGTCTTCCGCAGCCTGGCGCGCAAAGGTTTCGATCTGATCTTCGGCACCTCCTTCGGCTTTGGCGATCCGATGCAGATCGTTGCCGAGGAGTTCCCCGATACGATGTTCATCCACCTGACGGGCATCAACTCCAACCAGACGAACTTCGGCAACCTGATGGGTGCAATGGAGAATATGAAGTATCTGGCGGGCATGCTGGCTGGCGCGCGCGCCAAGATGGACGGCAACCCGAAACTTGGATATATGGCGACCTTCCCCATCCCGGAGGAAATCCGCCTGGGTAATGCGATCGCCCTGGGTATGCGCAGGACCTGCCCCGAATGCACGATGGATGTGCGCTGGATCAACACCTGGCATGACCCCGTGATCGAGAAGGAAGCCGCGGCTTCGCTGTTCGATGCCGGTGCGCAGGTGGTGTTCACGGGAGCCGATACGCCGGCGGTTGCGGATGTGGCGCAGGAGAAGGGCAAATGGGGCGTGACTTATGACTGGTATGGTTCCTGCAAGGTCGAGCGCTGTCTCACAGCTCCGTACTGGATCTGGGGACCGATCTATGCCAAGATCACTGAAGAGACCAAGGCTGGCACCTATGTTCCTGGCTGGGATTATTTCGACGCCGAGACCGGCGCGTTGGGTCTTTACGGTTTCATGGAAGGGCAGGAATTGACCCCCGGCGTTGCCGAGCTCGATCCCGCGGTGGTGCAGGAAGTCCGCGATATTCTTGCGCAGATGCTGGCTGGTGAATTCACCCGCTTCGATGTGTTCAAGGGTCCGATCAATGACAACAAGGGCAACGTGGTCCTGCCCGATGGCCAGAGCCTCCAGCAGGTCGATCTGGATGCCTTCCCTGAATTCGGTCTGCCCTGCAGCATCGATGTTTGCATGAAGTGGTGGGCCGAGGGGATCACCGCTGAACTGCCTGAGTAAAAGCGTTTCGATTCATGGGGCAGGACTATATGGTTCTGCCCCATTTTGTTATACAATGTAATCTGTCGTTACGAGGAGGGTTCGCGCTGAGCGGAGTGAGCCGACAGGCGAACGAAGATGAAACATAACCTGGCGAGGCAACCTCCAAGTTGAGTTTGAGATTGCTTCGCTCCCTGTGGTCGCTCGCAATGACCGAATAACGCAGGAGGCAGACCTTGACCGAATCAACATCCTCCAATCTGGTCGTGGAAATGAAAGGCATTGTCAAGCGTTTTCCCGGCGTGCTTGCCAATGACCATGTGGATTTCGAATTACGCCCGGGAGAGATCCATGCCCTGCTGGGGGAGAACGGCGCAGGGAAAAGCACCCTTATGAACGTCCTGGCGGGTTTGTACAAGCAGGATGCGGGAATTATCAAAGTGAGAGGCAGGCAACTGGAGTTTTCCTCTCCACGCGATGCCATCAAAGCCGGGATCGGCATGGTCCACCAGCACTTCATGCTGGTGCCCTCCCAGACCGTGACCGAGAATATCCTGCTCGGGCTCGATGATCCGCGTTTTCTGATGCGGCTGAACGAATATGACAAAAAGATCGCCGACCTGGGCGACAGGTTTGGCTTGAAGGTCGACCCGCGCGCCAAGATCTGGCAGTTATCTGTCGGTGAGCAACAGCGCGTGGAATTGTTGAAGATGCTATACCGCGGGGCGGATGTGTTGATCATGGACGAGCCGACGGCTGTCCTTGCGCCGCAGGAAATCGACGGGCTTTTCGATACCCTGCGTTCGATGATCGCGCAGGGTAAATCCGTCATATTCATCAGCCACAAATTGCATGAGGTATCCACCATCGCGGACCGGGTCAGCGTGTTGCAGCGCGGCAGGGTGACCGCTTCGGGCGTCCCTGCGAAGGGCGTGAGCAAACAGGAACTGGCGCGCCTGATGGTGGGGCGCGAGGTGGTGCTGTTTGTGGACAAGAAGCCGAAGGCAGCCGGCGATGTCATTCTGGACGTGAGGGAGGTCCACGCGGAAAACGATAAGGGACTGCCTGCCCTGCGCGGGCTTTCGCTCAATGTGCGCGCAGGCGAGATCGTCGGGATCGCGGGCGTCGCAGGCAATGGCCAGATCGAATTGTCCCAGGTGATCGCGGGACTCCGCAAATGCAAACAGGGCGATGTGACCTTGAACGGCGATAAGGTCAGCAACCGCGACACCCTGTTCGGCATCCAGCACGGCATGTCGTATGTGCCGGAGGACCGCACGCACGTTGGCAGTTCGCCCAACCTGAGCGTGACCGATAATGTCATCATGAAGAACTATCGCAAGCCGCCGATCTCGAAGGGTTCGATGCTGGACATGAACGCGGCGACGAAATTTGCAAAGGAACTCAAGGAAGCATACGACATCATCGTGCCGACGGTCAATACACCGGTGCGACTGCTTTCCGGCGGAAATTTGCAGCGCGTGATCCTGGCGCGCGAAATCTCGGGACATCCCAACTTCATGGTTGCGGTTCAACCGACCCGCGGGCTGGATGTGGGGGCGATCGAAGGAGTCCACCGCCTGTTGCTGACCCAGCGCGAGGCGGACGCGGCGGTATTGCTCATCTCTGAAGAGTTGGAGGAACTGCTCGCATTGAGCGACCGCGTCTATGTGATCTATGAGGGGAAGATCATGGGGGAGGTGAAGGTCGAATCAACGGAACCAGACCAGGGTCTGATCGAGGCGATTGGTCTGATGATGACGGGCACACCGTTGGAACAAATCCAGAAAGAGGGAGCGGCGTCGAATGGCTGAATCCACTTTGGCAAAGAAGCGCACATCCTGGCGCATCAAACTCGAACCGAGACTCGATGAACCGCCGGCATGGTATCCGGCCATGGTGTCTCTTGGGGCGGTGGTCGTTGCGTTGATATTGGGCGGCGTGATGATCTCGGTCGCGGGGGGAGACCCATTTCTGTCGTACGCTCATATTGCGCGCGCCTCGTTCGGAGACATTGGGGTGCTTTCGGATACCATCGTCAAAGCCACTCCGATCATTTTGACCGCGCTGGCCTGCTCGGTGGCGTTCCGCATGAAGTTGTGGAACATCGGTGCGGAGGGACAGTTCATCATGGGCGCCTGGGGTGCAAGCGCGATCGTGCTGGCGCCGGTGCTTCCGGCTGAAACTTCGCGCTGGCTGTTCATCCCTGTGATGGCGCTGGCGGGCATCGCCGCCGGCGCGGCATGGGGATTCGTCCCCGGTTATCTCAAGGCAAAGTTCAACGTGAACGAGATCATCAGCTCGTTGATGTTGAACTATATCGCGATCTCATGGGTGAACTATTGGGTGTTCGCCGTGTGGACGGAGGGCGGATTTCAGATGAGCCCGAAGTTCCCTGTGGGCGCTTCGTTGCCGCGCCTTTCGGAGTACGCGGATAGTTTCCCGGTCCTGCGCGGATTGACCACGCATGGCGGGCTCTTGTTCGGCATTGCCGCGGCGATCATTCTGTGGTTCATCGTGTATCGCAGCCGCTGGGGGTATGAGATCCGTTTGATCGGCGACAACCCGCGCGCGGCAAATTATGCGGGCATCAACATTGCACGCAACACGATCCTGGTGATGGCGCTTTCGGGCGCGCTGGCGGGACTCGGCGGGATGAGCGAAGTGGCTGGCGTGGTCCGTCGTTTGCAGACCGCGCCCATCGCCGCGGGATATGGCTTTACCGGGATCATCGTTGCCTGGCTGGCGAAATTGAATCCGCTTGTGATCATCCTGGTTTCGATTTTGTTCGGCGCATTGATCCTCGCCGGGCGTGAGATCCAGCCATCGGGGATCCCGAAGATGATCCAGGGGACCATCCTTGTCTGTCTCATCGCAAGCGACTTCTTTCTGCGTTATCGGGTGCGCATTGTGAAGGGCGTAGAGGAATAATGTTTTGACCACAAACGAATGAGCACAAGGAAAAAAAACAAAAACCTTTGTGCACTTTCGTAAACAAAAGGGTTTGAACCTGTAATCATCGGAGAAATCGTTTATGGATCCCATCATCATTCTTCAGGCAGGCGTTGCGAGCGGGACGGTCCTATTATTCGCGGCGTTGGGCGAAGTGCTGGCGGAGCGTTCGGGGGTGCTCAACCTCGGGGTGGAGGGCATGATGTTGATCGGTGCGATGTCCGCATTCAGCGTGACCATCGCCACCGGCAATCCGTGGATCGGCGTGCTGGTCGCCATGTTCGTTGCAGGTCTGCTCAGTCAGATCCATGCGTTCATTGTGATCACACTTCAGGCTGATCAGGTTGTCAGCGGGCTTGCGCTCACACTGGTCGGTGCGGGCATCAGCCTTGTGCTGGGCGAAGGTTTGAGCAAGGCAGGCACGGTTTCCCTCATGCCGAACTTCTCGATCCCTTTGCTTTCCCAAATTCCCATCCTTGGTCCCATCCTCTTCACACGGCAAAGCGTATTGGTGTATATCGGTTATCTGCTTACGCCGCTGGCATGGTATTACATCAATCACACGCGTCCCGGTCTGCACCTGCGCGCGGTGGGGGAATATCCCGCCGCAGCGGATGCGCTCGGCATCAACGTGTTCCGCATGCGTTACATGTATGTCTTTGTCGGCGGGATGCTGGCGGGTCTGGGTGGGGCAACCATCAGTCTGGCGGTCGCGCCGGGTTGGTTCAGTGAACTCACCACTGGCGGGCAGGGCTGGATCGCGGTCGGCCTCGTCATCTTTGCCCAATGGGATCCCATCCGCGCGGCCCTCGGTTCCTATGCCTTTGGCGCGCTCCGCCGTCTCATCCTCGATATCCAGGCGCCGCTCACCCTGTTCGGCATGGACAATCCCTTTTATTACAACCCCTATTGGGGTTTCTTCCTGCAAATGCTCCCATACGCGTTCACGGTCATTGTTCTGGTGATCGGTTCGCGCGAAGCCATCCGTAAACGACTCGGCGCGCCTGCCGCGTTGGGCGAGCCTTACATCCGCGGCGAACGCGGGAAATAGACGGTTTCCCGGGTTACTGGAGAGTGAAAAGGACAATCATCACAAGATAAAAATTACAAAATGTCTGACAAATCAGTCGGCTTTCAGTATACTGGGTAAAGCAGGAGTGATAATGTCCGCCTTGAAAAATAAACTGCAAAGCGAATGGATTTCCCGATTTATTGATTCACTCCTTCCCGTGTTTGCCACACTTGCCGCCCTGTTAATCGGGGCGGTCATGTTATTGTTTCTGAGGGTGAATCCCATCGAAGCCTACGCAGCCCTGTGGGACGGGGCCTTTGGCAGTCCGAATGCGTTTGCAGAGACCCTGGTCAAAGCCACGCCCCTGCTCCTGGTGGCTCTGGGGATCTGCATCTCGTTCCGTGGGGATGTGATCAACATTGGAGGCGAGGGGCAGATGATCGTAGGGGCGGTCTTCGCGACCTGGGTGGGGCTTACCTTTACGAACCTGCCTGGCTGGCTGGTCATCGTTCTTGCTCTGCTGGCAGGCTTTGCGGGGGGCGCAGTTTGGGGCGGAATACCCGGTCTTCTCAAGGCTTATTTCAGAGTCAACGAAATTCTCAGTACCGTGATGATGAACGCCATTGCGGTGCAGTTGATGAACTTCCTCCTGCGCGGACCCATGATCGATCCCTCACAAGCCCAGCTTGCCTCCAAGATCCCCCAAACTGCGCCTCTCCTGGATATCTTCCGCCTGCCGCGTCTCGTCCCGACACGTTTGCACCTCGGTGCACTGATCGCGGTGATCCTTGCCGTTCTTGTCTACATCCTCCTATGGCGGACAACGCTCGGGTACCGCATCCGCGCCGTGGGTCAAAACCCGAACGCGGCGCGTTATGCTGGCATCAAAGTCCAGCGTTACGTGGTGCTGGCGCTGCTTTTGAGCGGCGCGTTCTCCGGGCTGGCAGGCGCCACCCAGGTCTATGGTGTGAACTACCGCATGATCACGGATGGCTCCGCCTCGGGATTCACAGGCAGCGCCGGGTTCAACGGTATCGTGGCGGCATTATTCGGGCAGTTGCACCCGGTCTGGTCCATCCCGGCTTCGATCCTGTTCGGGGCGTTGCTGGTCGGCGCCAACAAAATGCAGAGGGTGGTGCAGGTGCCATCGGCACTGGTCATCGCACTGAACGGTCTGGTGGTGGTCTTCGTGGTCAGCAGTGAGATCTGGAGACGCAGGAGGCAACGTCAGAGATTGGCGGTCGGCGGCATGGAGGAGGAACCGCCGCCCCCACATGAGAAGGCCGGTCAGGCGGAGGCAGGCACATGATCCAGGATCTTTTCTCAGTCACCGTATTGATCGGCATCCTCGCCTCGGGTATCCGCCTGGCGACCCCCTACCTGTATGCCGCCATCGGCGAGACCTTCAGCCAGCGCAGCGGCGTGCTCAACCTTGGTGTGGAGGGACAGATGCTCCTTGGGGCGTTCGCGGCATTCTATGTCTCGTTGAGAACCGGAAATCTTTGGCTCGGGCTGTTGACTGCCATGCTGGTCGGCGCGGTCATGGGACTTGCGATGGCCTACGTAACCGTCAACCTGCAAGCCCAGCAGGGTATCAGTGGGATCGGGTTCTACCTTTTCGGTCTCGGCATGAGTGACCTGCTGTTTCAGAAATTAATGCCCACGGTGGAGACCATACGGGGTTTTCCGAGGATCTACATCCCCGGTTTGAGCGATATCCCGGGCATCGGTGAGATCTTTTTCAGTCAAAATATTTTGGTATACAGCGCGTATCTGCTTGTGCCTGTGGCGTGGTTCGTGTTGAACAAGACCACGCTCGGACTGAAGATCCGCGCGGTGGGTGAGAACCCTGATGCGGCGGATTCGCTGGGTGTCAGCGTGGCGCGCGTCCGCTACTTCACGATCATTCTCGGGGGGACGCTCTCCGGGATCGCCGGCGCGTCGCTTTCCATCGCGTTGTTGAACGTCTTCCAGCAAAACATGACCAGCGGTGCGGGCTTCATCGCGGTGGCGCTGGTGTACTTCGGCGCGTGGCGCCCCATCGGTGTACTGGGCGGCGCATTGTTGTTCAGCATGGTCAACGCCCTGCAGTTGTGGGTGCAGGTGCTGAACATCCCGATCGAGCCCGAGATCGCGGTGATGATGCCGTATGTGCTGACGATCCTGGTGCTGGTCGCCACGGTTTCGAGGGTGCGTGCTCCCTCGGCATTGACAAAGCCGTTCGAAAGGGAAAATTGATTCCCAGGAGAGGAGGTGACTCTGCCGACCCTGAGAAAATGATTTTCGAAACTGTATCAACTTTCCCGTTGAAAGAACCGTTCAAATCCAAATTATAAGGAGAAGAAGATGAAAAAGTCAGTCTGGTTTTTGTGTATCCTGATCGTCCTATCAATGGTGCTGAGCGCCTGTGGCGCCCAGGCAACAGAAGCACCAGCCCCGGCGGAGAAATTCCGCGTGGCGGTCGTCATGCCGAGCGCCATCAATGACCTGGCATTCAGCCAGAGCATGTACGATGCGCTGGTCCGCGTGCAGACCGAGATGGGCGGACCGGATGCGTTCGAATTCGTTTACTCGGACGGCATGTTCGTGGTGGACGATGCCGCGGCAGCCATCCGCGACTACGCCACGCAGGGCTATAACCTGGTGATCGCTCACGGCTCGCAGTACGGTTCGTCACTGCAGGAAATTGCACCGGACTTCCCGAATACCAGCTTTGCCTGGGGCACCACCGTGGATACCTTCGGGCAGCCGAACATCTTTGCCTATGAAGCGGCATCGCAGGAAGGCGGTTACATCAACGGTGTGCTGGCAGCCACCCTTTCACAGAGCAAGGTGATCGGCGTGGTCGGCCCGATCGAGACCGGCGATGCCAAACTCTATGTGGACGGATTCAAAGCCGGTGTGGCGGCGACCGATCCCAGCGTGCAGGTGAACGTGAACTACATCGGTTCGTTCTCGGACGTGGCGCTTGCCTCTGAAGCCGCAACGACCCACATCTCCGCTGGCGCGGACGTGCTGACCGGCACCGCCCAGATGGTGGTCGGCGCGATCGGCAAAGCCGAGGAAGCGGATGCCTTGTGGTTTGGCACGCAATCGAACCAAACGTCGCTTGCCCCCTCCATCGTTGTGGCCAGCCAGGTCTATCATTGGGAGGTGATCCTCAATGAAATGATCGGCTTGATCAAGAGCGGCACGCTTGGCGGGCGATCCTTCACAGCCAACCTTGCCAATGGCGGTGAGGTGATGGAATACAACCCGGACTACGCCCTTCCCGCAGACGCCAAGTCTCTGGCGGACAAGACGGTCCAGGGAATCATCGACGGCACCATTAAGATCTCCCTGCCTTAGTTAATCGAGTTTCATGACCTGACAGGTCTCGAAAGACCTGTCAGGTCTAATTTCAGGATGGCGCCATGACCGAATCCAACAAACTCCCCTCCGGTCAGACCCGTATTGACAGTCTGGAGATGCGCGGGGTGACCAAGCGGTTCCCCGGTGTTCTCGCCAACGACCACGTGGATTTCGATGTGAGGTCCGGTGAGGTTCATGCTCTGCTGGGGGAGAACGGCGCGGGCAAAAGCACATTGATGAAGATCCTGTACGGCTTGTATCACCCGGACGAGGGTGAGGTGTTGCTGAACGGCAAGCCGGTCACGATTGCCTCGCCAACGGATTCGATCAATCTCGGCATCGGCATGATCCATCAGCACTTCATGCTCGTGCAAACCCTGACTGTGGCGGAAAATGTGGCGCTCGGACTGCCCTCCTCGCGCGGCGCCCTGACCGACCTCGACCGCATCTCGAAACGCATCCTCGAACTGGCGGACATCTACGGCTTGAAGATCGACCCCTCCGCCTACATCTGGCAGCTCTCTGTGGGGCAGCAGCAGCGCGTGGAGATCATCAAAGCCCTGTATCGCGGCGCGGCGCTCCTCATTTTGGACGAGCCGACCGCCGTGCTCACTCCACAGGAAGTGAACGAATTGTTCGTCATCATGCGCCAGATGGTGAGGGATGGTCACGCCCTGATCTTCATCTCGCACAAACTGCACGAGGTGGTGGATATCAGCCAGCGCGTCACCGTCCTGCGCGATGGACGCAAGATCGGCACGCGTCCCACCTCCGAGACGACCAAACAGGACCTCGCCAACTGGATGGTCGGGCGCGAGGTCGGATTCATCCCCGACCGCGGGGATGTGACTCCCGCTGAGGTGCGCCTGCAGCTGGAGGATGTCTCCTGCGGCAGCGACCGCGGCACGCCCGGTCTGCGCGGCGTCAGCGTTGCGGTCCGCTCGGGAGAGATCCTCGGGATCGCCGGCGTTTCGGGCAACGGTCAACGCGAATTGGCAGAGGCAGTGACCGGCTTGAGGAAGATCGTTTCCGGTCACGTCCAACTCGAGGGCAGGGATGTCACCAACTTCCCGCCCGGCGAACTGACCGACCGCATGCTGTCCTACATCCCCGAGGAGCGCATGCGCGACGGCATGATCAAGGATTTCACCGTTGCCGAGAACCTGATCCTGCGCGAGCATCACAAACAGCCCTACTCGCGTTCTGGCTTCCTCAACCTGGGCGGCATTGCCACTCACGCAGACAAATTGATCAGGGATTTCCGTGTAAAGACTCCTTCGCGGGAGACACTTGCCAAGAACCTGTCCGGCGGAAACATCCAGAAAGTGGTGCTGGCGCGTGAGATCTCGCGTGACCCGCGCGTCATCCTTGCGGCGCAGCCCACGCGCGGCCTCGACATTGGCGCGACCGAATACGTGCGCATGCAACTGCTCGAACAGCGCAAAAAGGGCGCGGCGATCCTGCTCATCTCTGAGGACCTCGACGAGATCCTGGCGCTCTCCGACCGCATCGCGGTCATCTACGAGGGCCGGATCATGGACATTGTGCCAAGGGCAGATGCAACGCCTGAAAAACTTGGCTTGTTGATGGCAGGTGTCCACCCTGAAGAGAGCACATCTGTTGTAAAATAAACCATCCATCGGTTCGGTGGTCGTGGCAATTGTCACGGCGTTGGGCATTGCCCCATCGAAAAGTGCCGCCGTCCTAGTTAGAAAGAAGGCACCACCAATGAACCTTTGGCAGAACTTCGTTCGACCCAAAAACCTATCCGAGGCAATGGACGCTTTCGCGCACGCGCCGCGTCCGTTGCTTCCCATCGCAGGGGGAACTGATCTTCTTCTCGACCTTGAACAGGGTCGTCATTCTCCCGTCCAGACGCTTGTGGATATGACTTCCATCGCTGAGTTGACTCTCCTCGAGATTCGGGGGGACGAACTCTTCATCGGCGCCGCCGTCCCGGTCAACCGCATCGTTCACGACCCGCTAGCTGTTCATCACGCCCAAGCCCTGACCGAAGCCTGTGACCTGATCGCCGGACCGCAGGTCCGCAACGTGGCAACGCTTGGAGGCAACGTCGCTCACGCCCTCCCCGCCGCCGACGGGACGATCGCCTTGCTCGCGTTGGATGTAGAGGTCGAAATTGCATCTGCTGGTCGAGTAGTTCCGAGCGATAGCGAGGAACGTATCGAGACCAAACGTATTCCCTTCAAAGACTTATTCCTCGGTCCTGGCAAATCCTCCCTCAAACATGGCGAAGAACTCATCGTTGGTTTTTATATAAAGACCCTAAGGGATTCTGAATCCCTTAGGGTCTCCTCATGTTTCAAGAGAATCATGCGTCCGCAGGGCGTGGCGCTTCCCATCTTGAATTGTGCTGTGTGGCTTGAACGTGAAGATGATGCAATCAAAAATATTCGCATCGCCGTCGGTCCCGGTGGCGGGACTCCCTTCCGCGCCACGCAAACCGAGGATACTTTACGTGAACATCCACTTAACGAAACAACATTTGAATCCGCGCTTGAAGCCCTGCTCGCCCAGGCGAAATTCCGCAGCAGCGCACGCCGTGCCAGCGCCGATTATCGCAGACACATTGTCAGCGGGTTGTTTAGGGATGTGATTGAGTCCGCGTGGGAGCGGGCAGAATAGGATTAGTGGTATGTCAACAATAAATATATCTGTGAATGGACAACAACATACTCTCGAAGCCAAAGCGAATGAAACGCTGTCGGATTTGCTGAGGTATCGACTCCGGCTCACAGGGACAAAGATCGGCTGTGACGAGGCTGAGTGCGGCGCGTGCACCGTCCTTGTGGATGGCGAGCCTGTGGTCTCGTGCATTTATCCCGCCGAGCGGGCGGATGGGAAGACGGTCGTCACCATCGAAGGACTTGCCCAGCGCGTACATGAAGAGATGAAGTTGCATCCGTTGCAGGAAGCCTTTGTGGAGCATGGCTCCGTCCAATGCGGATTCTGCATCCCTGGGCAGATCATGACGGCGTATGCACTGCTCGAGCGGAATCCAAACCCGAACAGTGATGAGGTCCGTTTTGCGTTGAAGGATACACTTTGTCGTTGCGCTGGGTATCCCACGATTGAGAATGCGATCCTTGCGGCGGCGGAGTCGTTGCGCACGGGTGAACCTGTCAGGAAGCCGAATATCCCCGATTCGATTCATCAACATCAATCCGTTGGGCATACACATATTCGTCATGATGGCGTGGAGAAGGTCATGGGTACAGCCATCTTCACTGACGATCTTGTGTTCGACAATATGTTATTTGCCAAAGCCAAGCGTGCAGGGATTCCGCATGGATTCTTGACGAAGCTCGATGTGTCGAAGGCAAAGGTGTTGGATGGTGTCGTTGCAGTGCTTACTGCAGAAGATATCAAAGGCGAACACAATCACGGATTGGTCGTTGATGACTGGCCGGTGATCGTCGGTGTGGGAGAACGTGTCAGGTATGTGGGGGACACGATCGCGATCATCGCGGCGGAAACGCTTGAGATCGCCGAGCAGGCGTCGGCTTTGATCGAAGCGGAATTTGATCTTCATCCAGTCATCACGAATCCAGTGCAGGCACGTCAGGAGGGAGTCGAACAAATCCACGAAAAGGGAAATCTGCTCAAGCACATCAAAGTGCGCAAGGGCGATATGGAACAGGGCTTTGCCGAGGCGGATGTGATCCTTGAGCATACGTTCCACACGGCAACGACCGACCATGCGTTTCTCGAACCTGAATGCAGTATCGGTGTGCCGCTGGCGGATGGTCGCATGGAAATTTATTGCGGCTCGCAGATCCCGTATCAGGATCGTGAGCAGGTGGCGCGCGCGATGGGCTGGGATGAGTCGCGGGTGCGCATTGTGGGACAGTTGATGGGCGGTGGCTTCGGCGGCAAGGAAGACATCATGGGGCAGATCCATGTGGCGATGCTGGCGGACGCGACGCAGCGACCTGTGAAGTTGTTGTTCGATCGGCATGAAAGTCTGATTGTGCATCCGAAACGACATGCCACGCAGATTCGCGTGAAGATCGGCGCGAAGAAAGATGGACGCATCGTGGCGTGCGAGTCGGAACTGTATGGCGATACGGGCGCGTATGCGTCGCTCGGTGAAAAGGTGATGACCCGTGCCACCACGCACTCGGCGGGTCCGTATGACATCGAGCATGTGCGCGCCGATTGTTATGCCATGTACACCAACAATCCGCCAGCGGGTGCGTTCCGTGGATTCGGTGTCACGCAGTCTGCGTTCGCGGTCGAGTCTATGATGGATATGCTCGCAGAAAAATTGAACCTCGATCCTGTTGAACTGCGTCGCATGAATGCGCTGCATGTTGGAAGCATCACGAATACAGGACAGCTGTTACGTGAGTCGGTGGGACTCACTGAATGCATCGATAAAGTGGATGCGGAGATGCGGAAACACAATCCGCTTCCTTTCGCCCCGCGAGTTGTTTCTTCTCCCGATCTTGACTCTTCCCTCAGCGACTCGAACTTAACCGCGAAGAACGCTAAGGACGCGAAGAAAGAAGAAAGAGGAAAGAATCTTGGCGCTCTTAGCGAGCTTGGTGGTTCAAATCACTTAGTTCGTGCTTGGGGATTTGCGGCGGGATACAAGAACACAGGACTTGGCGGCGGCGCACCTGATAAATCTGGCGCGGACGTGGAACTTTACGAAGACGGCACGTTCCAGGTCCGCAGTTCTGCGGCAGAGATGGGGCAGGGACTCGTCACTGTAATGCGAACCATCGTCGCGGAGGAAATGTCGGTGTCGCCTGATCGCGTCAAGGTGTTGGTGATGGACACAGACTTGACTCCCAATGGCGGTCCGACAACTGCATCACGTCAAACATTCGTTACGGGGAATGCCTCCCGTTATGCGGCGAAGACTCTGCGTGACCAGATCACAGCGGTCATGGCAGAGAAATATGACATCCGCCCTGAACAGATCCGCTATGAGGATGGGATCGTCCACGTGAATGGACATTCCTTGACCTACGCAGAAGTCTACAAAGAAATGAACGCGCTCGGACGACAGCCGCGCGTCCGTTATGAGTACGAAGCGCCGAAGACACAACCGCTCGGCACAGGCGGTGACATGCACTTCGCCTTCTCGTTCGGCGTCCAGGCTGCAGAAGTGGAAGTGAACAAACTGACAGGCGAAGTGCGTGTGCTGCGAGTCATCTCTGCCAATGACGTGGGTATGGCGGTCAACCCGCTTGGTTTGCAGGGACAGGTCGAGGGCGGCGTGATGATGGGACTCGGCAATGCGCTCACCGAAGAGTTCATCGTCGAAGACGGTTACGTGGTCACAGACCGACTGGCGCGGTATCGCATCCCTGGCATTATGCTCACGCCTGAGATCACTTCAATCATTGTCGAACATCCCGTGGAGGCAGGTCCGTATGGCGCAAAGGGAGTGGGTGAGATGTGCAGTATCCCCACCACGCCCGCGATCACGAACGCGATCTATAACGCGGTCGGTGTGCGGGTGGATAGGTTGCCCGTGGATCAGGAGGTCATTGCGCGGGAGATTTGGGAGAGGGAGGAACGACAAGGATGAATGTAGAAGGATGAAGGATGAAAATGGAACCTCAGGGTTTCAAGCAGAGATGTTTATGGAATAACTTGCTGGTTGAGTAGGCGATGTGCTCTTTCGTCGCCCTATCGAAACCAGAAATAGCAAGTAAAGTTGGAATTTCATGATGTGGTTTCGATACGCGCCTTTGGCGCTACTCAACCACCGTTGATTATGTTTCAAGTACAATCAGCCGCATGTCAAAGATCTTTACCCGTTCATTCCGCGTGCGTTGGGGGGAGTTGGATCCCAGCGGGGTAGTCAGCCCTGCGAATTATTTGCGGTACCTCATCGAAACTGCATGGGATTGGGGGATAGCAATGGGTTGGGATGCAGATTACAGCCAGAACCCTGATGTGTTCTGGGTGATCCGCGAGACGGAGATCCGCTTCCTGCATCCATTGCGGCATAACGACGAATTTGATTTTACGATCTGGATGGTTGAATGGAAACGGGTGCGGGGGATGCGTTGTTTTGAGATGAAGTTCAAGGATAGCGATACAGTGATCGCGCAGGGAACACAGCACATCGTTTACATGGATGCCAAAACGGGAAGACCGATGAGTTTGCCTGAAGAAGATGTGAACCGTTTTCGGCTGGAGAATCCGCGTGTGTTTCCATCAGAACGCTTTCCGAAAGTCCCGTCTGCGGAAAACCCGTTCATCATGCAGCGACAAGTGGAGTTGATGGATCTGGATGTGTATGAACACGTCAACAACGTGATCTATATCAATTATGCGGAGGAGGTCGCCGCGCAGGACATGTCCGCGCGGGGGTGGAGTCCGCTCAAGTTGGCGGAGACAGGTTTGAGCGTGGTCACGAAGCGGGTTCATATCCTGTATGGCTCGATCGCAGAGTGGGGAGAGATGTTGAACGTATCCACGCATCAGCTCAATCTCCATGAAACGGGCGGCTCGCGGTATGTGGGCATCACGCGCGCGGATGGCTCGGCTGTAGCGGAATGTATTTTGGATTGGGAACTGGTGGATCGTGCGAGCAGGGAGGCGCGGACCCTGCCGGATGGGCTGCGATAATTTGTCATTTCGACGAGCCTTGTCCCGGGCAGGACGAGGAAATGGGCGGGTCGAAATGAAAAGGGGGTTTATTCCAAAGCCAGCGGGGGAATATGCGCGGTGCGTTTCCGAATGTCGAACGAACAACCCTGAGTGAGCACGTGGACTTGAAGCCCGCTGATGGCGATGGGGCGGGAGGCGGTGATCTCGGCGACGTCACTGGCGGTGATTCTCCTGCCGTCCACGATGGTGACCGCGCCTCTGCCGATCACCGATAACTTCGCATCGTTTTCGACGATGGCGGCGGTGTTTTCGTCCACGCCCACGCCCAATAGACCGGGGTGAGTCGTCACAGCATAGGCGAGCCGCCCAAAGCGGTCGCGCTGACGGAAGTGCTGGTCGAAGATGATCTGGTCGGTGAAACCAAAACCCTGTGAGAATTGTGCGATACGTTCGCGGGGTGTTGGTCCACCCCGGCCGTAGGCGAGCATCACTCTGGAGAGGATGGCCGCGCCCGCGGAGGTGCCAGCGATGATCGTGCCGCGCTGATAAGCAAGGCGGAGTTCGGATTCCAGTTTTGTCCCGCCAAGGATGAAGGACAGGCGCATCTGCGTCCCGCCGGCGATGAATATGCCCGAGGCGTTGCGGACGGCTTGTAGATGGCGCGGCAGGTCTGCATCCACGCGTGAACGGAATTCCAGGGAAACAGATTTTCGTTTGACGCCCAGCTCCCTGAATTTGCGGACATATTCGTCCCCCGCATCTTTCAACCCCGAGGCCTGCGGCAAAATAACGATACGCGCTTTCTCCCCGCCAGCGCGTCGAATGAATTCCTTGAATATGACGGGGTCTTCAAGGTCCATTGCACCGCCAATGGCGATAAGGGTTCTCATATAAGTTGAAGCGGGATGGTTATACGTGCCGCTCGCTATATGGATCCAGCGCGTCGCGCAGACCATCGCCCACAAAGTTGATCCCGAGCACGGTCAACAGGATCAATGTGCCGGGGAAGAACCACAGCCAGGGAGCCGTTTCGAGATATTGGTAGGCGCCGTCGAGCATGTTCCCCCATGTGGCGGTTGCGCCCTGTACGCCGAGCCCCAGAAAGCTGACGTATGCCTCAGCCAGGATCGCGTTCGCCACCCCCAGCGTGGCACTGACGATCAAGGGAGCGGTGGTGTTTGGCAGAAGGTGGGTGAAGATGATGCGGCGGTCGGAGGCGCCAAGCGCCCGCGCGGCGGAGACGTAATCGCGCTCGCGCAGCGAGAGGACGTTGGCGCGCACGATGCGCGCGAGGTACATCCATGAGGTGGCGCCGATGATGACGATGATCACCACGACGCCGCCGGTCAATTCGCGCCCAAAGAAGTTGAAACTCGGCAATCCGCGGCCAAAGAAACGGGCGCCGATGATCAGGAGGAACAGGCTGGGAATGTTCAACATCGCTTCGGTGAAGCGCATCAACAGGCTGTCGACCCAGCCGCCGTAATACGCTGCCAGCGCGCCGATCAACGCGCCGAGTAAGACCTCAACGATGGCGGCTGAGACGCCGATCAGCAGGGATATCTGCCCACCGTAAACCGTACGGGCGAAGATGTCGCGGCCGATGACGTCAGTGCCAAAGATATGGCCCCCCGATGGTGGTTGTAATTTCAGGCTGGTATCGTTGCAATTCGCCCAATCCTCACCGCGTACATTCTGATCGAGGGGAGTGCAGTACCCTTGCGAGAGCAGACCTCCGACACTGACATACAAAACCAGCAGCAGGAGCAATCCCAGCCCGAACATTGCCATGCGATGTTTGCGAAAACGGCGCACAGCCAGTTCCATGGGTGAAAGAGGCTTTGTGGAAGGGACGGATGCGGTGTCCTGCAGCGTATTGAGGGCGGTTGAATCAGGCATAAGTACCTCTAATGGAGGCGGATGCGCGGGTCGACGATGGAATAAACCACATCCGTGATGATCTGAAAGATCACAACGGCCATGGAGATCAACATCAGGATCCCCATCAGCATTGGGAAATCCGATCTTTCGGTGTGGTCGATGAACAGGCGTCCCATGCCTGGCCAGGCAAAAATGCGCTCGGTGACCACCGCGCCGGCCAGGAGAATGGGGATATCGAGGCCGATGATCGTTATGAAGGGCAAAGCCGCGTTCGGCAGGGCATGGCGGAACACCACCTTCATGGCGCGCAAGCCTTTTGCGCGGGCTGTGCGCACATAATCCTGCCCGAGGACCTCCAGTACGCTGGAACGCACAAAGCGGCTGTAACCGGCTGTACTGATGATCGCCAGCGTGGCTACCGGAAGAATCATATGTTTGATCAGTTCGCCGGGCGTTTTGCCAACTGCCGGATCGAACATCCCGACCGTTGGGAGATAGGGCAGGCCCCAGCGGCGGAAATTGACCGCAAAGATGTACATCAACATCAATGCCAGCCAGAAGACCGGCATGGAATATCCAACAAAGGAAAGTCCGGTCAACAGGTTGTCGATCCATGAATATGGACGCAGGGCGGAGTACAGACCGATGAATATCGAAGACAGGATGATTACAAATTCCGCGGTCAACATCAGCAACAGGGTGTTGGGCAGGCGGTTACCGATCATTTCCAGGACCGGCTGGCGCGTGACCAGCGAGTTGCCCCAATCACCGCGCAGCACCCCTCTTCGTTTGCCGGGCGTCTCGGGCACGCCGTCCCCATCCATGTCGATCTTTGTCCAGTCGTTGCCAATGAGCCAGGTGATGTACTGCTTGTAGACGGGTTGATCCAGCCCAAGCTGGCGGCGGAGGCGCTCCCGGTCCTCCGGGCGGGGCGGGATGCGCCCGCCCAGCGTGGCGATCGGATCACCGAACGCCTGCATCAGCGCGAACAGGATCACACTGATGAGGAATAATTGTGGGATGGCTTGTGCCAGTCTGCGGATGATGTAGTTGGTCATTTTA
>DIDP01000081.1:0-31980 GCA_002418205.1 Anaerolineales bacterium UBA5797 | reverse complement strand
ACTAATCGGTTACTTCCCATTCATAGGCGTTCCAGAACGGATAGACACCTGAAAACTTAACATTCTTCAACCGGCTGCTGACAGACCACAGGTCGGGGTCCTTCCACATGCCGATATAAACGTAATCGTCGTAGATGATCTGCTCGATCTGGTTGTACAGTTCCTTGCGCTTGACCGGGTCGAGCGTGGTCGCCTGCTCTGCCATCAACTTGTCGATCTCCGGGTTGCAATACCCCTGATTGTTGCCGCCCTCGGGGTTGTCGGCGCTGGTGATCTGATCGCATGTCCATCCGGAGGACGCGTCGGGATCCGGATAGGAATCCTGAACGCTGGAGAACTCGGCGATTTCATACAGACCTTGTGCCTGTGGACCGCCATCGTTGTAACTGTTCCAGAACACATCGCTGGAATAGTTGATCAGTTCGACGCCGATCCCTACCAGTTTCCACTGCTGTTCCACCACCGCCTGGACGTTCTTGCGCAGTTCGCGCTGGTTGGTAATATAGCGCAGTTTCAGGTCGACCTTCTTTCCATCGATCACTTTGTCTCGAATCCCATCCCCATCCGAATCGATCCAACCGGCGGCATCCAATAGCTGCTTCGCCTGTTCGGGGTCATAAGGATAGGGTTTGAGGGTATCGGTCTGGTAGGGCGGTGTCATATCCCAGTAGGTGACATTGACGGGGTTGATTTCCGCCTTCAGCAGATCGTTTACGATCGTAAAGCGGTCTGTGGCCAGGGCGATCGCCTTGCGGACGTTCACATCCAGCATGGCGGGGTGGGTTGTATCGGGGTTTACGTTCAGGAACCAGGCTTCGTTATAACCGGACGTCACCGCCACGACCTTCACTTTGCCGGTTGCCTCGAGTTTATCGATCTGGTCTGAAGAGAGGAACACGCCGATATCGGTATCCCCGGCGAAGATGGCAGCCTCCTGTGCGGCATCGTCCGGCACGATGCGGATGAAGACCTGTTCAAGCTTGGGCGGCTGGATCCAATTCGGATTGGCTTTGAATGCAAGATGGCTGCCGGTTTCCCATTCACTTAACATGAAGGGACCGACACCGACGGTCGGGTTGCGGTTCCATTCGGCGTTGTCGATCGTGCCATCCGCTTCGAAGACAGGCTGGAGAATATGTTTGGGCAGAACCCAGTAGAACAGGGATGTCAGCCAGGCGGCAAAGGGTTTGTTGAAGGTGATCACAACCGTTGTTGGATCCGGGGCTTCCACGCTGGTCACGTAATCCTCATACGGGTAGCGGCTGAGGGGAACATTCTTATCCGACATGATCATGTCATACGTGAAGACATAATCATCGGCGGTGAGGGGCTCTCCATCGCTCCAGGTAATGTCATCCCGTAATTTTATGGTGACGGATTTTCCATCCGCACTCAGACCGCCGTTATCCACGGACGGGATTTCCTTGGCTAGCACCGGGATGGGTTTGGCGTTCTCGTCGAAGTCCCAGGAGGGTTTGAGATAGAACGGACGCAGGTAACCCGAGAAGGACATATCGGTGTACATGGGGTTGAGGTTGTCAGGTTCCTGGGTGAAGGTGATTGTAACGGTCCCGCTGAAGGTGGGTTGTGCGGGCGCGGCTGGTTCGACGGGTGCCGGTTCCTGCCCCCCGGCAGGAGGCTCTGAGGCGGGGGTTTCAACCGCCCCTCCACCGCACGCGGTCATCAACATGCTGACCAGCACGAGCAAGGCAAGTAGGACAAAGAATTTTTGTTTCACGTTTCTCCTCCGAGAAATATAGGTTGGATATGAACAAACTTATGGACAACCGACAGCGAAATTATCTCTATGACCGCCTCCTTTTCGTGAACTTTCAGGGTTGCGCCTGGCATGGATTACCGAAGCCTTGGAATGGGTTGTGTGGTTACTGTGACCGAATAAAGGATATCAATTGAAAGCTCGTATTCAAGATATGCTCCTTCACAGCTTTTTCGGAAGTTGTTGCATCGCGCGTTTCCAGCGCGGTGATGATCGCCCTGTGCTCCTCGATATCGATCAAGTCCCTGTCCGGTATGGGGTGTGTGGCTGTGATCGTAAAATTCGCTATCAGCATGGTCGGGAAAATTGCCCACATCTGGTTTAAAGTCCGTATCAGATAATCATGTTTGCTTGCCAAACAGATGGATTTGTGGAAAAGACGGTTTAATTCCCTGTACCTGGCGATATGCTCGGGCGCGCTGAAATTTTCCATCTCGAACTGAATGTTTTTGATCCCGGTTATTTGATCTGAGCTGATTAACTTCGCCGCATGGAAGGCGGCGCGTCCTTCCAGGTATGCACGGTGTTCGTAAAGATCCTGTATATCGTCCAGTGAAAAGGATATCACCCGCGCTCCGCGGTAGGGGACATGTTCGATCAATCCTTCTGTGGATAGTTCCTTTAGCGCTTCACGCACCGGCATCTGGCTGACGCCAAATTCCCGCGCGAGCCGCTCCTGCCTCATCCACTCCCCGGGCTTAAACCTGCCCTCCAGGATGGCTGTGCGGATTCTGTCGGCGATGACATTTCTCAATTGTCCGTGGAATTGTGTATCTGCTCGCACGATGTTCACCCCTGTCCTTTCCCCCGCTGTAAGGTGCAAAAATAGAACGATTGGTTCCCTCTTACCCCGCCAGAGAGCCATTCCTGCCTGCTCGAAAAAACACACAGAATGAAGTTCGTTGTCAAGGGGCCCTCACCCTTGGACCTTTGGATATTAGATATAATATCCAAAAAGATAGTAGCATACCCAAATTTCGCAGTCAATAGGCAAATCGGGAAGAAACTCACGGACCGGCTGAGGACATTCATCCCGGTTTTTTGGGGGTATCACTTTAATTTTTACTTTCGGTTTGGACAAATGAGCTTGACAAACTCCCGTGGCATATCGGGTAAAATCAATGCATGGAAAAATTCACCGGCTATCGCTGTTCGTTGTGCGGGACGGAATATTCTCCCGACGAAATCACATATACCTGTCCGAAGGACGGCGGGAATTTGGATGTGGTGCTCGATTACGAGGCCCTCAAGAACAAGTACGAGCCTGAAGATATTCTCTCGCGTACCGACCCGTCCCTCTGGCGCTATTTGCCGCTCCTGCCCGTGCAGGAACCGCCGGGCGAAGCGACTCCGCTCCATGCCGCGGGCGGGACGCCGGTATTTAAATTGACCTCCCTCACCGAAAAACTTGGATTGCAGAACGTCTGGCTGAAGGACGAATCGCGGAACCCGACCGCATCCTTCAAGGACCGCGCCTCCGCCATCGTTGTTGCCCGCGCGCAGGAACTCAAAGCGGAGGTCGTTGTGACCGCCTCCACCGGCAATGCGGGCGCGGCCCTCGCAGGGATGTCTGCCGCGGTGGGACAAAAAGCCGTGATCTTCGCCCCCAAGTCCGCGCCGCAGGCGAAGGTGGCGCAACTGTTGATCTTCGGTGCGAAGGTCATTCTGGTGGATGGCACCTATGACGACGCGTTCGATCTCACGATCAAATGTGCGGAAGAATTCGGGTGGTACTGCCGCAACACCGGCTACAATCCATTCACGGCGGAGGGGAAGAAGACCGCCGCCTTCGAGATCTGGGAGTGGTGGCAGGATGCCCATCGCGAAATGCATAAACACATCGGGGAGGAAGCCGACCACGCGCCTTTGACCGTGTTCGTCTCTGTGGGCGATGGGAATATCATCTCAGGAATCCATAAGGGGTTCAAAGACCTTGTGCAACTTGGCTGGCTGCCGCGCGTCCCGCGCATCATTGGCGTGCAGGCGGAGGGTTCCGCCGCGATCGCGAACGCGTTCCTTGGGAACACCGAAACGATCACACCCGTCTCTGCAAAGACGATTGCCGACTCCATTTCCGTTGATCTGCCGCGTGACGGAGTCCGCGCGGTGCGCGCCGCGAAGGAAACGGACGGCACGTACATCACGGTGTCGGACGAGGAGATCTTGAAGGCGATCGCGGAACTCGGCCGGGCGGGCATCTTCGCCGAACCGGCCGGGGCGACGGCCTATGCCGGTCTCATAAAGGGATCAGCCTTCAGCGTGGTCGGAGGCGAGGATCCCATCCTGGTGTTAAATACAGGCAGCGGGCTGAAGGACGTCCGTGCCGCGATGCAGGCGGTCGAGTCTGCGCCGGTCATCGAACCAACGCTGGAGGCAGTGAAAAAGTTGTTATGAGCAGGGAAAATACACAGTGGAGCCTTCCATTTCGATATGTTGTTGCGGTGCTTTGTTTCCTTGCGATCGCAGGGTTCCTGTTTTATGCGCGCGAAGCGGTGACGAATCTGGTGATCGCCGCGTTCGTTGCCTATCTCATTAACCCCGCGGTCGTTTATCTTTCGACACAGACCCACATGACCCGGACTGCCGCGGTGAACGTCGTTTATTTTTCCGCGGTGATCCTGCTGGTGGGACTCCCCGCCACGCTCGCGCCGATCTTCTATGATGAATTTCGGATCGTGATCGAAGACCTGCTGGACCTCTCGAACCAGATCAGCGACGCGCTCTCGCAGCCCATCCATTTCGGGCGGCTGGTATTCCATCTGGAGGAGTGGGGACGGAGCCTCTCCCAGGTGCAGACCGCGGTATTGACCCCCCTTCCTGAAGAGGCTTTGAAAGTCTTGGAAACAACCTCCGTCGGTGTATTGTGGTTCCTGATCATCCTGGTCAGCGTGTATTTGTTCCTTGCCCGCTGGCCCGAGATGCGCGATTGGATGATGCAACTGGCGCCCTCACCCTACCGCCCCGAACTGGAGGAATTATACGACCGCATAAAGCGGGTCTGGATGGGATACCTGCGCGGGCAGATCGTATTGATGCTGATCGTTGGTGTTGTGTTCACCATCGCGTGGCTCATCCTCGGGATTCCCGGCGCGTTGGTGCTGGGTGTGATCGCGGGGTTGTTCACGCTTGTACCGGATGTCGGTCCGTTCCTGGCAATGGCGCTGGCGGCGGGTGTGGCTCTGCTCGAAGGTTCCACCTGGATCCCGCTCTCCAATTTTTGGGTGGCGGCGATTGTCGTCCTCGTCTATCTGGTGCTGATCAACGCAAAGAACTTCTTCCTGCGCCCGATCATCATGGGGCGCAGTGTGCACATGAACGAAGCGCTGGTATTCATCGTCATCCTGGTCGCCACCATCCTCGAAGGAATACTCGGCGCGCTGCTGGTCGTTCCGGTGCTGGCATCGGTGGTCGTGATCGCCGGATATGTCCAGCGCAAGGTGCTCGGCCTGCCTCCGTTCGAGGATGACGGCAGCAGCCAGTTCGTCGCGCCGCCCGAAAAGATCAATCCGCCCAAACGGACGCGGCTCAAACCCAGGAAGCCAAAGAGCAAGGGATGAGGACGCGTCCGACCCACCCGTACCTGTTCCAGCCTCCTCTGCCTGATCGCAACTTCGGCAATGTCCCGCTCGAAAGAAAACCAAACAATGAAAATCACCTACTCGATCGTTGCCCCCATCTATAACGAAAAAGATAACATCCCCGAACTGTATCGTCGTGTGAAGGATGTGATGGACTCCACCGATGAACCCTGGGAACTGGTGCTCGTGGACGACGGCTCCACCGACGGCTCCACCGGCATGCTCCGTGAACTTGCAAAGAAGGACAGGCATGTCCGTCCTGTCATCTTTGCGCGCAACTTCGGTCATCAGATCGCCATCACCGCAGGCTGGGACTACGCGCGCGGCGACGCGGTCGTTATTATCGATGCCGATCTTCAAGACCCGCCGGAACTCATCCTCGAAATGGCGAAGAAATGGAAGGAGGGCAACGAGGTCGTTTTTGCCGTGCGCGCCGAACGCGAAGGCGAATCGTGGTTCAAGCTGTGGACCGCCTCGTTGTTCTATCGCATCATCTATCGCATCACGGATGTGAAGATTCCCCTGGATACCGGCGACTTCCGCCTGATGGATCGCAAAGTGGTGGACGTGCTCAAATCCATGCGCGAACGGCATCGCTTCCCGCGCGGCATGTCCGCCTGGGTGGGATTCAAACAGGTTGGCGTGGAATACAAACGCGCCGCCCGCGTCGCCGGCGAGACCAAGTATCCGTTCCGCAAGATGTTCCGGCTGGCGCTCAATGCCATCACCGGATTTTCATATTTTCCCTTGCAGGTTGCCACGTATATCGGATTTTTCTCGGCGGGCATCGCCGCGATCGCCATACCAGTCGTTATCTACATGCGGATTAATGGCTCCCTGGCTTTTGAAGGTCAGGCGACCACGTTGATCGCGGTATTGTTCCTTGGCGGCGTGCAATTGATCTCGCTTGGGATTTTGGGCGAATACATCGGTCGTCTTTACGACGAAGCCAAAGGCAGGCCGTTATATATTGTCCGTGAAGCGCCGCAAGATCAATGATCCATGAGAAAGTAATCAGTCAACGGGTTAATAAACCAACTCAATCCTTTCTGCTGATCGCTTCATTGTCCCTCCTTCAGCTTTCATCCTTTCAACATGTCCCTCTCCTTCTTCAAGGATAAACTTTTCTTCCGTGCCATGCTGGCGCTGGCCGTGCCCGTTGCCTTTCAGCAACTCATCACCGCCGGGCTGAACATGATCGATGTGCTCATGGTCGGTCAGTTGGGCGAGGCGTCGGTCGCTGCGCTGGGACTGGCAAACCAGATCTTCTTTCTGCTGATCCTGTTCCTCTTCGGGACGACGAGCGGCATGGCGATCTTCACCGCGCAATATTGGGGCAAGAGGGACATGGAAAACATCCGCAGGGTATTGGGCATTTGTCTTGCGCTGGCGATCTCTGTGGCGGCCTTATTTTCCCTTGCCGCAACCCTGGTCCCTGAACGGTTGATGAGCTTTTATACTGAAGACCCCGAAGTCATCGAACTGGGCAGCAGCTACCTGCGCATTGTAGGGATGAGTTATGTGCTCATGGCAATCGCGGTCTCCTACATTGCCATCCTGCGCAGCATCACGCTCGTCACCATGACCATGATCGTATCGGTGATCTCGCTGGTGTTAAAGACCATCATCGGTTACGTTTTGATCTTCGGGCATTTCGGATTGCCTGCCTTGGGCGTGCGCGGTGCGGCGGTGGGTACGGCGATCGGTTGGACGTTCGAATGTGTGGTGTTGCTGATCCTCGTCCACGCGCTGAAAACCCCCCTGGCAGCGAATCCGCTCACCTTCTTCCGCTTCGACCGCTCTTTCCTGTTCACCGTCCTGCGCACCTCCATGCCCGCAACCATCAATGAAGTGATCTGGTCGTTCGGCATCACCACTTATAACGCGGTCTATGCGCGCATCGGCACCGACTCCATCGCCGCGATCAATATCAACGCCACCATCGAAGAACTTGTATTTGTGCTCTTCATCGGATTGGGCAATGCCTGCTCGGTAATGGTCGGGAACAAGATCGGTGAGAGGGAGAAGGATACCGCCTTCGAATACAGCCGCCGTTTCACCATACTCGCCGTGATGCTTTCCCTCATGGGCGGCGTCGCGGTCTTTTTGATCCGCGATGCTGTGGTTGGGTTATACCAACTCTCTCCCGCCGCCGAAGCCAATTTGCGCAACATCATGCTCGTGTACGCGCTTTCCGCCTGGCTGCGCGTCTTCAACTTCATGCTCTTCATCGGCGCGCTGCGGGCGGGCGGCGACACACGCTATGCCATGTTCACCGAACTGTTTTCGATCTGGATGATCGGCGTCCCTGCGGCGTTGATCGGCGGATTCGTCCTGCGGCTCCCTGTGTATTTTGTGTATGCGCTGGTGTTGCTTGAGGAAGCCGTCAAGGCGATCATCATCTTCAGGCGTTATCTTTCCCGTAGATGGATTCACGATCTTGTGAACGCGGACGAATTGCCCGCTTCTCTTTCCACGCCTGAACCTGTTCCTTGATCTCCACGAATCTTTCCTGCCCGACGTTTGCAAGCAGCAGTGTCATCCCGAAAGTGATCAGAACATTCGTGATGAAGAAAAACACCACTTCCTCCAGCGGAAGGATGCCGAAGAACAGGATCCCGGTCGTCTGCGACTTGGAAATGGACCAGGTCGTATCGCTGAGAGCGACGATATCCATTAGCGATAAATACGTCCCCGGAACCATGATCGCCCAGAAGACCAGCTTGCGATAATGCCAGAGAATATCGGCACCAAACAATAGCTGGGGAAGAATCGCCGGCAGTGCCCAGAAGAGGGTGATGCCCAGGTAGGTCCATTTGACATCGCCGAAGAAAAAGAGATAGGTGAAGATCATCCATAGCACGATGAGCGATCCGCTCGAGATTTGGACGAGCCGTTTATTGGGCTTAAATTCGTTTGCGGGCGGCGATAATCTTCGGGCAAGGAACCACCACCACAACCCGGCAAGGATCGTCTCCACGACGAAGAACGTGTATTCCTCGATGGGAACATAACCAAGGACAATGCCTGTCACAAGGTCCGGGTTGTAATACCAGACGCCGGTCGCGACGAGGTAGTTATCCCAGGGAGTCGTGTATGCCACGGCAAGGAAGATGTGCACCGCGATCGCGGTCCACACTGCGCGTCCGTTGCGGAAGCCGTTGATCTGCCTGCCCTGCCTCGCATCCCAGAGCGCGATGGCAAGGAAGACGAGGATGGGGATGAACAAGAAGCGAAGTAGAAATCCGAAGTAGGTCATAAGCTCTCTCTGTCATTGCGAACCCCGGTAGGGGCGAAGCAATCTTCACCATGGTATGGGATTGCTTCGTCGGCTATCGCCTCCTCGCAACGACGGTGAATTTCACCCCCGGACGCGGCTCGAGCGTCGCGCCCATGTGAGGATGGATCTTGTGATTTGTGAACTCGAACTTGTAATTGCGCAATAGATGCGCCATGACGATCCGCGCCTCCGCCTGACCGAACGCCGCGCCGATGCAAGCGCGCGGACCGCCGCCGAACGGCACATACGAAAACGGCGGGGTCTTCCTCCCGTGGGCGAAACGTTCGGGACAAAAGGATTCCGCGTTCTCCCAAATTTCGGGATCGCGATGGGTGAGGTAAATGGAATAGAACATCCGCTCATCCCTGGGGACGTTCCCTTCCGTAAATTCCATTTCTTCCGCGATGCGGCGATTACCGATATGAATGGGTGGATACAAACGCAAACTCTCCTTGATGACCTGATCGAGCAAAGGTGACTTGTCCAGTGTGTCCACTTCTTGAATGACACGTTGATGGACATCAGGGTGTTGACCGAGCAAGGCGAACGTCCATGCCAGCAGGGCGGTGGAGGTGTCGTGACCGGCGATGAGCATGGTCAGCATCTGGTCGCGGATGACGTCGTCGGTGAGACCGGCATCGATCAGGTGTTGGAGAAGGTCCGGTTCGAACGCGCCAAGCCTCCGGTCCGCGATGAGGCGATACAGATAGTCATCCAATGTTTTGAGATGTTTTTTAAAGCCGGGGCGCGGCATCCTGCGCCAGATGATCCACATCCCCGGCGAGATGTATGCGATGGCTTTGAGGATGGGCGTCCAGATGAGAGGCAGGTCATTCCAGGCATCCTTGCTGAAGAGCGTTTGCATGATGATGAGCAGCGCGATCTTGCGGCTCTCGACCAGCATGTCAACCGTATCGCCGTCCTTCCACTGGGATGTGACGCGTTCGGTCTGGCGGATCATCATGTCGGTGTAGTTCGGCAACTGCGAGGGATGCAGCGGCGGCTCCATGAGCTTGCGGTAGTGGTCGTGTTCCTCGCCGTCTACAATAAGCACGCCGCGGCGCAGCAGATCGGTGACCGGGTCGGTGTTGCGCCACAGGACTTTGTCGCGCTCAGTGACCAACACTTTGCGGTTCGCTTCAGGTCCAAAGACCACGAACGGCTTGAACATCGGCAACGGGATCTGGAAAAAACGACCGACATACTTCGCCATGATCTTCAATGGTCCCAGCGGTGAGCCTTCTTTGATGAGCGCCTGCAGGGCGGCGCGTCCTGCTTCGGGTGTGATGGATTTCATTGTTGCTTCTCAGAAAGAAAACTGGTGACGGCTTGCATGAACTCGTCGGGGCGCTCTTCATGGGGCAGGTGTCCGCATTGTGGAATGACCACAAGCTGCGCGTTCGGAAGTTCGCCTGCCAGCCGGATGGATTGCTCCGTGGGGACGATGCGGTCATCGTCGCCGGTGATGACGAGCACTGGCAGGTCGAATTCGCCGAGCCGTTCAGCGAGTCCGCTTTCGCGGCTGGCAAGGGTCAGTTCCCACAACGCCCTGTCCCAGTCTGCGACGTGCAGAGGTTTCTGGTAGCCCACCTCGATCTCGGGTGTGATCTTTGATGGGTCATGCCAGGCGAGTTCGACCAGTTCCGGTCCGCGCACCTGGATCTGACGCGCGACCAACGGACCGAGGTGACGCATCTGCGGCGTGCCCAACAGCGGGCGGATCCAGGCGGGCGCGCCTCCTCCCTCATAGACGGCTGGGTCTGCCAGAATGAGGCTTTGTACACGCTGCGGATATTTCAATGTGGTCAGCATGGCGATCGTCCCTCCGGCTGAATTGCCAACGAGGACCGCCTGCTCGATTTCGAGCGCGTCCATCAAGCCGATGGCCAGTTCCACCTGTGCTTCCTGGCTGTAGGGATTTTCGCCTTCCCATTCGAGCGGGCGTTCGGTCAGCCCGAAAGCCGGGCGGTCATAAGCGATGACCGTGCCATATTCTGCAAGGGGAGTCGTTACCTCATGCCACGAGAACAGGCTTGCGCCAAATCCATGCAGGAGGATGAAAACAGGCTTGCCCTGCCCATAAGACTTGTAATGGACATTGATCCCAATAACATCGATGAAGCGGCTGTCTTCATCTGCAAGCGTCTCGGCGGGGACGGTGTTCTCCAGCGGCGGCACCGGGACGAGGAAGGGCCCGATCAAAACGATAACCAGGATGACTGCAAAAATCCCGCCCGCGATCTTCCATAAACGATTCTTTCTCATTCACTATCCTTCAAGAACATAGCATCCCGCGTTGGTGGGATGGTCCTCCACCAGGGAGCCGGCCTTCACGCCCCGTATCAGCCAGAGAATGAGGAAATCCCCGCCTGCAGCCGAGGTGTGGATCAGGCTGAACCAAAAGAGGTTCCCATCTGCAAGGAGCAGGCTGAGGATATAAACCAGGATGCCCAAGACAAGACCGGGCATGAACGCGCCCATCCGGTATGCGTTTATTTCTATCGGCTCCTTCAAATGCGCGTAGGGAGTGATGGTCTTCCATTGAAATCCGAATTTGATGGCGGAGAGATCCTTCCTTCCAGCGATCATCCATGTGACCCCGTGGATCAGTTCATGGACGATGATGCCAAGGATGATGACCACGATCAACGGCATGACGCCCCAGGTTGGTTCTGTTCCCTTTTCACCATAAAGCGAGACAAACAAGGAAAACTGAATCACGATCAGTGGAATCGCCAGAAAGATGGCAAGGACGGTGGCGCGCGCCATCGAAATGGAAAGGTCGCGTTTGTTTTCGCTCATCCCTTCACCTCTTCCTTCGACATTTTGTAGGCACGCAGAGTCCTTTCCTTGTCGCGTTCGATGATCGGACGTTCAGGATAGCCCTTCACCTTGATCCCTTTTTCCCACGGTGCGTGGATGTCTTTTGCGTCCAGGCCACGTAGCTCGGGTACCCATTTGCGGATGTAGTCGCCGTTGGGGTCGAACCTGGCGCTCTGCAGGACGGGATTGAAGATGCGGAAGTACGGCGCGGCATCGGTGCCCGTGCCAGCGGTCCATTGCCAGCCGCCGTTGTTCGCCGCGATGTCGCCATCAAGCAGGTTCTCCATGAACCACGCTTCGCCCCAGCGCCAATCGATCAGCAGATCCTTGACGAGGTAAGATGCGACGATCATGCGCGCCCGGTTGTGCATCCAGCCGATCTCCTTGAGTTGACGCATCGCCGCATCCACCACAGGGACGCCTGTTTCACCCCTCTTCCACGCCTCGAACTCTGAAACATCGTTCCGCCACGGGATGTTCGCCAGCGACTGGTTGAAGGCGGTCTTTGCCACGTACGGGAAGTGATACAGGATCTGGATGTAGAATTCGCGCCAGATCAATTCGTTGAGCCAGATCTCCGCACCTTTGGAAATTGAAGGGCGAAGGTTGGATGTTGAAAGTCGGGCAGCCTGGGTGAGTTGCCGTAAACCGATCATCCCGAAACGGATGTAGGGCGAAAGAGACGAGGTGCCGTCCATATCCATGCGGTTCCGGTTTTCAGCGTATTGGTAGATCCGTTTGTGAAGGAACCCCTCCAGTCGGACCAATGCTTCTTTTTCTCCAGCAGAGAACAATGGGCTGACCTTGTAGCGGGGCGTTAATTCACTCCCGACACTGGCAGGGGTCTCGATGTGCTCCGGTGCCGGGTGCAAATCCAATTTCGTCGGCAGTTTTGCCTTCCACGCTTTTGAATAGGGGGTGAAAACCGTATAGGGTTTGCCATCCGCTTTGAGGACCGCGGCGGGGTGATGGACGGTCTGCCCGTTGAACAGGTGCAATGGAAGATGATGCTCGATCTCGTTGTCGCGTCTGCGGGCGTAGGGAGTGAAATCATCCTCGGCGAAGATGGCATCCGCGTTGGTTTCCTCGACGATTTGTTTCAGAACATCCAGCGGTTTGCCTGTGCGTATCACCAGGCGGGAACCGCGTTCGCGCAGATCTTTGTCAAGGGCATGTAATCCCTCATAAAGAAAATTCTTTCGACGTTCGGATGAGGAGTCAAAGACTGGGTCGAGGATAAAGAGCGGGACGACAGGACCAGCCTGAAGTCCCACGTGAAGCGCAGCATTATCCGTCAATCTCAGGTCGCGGCGGATCCACCAGATCGCAGTCATATGGGTTGCGCAGTGGGGAGGTGGGCTTTCAGCCAGGTGATCCTGGCGATCGAATGATCCGAAGCGGGCTGGTCATTGATCTTGATGGAAATGTCGCCGCCGCGGTTCAATTCCAGCCGCCCTGTATTCCCCCGGTTATCCTTGATGGTCAGGAAGCCGTGGGCGCGAATGCGCGTGTTCCCAAAAAGGGACAGCGCCAGTTCGCTCGTGATGATGCCGGTGAATTCGGCGGAATAGCTGCCAGAGGTGAAGGTGAATTTTGAAGGTGCAGGCATGCCAAGCCCGCGCAGGCCGACGGTGGTCCCGGTGATCTCCTCGGAGCCTTTGAATACGTCTCCATTCGGCATGGCCGCTTCGTAGGAGATGATGTAATGCGGCGAATCGCTCTCGAGCCGGGCTGTGACCAATGCGCCGGTGACCGGGTCTGCGTGGCTGACAGTATCGCCAATGCGATCGAATTTTGGCTGGTAGTATGCGCGTCCGAACGATGTGGAGGAGGTCGCCGCGTATACCGCCGCATACTCGAGCGCCGTGGATGGATTGCCATCCGTGAGCGCGGCGGAGGCTTTCAGCAGCCAGTCGGTCTTGTGCATCCGCCGGACAATATAACCAAGCAGGGTAATGCCTTCGGGTGGTAATTCATAGCGGGTGGTTTCGATCAACATGGTGACTCCTTTTCCAATCTGGTGAATGCAGATCAGTCGCTGACCGCAGCGGGTGCGGGGACCGGTTCCTGTTTGAGACTCGCAACGATCGGATGGTTCAGGATTTTGGCAGCGACGTAAACGGTCACGCCGATCATGACGATCGCGCCGAACGCGCCGGGTGACCAGGTACCAACCTTTTCGAGCAATGCGCCGCCAATGATGGGTGCGAGGATGCGTGTGGAACTTTCCACAGAAGCCGACAACCCAAGGATGCCTCCCACTTCCTGCGGGGCGACGGCTTTGGTGAGCGTGCTGGATAACAGGGTATTGAGCAAACCGCCCGAGAGGGAGGTGGGGGTGAGCACAACCAAAAGCCAGAAGACGGAGGGCGCCCAGGCCCAGCCGATCAGTGAGACTGCCATCAACGCGACGGCGAAAGTGATGAGGTGGTCTTCGCGGAAACGGTTTGTCAGCCTGCCGACGAGGAAGCCCTGGACCAGGACGGAAAGGATTCCAACGTAGGTCAGTACGAAGCCGGTATCACGCGCGGACAGGTTGAATCTGGTCAACGCGTACAACGAGAAGATGGTCTGGAAAATGGCAAAAGCCAACCCAAAGAAGAAACGCGTGATGAGCAGTGAGCCGGTGAACGGCCGCTGAATTGCTGTGACGAGCGCGGAAATTGTGAAGCCGGGTTTTTCCTTCTCGCCGAGTTGTCTGCGCTTTTCCTCGGTCAATGATTCAGGCAGCCAGGCATAGATCAACACAAAGTTGACGAGTGCCAGCGCGGCCGCGGCAAAGGCGGGAACGTTATAGCCGTACTGGCTTAACAAGCCGCCGGTGACGGGTCCAATGATGAAACCAAGACCAAAGGCTGCGCCGATCATGCCGAGTCCCCTGGCGCGGTTCCTGGAGTCGGTCACATCGGAAATGTAAGCCTGTGCCACGCTCAAGTTGCCGCCGGTGATGCCATCCAGGATGCGGGCGGCGAACAGCACCCAAAGGGTTGTCGCGAAACCCAAAAGCATGAAACCGATGAAGGTCCCGAATACGCTGACGAGCAGAATCGGACGGCGTCCATAACGGTCGGACAGACGCCCAAGGATGGGCGCACCGATCAGCTGCATCAATGCGTAGGACGCGATCAACAGACCCGTTACGAAATTGTTTGCGCCGAAGGTCTCGGCGTAATAGGGCAACAGCGGCAGGATCAGGCTGAAGCCGAGCAGATCGATGAAAACGACCAGCAGGATGGAAAAAAGTAATTTGCGATTCATTGATTTCCTGATTGAATCAATTCGTGTTCTTGAGTTTGCCGGCTTCCCCCTTGAGCCAGTCAAAGATCGGTCGTCCGGAGCCGTTGATGTGTTCGTCCACGGCTTTGGCGTAGGCGTCCAGGAAGTAGACCAATTCCTCATCGGGTTGGTTGTAGGCGTGGAGCAGGTATTTGATCCATTCCGTCTCAGCCGAAACGTGGTGGAGGTTCCCGAGCTGCAACGCGGCGGTGATGTTGTCACCCAAAAAATGAACGCCGGTCTGATAATTCTCGCTTGAAATCTTCAACGGTTGTATCATGCGCTTCAAGGTCAACTCGATATCGTCGCGTTTGGAGGTGAAGAACTGATGGGCGGCGATGTATTCCTGCGAGGCGGCTTTTACTTTCACAGGTTTGCGCCTGCCGTTCAGGATGACCTCCACTTCATTGACGGACGAACTGACGTCGTTTCCAAGGTGATGCCCGGGGATGGTGGTGAGTTCGGGCTGCAGGTTGAAAATGCGTCCGCCGTATCCCACTTCGATCTTCTTGTTGGTCAGGGCAAACGCCGTGGTTTGAAGCGTTGCGGCGCTGACAAGTGTTTGTGCCACCAGGACCACGAGGTTGGCGCGGATCGAATTGACGGTTTCTTCGAATCGTTCCACCGGGACGTTTGCTCCCAGATAAATGACATTGATCCCGCGCCGACGCAGGAAGAGCGAGAGCATCAACGGCGTGAAGGTGTGCCATTCATTGGCAGGGCAGCCCACGATGACAGTGAACGGACGCGATGGGGCGGGGGAGGCGATCAACAAGGCATCGAGGCGCCGCATCGCCAGACCGGAGGCAAAATGCTCCTGCTGCACGCTGGCATTGTTTTGGTACCATAAACCGCCGATCTCGGAGAGTCCTTTTTGCAGCACCTCCACACAGACGGCTTCGACCGGGAACATGGCGAATGCATGGTTCAATGTTTGTTCGGCCGTGGATTCGTTGAAGTTCATGCACGCTTCGATCCATTGCCCGCGTAGCGAGTCGAGAGTCGTTTCGACGGCGGATGTGGCAGGGGAAACCTGAACGGTGGATAAGGCCGGGTGCAGCTGTGCAGCCAGCGGGTCCGTGCCGGAGGCGGTTTGTTCGTTCCATAGATCCACCGCGCGCGAAATGGAAAGCCCCTCTGCCTGACGCGCCATCAGCCACTTGATGGTCAGAATGTCACGCTCGGAATACAGGCGGTGTCCGCCGGGCGTGCGCTGCGGGACCGGTAAGCCATACCGGCGTTCCCAGGCGCGCAGAGTGTCGGCAGCCAGGCCTGTTTCTTTCAGAACGACTTTAAGGTTATAGACGGGAGTGGTACTTGCCATTTTTGCTTTCCATTCTTTATGCTGGATTTAAGGCGGCGTTAGTCACCTTTTGCACAGCTATTGTACCTTTTTCTTTCAAGATCCTCTCGGTTGTCAGGCGGGCGGAAAGTAGTACGATCGGCAGACCAGTGCCCGGGTGAGTGGAGGCGCCTGCAAAGTAAAGATTCTTGTATTGTTTGTGACGGTTCTGCGGACGGAGGTATCCCACCTGCCAGAAATTGTGACTCAGCCCGAACGCCGCGCCTTTTTCGAGGTTGAAGCGTTCCTGCCAGACTTTGGGCTGGTACACGATCTCGAACTTGATGTGCTCTTTGAGATCGGTCACGTTCATCTCTTTAGCGAGACGGTTGAACACCGTTTCGCGGGCGCGGTTTACCAGCGCATCCCAGTCCTGTTCGGTGCGCGCGTCGAGGTGACCGACAGGCACCAGAACGTAAAGCGTTTCCTGTCCCTTTGGCGCGGCGGCTGGATCGGTGCGCGCCGGCGCATGGACATAGAACGATGGCACTTCGGGCAGGGTGTGGTCGTTGAAGATCTGATCGAACGATGCCTTGTAATCTCCGCCAAGGAATACGTTGTGATGCGCGATCTGTCCGTACTCCTTGTCCACGCCCCAATAGAACATGATCGTGGAGCAGGTATAAAGCTTCTCATCGAGTTTCTTTGCTTCAGCTTTGTTCGGCAGAAGTTCCTTGTAGATGTAGGGCAGGTCTGCGTTTCCGATGAAGATATCGGATGTAAATGTGCGCCCGTCCTCCAAAACCACGCCGAGCACTTTATCGCCATTGGTTTCGATCCGTCTGACCGGCGCGTTATAGATGAACTTCACGCCGAGCTTTTCCGCAATGCCGACCAGCGCCTGGATGCTGACATACATGCCGCCCATCGGGTACCACACTCCCTCGGCGAGTTCGGTGTATTGCAATAATGAATATGTCGCAGGCGCGTCGTAGGGACTGAGTCCCAGATACATGTTCTGGAACGTGAATGCGGCTTTGAGTCGTTCATCCTTGAAATAATTGCCAACGTTGGTGTAGTGTTTCTGCAGCGCCTTCAACTGGAAGAGCAGGGGCAGGTTGCCCAGCGAGAAATATTCGAAGATGTTGTAGAAGTTTCTGCCCACGAATTTCTCCACCGACATTTTGTAGTGCCTGCTGCCTTCGGCGATGTAGTTCAGGAAACCGGTAAAGGCGGTCTTTTCGACTTTTTCGAGTTGGGTCTGCATCTCGCCGAGATTGGAGGTCAATTCGAGTTTCAGGCCGTCCTCAAAATGGACTTTGTAGGTCGGGTCGATGCGGCGCAGGTCGAGGTGATCGATCATCTTTTCGCCGAGCGCGGCAAAGGTCTCCTCCCAGATCTCGGGCATGAGGAACAGCGTCGGTCCGATATCGAAGCGGTGACCGTCGCGGATGATCTGATTGGTGCGTCCGCCGGGCGTCTCGTTCTTCTCCAGTACGGTCACTTCATATCCGTTTTTGGCAAGTCGGGCGGCGGTGGCGATCCCGCCGATCCCGGCGCCGATCACGATTGCGGTTGGTTTGTTGGGCATGGTGTCTCCTTGTGTGCACTATTCGTTCGAGCCCCATTATACACGTTGCAAATATTTTGTCAAGTAAATTTATACAAAACCTTGACAAAATTGGCAAACTGGGTAAAATGTTCGAAATGAATTATCCATCAGATTGAATGGAGGCAACCATGGAAATGCAGGCACGCTGGGAAAATCAACTTCTTGCTCTCGCCGGGAACGTTCCTCATCCGGCCAAGCGACCTTTCTTCTCTTATTGGGCTGGAGATGTTGCGCTTCGCAAAGCCTACAAACACGCCGAAGCCATCACTGCCAGACACAGCAAATCCTTTCATTTTGCTTCGGGTTTGCTCCCCGAGGAGAAACGTTCCGCCGTCCGCGCCTTGTACGCGTTTTGCCGGACCGTGGATGACATCGTGGACGAATCAGCGGATGATGAATGCGAGTCCCGCCTCGATTACTGGCGCGGGATGATCGATGCCGATTCCTTCGAGGATAACGACCTGGTCGCTGCCGCATGGGCCGACACCCTCACCCGTTACCATATTCCACGCCACTATGCCCTGCAACTGATCGATGGCGTCCACCGCGACCTGATGCAATCCCGCTACCAGACCTTCGAGGAGCTTGCCACATATTGTTATGGCGTTGCCTCCACGGTGGGATTGATGAGCATGTACATTGTGGGCTTCAAAAGCAATGAGGCTGTACCTTATGCGATCAAGCTGGGCGTTGCGCTCCAGATGACCAACATCCTGCGCGATATCGGCGAGGACTATCAGAACGGACGCCTTTATCTTCCGCGTGAGGAACTTGCCTTCTTCGGCATCCGCGAACAGGATATTGCCGAAGGTCGCATCACGGACCAATGGCGGCAATTCATGAAATTTCAGATCGAACGGACGCGCCACCTTTATGAAGACTCATGGGCAGGCGTTAAACTACTTGAAAGGGAAGGGCAGCTGGCCATCGGTGCCGCGTCCGTTTTTTATCAAGGCATTCTCGATGACATCGAAAAGCACGATTACAATGTCTTTACCCGCCGCTCCAACCTGTCTGCGGCTGGAAAACTCAGCCGCATCCCTGCGCTGTGGTTGAAGATCAAAACCTTGTAAACCATTCCGCAGGGGCGGTCCGGCGACCAGAGGAAATCCACTGAACAAACATGCCGGGTCGCCCCTGCGTTAACAAATATAGGAGAAATGCATGAAAGACACACTTCGTCAAACCGCCAACCTGGTGACCGTGCTCATCGCCCTGACGGTCAACATTCTGGCGTCCGCCCTGCCCTTAAACGGGCAGAACACCGGCGAGATCTCGGACCGCTTCCAGGTCTATTTCGTGCCTGCCGGGTACGTGTTCGCCATCTGGTTCTTCATCTATGTCGGCTGGATCGCGTTCGCCATCTACCAGTTCCGCGCCTCGCAAAAGGAAAGTCCGCGTTTACGGCGGTTGGGATATTTGTTCGCCGCCAGCAATCTTGTCAACGCAGCCTGGCTCTTCACCTGGCACTATAACGTTTTCGGGTTGAGCGTGCTCGTCATGCTGTCCCTGCTCGGTCTGTTGATCGCCAGCTACCTGCGTCTCGATGTGAACCGCGTAAAGGTCACTCGCGCCGAACGCTGGTCTGTCGATATTCCGTTCAGTATTTATCTCGGCTGGATCACTGTGGCGACCGTGGCGAATGTCACGGACTGGCTGTACCTCGTCAACTGGAACGGCTTTGGGATCCCGGCGCCAACCTGGGCTGTGATCATGATCGGCGTGGCGTCGGTGGTCGGGCTTGCGATGACGATCACGCGGCAGGATGCGGCCTATCTGTTCGTGCTGGTCTGGTCGTTCATCGGTATTGCCGTCAAGCAAACCCCCGCACCGAATGTCGTCACCAGCGCGTGGATCGGTGCGGTGTTGATGTTCGTGCTTGCGGTGTACAGCCTGACCCGCCGCCAAACTCCATAGGATTCAACTCGAACAATTCCCAAACAAGGGCGCGGTTGTGCATGACTGTGCCCTTGTATTATTTAAGGAATATAATTTCATGCGCCGATGTCTGATCTTTCTCGTTCTCTTGTGCACGCTTATGTATGCCTGCATTACGCAGAACCCCAATTCGCCAAAGGAAACTGTCATGCCATCCGTCCGTTATCTTGCCCTGGGTGATTCGTACACCATCGGTGAAAGCGTTCAGGAAGCCGAGCGCTTTCCAAACCAACTCGCATCCCTGCTCGAATCATCCCACCAACTTACGAAATCGATTGGGGGTATCGAAGTTTCCATCATTGCCCGCACCGGCTGGACAACGCAGGAACTGTGGGAGGGGATTCAAGCGCGTCAGATCGATCCGCCGTATGATCTGGTTTCGCTGCTGATCGGGGTCAACAATCAGTATCGCGGTTACGATATCAACGAATATCGCACGCAGTTTGCTTTTCTTCTGAACAAGGCGATCGAATATGCTGGCGGAGACTCGAACCGGGTGATCGTGTTATCCATCCCGGACTGGGGCGTCACGCCGTTTGCCGGGGGACGCGACCGCGGGCAAATTGCAAAAGAGATCGATGAATTCAACGCCGTCAACTGCGATGAGACCGAAAGATCCGGCGCACACTACATCGACATCACCCCCATCTCGCGGGAAGCCGTAAACGATCTTGCACTTGTCGCGAGCGATGGCTTGCATCCATCCGGTAAAATGTATGGGATGTGGGCCGAGAAAGCCCTGCCCGTTGTAATAAATATCCTTAAAGGTACAGAACAGGAGTGAACCATGTCAGCGATTTCATATGATAAGACACAGGACTACATTGCCTCCCTCGTCCCGCCGCGCGAACCCGAAGTGCAGAAAATGGAAAAGATCGCCGAGAAGAACGATTTTCCCATCATCGGTCCGGCGTGCGGATATTTTTGTTATCAGCTTGCGCGCATGATCAACGCGAGATCCATCTTCGAACTCGGCTCGGGTTATGGCTATTCCACCGCGTGGTTTGCGAAGGCGGTCAGGGAGAACGGCGGCGGGGTGGTGCATCACACCGTCTGGGATGATAAGCTGTCGAAACGCGCGGCAGACCACTTGTCCGCGTTGGGAAGCGCAGATGTCGTCCGGTTCCACAACGCGGAGGCGGTCGAAACCCTCCGTCAAACCGATGGTCCGTTCGATATCATCTTCAACGATATCGACAAGGAAGGCTACCCCGACTCACTGCCGGTCATCAAGGAAAAACTGCGTTCGGGCGGACTGTTGATCATCGACAACATGCTCTGGCATGGACAAACGCTCGACCCGGACGACCACGAGAAATCCACTGAAGCCATCCGCCGCTTCACGCGTGACATTACAACGGATCCCGATTGGATCGTTTCTCTTGTGCCCATGCGGGATGGGATGATCGTGGCATATAAGAAATAGAGGAGAACATGGCGTATAACTTCGACGAGATCATCGAGCGCCGAGACACCAATTCCACCAAGTGGACCGAATATCCGCCGGACGTGCTGCCCCTTTGGGTGGCGGACATGGATTTTCGGACTCCGGAACCCATCCGGGCTGCGCTGCGCGCCGCGCTCGACCGCGGGGTGCTCGGTTATGAATTCCTCCAGCCGCGCACGCAGCAGGTGGTCGCGGCGCGCATGGAACGGTTGTACGGCTGGCAGGTCGATCCCGATTGGGTCGTTGCCACCACCGGCGTGGTAAGCGGATTCAACATCGCGGCGCGTGCAGTCTGCGAACCGGGCGATGGGGTGTTGGTGCAGCCTCCCGTCTATCACATGTTCTACAGCGTTCATAAGAATATCGGTCTCACGAAGCAGGTTGCGCCCTTCGATTTCGAAGAGGATGGCAACGTGCTTATCCCTAAGCTGGATCTGGATGCGTTTGCGCATTCCTTCCACTCGAACGAGGCGCGCACGCGCATGTTCCTGCTTTGCCACCCGCATAATCCCATGGGAAATGTTTTCAATCGGGATGAGTTGTTGGGCATGGCGGAAATCTGTTTGCAGAACGATGCGTTGATTGTGTCAGATGAGATCCATAGCGAACTGCTGTTGAACGGCTCGAAACACATCCCGCTGGCAACCCTCTCCGATGAGATCGTGGACAAGACTGTCACCCTGGTTGCTCCCAGCAAAACGTTCAACACGGCGGGGTTGTTCTGCGCCTTTGCGATCATCCCGAACGCCGAATTGCGCGAACGGTTCAAAAAGGTCAACGAGCAGATCACGGGTCACGTTTCCAGCCTGGGGATCATCGCCGCGGAAGCCGCCTTCTCCGGCGCATGTGACGACTGGCTCGCAAAATTATTGGTGTATTTGAAGGGAAACCGCGATCTCGTGGTCGATTACCTGACGGAAAATTTCCCCGCAGCCCGTTTTACGATTCCAAACGCCACCTACCTGCAATGGATCGACTTCGGCGCGTATGTGAAGTCTGGACAAATAACGGACACACCTCATAAGTTCTTTCTTGAAAAGGCAAGGGTGGCGCTCAACGATGGCTCGGTCTTTGGTGAGGGATGTGAAAATTTCGTGCGTTTGAACTTCGGCTCGCCGCGCAGTATGCTGGAAGAGGGGCTGGAACGAATGCGCAAGGCTATGGATAAAAAATGACGGATGGGGAACACCCATCCGTCGTTGGATATTACTATTGAATTGGCTGGAAAGGAGCGGGGTCTGCGGCCTTCCTATCGTTAGGAGAACGTCTGGTTCTAAAGCCGTTGTTCCGCTTATTGACCAGGTTAAGGCTTCCCGGTCCTTCCGTGGGTAAAGATTTCAGGCGGTGTTTCTATGGGTACCTCCTTTCTCTTGATGTCATCATACATCAATCGCGTATGAATTGCATTAAAACAAACTTACAATCTTGAAATAATAGTCACGATAATTACATGACTATATACATGAAAGTATGAAAGGAAGTTATCCGGTCCAGTATATATTTTTATCGAGGTTCGATATTCTTTGTATAGTCCTCCTTTTGATCCCGGTTTTTCAATCTGCCGATCAGCACACCCGCGGGCGCGGCAAGCGCAAATGCAAGAAAACCAGCCAGAATCAAACCGATTCCTGAAACGATCCCGATCCAGACAAATGAATATACAACAGGATCCTCCTTGATCACATCACCGTTTGCGTCAATGCATTGCATTACATAGGCTGTGCTTGGTTGTGGATTGCCAAACTCATCGTTCGTGGTCGTTGCATACGAACGGGATTTGGCGGTCGTTCCATCCGGGCAGATCAGCGGCTCGAGCGTTTGCATGGCAAAGTCCGTGACGGATGTAAAGCCGCCGATCATCATCCCTGCCGGGACCAGACACGAGCCGAGGATCCCAAAAACAATGAACCAAATAAGACAACCTGATATTGCGCCTGTTCTTGTCGGTTTCATATGATTCTCCTGATGTGACAATTATCCAAGTTTAAGAGGAATTTTGCCGGACACGGAGAGAGTATAATTCATATGTCAGACAATTCTCCGAGGAGGAACCATGACTGTCATTGACTTGACCATCGAAAAATCCCGCCGCGCGAACGCGATCAAGCGGGCAAGAGAACGTAATATCGTCATCCCCACGTACGCTCAAATGAAAGACCCATCGAAGATCCCTGCAAAAGTGAAGGAGGAATTGAAGAGTATTGGACTGTGGGACATCCACCCGCGCAACCTCTTCCGCATTACGTGGAAGAACCAGCCAACCGCTTCCGGCGGGACCTTTGGCGGGGTCAATTTTCTCGAGCTTCCGTCTTCGCTGACGGGAGTCCCGGCGCGCATCATCGTGCTGGTTGGCAAATGGTTCCCGACCGGCGCGCACAAGGTCGGCGCCGCGTTCAGTTGTCTCGTGCCGAGGCTGGTCACAGGTCAGTTCGACCCGACCACGCAAAAGGCGGTCTGGCCTTCCACCGGGAACTACTGCCGCGGCGGCGCGTACGACTCCGCTTTGCTGGCGTGTGAGTCCATTGCGATCCTGCCCGAAGGGATGTCCAGGGAGAGGTTCGAGTGGCTGGCGAGTGTGGCGGGCGAGGTGATTAAAACACCCGGCTCCGAGTCGAACGTGAAGGAGATCTTCGATAAATGCTGGGAGTTGCGCAAGTCCGGGCAGGACCTGATGATCTTCAACCAGTTCGATGAGTTCGGCAATTATCTCTGGCACTACGAAGTGACCGGGCACGCCATGGAGGAGGTGCTGAAGCAGGTCATGGGTCCGAACGACCGTTATCGCGGAATGGCATCGGCCACCGGTTCTGCGGGAACCATCGCCAGCGGCGACTATATGAAGGAGCTCTTCCCCGATTCGAAGATCGTTGCAAGCGAAGCCCTGCAATGTCCCACGCTTCTCGAAAACGGATTCGGCGCGCACCGCATCGAGGGCATCGGCGACAAACATGTGCCGTGGATCCACAACACCAAGAACACGGACATGATCGTGGCGATCGACGACAACGCCGTGGTCAACATCTCACGCCTGTTCAACGAGGAAACCGGCCGCGCTTATCTGGTCGAAAAAGGTGTCCCTGAGGAAATCGTAGGTCAGTTGGATCTGCTCGGTTTCTCCGGCATCTCAAACGTCCTGTCAGCCATCAAGGCTGCCAAATATTATGAGATGGGCGAGAACGATATCATGCTGACCGTCCTGACCGACTCGATGGAACTCTACCGCTCGCGCCTGCACGAGATGCACGAGGAATACGGTCAGTACACCGAGCGTGATGCCGCCGCCGACTTCGCCCGGTACCTGCACGGGCAGTCGACCGACAACCTGCTTGAACTGCGCTACACCGACCGCCGCCGCGTGCACAACCTCAAATACTACACCTGGGTCGAGCAGCAGGGCAAAACCTACGAAGAGATCCAACAGCAGTGGTATGGACCGAACTACTGGACCGACGTCCAGAAGCAGGCGGATGAGATCGACGAGTTGATCGTCGAGTTCAACAAGGAAGTTGGGTTGATGTAAACAAACAGGTCACGCAGGACGCGTGACCTGTTTTTATGAGCTAGGATTTAGGTTTAGCGGACGTGTCCGCCAGCCAGGATGTTTTCCCGGGTTGAAGCCACCCGATGAGGCAGGGTCTTCATTCCGAACAGGTAACGCAGGAGGTTGATGCGCCGCACCACGTATTCGTAGATCGCCATGATGACGATGAACGAACTGACGAAGATGATCGCCCACTTTGACAGGTCGGGGATCGCCCACTGTACGATGAAGTAGCCGATGACCAGCAACACCGTCTGGTGCAGGATGTAGAAGGGTAGCACGGCTTCATTGGCATATTTGAGGAATGCTGCATCGCGGGTCAGATATTGCATGGCAAAGCCGAGGATGGCCGGCAGCAGGGTGCAGGCGCTGAGGAAATAGAGCGGATCGCCCAGTTCGTTTTCCCATGGGGCAATCACAGGGTCGGAAGCATTCGCGCCGAGGAAGACAAAAGCAGCGCTGAAGATCAAACCCGCGATCAGGTATTGCCAGCGCGCCCGTTTAATGTTCGCCTGCAGGCGTTCATGCGAGACGATGATGAACCCGTAGAGCAGGAAGGGGATGTAGTAGAGGAAACCCCAGCCGCCTGAACCGAATGCCCAGGGAGTGTCGTCAATGAAGAGGTCGAGGATATAGATCGGGAGTGTGAGGATCAGCCACAAGGTCCAGGGGGATGCGAAGAGGTTGCCAATCTTAACCAGCACACCGCGCCCACTACCCTTCCACCAGCGGAAGAGCGGATAGAAGATCATGGAGTAAATGAACAGGATCATCACATACCACATGTGCATCCCGTGAAAGGCAAAGTTGCCGGGTTGACTGGAGTCCAGGTAAACGCCATCGAAGTAGTGCGGCAGGAAGGCGAAGTACGATCCGTTGAATTGTCCGTGGCTGAGTCGATCCAGATAGACCTGCAGGGATCCGTATGTGAACATTGCCACGACCAGCGGCACGAGCAGGCGTAAGACTTTGTCCTTGAAGAACGTGCCCGCGCCGCCCTTGTTCATGGCGTAGAAAAGACTCGCGCCGGAGATGAGGAAGATCAATGGCATCATCCAGATCACCATGAAGCCTTCGATGGACTGTACCCAGGCGTAGGTGACGGCGTTCTTGACGTGCCAGTTCTCGATGGGGAAGAAGCGCGTCGAGTGGAAGACGAAGACGCTCAGGATGGTGAGCACTCTCAGCCAGTCGAGTTCATAGCGTCGTTGAGTCGGTTTGGTATCCATGGTCTGCTCCTTTCATCTGCCGATCTGAATGACTCTGCCAGACGAGGTCGTTCTGACGTCGACATTCGGACTGCCGATGTAGTTGATGTTGCCGCTACTGCTCAAGCGACCGGTCAGGCGGTCGCTGACGCGCAGGGTGGCTTCGCCGCTGCTGGTGAGAACGACATCTGCTGAAACGCTTTCCAGGTCCCTGGCGCGATATTCGCCCGAACTGCTGATGTTGACATCCTGCTTCTCGACCCTGCCGTTCTGGATATCCAGGTTCCCCGAACTCGAAATATCCACCGAGATCGAATCAGCGGTCAATTCGGAGACCTTCACATTGCCCGAGCTGGAAATCTTGACACGGAACGATGTGCAATCCAGGCTGCTGATCGATGCATTACCCGAACTGCTGATGCTGATGGAGAAAGAATCGGATCGCAGATCCTCGGTCTCGATATCGCCTGATGATGAAATGGCGAGCGAACTCAATTCGGTCACCGTGAGATAGTAATCGATCGGGCGGGTGGGGCGCAAGTTGGTACCGGGCTGGGATTGGATCACCAGCCTGCCGGCGCGCACATCGGTCTGGATGTACGGCAGCAGGTTGTCCTCCGCTTCGATGCGCAGCGTCTCCTCGTCTCCCATGCTGAGGTGCAATGTGCCTGGCATGGAGAGTTCAACGCCTGAAACATCGCTGATGTTCCGGTTCTGTTCGATGACCGTCCCGGAACCGCGCACGGTTTCACCATTGCCGCCGCCGGTATCGATCGTGATCGTGCAGGCTGGGAGGCTGAATATCAAAAGCAATCCCAGCAGGATGCGTGAGAGTTTGTGTTTCATGGAATTTCTCCTTTCAGTTGGAAATGGCTTTCTATTGATCTGCGGATTTCTCGTCCATCACACCCTTGACCTGACCAGGCTGTGTGAGATTTTCGAGCAATGTTTGAACAATACTTTGCACCGGCGCGCCCTTGATGAGGAATGCATCCACACCTGCCTCATGTGCCTTGACCCGCGCCGCCTCGTAATCATGGACGGTGAGAGCCACAATCCGGCAGCCGGGGTGACGGGTTTTGATGCAGCGCGTCGCTTCGTATCCATCCAGCACGGGCATTTCCAGGTCCATCAGGATCGCGTCCGGGTTCAGGGTTTCGGTCAACTGGATGGCCTCTTCTCCGTTCGCAGCTTCACCGACGATCTCGAGCTCACCGGAGATGGATAGTGCGGTGCCAAGGTCACGGCGCACTTCCGTTGCATCGTCCACGAGCAATACTCGAAACTTGGTCATTCTCGAGCCTCTATGAAAAATAGTATCGGAGGGATCTCTCGAACTCACTTGTCTCTGTTTCAGAGAGCGTTGTTTCAGTGGAGCAGGCGCCCGAAAATTCTTCCGCCAGTTCTGCTTCATCGAAATCGAAGCCATAATCGCGGGAGGATGCGCACATTGGCTCTTCGACAGTGAAATTCGCTTGGGGGATCGCAACTACGAAATCGCAGGTCATCACAGAGGTGGTCAGGGTTTGGGCGTTCATCGGATACTCCTTCTTTTTGAAACTTACAACCACACTATATACCCCGCCGTGAAAATACGCATCTGGCGCAGGAAGGAAACCTCCCTGCGAAGGGAGGCGGAATTTTCATCTACGACCTGAGATGTAGGACTACATCGGAGGTCTCAGAAAATAAAAAAGACCCTAAAGGTCTCAAAGATCTTTAGGGCCTACTGTCATAATTTTTGTGGGGGGCGTAATTGGGCGATCAGTGAGCGCAACTGGGCGAGCGCTTCCCCGGTCATGGTTTGCAGGTGGTCGAGTTGTTCGGGGACGCGGGCAGGTTCACGGTCAAGCAGGAGGCGGGCGGATTGTGAGGTCAGTGTGATGCTGAAGATCGCCTGGCTGACCGAGTCGTGCAGTTCGCGTGCCAGCCGGTTGCGTTCCCGCGCCGCCGCCAATTCCTCCGCCTGGGCGGCATACTCCTGCAGTTTCTGATGCGCGGACTGCAATTCCGTGAGCAGGCGCTCGCTTTCCACCTGGTCGGCTTGGGTACGCGAGTAGAGCAGATCATACGAAAGGATAAAGCCGGCAACGGCGAGGTCGAGCAGGGTCAGCGCCAGGCCTTCGAGCCAACCCATGCCGAGTATCACCGTGACCGCCAACAACAGCACGTAGAAGGTGATCAGCGCCATGGCTGTCGGCCGCGAGAATGCCCTTAACGCCTGGATGCACAACGGAACATATAACAGGGACGAAATATCCGTGAACGGGCGCAGGGCGGTCAATGCGATGACAAGCGCCGTCTGGCAGGGAAAATATAAATATGGAACCCAACCCCAGCGCAGCGAAAGCCAGGGTTCCGTGATGTACAACAGGGTATAAACCGCCAGCAACACGAGCATGAGCGCGAAGACGGGTGTACCCCCGAAGAAAAGTATGTTGCGTAAAGCGATCACGCCGATGATGATGAAGCCGATCAGGTAACCGCCCTGATACCCCTGGATGGAGTCAATGCGCTTCATACCGGACCTCCAGCCTGATCCTGCGTCACGAGAATGCGCGTTCCCTGCAGCGGACTCGACTCGACCGCCAGACTCCATCCGATCTCGCGCGCCCGCTCAGACATGCCCGCCAGCCCCAGATGCCCCCGCTGACCGGCAACCGTCTGCGGCTCGAAGCCGCGCCCGTGATCCTCGATCTCGAGACAGGCATGCGCCTCACGCAGATCCACATGCACGGCGGCTTCGCTCGCTCCACTGTGCTTGACCACATTGGTCAAGGCTTCGTGGGCGATGGCATACAGTCCCAGCGTCTCGGCTTCGGTCAGGTTTTGCTCGCCGTGGATCTCCAACGCGACCTGCAATCCGTCGCGCGAACCGTGTTCGGTCACCAGGCGGCGCAGTGCGGAAGGCAGTCCCTCCTCGACGAGGGAGCGCGGCTTCAATTGCGAGACGAGGGACTGGATCTCGCTCAAGGCGTTGGCGGCAAGTTCCTCGAGGCGGAGCAGTTGTCCCGACGCGAGAGGCGGGTCTTTTTCCAGCAACAGGCGCGCGGACTGCGCGGATAGATTCATGCTGAAGACCGTCTGAGTGACCGAGTCGTGCAGGTCACGCGCCAGGCGGTTGCGTTCATGTTCCACCGCCAGGTTTGCCACCTGGTCTGCATAGCCCTGAAGTTGACGATGCGCGGTCTGCAGTTCATTGAATGTCCGCCGGTTTTGATCGTGCGCGGCTTCGGTTCTCAACACTTGCGCGGCATACCCGCCGAAGAGGAAGCACACGCCGCTGTATAGTCCGCCCATTGCCAGGCCAAAGATCCGCCCCTGGTCGGTAAAGAACAGGGTGCCGGTCAGCGCCAGTGAAAAGGCGGTGATACACAGGTAGCCCAATCGCCTGTCGAAGAATGAGACGGCATCGAGACTGAGCGGGATGAACAGGTTGGCGAATAGATCCTCATACTCAGAAACAACCAGCAACGCGATCACAAGGGCGGATTGTAAAAACAGATAGGTGAATTGAATGAAGCGGGATTGGAAAAACGGCTGCCGGCGAACGAGCGAGGTAACGGCAAACAGCAGCAACCCGTACACCGTGAGCAGCCCAAGCACCGGTTCGAAGTAGGGTGCATCACTCGTGACCACCGCGCCGCGCAGAGCGACTGCGGCGAAGATCAGATATACGCCGAAAGTGCGCATCATGGTTTGTCGGTGGCCAGTCCGTGCCGCAGGGCATAGATGGCGGCTTGCGTGCGGTCGTCCAAATGGAGTTTGCTGAGGATGTTGCTGACGTGCGTCTTGACGGTCTTCTCGCTGATTACCAGATTTTCGGCGATCTCGCGGTTGTTCCGCCCGTCGGCGATCAATTGCAGCACTTCCTGCTCGCGTTCGGTCAGTCCCTCCCCGGATGGCGCGGCATGGCTGGCGGGCGGCGTTTCCTTCCCAGCCACCGCCGACATCAATTTTTTCGCCACCTCGGGATGCAACTGCACTTTGCCTTGATGCACCTCGCGCACCGCCTGCACCAGTTCGTTGGGTGGAATATCCTTGAGCAAGTATCCCTGTGCCCCCGCCCGGATGGCGGGTAGAACCTTGTCTTCCTCCCCAAAACTGGTCAGGATGATGACGCGGGTATTCGGGTTGGATTCCACGATCCTGGCGGTCGCCTGGATGCCGTCCATTTCCGGCATGACCAGGTCGAGCAGGATGATGTCGGGCTGCGTCTTACGCGCCAGTTCCACCGCCTGCACGCCGTTGGCTGCCTCCCCCGCCACCTCGATGGATAACGCCTCAGAATCCTGTAATTCCAGAAATGTCCGCAATCCCTGCCGCACCATGGCGTGATCGTCCACGATCAGCACGCGGATCTTTTCGCTCGCCTTAACGTTGGCTTGTTTCATATGGTACCCATCCCGTTTCTTGCCTGCTTATACTATACGGGAATTGAGGTGAAAAATCAATCGGAAATCGCGGAGTCACGCAAGCCTGACGTATAATTGCCTCGTGCTCCAGCCTTCATCTCTGATCCTTGTCTGCCTCCTCCCCACGCCGCGTGACCTGGAGATCGCGCGTCTTCTGGGATGGTACCGCATCCCGCTTCGCACCGCCCCGAAAGTTGTTGCCGTGGACTATCTGGCTTTTTACCAGCCCTCCACCTTCGCCGAACGCGGCGGACAGATCGAATTCGTTGCAGAAGTGCGCGGGCACGAGTTGACCACGCGCGGCGAATTGCTCAAGGACGATGCCGACCATCCGCGCGCGAGGGAGGAATATTACAAACTTCAGATCGGCGCGTTGGAAAAATTGAAAGAGCCGATCAAATCAGAGAAGTGGGAGCGATTGACCTTCCTCTACATCACAGGGGAATACCTGCTGAAAGCCAGATCCCTGAATGACCTGGTTGTGGATGGCGACGAACGGCAGCTGCTCTGGCGGTCTCTGCGCGAACGGGCGGAGAATTCGCAACTTTACAAAACCGACCTTCCCGAAGCGGATATCCCGCCTGAGGTGTTGGTTGCATTATTGGGAATTAGAGGGTATGAAGTTTCTGATGGTTCTGATATGTATGATGTTGAGGAAGGATAATGATGGAAAAGGAGCCAAAGGCATTCCCTAAATTAATTGTCTGGCAAAGAGCCCATGAATTGACTTTGCTGATCTATCGAGCCAGTGAGAAATTTCCCAGGCATGAGATGTTTGGACTCACAAGTCAGATGCGCCGCTCTACGGTCTCAGTGGAAGCGAATATTGCCGAGGGATATGCATTGGGAAGCGGCCCCAATTACTTGCGTCATTTGAAGATTTCTGTTGGTCACTTGCTGAAACAGAAAGCTATATCGAAATTGCCCACGATCTTGAATATCTGTCAGACTCAAATTACGAGAAACTGACCGATAAGGCGCGTGAGGTCGGCTATTTACCTTCCCGTCTGAAAACTTCCATCGAAAATAACTCTCGTAGAAAACCTTAATTCATCAGAAACATCACAAACTTCAGGAACATCACCTATGGCAACCCTCATCAAAAACGGCACCCTCGTCACGTCAACGGAGACCTTTGAATCCGATATCCTCATCGAAGGCGAAACCATTTCCCAGATCGGCAAAAATCTCCAACACCCCAACGCGGATATCATCGATGCAAGCGGCAAACTGATCCTGCCCGGCGGCGTGGACCCGCACGTTCACCTCGATCTGCCCATGTTTGGCACGGTCTCCTCGGATGACCATTACACCGGTCATAAAGCCGCGGCATTCGGCGGGACGACCACGGTCATGGACTTCGTTGTACTGGAAGATAAAGGTTTCGAATATTCCGTGGATGCCTGGATGAAGATGGCGGAGAAAGCCGCGATCGATTATTCCCTTCATATGAATTTGACCCAATTCAACGAAAAGATCGCCAAAGAAATTCCCTCTCTGATGAAGATGGGGATTCAAACACTGAAAGTGTTCACCGCCTACAACGGGCGCCTCCGCATCGACGACGGCAGTATCTTCAAGGCGATGCAGATCGCACGCGATAACGGCATGCTGGTCATGGCACACTGCGAGAACGGTGATGTCATTGACACACTGATCGCACAGGCGTTGGCTGCCGGTCATACCTCCCCCGAATGGCACGCGTTGACGCGTCCTGCCTGGGGCGCGGTTGAAGCCACTTTGCGGGTGGCAGGCATGGCTTCCGCGGCGGAGGCGAGCGCCTACATCGTCCACATGAACGCG
>DIDP01000068.1 GCA_002418205.1 Anaerolineales bacterium UBA5797 | reverse complement strand
TTTTCCGTCTGGTATTCCACGTGCGCAATGTTGATCGTGATGCCGCGCGCTTTCTCCTCCGGCGCATTGTCGATCTGGTCGTAGGCTTTGAACTCCGCCTTCCCCAGCATCTGGCTCACTTTCGTGATCGCCGCCGTCAGCGTCGTCTTCCCGTGGTCGATGTGCCCCATCGTCCCCACGTTCAGATGCGGCTTGCTCCTGTCAAATTTTTCCTTCGCCATGTCTCTTTCTCCTTTTTAGACATAGATACTGTTTTCAGCAACTGAGCCCTCAACGAGATTCGAACCCGTGACCTCACCCTTACCAAGGGTGTGCTCTGCCGACTGAGCTATGAGGGCATAACGTGCTGACCGGAAACACTCCGGTGGCGCCGAATAAGATCGGCACAAGTGGGCGGTGAAGGATTCGAACCTCCGAAGTCTTCTGACAACTGATTTACAGTCAGTCCCCTTTGGCCACTTGGGTAACCGCCCGCATTGAATATTACCTTGTTAAGATCGGTTGACTTTCAACCGGATCGCACTTGTAGAGCCGACGACGAGAATCGAACTCGTAACCGCCCGCTTACAAGGCGGGTGCTCTGCCGATTGAGCTACGTCGGCACACCCTTTTAAGCAGGACGATTATACCAAAGCCCTACCTGAATGGGGAGGCAAACAGACAATTAAATTGCTCCCACACACAGGGAGCCGGCCGATAGTTTAGCAGGAAAAGCGCCGATAGTCAAGAATTATAAATCAATTGCAACCATAATTCCGCCCTCTTGACACCGAATTCATTAAGATGTATATTTAGAACAAATGTTCTGAAAGAGGCACATAAATGACAGAGATCAACCGGTACGCCTTATTAATGGATGCATATACCGAGCTAAAACCTGAGATCGAGAAATCCCGCCAAATCGCTACCGCGAACGAACCCCACCCGGTACCGTCCATGCCACCGCTCGACGAAGTATTGGATGGATTTGGTCCCATGCCTCGGGAGGCTCTGTTTCTTGGTGTTGCTTCGGATGGACTGCCTGTTCTTTTAAACCTCCACGATCCCATTCCGGGACCGCTTTTAATTGTGGGTGATCCGGGAACCGGAAAGACAAATTTTTTACACACGATCGCACGCGCCGCAGAAAAAATGCATCAGCCGGAGGAACTGCAATTCGGCGCACTGACCAACCATCCCGACGAATGGAGTGAATTGGAAACCATTCCAAACAACGTGGGCATATTCCCCCTCTATCACCGGTCATCGGAAGATTTCATCCTTTCGCTGGCATCCTGGGCACACGGGAATAAAACAAGCAAACAGTCCGTTTTGCTATTACTGGATGATCTTGAAGCTGTTTCCAATCTTGATTTCGACTCGGTGCAGAACTTGCGATGGCTTCTTCTTCGCGGACCTGCCCGTCGTGTCTGGCCGATCATCACGTTGAGCACTCAAAGTGCCCATAACATGGAGGCATGGCTGGAGGCGTTCCGGACGCGCATCTTTGGGAATGTGCAGGATCCAGAAAATATATCAAGGTTCGACTCCGAGGAAGCCAAACTCCAATCACTCATCAAAGGCTCGGAATATGCCATGCGTGAAGGGGAAAACTGGCTTCGTTTTTGGATACCATCCATTGAATAAGGATCGGAGGAAGATATGCACACCGGCATGTTATGGTTCGATGATTCGCAAACCGAATTGAAGGTCAAGATTCAAAAGGCGGTGGATTATTATCACAAAAAGTATGGCCGAACTCCTGATCTCTGTCTGGTGCACCCCAGTATGTTAAAGGATGAAAAATACAAGGAGGAAAAGATCACGGTCCGCCCTTATCGACCCGTACTCCCGGGTCACATTTGGATCGGCATCGAGGACAAAAACTAATCGAGAGTCGATGTCCTTTGCGCAACATCCCGTGGAACTGGCCCACGGGATGTTTTCTATCTATCCGATCGCAACGACCATCGCCACCGTATGGCTTTGACTGTGGCTGATGCTGACAGACCAGGCTGATAATCCAAGTTCAACCGCCTTTTCTTTTGCCGCGCCATACAAGGTCAGGGAGGGGGCATTACGGTCGTCGTTTAGGATTTCGATCTCCTTCCAGGTAACATCACCGATCCCGCATCCCAACGCCTTGACCGTTGCCTCCTTCGCAGCGAACCTGCCAGCCAGCGACTCAACACGCCTGCCGCATTGCTCCAATTCCGCAGGTGTATAGATCCGCTCGAGATAATGTTTGCCATGACGTGCAATCACTTCCTCGATGCGGGCGACTTCGATCAGGTCGATCCCGGTTCGCAGTACCATCACGGACCTGCCACTGCAATCGCCAACTTTTCCGGATCGATATACTTTCTCGCTGTGATCAATACATCTTCACGAGATACTTTATTCACCAGTTCGGCATACCGCTGGTAATAATCCAATCCCAGATCATGGCGCTCGATATTCAACAACGCGTTCGCCATGCCGCCGTTCGATTCCAACGAAAGCGGTAGCCGACCCACAAAATTTGCCTTGCTGTCAGCGAGTTCAGCCTCTGTGACTCCCTCATCGATAAAGCGTTTCAATTCATCCAGGATCAAATCGGTCGCCCTCTTAACGTTCTGCGGATTCACTCCTGCATTCACCTCCCATGAACCGGGTCCGACCCCTGCGCTCAGACTGGAATACGCATAATAAGCCAGACCGGATTTCTCGCGGACCACATCACCGATCCGCCCCATCATCCCAAATTGTCCGAGAACATTGTTCCCAAGCAAAGCGGGCATAAACTCCGGGTCGCGGCGCTTCGGTCCGTTCGTGCCGATCACAATATCAGACTGGGATTTGCCCACAATGCGATGGTGCTTCTTGATGGTCCTCTTCAGAAGTTTCACACCGGGGAGTTCGGGCGCTTCTTTCTGACCTTTGACCTGCCACCCACCCAACGCGCGTTTGACCTGCCTGACAGCTTCCTCCGCTTTCACCGCGCCGACGATCGCGATCACCATCCCGCGCGGACCATAATGCCCGCGATGAAACCCAACCAGATCCTCGCGCGTGATCTTCGCAACGGTCTCAGGATGTCCATCCTCAGGGCGGCTATAGGGATGTCCATCAAAAAGGATTTGGTCGAAAACCAGCGAAGCCATTTCAGAAGTGTCCTCCGCGCGGATGGCGAGACCGGTCATGATCTGTGCCCGAAGCCTTTCCATTTCGACCTTTGGAAAAGCGGGTTCAGTCAATGCTTCGGATAACAGATCGAATAACAATGGCAGATCCTCGGCGAGAGAACGACCGTTGAACCCCGATTTGTGGACTCCCGTGCTGAACCCCAGGCTAGCGCCGACACTTTCAAGCGCATTGTAGATCTGATCGAAAGTGCGTTTCCTTGTCCCGCGCATCAATGCGGAGGTGACAAAATCTGCAAGACCAAGCTTTTTGTCCGGATCGAATATGGCTCCGGCATCGAAATATCCGCTGATGACAACAGACGGGCTGTTGAAGTTCGAACGCGTGATGACGGTAACCCCATTGGGCAATACCTCCCGATGGATGTCATTGGGTCCGGGCAGGGCTGTCTTTGAAGCATTCATCGGTTACGCCTTTCCATCCATTGGCACATACGTCCCAACGACCCGACTCTTTGATTTGAAATATTCATTAGCCACACGCTGAATGTCCCTGACCGTCACGGCCGAAAGTTTATCGAGATAACTCTCGAACCAGTTGTAATCCGCAAACATTTCGGAATACCCCAGCCAGAACGCCTGATTGGTGATGTTCTCGCTGCCATAGGCAAACAGGGCACGCGCTTGTTTTATTGCACGAGTGATCTCCGCTTTGGTGACCTTCTCCTGCTTGATCCGCTCGATTTCCCTGTCCAATGCCCTGAGCGCCTCATCGGGTTTCCGCTTGGGATGAATTGTCATCGTAATCGAGTAGAGGAAGGGATCGATGGTTGCCTGGGCACCTCCATGCACACTGACCGCGAATTCCTTATCGACAAGCGCGCGGTAGAGACGCGAGGTCTTGTTCGATATCCCGCCGCTGAACATGTTGAGATTGCTGGGTCCGGCAAGCAGACTGTCGAGCACGCTTAACGCGAAAAAGTCCGGGTGGGAAGCGGATGGGAACCGGTAGCAAACCTGAACGTAGGATGTCGCGCCCGGTCCCTCCACAGAAAGCCGCACCTCCCCATTCTGCACAGGTTCCTGGCGCGCAAGACGCGCAGGTTCCTTTCCGGCAGGGATCGGCTCGAAAAGTTCCCGGATGCGCCCCAGCATGGAATTCGTATCAAAGTCCCCGGCAACTGCCATGACCGCGTTATTCGGCAGATAATGGGAGCGATAATGATCGAAGAGGTCATCGCGCGTCATGGATAGCAGATCGACCATATCGCCTATGACTTCGTGATGATAAGGGTGCACGCGAAACGCCGTCTGCTGAATCGCCTCGCCAAGCAGGAATAACGGTTCGTTCTCATTGCCCTCGCGTTCAGATATGATGACCGTTCGTTCGGAGGCGAACTCGTTGGGATCGAATTGGCTGTTGACCATGCGGTCCGCCTCGAGGCGCAATGCAAGGTCGATCCTGTCGGCGGGCATCGTTTCGTAATACGCCGTCCAATCGAGATAGGTCATGGCGTTCCATGCGCCGCCTTCGCGTGAGATCGCCTTGTCGAGCATGTTCGCAGGAAACTGCGGTGTGCCCTTGAACTGCATGTGTTCGACCCAGTGGGAGATACCGGTTCGTCCCTGCACCTCGTCGCGCGAGCCAACCCGATACCACAACCACGATGAGATGATCGGCGCGGTATGTATTTCCTTGAGTAATACTTTTAGTCCGTTGGAGAGGGTGGTGATCTTTAAATTTTTCTTCATGGAGTGACGGGTCCCGTTGGATTTTGAAGATCAGCGATCGGGGAACAGATGTTGACACCATTCACAACAGCGTTCGGTTCAACCAGACAATAATACGGTTCGACCACCTTCTGCAAACCGACGAACGGTTCATGCAGCTGGGTCTCGTTTAATGGAATGTTCACAGGCACGGTGATATTGATGGGAATGTTATCCTGTACCGTGAGCTGAAAATCAAGGTTGATGGTCAGTGGCGTATTGGCGGGAAGGGTCACCGCCGCGTTGTCATCGATGATCAGGTTCCCGGAATTGATGCGGACATGCGCATTGGGGATGACCACATCCTGCGCCAGTGTGATCTGTGTTGTGGTTTTTACCGGCACGGTGATATTGAGCGGAACGGTCGTATTCACAGACACATCCCTGACGATGCTGGCTTCGTCCATTCTTACAAAGTTGTTATACAGTCCGCCCAGCAGACCCGAGAACTGGTCATTCGCCGTCAATTGGATGGCGCCCAGCATTTGCAACACGGTCAACAGGATGACGATCAGAACGACGTTCATCGCCATCGATATGATGCTGGAGACCGTCCAGAATGCCGGCAGAAATCTATACCGTGATGGTTTTTCCCCGGATGGTTCCGATGTCGATTCAACCGGGGCAGCGGGTTGTTGCGGCGGCGGAGTTTGCGCGCCTCCCCCACTTCGTTTCACGCGCTGGGCAGGTGCAGTGACTCCCGTTTCTCCCTTCAGGAGTCGTTTCATTTTGCTGGTTTCGCTTTGATTGGATGCAGGCTGTGACATGGGACCTCCTCGAGCAGGTGATTAATCTTAACATAGAGTGCAGGATTTGGAAGACCATCATTCATTCCTACGGGTCATTTCCCGGCTTAATGAATTGTGACATTTTTCACTTGAAACGCGGTGGTATTTTTCCTAAAATGGATCAAGATCAATTCGGAGGTGCACTGCCTCGATTCCATCCAAACTTAACCAACCTGTAACCATTTCCGCTTGTGAAGGTCTGGCTTTGAGACTATAATCTGACAGTTTTTGTCTAATAACATTCTCCACCTATCAAGGAGGCATTGTGACCAGTCAATATTTTGTCGCCGTGGTCGGCGCAGGACCTGCAGGATTATTCGGCGCACGCGAACTTGCCAATCAGGGAGCGCGCGTTGTGGTGTTCAACCGTGATATCAAACCGGGCGGGCTTGCTGAGTACGGTATCTATCCCAATAAACATACCATGAAGAGCGGATTGCGCAAGCAATTCCGTCAGGTGTTGGAAGTACCCAACCTTGATTATTATGGGAACGTAACCGTCGGCACTGAAGGTGACCTCAAATTGGACGATCTGCGCGCGCTTGGCTTTCAGGCGATCCTCGTCACAGCCGGCGCACAAGGTACCAAATGGCTTGGATTACCCGGGGAGGATCTGGTCGGTGTATATCATGCCAAGGATGTGGTCTATTTCTACAACAAGCTCCCTCCCTACAGCCACAAACCATACAGGTTCGGCAGACGGTGCGCGGTGATCGGCGCCGGGAACGTCATGCTCGATATCGCCCACTTCCTCATCCGTGAGAAAAAGGTGGATGAGGTGATCGCGGTCGTACGACGCGGACCCGCCGAGATCAAGTTCGACAAGAAGGAAATGGAATACGTGATCGACAACCTCGATCAAAACGCATTGGATGCCGAGATCGAGCGCGTGACCCCCATCATGCAGGCGGTAAATCAGGACCCGGCAGCTGCCCGCGCCACGATTTTGGAGGCCCTCCCGAAAGCCCTGCCCAAAATCTCCGATACCAAATTCCGTTTCGAGTTCCTGGCTTCGCCCGTGCAAATGTTTGGGGATGCAAACGGCAACCTGACCCAGGTGGAGTTGGAGGACAACACTCTGATTGCAAAGGACGGGGATACAAAAGCCAGGGGAACCGGGAACAAGCGTCGGCTTGATGTGGAAACGGTCGTATTTGCCATCGGCGATAAAGTGGATGAATTGTTCGGTCTGCCCGTCGAGTGGAATGAGTTCGTCAAGAGCGCAAGTCCGAGGTATCCCATAGACGGCAATTCTTATGAATCGCCCTTTGAAGATGTCTTCGTTGGCGGCTGGTCGCGCAAAGCCAGTTCGGGTCTGGTTGGTTATGCCCGCAAGGATGGGACGAACGCCTCCAAGGCAGTCTGGCAATACCTGCAGACCAAACAACCCATCGAAGTGAACATGGACGCGGTCGTCGAAAGAATCAGAGACCTGAATAAGCCGGTCGTGGCGAAAGAGGATATCAAGCGACTGGAAGCCGTGGAACAGGCGGAGGCGCAAAAGCGGGGACTAGAGGAATTCAAGTTCGATAACAACGATGACATGCTGCAAGCCATGGGCTTGATGGAAACAGCGTAACAGGACACGAACCTGACAGGTCCCAAAAACCTGTCAGGTTTTTTGATTCGAATGAGGGGTAAAATTTTGCCATGAAACTTTCCGATATCGAATTCCGCGCGATGAACACCTGGTGGCGCAGGTGGGGACACAAACATTTTGAGTTGCCTCTTTTCCAAAAACTTGGCTTGAACCCAAAAAACAGGGATGTCCTTGAGATCGGCTGCGGCAATGGGTATGGCGGGCACTTGTTGAATCAGTTCGAACCGAAAAGTTATGTTGGCGTGGATGTGATGGAGGAACAGATCGGGATCGCGCGCCGGAATTATCCGGGATACGAGTTCATCGTTCAGGACGCCGCGGACCTGAGCCGATTTCCAGATGCAAGCAAGGACGTGGTCGTCATCTTTGGCGTGTTGCATCACATCCCTGAATGGCGTAAAGTAATCGATGAGATCGCTCGCGTGCTCAAACCGGATGGCAGATTATTCCTTGAAGAACCGCGTGGCGTGGATATAAAGTTTTTCGATTTCTTCTTTCGTTGGGGACATCCGGACAGCGATTTTGGGTTGAGACCTTTGGAAGACCACTTAAGATCACGCGGCTTCAAATTCAAAAAGCAATGGACGCCTCTGCTGATGATGTATCATTGTTCAAAATGAAACGCGACCTGTACTTCAGCAAACCTCTCATGAACACAGCCGGATCCCTGGGATTCGTACAAGATTCGCGCAGCGGTGTTACCTTCGAGGAGTTCGGCGCGTTCGTGACCAATCCGTTCTCGCTGCGCCCGCGCCTGCCTACCGCTCATCCGGCTGTGATCGAATACCCGGGCGGATTCCTGCTCCACACAGGGCTGCCGAATCCCGGTTTCAGTACGGGGTTCAAAAAATACGCCTCCCGCTGGGACAGATCAGACCTGCCGGTCATTGTCCACCTCATGGCAGACCGCCCCGAAGAGGCACAACACATGATCCAGGCACTGGAAGGCGCGGAAAATGTCATGGCGGTCGAACTTGGGTTTGCGCCTCTACTGGCAGATGACATTTTTTTGTTGACGCTCGAAATGTGTCTGGGGGAACTGCCGTTGATCTTTTCATTGCCCATCGAACAGGTCTTATCCCTCGGTCCGCGCTTGATCGAGGAGGGGGCACAGGCGATCAGCATCGCCGCGCCGCGCGGCGCATTGACTACCGCCAATGGGCAGGTTGTCTCGGGGAGATTGTTCGGTCCATCGTTGTTCCCCCAATCTTTGGACATGGTCCGTTCCGCCGTGAAGCTTGGTCTTCCGATCATCGGTTCAGGCGGTGTGTGGACAAAAGAAAACGCCGACGCGATGCTCGCGGTCGGCGCGCTGGCAGTGCAGGTGGATGTGACGTTGTGGAATCCTGCTTCTACTTTTTCGGCTCCAACACAATGACAGGAATGCGCCTTGGCGCTGCGCGCGTCTCATATTTTTCATACCCCGCATAATAAGACAATGCGATCTGCCAGTAGTGGTCCCGCTCGTCGCCTTCCGTCTCGCGGGCAATGTAAGTACCTGACCTGCCGTTGAAATACACGCTGCATTCAGGGTGTGCCTTCAGGTTGTAATACCACCCGGGGTTATGTTTGCGTCCAAAGCTGGAGGCGATCAAGGCAATCGTTTCTCGATCCAGGACGCCGACCAATGGAACGACCCGGCGGATCCCGGTTTTCGCACCGACGGTTGTCAACTGGACGATCGGGAGTCCGACCAGTTCCGCGACCGAATGCCGGTCCCTCGTCAGACGAAGCATGAACGCGTCGGCATGATGAAGGACCTTTGCAAGGAACGCAGAAACGGGTCTCAGCATCAGGAAGCGATGGATGAATTTTTGGATCGCGTTGGGCTTGATCCTTATTTCTCCAACCATATCGTCACCGGACCATCATTATGGATTTCCACCAGCATATGCGCGCCGAATTGACCTGTCTGCGTTGGGACCCCACGTCCACGCAACATTTCCGCGAATCGATCCACCAATGGCTTGGCGACATCGGGCAACGCGGCATCAATGAATGATGGACGACGCCCCTTGCGCGTATCGGCATACAGGGTGAACTGCGATACAACGACTGCCTCCCCTCTCACATCCAGCACGGATAGATTCGTCTTGCCCTGTTCATCTTCGAAGATGCGCAGGTTGGCAACCTTTTCAGCGAGGAATGCAGTCTGTTCCTCGCCATCTCCATGACCGATGCCAAGCAAAACGACAAGGCCCTTCCCGATCTGGGAAATGACCCTGCCATCAACCGTTACACTGGCTTTGGATACTCTTTGGATCAATGCGCGCATAAACTCTTTTCGTAACTCATTCAGGGATCAGTCGATCTTATATCCGGTCGCCTTGAGGAATTCAACCTTCTCATCGGGCGTCATATGTTCGTAGGAAAGCCGGATGGTATAGCCGCCGATCAGATGTCCGTCCTCCTCCACGATCACCCAATCCAGCACCTTGTCGAGGGGAACCGTGACGAGGCGATCCGCATTCAGGTTGGAGTCGATCAGCACGCCGTCGATCATCCGCGTGGTGAAATACCCGTCAAAATAATCCACCGGCTCGGTCCAGATGTCCTCATAAATTCCATCACCGGTAAACCGCACCTTCAAGCCGACAAAAATGTACGAATCCCTGGGGGAAAGAAGAGCCGTGCGCAATGTGCCCAGCGTCCCATGAGCCTCTTTGACAGCCGCATCGAACTCTTCATCGGTCACCGGTGTACCCGCAAGCGATGAGGACGATCCACAGGAAGTTACGAACACAACGAAAATCAGCAGGATGGGTATCAACCGCAGAGTCTTGTACATGTAAATCCTCCAATCTGTGGCAAAGCCACATTAACCGGGGAATCTGCCATAATGCAATTTAGACGCTACGGCAATTGAATTGCTTCCCTCACCTCTTCCATTGTCTTCTGCGCAATGACGCGGGCGCGTCTCGCGCCATCGTTCAGCACGTCATTGACGTAATCGGGCTTGGATTCGAGTTCGGCGCGTTTGGCGCGGAACGGTTCAAGGCTCTTGTTCAGGTTTGCGGCGAAGCGTTTCTTGCAATCCACACAGCCGATGCCGGCGCGGCGGCATTCCACATTGATCATCTCCACCTCTTCGGCTGGGGAGAAGATCTTGTGCATCGAGAAGACGTTGCAGATATCGGGATTGCCGGGGTCGGTGCGTTTGATACGCGCCGGGTCGGTGACCATCTCCATCACGCGGGCAACCGTCTCCTTGGGCGTGGAGGCGAGTTCGATGTGATTGTTCAGGCTCTTGCTCATCTTGGCTTTGCCGTCGGTCCCCAGCACCTTGAGCACTTCCGTATGTTTGACCTGCGGTTCGATCAGGACCTTCGTGTTGTAGCGATAATTGAATGAACGCACTACCTCGCGCGCAAACTCCAGATGCGGAGCCTGGTCGATGCCCACAGGGACGATATCCGTTTTATAAAGCACGATGTCCGCGGTCATCAACACGGGATAACCAAGCAAACCGTAGTTCACATTATCAGGCTGCTGCTGGACCTTTTCCTTGAAGGTCGGCAGGTCGGTCAATTTACCGAGCGCGGTGACCATCGAAAGATAGGTGTGAAGTTCCATCACCTCGGGGACGTGCGACTGCACAAACAGGATCGTCTCCTCGGGGCGGATTCCCGCCGCGAGCCAGTCAACAGCCATCTCGAAGGTGTTCTGCCGCAGTTCAAGAGTGGTTTCCACCGTGGTCAACGCGTGGACGTCCACAATGCAGTATACGCAGTCGTAGTCGTCCTGCAACGCGACATAATTTTTTATCGCGCCGAGATAATTCCCCAGGTGTTGTCTGCCCGTGGGTCTTGCTCCAGAAAAAACTCGTCCTTTTTTTGCCATTCAATAACCTCAAAGTTTACGTCATTGCGAAAAGCGAGCGCTTCGATTGCGCTCAGCGCGGACTCCGTGAGCTACAAAGTCTTCTTCCCGTGACGGGGATTGCTTCCTCGGGTCTTCGACCCTCCTCGCAATGACGGAATAATTACTCTCCAGCCAGTTTTCTCACCAAACCCAGGACCTCCCCTGGTTCGGCATGACGGTGTGTTTGCAACTTGGAATACAACAACTTCCCATTGACGGTCACTTCGAATTTGCCGCCATCCGAGGGCACGAGCGTGATCGTCTCGATCAGGTGCTCGTAATGCTTGAGCAATTCATCCATCAGGCTCACGGCCCGACCGGTGTAGTGTCAAACCGCGCAGTAAACGATCTCGATCCTTAACATGATCCCTCCGAAATTTTGAGGGGGATTATATCATTGAGGCAACTCGCGCAAAAACACCTGCACAATTTCATCCGCCGGATGCGCCTTGATCTGCCTCGCCGTCCCCACCTGCCGCAGTACTCCACCGGCCACCACTGCAATGCGATGACCAACCCTTGCGGCTTCGCTCAAATTATGTGTGACGAAAACCGCCGTCCGATGATCCTGTCTCAAAATATTGGACAGGTCATCCAGCAACTTAACATGTGTGGGCGGATCGAGCGCGACGAACGGTTCATCGAGCAACAGGAGCTCCGGTTCCAACACAAACGCCCTCGCCAGACTGACCCTCTGCGCTTCGCCTCCCGACAATTGGCTGGCTCTGCGTTTCGAGAGCGACTCTATCCCCAATACATTGATCCACCTACCCACGCGCTCCTGAATCTCCTCCTTCGAGACCCCGCGAAACTTCAACCCCAACGCGACATTCTGCTCGACAGTCATATCCATCAACAACGGAGCCTGAAACACAAACGATATTTTCCGGCGATATTCAAGATCGCTCCATTGCTTTACAGATTTGCCATCGAACCGAATATCTCCGCGTGCCGGCTTGAGCAGGTGCGCCAACGCCAGCAAAAGGGTGCTCTTCCCCGCGCCGTTGGGACCGACCACGGTCAATGTCTCGCCGCGCGGAATATCGAGCGAGTCGATCTCCAATGTGTTGCGTCCGCCGCGTTTGATGAGGAGGTCTCGAATTTCGATCATGTCAATTCCGTGAAGCAGACTGATGTTCCCCTTTGCGCGCCCTTTGCTGGATCCAGGTCAACGCAAGATTGATCAGATAGGTGATGACAAGCAACAATGCGCTCAATGCCAGCGCCGTATCGAACTGTCCCTTGCTCGTCTCCAGGACGATCGCCGTTGTCAACACACGCGTCTGCCCGCGGATATTGCCTCCCACCATCATGGACGCGCCGACCTCCGAGATCACCGAACCGAATCCCGCCATCAACGCGGCCAAAAGCGGCAGTCGGGCTTCCCGCCAAAGGTACCAGACCATTTGTCCGCGTGAGGCGCCCAAGCCCAGGAGTTGCTGTTGAAGACGCGGATCCAAGGCTTCGAGCGCGGCGGCTGTCAATCCGGTGACAACAGGCGCGGAGATGACCGTCTGAGCGATGATGATGGCGACCGGCGTGTAAATGAGCCGGAAATCCCCAAGCGGACCACTGCGCCACAATGTCATCGCCACGACGAGACCAACCACCACAGGCGGCAGCGCCATACCGGTGTTGATGATGCTCAAAATGACCGACCGCCCGCGGAAATCGCCGAGCGCGAGCCATGTTCCAAACGGCAAGCCGATGAGCAGGCTGATGCCAGTTGCGATGGCTGAAACCTGCAATGAGAGGGAGGTAATTTGCCAGACTTCAGGATCGAATAGCATGGTTAAAAATTTGGCGAGTCATCCTTATGGTTTTCCAATCGCCGCGTGACCAGCAGCAGCAGGAATGAAACGAACACAAGCACTGTCGAAAGCGCCAGGGCGATGCCAAGGCTCCTTTCAAGACCGAGATAGATCGCCAATGGCATGGTCTGTGTGACACCTTCGAGATTACCGGCGAATAAAATGGTCGCGCCAAATTCTCCAATGGCGCGCGTCCATGCCAGGATGGCGCCGCTAAGCACCGCACGCCCCGCCAGTGGGAACATCAGATAACGGAACAATTGCCACTCATTACTGCCCTCCACGTACGCGGCTTCGACGATCTGATGTTCGATCTGGGCAAAGCCAATGCGCGCCGCACGGACAAACAACGGGGCTGAGACAAAGGTCTGGGCGAGCACAACAGCCGTCGTCGTGAAAGGAAGCGTAAGTCCGATCGAACTGAGCCATGAGCCGAAGACTCCCTGCCTCCCGAACGCAATCAACAGCGCGATCCCGGCAACCGACGGCGGCAGGACAATGGGCAGATCGATCACAAGTTCAAGAAAAGCCTTGCCGGTGAACTTTCTGCGGGCAAGCACAAATGCCAGCGGTGTACCGGTGACGATGGTGATCAACATGCTCACCGTGCTGGTCAACAGACTCAATCTGAGGGCGGAGAGGGCGCTGGGCTGTGCGATCAGCGACAGCATGCCCTCTGAGCCGGCGCGCCACAGAAGCGCCAGCACGGGCAGCGCCAGTAACGCGAGCAACAGGAGGCTCGGCAAGACGAACAGCCACTCGGTCAGCGGTGCAAGTCTTCTGTGAAAGAACGGTTTGTTTTGTTGTGACATGGAAACCAAACGCCTTCTATTGTACAGGACGTTTGGTTTTATATCACGGGTCGACAGGTGTAAAGCCCCACTTTGCAAGTGTGGCTTGCCCGGCGGGCGATAGGATATATGCAATGAACTGGTCTGCCAATTCAGAATTGGAAGAGTTGGAAAGCGGTGCAATGGGATATTCCGCGATCACGTTGACTTCTGAAGGAATTTCGATGCGTTGCAGTTCCGGCGCGGCGACCGCATCCGAGACATACACGATGCTCGCATCCGCCTCACCCAACTGGACTTTTGTCACCGCCTGACGAATATTATCTTCGTTGGAAACGACGTTCGCCAATACGCTGTCCTTGTAATCCGCGCCAAACATCGAGTTAAGGTTATCCAATACCAGGCGGGCGTACCTCCCGGCAGGAACCTCCTCCGCGGCAAGCACAAGTTTCAAATCCGGCTTCCGCAAATCCTCCAGCGAGGTGATGTCAGCGGGGTTATCTTCCGGCAGAATGACGACCAACTGGTTCGTGAGAAAGACCCGGGGCGCATCGGGTGCCACATGGTTCTGGGCTACAAGCGCATCCATCTCTTTGACGTTCGCCGACGCGAAGACGTCGGCAGGCGCGCCCTGTTCGATCTGCGTCCGCAAATTTTGCGAACCACCGAAGTTAAATACCACCGTCACGGCGGGATGTTCAGCCTCGAACGCCCCGCCAATTTCCGTGAAGGCATCCGTCAACGATGCGGCGGCATACACCGTAAGAGTGTGGGGCGTGCCCGAGGCCCCACAAGCGCCGAGGAACAATGAAAGAAAAAAGAGTAGGGAGGCGAGTGTCAGGGTCCGCTTCAAGATAAATCTCCCGAAAAAAGAAGAGGGGCGACTCATCGCCGCCCCAATGATTTCGGGATAATTATAAACCGAGGTCGGCATCGGTCTTATCGGCATCGGGGAAAAACAACGGTTGACCGAATTTGTTCACACCGAACTGCCCGATCACATCCTGTGTTCCTTTGGCCGTCATGAAATTGGCGAACGATAACGCGCCATCGTAATTCACCTTTGGCCATTTATCGGGATTGACCGTGATGACGTGATACACGTTCAACAACGCAGCATCGCCATCCACGAGGATCTCCAAACTTAGATTTTCCTTGTTCGCAAGATAGGTGGCGCGGTCGGTAAGAGTGTAGGCGGTCTTTTCAGAAGCGATCGTCAGTGTGGCGCCCATCCCCTGCCCCGATTCAACATACCACGCCGCGCCCTTCGGATCGTTCGCGGCTTTGGTCCACAAGCTCAGTTCCATCTTGTGCGTGCCGGAGTCATCGCCGCGCGAGATGAACGTCCCGCCTGCGGCAAAGATCTTCTGGAAAGCTTCGACAGCCGTGGCAGTGCCCCTGATCCCCGCCGGGTCATTTGCAGGACCTACGATCACGAAGTCATTGTGCATGACCAGGAAGCGGTCCTTGCCCCAACCGGCTTCCATCAATGCGACCTCGGAGGATGGCGCGTGGACGAGCAGGACATCGGCGTTGCCTTCCTCCGCCATCTTGAGCGCCGCGCCCGTCCCCACCGCAACCGTCTGGACCGTGTAGCCTGATTCTGCCTCGAACATTGGGACCAACACATCGAGCAAACCCGAGTCCTGTGTTGAAGTGGTCGTGGCAAGGATGATATTCGGATTGGCTGGTGGCGCAGCGGGTTCTTCAGGCACGGGCGTTGCGGTAGGTGCGCATGCCTCTAGAACAAGCGTAAAAGCGATCAGCAAACTGAACAAAAGCGAAAAACGAGATTTCATTCTCTACTCCTACAATGGTATTTGCTCACCGCTGTGGGAGGTGTTGTATCCCGTCAGCGTGTTGAGTTCGTTACGGAAAGCCGCGGTCTGTAAATAATCGAGCAAAGGCATAAGGATCTTTTCATTCTCCCGCGGCAGGATCAGGTCGTAGCGTTCTTCGAACAAAGGGATGAAATCCAGCCCGTATTGGTGGGCCGCAGCCTGCAGACCGAGAGATGCGTCCGCTTTGTGCGCGGCAATCAACGCCGCAGCCTCGGTATGCGTTTTTACTTCCCTGTTGTAACCATTGATCTTTGCGGCTGGGATTTTGAGTCTCTTCAATTCGGTATCGAACCACAGACGAGTTCCGGAACCCGGGTTACGGTTCACGAAACGGACGCCGGACCTGGCGACATCTCCGATCCTTTTCACGCCTCCTGGGTTTCCGGTTGCCAGCATCAAGCCCTGGGTACGATAGGCAAGCGTGACAATTTCCACGTCGCGATCGGGGAAAAGGTGGCGGACGAAAGGTGTGTTGTACTCCCCTGTCACATCCAGCAGATGCGAGCCCGAAATTTGACACAACCCCTGACGGAGGTTCACCAATCCATCCAGCGAGCCAACAGGCAGGCTCAGGAGTGTGACGTGCTTCTCAAGATGTTCTGCAATCCCTTCGAGCGCGATATCGTGGCTCCCGGAAAAAATCACGGCAGGCTTTTTTGTTTTTGGAAGGATGATCTCCTGCAACAACAACGCATCCGCCCTGGCACGATAATATTTTTCGGTCACTTTGCCCGTCTTGCGGATTTCGCCCACTTCAACGAGGTTTGCAGATTCAAGCGCGAGGATGTGATGGCGAATCCATGCCGGAGACCGTTTCAGGGTCCGCGCGAGATGCGTGAGCGTGGCGGGGGAAGCCATCAGGAGGCGCAGAATGTCCATGCGGCGGGAATCCGCCAACAGCTTGATCCTGTCGAACGAGTTGAGGGAGGTGACTTTTCTCATTACGATTAAGTTTTTCCTTAACCGAGAGTCTACAGGCAAAGCAGACGGATGTCAAGCGGTATGGTTTTGCGCCCCCGCCTCTCACAGTGAGATGCGATTTCTTTGTATAATGCTAAGGCTTGAGATCTAAATCTTCAAAAGGTGATTGCGATAATGATCGGGAGAAAGAGTGTTTTCCCTGCCATGAACAAGATGCTCCGTAACATGAACCCATGGATCGAAGAACTTGCGGGCTTTAAGACGTATGCGGTATTGCTATTGTTGGTCATGGCGATTGCATACAAATATCAGGTGTGGCGGCTGGGGATCTATTACGACGACTGGGAGGGGGTCCTGCTTTACAAACTGGGATACACCCCGGTTCAAATCTGGAATTATTTTTTGATCGACCGGCCATTTTCATCCGGATTGCACATACTTCTAAACCCCATCCTTGGCGCGGCTCCGATTGGCTGGCATGTCCTTGCGCTACTTTTGAATTGGGGGGCGATCATCTTCCTGCTCAAGACCATTTTGCATTTTCTGCCCACACGGACCCTGGAAGCGGGTTGGATCGGTTTGCTGCTGGGCGTCTATCCCGGAATGCAAAGACAATTCGTTGTGCACACCAGCGCGCCTCATTACACCAGCATGTTCCTTTTTGCGCTCTCGATCTATCTCATGGTGAGGGCGATCGATGGGCACAGGCATCGGAACATTCTGCTGATCTTATCGGTCCTGTTTGCCGCGGCTCAGATGTTGTTCATCGAATACTTTACAGGTCTCGAACTGATCCGTCCTTTGATCATTTTCCTCGCCTATAAAAAGACCGGTAAAACAAACGCACAGGCTTTGAAATCATCACTCTTAATGTATATTCCCTTCGCGGTCGTCTTCGGGGGATTCCTTTATTACAAACTCGAATTCCTTCCCATGATCCAACTTGATAGAAAAGGAGCAAAGCATCAAATCGAATTGTTCGATGCGCTCAGGCAAAACCCGGTTGGGACCAGCCTGCAATATGCTCAGCTCGTCATACAGGATGCGCTCCATGCCACCTTTTACGCGTGGACACTTCCCATCGCTCTCCCGGAAATCAATCTCCAGTCGAAATCGTTCATCGCATCCTGGATCGTCGGCGCCATCATCGCCGCCATTAGCTTGATGTTCATCGCGGGTTGGCAGAAGAAGACAAGGACTGAAGGGCAGGATGTTATTCAAACCCGAGTTGTCGTCCTGCTCGCGATCGTTGCGTTTTTATTGGGAGGCCTCCCCGCCTGGATCATTGACCGGCAGGCTCTCCAGGGAATTTGGGGAGACCGCTTTCTATTCGGTCAAATATTTGGAGCCGTTCCCCTGACCGTCCTTGGAATCATCTGGCTCACAGGTCAGGATCGAAGAAAAGTACAAAACCTGGTTTTTGCCATCCTTCTGACGGGCGCGATCTCACTACAAATGAGGACGGCAAATAAATATGCCCTGACCTGGGATCTCGAGCGAAGTTATTTCTGGCAACTGAAGTGGCGCGTACCATCCCTAAAGGAAAATGCCTTTATTCTTTCCCCCTATACGCCTTTCGAAAAAAACTCAGCCTACCAGATCGCCTATGCCATCAATATCATGTATGCGCCGGTCAACGGCAGGGAGCAACTTCCCGTTTGGTGGTTCGATGGACCAAGCGGGATCATCGACCAAAAACTGAAACAATATGTCCAGCGTCCCATCCGGGTAAATTTCCGCTCTCTCACATTCAAGTCCGATATGACCCATGCGCTTCCCGTCATCCACAGGGAGGGGCGCGGCTGCCTGCAGGTGCTGGATCCCATTTATGAGGGTGAGCCGCTTTTGAACGAACAGGAGAGATTATTGTTCCCTGTTACCAATGCGGGATTGGTAACAACCGGGGAACGCCCCATGCCTACGGACGTATTCGGACCGGAACCGCCTCATGACTGGTGCTATTATTTCCAACGCGCCGATCTCGCGCGCGAGTTCAAACAATGGGATGAAGTGATCCGCCTTTGGGAGGAGGCGGGACAGAAAAATTTGCAGGCAGGATACGGTCCCGAATATC
>DIDP01000023.1:15817-51328 GCA_002418205.1 Anaerolineales bacterium UBA5797 | reverse complement strand
TGGACTTGTTGCACAATCCCAGAATGAAGTTTGCTTGACAGCCCTCCTGCGGGTCGCTATAATCCCTTCCATACCAGCGGGTGTAGTTCAGTGGTAGAACGCATGCTTCCCAAGCATGATATCGTGGGTTCGAGTCCCATCACCCGCTCTAATGTCGAGGAGAGACTCCCTCGACATTTTTGTTTGGCATTTTGTAAGGTAGCTGTCATGTCATCCCCCATTAGTCGTATGTAGAATTAGGTCGGAGGCTACGAAATAAGAATGCCAGCATTAGAAGACAAGGGAACCATACTTTACGTCGAAGATAATCCCGATAACCGGATGCTCGTGCGCCGTATTTTGCTTTCAGAAGACTATAAACTGCTGGAAGCAACGAATGCCTTCGAGGCGCTTGAGATTATAAAAAGCAACAAACCCAACCTGATCCTGATGGACATTAACATGCCCGAGATGGACGGGTACACTTTAACCGCCAGGATCAAGACCACTCCCGGCTTTGAACGCGTGCCCATTCTGGCGATCACAGCCAATGTGATGCGCGGCGACAAGGAAAAGACACTCGAAGCCGGATGCGATGGTTACATTCAGAAACCCATTGATTTCGATGAATTGATCAGGGAAGTTGAGAAATTCCTCGCGAGGAGCGCAAATGCCTGATAATGTGCTTGACACCCAACCGATCAAGAAGCCGAATATTCCAAAGGATGCAACAGTGCTGGTGGTGGAGGATAACGTAGCCAACTTTGTCCTGATCGCGCGCATGCTTGGCTATCTGGGTATCCATTGTGAATGGAAGACCTCGGGGTATGAAGTGGTGGAATACGCAGACACGCTGCAACGTCTGGACCTGATCCTGATGGACATCCGATTGCCCTATGAAGATGGGTATGGCGCTTTGAAGAAGATCCGCGCCTCAGAACGCTTGAAGAACATTCCGATCATTGCCGTCACCGCCGAGGCGAGCACAGACCAGATGAACAAGGCGAAGGCCTCGGGCTTCGATGGATTCCTGGGCAAGCCGCTCGATCCGGACCGGTTCCCAGATCAGATCCGCCGAATCCTGGCTGGTGAATCCGTCTGGGAATTCAGTTAATCCACCCCATAAAACTGATGACAACCAATCATTCGAACGGGACCTCCTTTTTTATAACTGTTTTTTTTACCGCTACTGGGAACCGCCTGCAACTCACACAATTCTCCGACCCACAGAGTCGGGACTCGCAAGCGACCATTCCGCGCGGGATGGAACTGTCGCGTGAGGACCTAGAGGCACGCCTCAAGGATGGCCCGATCCAGGTCGATCTGCGGGACGATTCGATCCCACCGCCTCTCGCCGCCTATCCCAGACACCTCGGATGCGAAACGGCCGCGTATGTACCAATTTTGCAAGAAGGACAACTGCGCGGCGTTGTTTTAGTTGGGGCGCGAAACGGACAAACGCTGGATGAAGATGTGATTGATGCCTTCGCACGCACGATCCGTTTGACCCAGAATTCGATCACGGCAAAAGTCTCACCCACCGAACCACAAAGTGACCGCCGCGCGTCCGAATTGAAGGCTTTGAACACGCTGGGGGCAAGCATCTTGTCGATCAGTGACCTGAACACCTTTTATGCCTCCATCCACGAACAAGTCCGTTCGGTGGTCGGAGAACACGGTTTCGTCATCGCTCTCTACGATCGAAAGACGAACTCGATCAACATCCCTTATCTGTTCGAAGATGGGAAGTTTTCCTCCATCGATGCATTCCCCCTCGGTGAGGGATTGACCTCGATATTGATCCGGACGCGCGAGCCGCTCATGCTCGTGGAAGATACATTGAAGCGGGCAACCGCAATGGGCGCCAAAGTTTCAGGCAAACCCGCCAAGTCGTGGCTGGGCGTTCCATTGCTTGCACAGGGAGAGGCGATCGGAGCGATCATCGTGCAGGATCTGGACAATGAACATAGTTTCGATGAGGATGACCTGAAGTTCGTCTCGGCAGTTGCAAACCAGGTATCGGGCGCCATTTACAATTTCCGGGTGCTGGAAGACAGCCGGAAAACCGCCCTGCAATTTGAAACCGCCGCAGAGATCGCACGCGATATCAGCAGTTCCCTCGACCTCGATGAGTTGTTACAAAAAGCTGTGAAATTGATCCGGTCACGATTTGAGTTCTACCATGCAGGCGTCTTTCTCAAGGATCTGTCAGGTGAGTTCGTTGTCATCCGCGAAGCGACCGGGGAGGCTGGCGCGCAAATGAAGCGCGCCGGGCATAAACTCGGCGTCGGCTCGAAATCGATCGTGGGATTTGTGGCAAGCAACGGGGAGCAATTGATCGTCAATGACACGACGCGCGATGCCACCTATTATGCAAATCCGCTGTTGCCGGATACGCGTTCTGAGGCGGCCATCCCATTACAGGTTGGTGATCGCATCGTGGGCGTGCTCGACGTTCAAAGCACAAATCTATATGCGTTTTCGGAAGAAAATCTGCGCACGCTCCAGATCCTGGCAGACCAGCTGGCGATTGCTGTGGTCAACAGTGAATTATTTGCAGAGACACAGGAGCATCTGGCACAGCACCGCCTACTGCATCACATCACCACGACCGCGGCATCCGGAACAACTCTGGATGAAGCGTTGCAATCCGCCGTCAACGGATTGCAGGTCACCCTGGGCGGTGACAGGGTGTCCATTCTTCTGGCGGACCGCGAGAAGAAGTTGCTCGAAGTAAAGGCTGCGGTGGGGTATGCGCCCGATGTCTACAACCTGAAAGTTCCCGTTGAGACCGGCATCACAGGCTGGGCGGCAGCGCATCGCAGAACCCTACGCGTCAACAACGTGCAGGAGGATACACGCTACATCGAAGCCAGTTCCAATTCGCGATCGGAAATGGCAATACCATTAATCTATCGAAGCGAATTACTGGGTGTCCTGAATGTCGAAAGTGAACAGCCCGGCGCCTACACGGAAAGCGACGAGGAATTGCTCGGCACTCTCGGTGGAAGCCTTGCCGCGATCATTGCCAATGCACGCCTGCTGGAGCAGATCCGTGCGCAGGCAGAGCGCGAGCGCGTCCTGTTCGAGATCACCGACAAGATCCGCCGGACCACCGATGTCGAAACCATCCTGACAACAACCGTCAGCGAATTAACGCGGGCAACCGGCGCAAACAGGGCAAAGATCAAAATCGGTCTGAAAGCCAAAGAGATGGGACAAGTTATCGAGGGTAAAGAATGAACAACCAACTGGCATCCAACAAAATCATACGGCGGTTGGGCGGCTGGTACATCCTCCTTGTTGTCGCGGCAGGCCAGTTGATCGGGTTCCTGGGCGCGATCCCGGGACTGCTGACCATTCAATTTAACGTTGAACTCGGTGACGAGCTCCGGCAACTGCTGGTTCAACTCGCGCCCATCCTCATTCTCTTCGGCCAGTTGATCCTGCTGGGAATCAGCTGGTGGAGCACGCCGCACGCAAGAAAGCGATTGGATGATTGGGCGAGGAACAAACTCCATGCGGACAAAAACGAAGAATTCCTTGCCTGGCGGGAGATCACAAACTTCACCACACGGTTTGCCATCAGCGCGGTCCTCGTCAATCTGGTCGTCAGCGTATTGCCGGTCTTTTTGGTCGCGCTTTCGCGTGCAGAAGCCATCTCATCCGCCTTCCAACCGACCTCCATTGGCTCACCCGCTCCTGTTTACATCCTGCTTGGCGGATTGGCAGCCCTGCTTGGAGCCGTCATATTTTCCGTTTTGATGATCGAGCGGTTCACGCTCCCCTCCAGACTGGTTCTGCTTCCGAATGATTTTGAGACTCAACTCCAGGCGCGTGCCGGTGCCCTGCTCGGCGCAAAATTCCAGGTCTTGACCTTCGGCTTGATCATTATTGCAGTTGCCATCATTGCACCGGTCGGCTACCAACAAACGATCAGGGTCATCTATTCGGAGATCAGTTCCTTTCAGATTTTCAGCGATCTGCGGACACAATCCGTTCTGCTTAGTAGTCTGGCTTTGGTACTCGGCATTGGTTTTTCCTATTACGCAACGCGCTCCATTTCCGATCCGGTAAGGGATTTGATCGCGACCTTCCAAAAGATCGAACAGGGAGACCTGTCACAGCGGGTGCCGGTGACCGGCACTGATGAACTTGCAACAGTTGCATCCCACTTCAACCGGATGATCTCACGGCTGGATATTCTGCAAACGACCCTTGAGCAACAGGTCAACGAACGGACAAAACAGCTTTCCGCAACGAACGAAGTGGGAAGGGTTGCCTCCTCCATCCTTGATCCTGACAAACTGCTCTCAAGGGTCATTGATCTGTTCACCGATCAGTTCAACTATTACTATGCCGCATTCTTTCTCATCGACCCGAGCGGGAAGTGGGCCGAACTAAAAGAGGCGACCGGGGAAGCGGGAAGAGTCCTTCTGCAAAACCGGCACCGTCTCGAGATCTCTGGCAAGAGCATGGTGGCTGCCTGCATTCGTGAAAGATCCCCACGCATTGCACAATTCGCCGCTGAAGAAAAGCAACGGTTTGAAAATCCGCTGCTACCATACACCCGGTCCGAGATCGCCCTGCCCCTGATCGTCGGTGACCGGGTAATCGGGGCATTGAACGTTCAATCCACCAAAGAGTCCGACTTCGGTCCGGAGTTGATCGAGACCATGCAGAACATGGCAAGCCAGGTCGCGATCGCCCTGGAAAATGCCCATCTGTTCCAGGAGGCACAACAAAGCATCAAGGAACTTCGTGCCATTCAGCAACAATATCTCCTCGAGGGATGGAGCGGTTTCACCGCCCGGAAGGAGGCGCTGGAGTACGAAGTGGGAGAGTCCGTTGAAATGGACGCTCAGACCATGCAGGCGGCGCTCAACCTGCGCGATCAGATCCTCGGGCAGATCACCCTCGAAAGCACGGAGGAATGGACGCCGGAACAACAAAACCTGGTGGATGCTGTCGCAACGCAGGCAGCCATCGCGCTGGAAAATGCACGCCTTGTCTCCGAGAGCAGGCAGACCGCCATGCGTGAAAGGGCATTGGGCGAAATCAACTCGAGGATCTGGGCGTCCGCAACAATCGATGGTGTCCTACAGACAGTTGTAAAAGAACTCGGCAGAAGACTCGACACATCCGTTGCCAGCATCGAACTGCATCTGGATGATGAACAATGACAAATATGAACCCGCCTTTCCCGGATAACCCCCAAACCGAACGGTTTCAATACGATCAGTGGCGGATAAAATTCCTAAGCCTCGTATTGAAAGGCATCAGCGCGCTGGGTCTGGTTCTGATCATTGCCGTTCTTCCGTCTGCAACCAACAGTGAACTTCTTGTCTTTGGAGCATTCTATCTGGCATTGCTGGTCGCCGCTTTCGCCCCCCTGCCCTATTCGATCAAAGCCGGAATGCTTCTCATCATCGGTTCTCTCGTGGGCTTGTTTGCGCTCCTCCGGTATGGTCCCTGGTCGGATGCATCAGTCTTCATGTTGGCGACCATCGTGTTCGCGTCATTGCTGTTCGACAAGCCTGTTGATAGATGGATATTTGCCCTCAATCTGCTGGCACTGGCGATCCTGGGAACCATGAACGTGACCGGCAACCTGTCCCTTACGGCAGATGTCCCGCCACTCAATGCATTTGGCTGGCTCACCTACACCGCCGACTATGCCGTTCTTGCCATCGCTTCCATGTTGGCGATCAATTTGCTGAAAAAAGAATTCAAACTGGTTGCCGCCCGGTTCCAGTCCGCCATTGATGCCCTGTCGAATGAACGAACCAATCTCGAACAAAATGTAGAGCAACGCACAGCCGGATTGCAGAAAAAGAGCGATCAACTTAGTGCGGCATCCTATATTGCCCGCCGAACGGCGGAGGCGCTGGATATTGGGAGCCTTCTTGAAACCGTAGTAAGACTCGTCACCGATCAGTTCGGGTTCTACCACACTGGTATTTTCCTTTTGAATGAAACCGGTGAAGAGGCGGTACTGCAGGCGGCATCGTCGGAAGGTGGCAGGCGCATGATGGAAAAAGGCCATTCCCTGAAGGTGGGGGAACAGGGAATCGTCGGGTTTGCAGTCGCTCAGAAAAAGCCCCGCATCGCGCTGGACGTTGGAGCTGATGCCGTTTACTTCGATAACCCTGAACTCCCAAAGACTCGTTCCGAAATGGCGCTTCCACTCATGATTCGCGACAGGGTGCTTGGCGTACTCGATATCCAATCGGACAAACCACAGGAGTTCAGCACAGATGATATCGATGTGCTGCAAACCCTCGCAGACCAGATCGCGGTGGCAATCGAAAACGCCCGGCTGCTCGACGAATCTCAGACTGCGCTCATGCAGCTCGAAGCGGTAACAGCCGTCCGTACGCGCGAAGCGTGGAATCAGCGAATCCAGCGGGGCGGGTATGCATATACGTTTACCCCGCTGGGAATCCATGCAGGGACGGCATCCATTGAAGCCGACCAGACTCTGCAGGTGCCCATCACCCTGCGCGGGCAAAAGCTGGGAACGATCGCACTGGCGCGAAAAGATGGGACCTCCTGGAGCAAATCCGATGAGGAACTGGTCAACGAGGTTGCCTATCAAACCGGGCTGGCATTGGACAACATCCGTCTCCTGGAGGAGGCAACCCAACGAGCCAGGCAGGAACAAACCGTCGGTGAATTGGCGACGCGGTTCAGCCAATCTCTCGACATCGATGCCCTCCTTCAGACCGCGGCCCGCGAATTGGGACAGGTGCCGGATGTTGCCGAAGTATCCGTATTCATCGGGCAGATACCCGAGCAGGCGCCTGACAGAAGGCGAGCCAGGCGCTCGAAAAAGTAGACGAGGCAAGAGAATCGATCATGTCGTCCAACACTTTCCGGTCTTTGACTAATAAACTCCCTTCATGGTTGGGAGGTTGGAAGTCCATTCTGACGCTATTGGTTGGCTTCTACACACTTATATTTTCCTCTTGGTTGCTCTTTAAGTGGACAGATCCTGCCTATGAGACCCTGATCTCCAACCTCGGCTATTTGCCTGTCAGCCTGTTTTCTGCAATTTGCGGAGTTTACGTTGCAAGCCGGAACCATCTTGAGCGACAGACGCGCGAAGCCTGGTTCTTCATCGCTATCGGCCTGATATCGCTGACCATCGGAGACATCATTTATCTATTCCTTGATGTTACGAGAGGGGCAAACTTCCCGGACATCCCTGATATTTTCTATCTGGCATATTATCCTCTGGTGTTCATCGGATTGGGCAGGGTGCCATCAAAACTCTTTGACCCTTCCCAGGAAAGGACCTGGAGGCTGGATCTGTCAGCGATCGTCATAAGCGCCACAGCCATCCTTTGGTTCTTCATCATCGCGCCAACGGCAGCGGCAGGCGGGGAGGATTGGTTCTCCAAGCTGGTTGCCGGTGCCTATCCGGCAATGGATGTATTCGTCCTTGCAAGCATTACAAGATTGCTTTTCCGCAGAAGTGGCACGGATACCCGCCAGGCATTATTAATTCTTTCCCTGGGAATCGTGGCATTCATTGCCGCCGACATCATTTATGCCTGGCAGGTTCTGCGGGATTCCTACATTTCCGGTTCCGCTGTAGATATCCTTTGGACAATAAGCTACTTTGTCATCGGACTTGCCGCTCTTCGACAATCCTCCGTCCAAACGGCTGAAGGTGACATGCCCAAAGTAAGTTTATCGGCCTGGCAGTCATCCATACCACCCCTGGTGATCCTGGGTCTAAGCGTACTCACATCCATGTTTGCCGCCACCACAGGGATGGGCACCAACCTCCAGGCATTCGGCCTCTATACAGGCACTGTCGTTGCAATATTCATTGTACTGGCCAGGCAGATCGTCACAATACAGGAAAACTCCCGGCTCATTAATGAGCTCAGGATCACAACTGCCCAACTGGAAGCCAGTGCAGACATCCTTGAACAACGCGTTAGCGAAAGAACGAACAAACTGGAAATGCAGTCCAGGCGATTGCAACAAGTCGCCGATATCGTTCGTGACATCACTTCGACGGGCGATATTGAGAGTTTATTGGCACGATCGACAAATCTTATATCGACTCGCTTTGGCTATTACCACATTGGTGTCTTCCTGCTGGACAACAAGCATGAATATGCGATCCTGAGTGCTTCGCCAACCGATACCGGAAAACAGATGATCGCCGACAACCTTCGCATTCGTGTGGGCGATCCAAGCCTTGTCGGTCAGGTTGCCGCAAGCGGAGAAGCGCGGTTCAGGGTCAACTCAGGGACAGATGCAGCCTATTTCAATAACCCGCTTCTGCCGGATGCCCGATCGGAAATGGCGCTGCCACTCAAAGTTGAAGGGAATCTCATCGGCATCCTTGATATCTATGGCAACCAATCCCATGAGCTGGATGAGGATGACGTCCACATCATGCAGGTCCTTGCAGATCAACTGGCGACCACAATCGAACGTACAAATCTGTTGCAGCAGTTGCAACAGAACATGGCGGAGCTCGAGCAGACATACGGGCGCACAACGCGCGAGAGCTGGAAATTATTGGCTGATGGTGGAGCACTCCAGAATTCCGGCTACCGGTTCGACAATATTCGCATTCAACCGATCAACGAAATCCCCGAACCTGGCAGCGAAGCCCTGTTAACCGGAAACATGGTGATCCATCGAGGCAATGGACAAAAGCCCGCCGATTACGAACTTGTTTCCATCCCGATAAAACTGCGCGGTCAACCCATCGGTGTTGTTTCCGTCAAATTGAAGAAGGACTACAACAGAAACACGATCAACACCATTCAACAGGCGATCGAGCGCCTTGCCCTGTCCCTCGAAAGCGCACGCCTGTACGAAGAAGTCCGATTGCGGGCAGATCGTGAACAGGCTATTTCGGGCATCACTGCCGCCATCAGTTCCTCGGCTGATTTCGACGCCATCATGCGCACGACCGTCGAGGAGATCGGCAAATCACTGGACGGTACCGAAGTCAGTATCTACATCGCTGAGAATTCCAGGGAGTCTGACTCCTAACGTCAGTAAACCGGCTCTTTCCGGACGCGAAGACCACGCCCATGAACAACAACCCTTCCAAACAACCCTCCTTGTTGACAATCCTGACTCTGGCATTTACCCTGTCGGGTCTTCTGATTTCCGTATCGATCATTGCCATACTCTACAACAATCTTAAAGCCGGGCTGCAGGAGGAACTTAAGAACCGATTGCTGACGATAACGTCCATTGCTGCATTGCAACAGGATGGTGATACGCTGCTGAAGGTTTCGGCGAGAGATGACGAGTATTACAAAATAATAAACGAACGCAATCTAAAAATCCGATCCGCCGACAGCGATATTATTTATGTCTACACCATGCGCAAAAACGAAGAAGGCATCTACTTCGTTGTGGACGCAAACCTGCCGGGAGACGAGGGCATTGCGGATTTTGGTCAGCCATACCTGGAACCCGGGCCAACCCTCGAGCAGAACTTCGACACCATCGACAGGACAATCATTGAGCCTGAGATCTATACCGACGAGTTTGGATCCTTCCTCTCAGCCTATGCACCGATCTATGCATCCACCGGGGAAAGGGTGGGCGTGCTCGGGATCGATATTGCCGCAGACAAAATTGTAGCCAGGGAACGAAGAATACTCAATCAAAGCCTCCTGTTGTTCGCCGTTTCCCTGCCAGTCATCGCCTTGCTTGGATACTTACTGGGAAGATTTGTTACCTCACCCTACGTGAAATTGACAACAATCGCCCAGAAGATTGCATCAGGGAATCTGGAAGAGAGCACCCAAATCCCTGCAAACTCCAGGGAAGCCGCCCTATTGGCAGACAGTTTCAGAACGATGACACAAAAATTACGACAACTGGTGGGCACGCTCGAGTTACAGGTTGCCGACCGAACCCAAAAACTGGAAAAGCGGGCATCGCAATCACAGGCAGTTTCGAGCGTCGCCCGCGCCATCACGACCATCCAGGATATCGACCTGCTTCTTCCAAAAATCACCGAACTTGTCTGTGAGCATTTTGGCGTTTATCACACAGGCATTTTCCTGGTGGATGAAGAGAACAAACTTGCCATTCTGCGCGCTTCGAACAGCCCCGGCGGACAGAAAATGCTCTCCCGTCGTCATAGATTAAAGCTGGATACCAACAGCATTGTTGGATACGTGGCATCGCGCGGTAATCCACGCATCGCCCTGGACGTTGGAACTGATGCCTTTTTCTTCAACAACCCCGACCTCCCCGAAACCCGCTCCGAGATGGCACTTCCGCTTAGTATTGGCGGACGCGTAATCGGCGTGCTGGATGTGCAAAGCACACATCCCAATGCCTTTACCGAGGAAGATGTAGCCACCCTCTCGACCCTGGCGGACCAGATTGCCATTGCCATCGAGAACACCCGGCTGTTTGCCGAGGCGCAAAATGCGCTCCGTGATTCCGAAACAAGTTTCGAACGTTACATCAAACAGGAATGGAGTTCCTTCGCCAGACGGATAAAAAACACCGGCTACACTTTCGATGGGACCCGCTCCCAACCCATAAAATCAAAAGATGGTCGTGAAAAGGTCAAAACTGTCACCCAGACTGGGCGACTCTCTCTCGAAAGGGACAATGGCGGGATTACCATCCCGATCAGGCTGCGCGGACAGACCATCGGCATGCTTGACGTAAAACCCAAAAACGGCAGCCGCAAATGGACCCAGGATGAGATCACCCTGCTTGAAGCCGCCGCGGAACGCGCCGCTCTCGCATTGGAGAACGCCCGCCTCGTTGAGTCTGCCCAACAACGTGCCGCGCGTGAACGCACCATCGGCGAAATCTCCGCACGGCTCGGCTCGGTCAGCGATGTCGAGGCGATCATGCAAACCGCCGTAGAAGAATTGGGGCGCAAGATCGGCGGCGCGACCGAGGTGACGATTGAATTTAGTGAAGAAGGTTCCCAGGAGTAACAGGTGAACTTATGTTTAACCGATTAAGAACATTCATCAAACCGCCTGTCTTCCCGGGTGAAGAAGATAAAACCCGCAGGGCAGCCTATGGTCATGCAATTGCACTGATCTTTTCCGGGATCGCGCTGGTCTATGAACTGTATGTGCGGCTTGCAATCCCCAACCAAAAAATTGGGCCCACGGACATCGTACTATTCACATTCGTAATTGTTGGAGCGGCAAGCAGGTGGTTGATCCGTAAAGGCTATGTCCGATTCGCATCCATACTACTTCTGATTCTTATCTGGACGGGCACAAATGGCATTGCCGCTTCCGGTTACGGCATTCGGGATACATCCTTCATCATCAATTTCGTGGTCATGCTGATCGCGGCATTGTTGCTTGGCTGGCAGGCAACAATCTTCACGGCAGCTATCAGCATTGTGTCCGGGTTTGGTCTCGCCTACGCAGAAACAAGGGGCTTGATCGTGCCCACTGATTACCCGATCCTGCTCTTCGCACAGGATATCTCTGTTGCGCTGGGATTGGGTGCCTTCTTTATCTACATCCTGATCACCGGTCTGGAAAACGCAATTCAGCAATCCCGAAAGAACCTGAAGGACCTGGAGGCAGCAAACGCCAATCTCCATCTTACCCAGACTGAATTAGAGGCGAAAACGGAAGAATTGACTGTTTCGAATGCAGAATTACAAAAGCGCACCGAACGCTTGCGCGCCATTGCGGAAGTGGCACGAACCGCATCATCGGTACAAAACCTGGATGCATTGCTGGACCAGATCGCCAGCGCCATCAGCAAACAACTCGATTATTATCATGTCGGTATTTTCCTGATCGACGGACAAAAGCAATATGCGATCCTGCGCTCGGCAAGCAGCGAAGGCGGGCAAAGAATGCTCACAGGCGGGCATCGGCTCAAGATCGGCGAACAGGGCATGGTGGGATATGTCACCTATAGCGGCAACCCGCGCGTCGTGCTGGATGCCGGCGGGGATAAGATGTTCATCCCCCACCCCGATTTGCCGGAAACGATTTCCGAAATCACCCTGCCGCTCAGACTCGGACGGGAGATCATTGGAGCGCTCGACATGCATTCCAGCAAGCCTGCCGATTTCTCCCAGGATGACGTGGAGATATTTACAATTTTGGCTGACCAGGTTGCCGTCGCGATCCAGAATGCGGAATCCTTCGAGCAATCGCAACGCGCCCTGCGGGAGGCTGAAACCGCCTCCAGCCGTCTCACCGGGCAGTCATGGAAGGGGTATTTGGAAAAGATCAGGGTTCGTGGCTATCGCTATGACGGGATCAGGCCCGAGCTTCTGAAAGAAACGTCAAAATCCACCAGGGAGGAGGATGCATTACTCGTACCCGTCCAATTGCGCGGACAGACCATCGGGCGGCTGAAATTAAAAACATCCGACCCGGCGCGCAAACTGACGGAGGATGAACAATCCATCATCGAATCGACAGCCGAGCGCGTTGCTCTTGCGCTGGAGAGCGCCCGCCTGCTGGATGACGCACAAAAACGCGCGGCACGCGAGACATTCCTGTCTGAAATGGGAGCCAAATTGGGTGCATCCTTCCAACTGGATTCGATCCTTCGAGACACAGTGGAGGAACTCGGGCATAGCCTGAAAGACTCAACTGTTACTTTCCAATTGGTGAACCCATCCCTGCCTCCAGCGCTGGAGGAGGACAACCCAATGACCGGAAGGAATTCGGAGTAATTTATGGCAACGGATAAAACCCCGATGACACCGCGCTCCCAGAGGGCATTTTTGCAAAGAGCTTGGGATAACCTTACTGCCCCATCCTCCGCCATATCGGATGCCAGCGAACAACAGGTGGCGCGTCTGGCTGCGTCGTTCCTTTTAACGATCTCGGCACTGACTTTTCTTGGCGGTGTAGCCCGCCTGTTTGCAGGGCGGGAGTTTGTAGTTGCCTTTTCAGGCGGGATCGGATACACCCTTGTCACAACACTGATTGCATATACACTCGCCAGGACCCGCCTGTTTCGCTTTGCGATATTCCTGTTCTCGGTTTCGTACAATGCGATCGCCTACACCTCCCTCGTGGCAGGGGGCAGCGCATCAAACCACAGCCTGCTGATCCTCATTTATGTCCCTCTGAGTTTGATCGTGGCAAGCGCATTCCTGTCGCCTCCAGCGGTCTTCCTGCTGACCGGGTTGAACGTCGGTGCATTATATGCCACAAGATTCTTTGGGGCTCCCGTGCCGGACGAATTTGTCGTTGAAGTGGGCATGATCACCCTGATCGGACTTGTCTTGATCCTCCTGACGAACTTCAGGAACAGAAACGAGCAGCTCAGGTTGAATCAGGTTCAATCGGCGAACCGCGAACTGGAGAACCTGACTTCCGATCTCGAGCGCAGAGTCGATGAGCGCACGGCAGAACTCGAAAAGGCGAACCGCCAGACATCCCACCGGGCGTCACAACTCCAGGCGATCACCGAACTTTCAGAAGCCATCGCACAACTGAAAGACCTGAACGAACTCTTCCCCGCGATCGCACACCTCATCAGCCAGCGTTTTGGTTTTTACCACGTTGGCATCTTCCTGGTGGACGGCGAGCGCCAGTACGCGATCCTGCAAGCCGCAAACAGCACAGGCGGACAACGGATGCTGGCGCGTGGTCATAGACTGGGGCTTGGCACCGGCGTGGTGGGTTATGCCGCCCAAACCGGACAACCCCGCATCGCCCTGGACGTTGGGGCTGATGCCGTTTTCTTCGACAATCCCGACCTCCCGGACACCCGCTCCGAGGTGGCTCTGCCGTTGAAATCACAGAACGAGACCATTGGCGTGCTCGACGTACAGAGCACCGAAGCCGGGGCTTTCTCGATCGATGACCTGCAGGTACTGACCACGCTTGCGAACCAGGTTTCCATTGCGCTTGAAAATGCACGCCTGTTGACGGAAACTCGCGCCGCGCTCATTCAGGTGCAGGAGGTATACAACGAATTTACGCGTTCGGAATGGACGCGCACCGTTGCAGCATCTGAATTACCCGGCTTTCGTTATCAATCCGGGCGGATCGAATTACTGGAGAATGTTCTGCAGACCCGCGAAGTGGTTTCGGCGGTGGAACGTGGTCAGACGGTCACGAATCAGCCCAACGGGTCCGGTGAGAAGCGGGCGGTGGTGGCGGTCCCGGTCAAATTACGCGGCGAAGTCATCGGTGTACTCCATATCGAATCCAACCGCCCAAGCCGGGAGTGGCAGCAGGATGAAATCAACCTGGTGGAGGCTGTTGCTGAACGGGCGGCTTTCGCCATGGAAAATGCCCGCCTGTTCCAGGATGCGCGCCGCAGGGCTGCAAAGGAACAGTTGATCTCCCAGGCAACCTCCCGCATCAGCAGTGCTTTCAACCTGGAAAATATTTTGCAGACCACAGCCGAAGAATTGGAACGTGTGCTGGGTGGATCGGAAGTTTTGATCCAGTTCCAAAGCAAGGAGCAATCATGAGTTTGAAGGAAACCCGGCTCCCTGCGGAAGAAACCCAGCGCGCGCGAAACGCATATCAGGTCGCGGCGGTCATCGCCCTGGCATTTCTTTTGATGGCGGTCATGTACGCATACCTTGCGCTGCGATCCTATGACTGGCGGCTGTTCGTATTGACGGGCATAATGATCGTTGCAGCCCTTGCGTCCGTGGCTGGCTTGAGGCTGAGTCAAAAAAATCGAATCGATCCCGGCATCGGGCTTATGCTCGTCACGGTCATGATCGTCCTGCCTGTTTCATCCCTGCTGATTCGCGGACTGGGTGTGTACCTGGGGATTGCGCAACTTGCAGGATTCTCATTTGTCATCGCGCTGACGATCTCGCAGAGGCACAGGTATTGGCTGGTTGCAGCCAATATCGCCTCCGCCGTTCTCATTGTCCTATTGGATATCTTCGGCTCAGGTGAGAGATATGCATTGCCGTTCACCCGGGTATTTGTGCCCGCGGTTGTGGGGCTTGGGCTTGTCGTTATCGCGGTCCTGTTTGCCAGGGATTTCCGAAACTATGGCCTGCGCACAAAGATCGCCCTGGGCATTCTAGTCACTGGTGGATTGACCGTGAGTGTGATCGTATTCTTTGCGGTCAATCGCTCGGGTCAATTGATCAACACCCTTACTGGTCGTGTCGAAACCACCGTCAACCTGCTGGCTCAGGAACAACTGATCAACACGGTTTCATCAGAAGCCAACCGGGCAAACAGGTTGTTCGATACGGCGATTGCACAGGTAACAAGCCTTGCCGACCAGCTTGAGCAATTGCAACAACAAAAGAACCTGCTTGGCGATGGGACGTACTGGAATGCGGGCGATTTCCTGAACCGGGGGGGAAACGGTCAATATTACACGAACTCCTTTACACCCAGCAGCATCTTTGTGCCCTCAAGCGTGGAAGTCAACGAGACGGTGATCAGGGAATTGAACACCACCGCCTACCTTGATTTTTCTGCACCCTTCGTGCTGGAAAACAACCCGCAGATCACTGCCATTTATTACACCAATCCAAACGGTATCCTTACCTATTATCCAAATATTGGGCTCGGTAAAAATCTTCCCCACGATTATGATCCGACGGCCCAGCCGCCGTATCGTGTGGCAACGCCTTTGTTTAACTCCCAAAAGGAACCGCGCTGGTCGTTCCCCCGGCAGGATCCTGCCGGAACAGGTTTGGTCATATCAATATCCGCTCCTGTCTATTTCCAAAATGAATTCAGGGGAGTGATGACAGCGGACTTCAAGCTCGACCGTATTGCCGATGAAATCAATGCCATCAAGGTTGGAAGCACCGGCTACGCCTTCCTGATCGACAACGATGGGCATATCATTGCCATGCCAGAGGCCGGTTATGAATTTCTCGATCTGCAGCCTGAGGAGCTCGGTATCAATGAACCGCCCAAGCTGACCGTGTTCGATGGCGGGACCTTTGAGACCCAGTCCATCACACGCCGTATGGTGGTCGGTGGCAGCGGAATCGTGACGACCGATGTCAATAACGTGGATACCTATATTGCCTACGCGCCTGTTGCAGGGAACGCCTTCAGCCTGGCGGTTGTAGTGCCGGTCGAAGAACTGAACCGTCCCTATATCGAGACGCGTAATGCCGTCGAAACACAGACCCAGGACGCCGTCCGTACGGCGGTATTCATCCTGCTGGCGCTGCTCGCCGGCGCTGTTGTGGTCAGCATCGTGCTTGGTCAGATCATTTCCGCTCCGGTCCTCCGCCTTACGCAAACGACCAATCGGATTGTGGAGGGCGATCTGACCGCCCAGGCAAAAATTACTTCGAGGGACGAGGTGGGCACACTGGCGCAAGCCTTTAACACCATGACCTCCCGTTTGCGCGAAACGCTGGAGGGGCTGGAGAAAAATGTGGCGGAACGAACTGCGGAACTAAAAACCGCGAATGAAAGAAACGAACGCCGTGCCGCTCAATTTCAATCCATCGCCCAGGTTGCCCGCACGATCAGCTCCACGCTCGATCTGGACAGCCTGCTGACTCAAATCACCTCCGCCATCAACCGCGAGCTTGGTTTCTATCATGTTGGCATTTTCCTGCTGGATGCCGCCGGAGAATATGCTGTACTTGGTGCGGCGAACAGTGAAGGCGGGCAGCGCATGCTGGTACGCGGACACAGACTCAAGGTTGGTGAAAAGGGTCTGGTCGGCTTCGTGGCAGGCACAAACAGACCGCGCGTTGCGCTGGACACGGGAGCAGACGCGGTGTTCTTCAACAATCCCGATCTGCCTGACACTCGTTCGGAGATCGCCCTGCCTCTCCGTGCTGGTGAAGTGGTGATCGGCGTGCTGGATGTACAAAGTACGGAACCCAATGCTTTTTCACAGGAGGATGTCAGCATCCTTTCCACCCTTGCCGACCAGGTAAGTATAGCCATCCAAAACGCCAGGCAAAACGAAGCGACACAAAAAGCCCTCGCAGAATCCCAGGCGCTCTCGCAACAATTCGTTCAGACCGGATGGCAGGCATTCGTCAAGAAACAGAAACTGGCTGGCGTGCATCACACAGGCGCCAAAGCCACCCTGCTCTATTCAAATAACGGCAGTGGCAAAAAGGGCGTGGAAGTATCGGAGCCGGACCAAACCAAATCAAGGGGCAGAGGCGCAACGTTGTCGCTCCCGATAAGAATGCGCGATCAGGTGATCGGGTCCGTTGAGGTTCGAGCACCTGACAACCGTCAATGGGATCAGGATGAGCTTGACATTGTCACCGCCATTATCGAGCGTGCCGCCATCGCCATGGAAAATGCCCGCCTGCTTGCGGAAAGCCAGAAACGAGCCGCCAAGGAAAGAACGATCGGCGACATTTCCGCAAGGATCACCGCACAGACGGATATGGACGAATTACTGAGGACGGCAGCGCTGGAACTTGGCCGTACAATCCCGGGTGCAGAAATCGCCATCCAATTTAAGAAGGATGAAACGGAATGATCAGAAAAATATTCAGCCCGCCGGTTTTCGAAGGAGAAGAGGACAACTTCCGCGCGAAGTTTATTAACGGTTTTGCCTGGGCGGTAATCCCCCTTCTCGGCATGGCTACGATCTTCTATCTTGCGAACCCGGCTGACGATTACTCGGTTATTATATTCTCCGGATTAATCGTAGTCATGGTCATCGCTCTTATTGCCCTGCATAGAGGCAAGGTAATGGCAAGCGGATCGATGATCATAATCCTTGGCTGGCTTGGTCTCGGAATCCAGGCATACACAGCAGACGGCGTGAAGGACGTCATTCTCATCGCCTATATTGCACTAAGTTTATTTGCGAGCATCATCATTGACTGGCGCACCGGCAACATTGTCATGCTGTCAAGCCTCGCCGTGGTCTGGGCGCTCGCAATTCTTGAGGTCAATGGTAATCTGACCTCCCGCGATCAAAATCCGGTGGTTTATGCGCGCGATCTGTCCTTTATTTTTATAGTGACCGCCATCCTGAATTATTTTCACACCAACAGCCTGAGAAGGGCATTTGAAAGAGCCAGCTTCAGTGAAGATAAATTGAACATTACCAACCAACGCCTGATGGATCTGAACAAGGATCTGGAAGACCGTGTTGCCGCCCGCACAAATGATCTGGAGATCGCCTATCAAAGATACGAAAGGCGCGCCATTCAATTCGAAGCAATTTCCCAGGTGGCGCGCGCAACCACTACGAACGAGCATCTGGAACCACTGCTTCCCCGCCTGACTGCGCTCGTCAGTCAGCAATTCGGCTTCTATCACGCCGGTATATTTCTCTTGGATGAAAATCGGGAATTTGCCATCTTGCGCGCGGCGAACAGCGAAGGCGGCAGGCGGATGCTCGACCGTGGACACAAACTCCGGGTCGGCCAGACCGGCATCGTGGGCTTTGTCGCTGCCACCGGGACTCCCCGCATCGCCCTGGACGTTGGGTCTGATGCCGTTTTCTTCAACAACGCCGACCTCCCCAATACCCGCTCTGAAATGGCGCTCCCCCTCCGGATCGCAGACCAAATTATCGGGGTTCTGGACATACAAAGCATAGAGCCAAATGCCTTTCAACAGGAGGATGTTGAAGTGCTGGTGACACTTGCCGACCAGGTTGCCATTGCCATTCAAAATGCACGAACATATGAAACAATGCAAAAACTACTCGAGAAGGCTCAGGAGGCTTCCGGCGTTTATCAAATGGATGTCTGGAAAATCCTGCAATCTCAGAACGAACGAATCGGTTATCAGGTTGCCGGAGACGAGGTCAGACCGCTAGCACGCCCGATCAGTTCGACAGCCAGCCAAAAAGCCGTCAACACCCGGCAGACCATTATCGAAACAGGTGAAACAGCCAGGCTTGCCGTCCCAATACGCATGCGTGACGATGTGATCGGCGTCATGGACATCCATCTCAATGAGGAACATGATTGGGATGAAGATGAAGTGGATATTGCCGAAGCGGTGGCTGACCGGCTATCGCTTGCGCTGGAAACATCGCTGCTTCTCAAATCCACCCAGCGACGTGCCGAAATCGAACGCATCACTGCCGATATCTCCGGCAGGATTGGCGCCACCTCGCAATTCGACTCCATCCTCCGCACGGCTGCTGAAGAACTCAGCCGCGTGCTTGGCGGTTCGGAGGTCCTTGTTCAAATTCAACCGGATGTACTCTCAAGCACATCTGACTACCCGGCAGATGATGGAAATGAATTCCAGGAAGCGCATCCATCCAAAAGGATGAAAATCCAATGATCGGACGTCTATTCGCCCTGAAAGGCGACAAGCCATTTCAGACAAGGAACGCATTCCGCATCAGTCTGATTGCTATATTTGCCGCCATTCTCACAGCCTCCGTGTATCTGGTTCAGGCAGCGCAAACGGGAGCATGGCAACTCTACGCCTGGAGCGCCGATATCTGGATCCTTGCCGTCGCGAGCGTAATTTGCCACATTTTGATCCGCCGTGATCGTGTTTCCACGGGCATGTGGCTGTTATTGGTCACAATCCAGGTCACTTTCCTGGCTGCGGTCGCACTTATCGACGAGACCGGGCTAACCATTGGGCTGAGCCTGGCGATCCTTACAGCCATCATCGCCGGACAAACCCTGCCTGCAAAGCAGGTCACACCTGCAATTGCGATGGGCACGATCAGCGGTGTCACGGCAATTCTGTTTGAACTTTTCTCACAAAGCTACCGGTATCCCCAGCCGCCTTTTATTCGAATTTATCTGCCGGGCATCCTGATTGCCGTAATTCTTCTGTTCGTATATCTGACCGCCCAGCAATTCCGCAACTACCTCCTTCGCACAAAACTTATCATCGTCTTTCTCACCATCGTATTTGCGTCCGTTGGTGCGGTGACTCTGCTGACAAGCGTAACACTACGAGCCAGCCTGGCAGAAGATGTCGGCGACCGGCTCAACACACTTGTAACATCAAAAGCAGTGGAAATCGGCCAGGCGTTAAAGCGGGAGTCTGATGTCTTAAAGACACTGGCATACAACCAATTGGTTCAGGAGATGGCGGTCGATTCCAATGCAAGAGGGCACCTCGATCAACAGGAGATTGGACGTCTTGACGACAAATGGATGGCGGCAAATGCAGCAGACAACAATTCCGATGCACTGGTAACCAGTGTTCTTTCCAATCAACTTGCGGATGAGCTCAGGCGGTTCCAGGCTGAATTCCCGCAACATACAGAGATCTTTCTGACCAATCAACAAGGCGTCAATATAGCTGCCACCAACCGCACATCAGACTACTATCAAGCTGACGAAGACTGGTGGCAAATCGCCTACCGGGATGGGCTGTATATCGGACAGCCCGAATACGATGAAAGCAGCGACACCGTATCCATCATCATGGCAACCACTGTCCAGGCTCCCGACACGGAAAACACGATTGGCATTTTACGTACAACCATTACCGTGTCAGCACTGACGGACGCTCTGGTTTCCGGTCTTTTTGGTCAAACCGGCCACACAGATATTTACCTGCCAAATGGAAAGGAAATCGAGCTGGAAGCCGGCGAAGATGGAAGCTATGAGGTGCTACTTGTTGATTCCGAACTCGCGCCTGATGCATTAAACCAAATGACGGGCAAATACCAGGAACTCATGCACAACAACAGGTTGACCCTTGCAAGCCAGGCAAAGGTCAACATTCCGGGAGCAACCGGCACGGATGCAGCCGCCATTGAAAACCTTGATTGGAATGTTGTCGCCCTTCAGGATCAATCGGAAGCCTTCCAAGTGATTGAAACTCAGACCCGAAACCTTCTCCTCACCACGATTGCCATCTCGATCTTGGTGACATTCGCAGCGATCGGTCTGGCACAGGTGCTCTCCTCTCCTATCACCCGCCTGACCAGTGTGGCGAACAAATTCGCGTCGGGAGATTTATCGGCACAGGCAAGCGTCGAGGCCCGCGATGAGATCGGTCTTCTGGCTTCCACATTCAATGAAATGACCGCGCAGATCAAAAACTTTATCGGCTCACTTGAGCAAAGGGTCACGGAACGAACCGCCGACGTGGAAATGGCTCGCAGTTTGAGCGACAAACGCGCCCGTGAACTTCAATCGGTCAGCGAAATTTCACGCACCATTTCCACTGAACAGAGACTTGATATTCTCCTCCCGTTGATCACGCGCCTGGTCAGCGAACGATTCAATTTTTATCATGTTGGCATCTTCTTCGTGGATGAAACACGGCAATTTGCCCACCTGCAAGCTGCAAACAGCGAGGGCGGTCAAAGGATGCTTGCAAATGGACACCGCCTCGAACTGGGATTCGGCCTGGTTGGAGATGTTGCCCAAACAGGCCGGCCTCGCATCGCCCTTGACGTCGGATCTGATGCAGTTTTCTTCGACAACCCGGAACTCCCCGACACCCGTTCCGAAATGGCTCTCCCCCTCAACATTCGCGGAAGAGCCATCGGCGTTCTTGATGTACAAAGCACAAAACCGGGCGCGTTCTCGGAAAATGATGTCAATACACTTGGCATTCTCGCCGATCAGGTTGCGATTGCCATTGAAAATGCCCGCCTGTTCACCCAGACGCAACAAGCCCGGGAAGAGGCTGAAGCGTTATACGGACAAATCCTTCGTCAGGAATGGAGCGCCTTTGAAAAACAGGAACCGCACATCGGTTATCGTCGATCCGCTGTTGGCGGGAAACTGCTCGAGGCTCCTGTCGTCACCGATGAGATCCGGATGGCAGTAGAGAATGGAAGGGTGATCGCCATCGATGCGGGAGACAATGGCTCGCATCCTGCCATAGCGGTCCCGGTCAAACTGCGCGGACAAACCATTGGCGTTCTTAACATCAAGGCGCCCACAAAGAATCGCAAATGGAGTCAGGACGAGATCAACCTGGTCCAGGCTGTCTCAGATCGTCTTGCCCTTGCGTTGGATAATGCGCGCCTTCTGCACGAATCGCAACGCCGCGCCGCCAGGGAAGCCAAGATCGGCGAAGTTTCCGCAAAGATCAGCGCATCCATTAACATGCGCAACGTATTGCAGACCGCCGTGGAGGAACTGGGTCGTGCGCTGCCAGGGTCCGAAGTCCTGATTCAGTTCAAAGACGTGGACGGAGAAAAACCGCGATGACAATGTCACCCAAAGGCAAAAAGTTCGATTTGACAGAACTACCGCTTCGCAACAGGCTTGTAATCGGAAGTTTATCGATTGTGTTCATGGCGATCGCGATCATGGGTGCGTACATTTACTATCGCGCCCGCCAGACAAACATCATCCTGACCTCTCAGTTGGATAGAAGCGTTCTTCAGGAAGCCGAGACCACACTCGACACGACTGCGGATCAACATGCCTCCACCCTGACAAATTTCTTTGGCGTGTTGAACACAAATATCTTATCACTCAGGTCGACCAGCCAAAGTTTGTTTTCGAAACAGGCATCGTTCGGCTCCGGTGCCTATTGGAACGCCGAATCAGCCTTGTCGCGAAACAGCAAGGACAGCTGGGACAACTCGAATCTCGAACCAGGGTCTGTGTTCGTTCCGGCAGCCTCAGACATTACAGAAAAGATGGCTTCCGAATTGAATACAATGAAACAACTGGATATCGTTGCGCCATCCATGCTCGAAACCAACCCTGACACTATCGCCGTGTATTTCGGCGGCGTGTCGGGATATACGCTTTACTATCCCAACATAGATCTCGCGGCGATTGTCCCGGCAGATTTTGATGTGACCGGGAGACCCTGGTATGTGGAGGCTGCCCCGGAACAAAATCCTGATGGGAAGGCGGTCTGGTCAGAGCCATATCTGGACGCGGCATTAAACGGGATCGTGATCACAAATAGCGCGCCTGTCTTCGATGACGATGGCAATTTTCGCGGGGTCGTGGCACAGGACATCCAATTGACGCGCATGACCGATATCGTCACGGCCATTCGCATTGGCGTAAACGGTTATGCGTTTCTCATCGACCAGGACCAACGCCTGATTGCCATGCCCGAATCAGCCTATCGGGATCTGGGACTTGATCCGCAGAAAGTCCCGTTGGGCAACGCATTAACTGACACGCAATTCAGGGAGGCGGGTTCCGGTCTGGCGGAAGTGATCTCCAAAATGACATCCGGCGGGAGCGGGCTGACACGGATCCTGATCAATGATACGGAGCGTTTCGTTGTCTATCGCCCGATCCAGGGAGTCAATTTCAGTCTGGCAATCGTCGTGCCTGTCGAGGAGATGCTTGCAGAGTCGATCGCCGCCAGACAGCAGATTGAAAGGGATACAAATAACACCCTGCTCGTAAGTGTTTTTGTGGTTCTGGGAATTCTTTTTCTTACATCCCTGATCACGCTCAACTTCAGCAACAACCTGACCGCCCCACTCAAGTCGCTGACAAGTACCGCACAAGAACTGGAAAGAGGCAACCTGGAAACCCGGGCGGAAGTAACCGAACAAAACGAACTTGGCACGCTCGCCAGCACTTTGAATTCAATGGCTTCCAAATTGAAGGAATCCATTGGCTCACTTGAAAAGCAGGTCCAGGATCGGACAGCCGAGTTGACGAACCGCGGCAGGGAACTCGAAACCGCCGTTAGCCAGCTTCAACGCCGTGCCGCGCAGTTCGAGGCGCTCGCGCAGGTTGCCCAATCCATTACATCCATTCGAGACCTGCAGGAATTACTGCCGCGGGTTGCCAGCGTGATCAGCGAAAACTTTGGCTTTTATCATGTAGGTGTTTTCCTGGTCGATGACTTGAAAGAATATGCGGTCCTCACCGCGGCGAACAGCGAAGGCGGGCAACGGATGCTCGAGCGCAAGCATCGCCTGCGCGTGGGAGCGGAAGGTATCGTCGGCAACGTCACCGCAACCGGTGAACCGCGCATTGCCCTCGACGTCGGTGCAGATGCGACGTTCTTCAACAATCCCGATCTGCCCGAGACACACTCCGAGATGGCTTTGCCGTTGCGCAGCGGGAACAGGGTCATTGGCGCCCTGGACGTACAAAGCAAGGAGACCGGCGCATTTACCAATGAGGACGTACAGACACTCAGTCTGCTTGCCGACCAGGTTAGCCTTGCCATCGAAAATGCGCGATTGTTCGATGAATCGCGCCGGGCGCTGGCAGAATCACAAATGGTCAGCCGCCAGGCAACGCGCGCAGCCTGGAGGCGTCTGCCGGAGCAGCAGAAACTGGTCGGTTACCGCTACGATGTGATGGGCGCCGCCCCGCTTCAAGCACCAGTGGATTTAACGGAAAAAACTGTCAGCAGGAACGGCGGTGAACAAACGGAAACAGGCACACTCGTTGTCCCGATCGAGTTGCGCGGCGAAGTCATAGGCACTCTCGTCGTCCAGTCCCCAAACGGTGAGGATTGGAATGACGATCAGCGCGACCTGATCAAGGCGGTTGCCGAGCGCGTGGCACTATCCGCGGAAAATGCCCGCTTGTTCGAAGAGACGACCCACCGCGCAGAGCGGGAACGGTTGGTATCAGAAATCACGAGCAAGATCCGAAGCCACAATGATCCACAGGCGATGATCGAAACAGCAGTGAATGAACTTCGCGAGGCGCTGGGAGCAACCAGGGTTCAGGTCATCCCTCAAGCTGTAAAAGGCTCCGAGAAAAAGGACACATAAAATGGCATACGTAATCGCAATGTCAAATGAAAAAGGCGGGGTGGCAAAGACCACTTCCACCCTGTCGCTGGGTGCGGCGCTTGCTGATCTGAACTACAGCGTCCTTTTGATCGATCTCGACCCGCAGGCAAACCTTTCGCTGGCACTGGGTCTCGAGAACGGAGAATCCAGCATTACATCGGCAAACATTCTTATAGAATATGCCGCGCTGCGTACAGCCATCCGCAAAACGGAAATCGATAATCTTGACCTGATCCCATCAAGTTTCAGGATCGAGAATGCCGAACAATATCTGCCCATGCGGACCCAATACCTGAACACGCTTCAGAACGCCCTTGAGACTGATCCGCCGCCCCATGATTACATCCTGCTCGATTGCCCTCCCGCGCTCGGCGCGATCACATTGAACGCGCTCGCCGCCGCCGATCTGCTTATCATCCCCACGCAGGCGGAATATTTTTCCGCGTACGCGTTGCGGAATATGATGGGCGTTATTCGTCGCATCAGGCAGGAGGTCAATCCCTCCCTAGCCTACCGGATCCTCGTCACCTTGCTGGACCGCCGCAACCGCACTCATCGAAATATCTTCGAACAATTGCAGACCACCTTCGGGCAGGGCGTCCTGACAACCGTCATAGAAATCGACACAAAACTTCGCGAAAGCCCGATCGCGGGTGTACCGATCACACATTACAGACCCACAAGCAGAGGTTCACAACAATACCGTGTACTTGCCCAGGAGTTGATTGAATATGCCAAAGAAGAAGCCAATCGCCAAGCGGCTCGATAAACTGTTTGACGATATCAAGCACGAGGAGCCCGGAGCAGAGGCGAAACCGCGTTCGCGCAAACGGGTTTCCGAGGAAAAGGGGCAATCCACTCCTCAGCCAAAGGCAACAGTCAAAAAAGCCCGCGCCTTTGATCAGGCTCCGTCCAATGTTATTCGTACGGATACCGCCCTCTCCCTTGCATTCCAATTGGGACAAAGCAACTGGGCGACTTTGCAGGTGGTGGACGAGACGGATACAAGGAATTGGACCGATGAAGAGCAGTTGCTTGTCAAGCAGGTGGCCGATCAACTTTCGCTCGCGCTCGAAAATGCCCGTCTGTTCCAGGAGACACAACGCCGCGCGCAGGAAATGACCGCCCTTGCGGAGGTGGGCCGTGAGGTTTCCGCAACGCTTAATCTGGAAACCGTATTGGAACGAATTGCCGAATATGCGAAAGACCTGCTGCAGGCGGAATCCAGCGCGGTGTATCTCCCAAGTCCCGATTCCAAAGCGTGGCAGGCAATCTCCGTTGTTGGTGAAGATGCGGAGGAGATCAAGAACGACCCCATTAAATCAGGAAGAGGCATCCTGGGAAAGATCGCCGTTGACAAAGTCGGACGCATTGTAAACAGCGCGTCCAATGAGGCAGGAGCGGTAACCGTTGCCGGGACCAATGTTCATGATTACGAGCACATCATGGGCACGCCCATCCTGATACAGGATCGCGTAACAGGTCTGATGGCAGTCTGGCGGACCGGAGAAGGGCTCGAATTCAACCAGACCGAATTGGAATTTCTCAACAGCCTCGCCCAGCAAGCTGCCATCGCGATCGAGAACGCCCGCCTGTTCAAAAGCGTGACCGACAGCCAGGGTCAACTTGCAGAAGCATTGAGAATCGGGCGGATGGGGTACTTTGAATATGACCTGCCGAACGGTGTACTAACACTCACAGATGAGATGCTTGCGCTTGTTGGCTCTTCTGCAGAAAAAGAAGGCGGCAACAAGTTTCCTCTCCGCGAGATCCTGAAGAAATACGTGATCGCGGAGGATGTACAACCCACCCTTGCCACGATTTCCGACCTGATTAAGCATCCTGAAAAAAAGAAATTGAGCCAGGAAATCCGGTTCAAGACGCTCGATGGAAAAATCATTTGGGTCGAGGTCATATACTCCATTGAAATGGATTCCAGCGGCAGGTATTCAAAGGTCGTTGGCTCCTCCCAGGACATAACAGAACGCAAGATCAACGAACTGACTCAATCCGCCATCACGCACATCTCGGAAAGCGCCCTGACATCCAAAACCGTGGAGGAACTCTTCCAAGCCGTCCACGATTCAATTCAGACGCTTTTACCTGCAAGGAATTTCTACGTTGCGTTGTACGACCGAAGCACAAACGAGATCACATTCCCTTATCACGTGGATGAAATTGATGACGACTGGTCGCCGCGCGGGCTCGGCAGAGGGTTGACGAGCCATGTCATCCGGACCGGCAAGCCACTGCGAACGACTCCCGAGATCTTCTCCGAGCTTGAAGCCTCCGGTGAAATCGTATCGGATGGGATACGAAGCGTGGACTGGCTCGGGGTGCCGTTGCGAAGCGGCGGCGTTGTACGCGGCGTCATGGCAGTCCAGACCTACGACGCAAGCGTGCGCATCACAGAAAATCAGGTGGAGAGTTTCTCATTAATCGGAGCGCAGACCGCGGCGGCGTTTGAGCGCCTGCAAGCCAGGGAGGAACTTGCAAAATCCGAAGCCGACCTGCGCGCATTGTTCGCGGCAATGGAGGACGTGATCCTGGTTTACGACAAGGAAGGACGTTACGTCCGTATCGCTCCGACCAACCCATCCCGCCTCTTCCTGCCGCCCGAGGATATGATCGGGAAGAAAATCACGGAAGTGCTCCCGAAGGAACTGCATCAACCGTTCATGGACGCGATCCAACAAACGATCACATCCGGACAAACAACGAAGATCGAGTATCCACTCGACCTGAACGACCAGATCTATTGGTTCGATGCAACCCTCTCCAAGCTTAATGAGGATCAGGTGTTCTGGGTCGCACGGGACATAACAGAACGCAAACTTGCCGAGGAGGCGCTTCAGAGACGTAACACCTACCTTGCCGCCTCATCAGAAATTGGACGTCTTGTAACATCGACTCTCGACCTCAATTCGATCTTCACCCGGACCGTCAGCCTGATCAGCGAGAGATTCGGCTTTTATTTTGCATCCTTGTACAGCACCCAAGACGATGAATATTATGCCATCCTGCGCGAGGCAACAGGCGAAGCCGGTGAAAAAATGAAATCCCTGAACCACAGGGTTGTCATTGGTTCGCAAACCATCATCGGGCAAGCTGCCGGGACCGGCGAGGTGGTAATCGCAAACGATGTAACCACGGAGCCCTTGTACCAGCCAAACCCGCTCTTGCTGAATACAAAGTCTGAAGTCGCCATACCGCTCAAAGTGGGAGGAAGGATTCTTGGCGTTCTAGATATTCAATCCACGCTGAAACAGGCTTTTACCGCGGACGATCTATCCGTTCTGCAGTCGGTCGCCGATCAGGTTGCAGTTGCCATCAACAATGCAACTCTCTACGATGAATCCCAGGAGTTGATCAAGAACCTGAAGGAGGTCGACCAGTTGAAGAGCCAGTTCCTGGCGAACATGAGTCACGAACTGCGCACGCCTCTCAACTCGATCATTGGCTTCTCGCGCGTCATCCTGAAAGGCATCGATGGTCCGGTCACAGACATGCAGCAACAGGACCTCACCGCCATTTACAACTCCGGTCAACACCTGCTGGGATTGATCAATGACATCCTCGATCTGGCGCGCATCGAAGCAGGCAAGATGGAACTCAACTTCGAAGAGGTGCATCTGGCAGAAATGATCACCAGCGTGTTCTCCACGGCAAAGGGTCTGGTCAAGGAAAAACCGATCCAGTTGATCCAGCGCGTCCCGGCGGATATTCCCACCGTGCGCGGCGATACCATGCGCGTCCGCCAGGTTTTGCTCAACCTGATCTCGAACGCATCCAAGTTTACCGACGAAGGCTCGATCACCGTGGAGGCGCAGGTGCAGACGAATCCCGGTGGCAAACTGGAGGCATTGATCAACGTGATCGATACCGGTTCCGGCATTTCACCGGAGGGGCAGGAAAAACTCTTCAAGGCGTTCTCGCAGGTGGATGGCTCGGCGACACGCAAGAGCGGTGGTTCCGGTCTTGGACTTTCCATCTGCGCCAACCTCGTTCAACTGCATGGCGGACGAATTGGCGTCACAAGTGAAGAGGGCAAGGGATCAACATTCTGGTTCACCCTCCCCCTTTACAAACAACCATTCGAGGAAATCCCGACGGGCAAAAAGGTGGTGCTTGCAATCGATGACGATCCCCAGGTCATTGGCTTGTATGAAAGATATCTCACACCACAAGGCTATCATGTCGTCCCGCTTACGGAACCGGCAAAGGCAAAGGAACGCATACTGGAACTCAAACCATATGCCGTGACCCTTGATATCATGATGCCAGCCATCGACGGGTGGACGGTTCTTACGGACCTCAAATCTGATCCTGCCACCCGTGATATTCCTGTCATCATCTGCTCCATCATCGAACAGACCGACAAGGGCTTCAGTCTGGGCGCGGCAGATTACCTTGTCAAGCCCATCCTGGAGGAGGAACTTGTCAACGCGTTGAACCGCCTGAACAAGGATGGCAGCATCCGGGAAGTGCTGGTCATTGACGATGATCCAAATGACCTGCGCCTGATCGAAAAAATCCTAAGCGAAAACAGCAATTACAAAACCGTGTTGGCTGAAGGCGGCATGAAGGGTTGGGAGGCGATCAACGCCAAGCCACCCCAGGCGATCATTCTCGACATTTTCATGCCCGATCTTGACGGTTTTACGATTTTGGAAAAATTACATGAAGACCCGAATTTACGTGAGATACCTGTGCTGGTCGTGAGCGGCGGCGGGCTTACGAACGAACAGCAGCAGCAACTCTCGGATTTTGGCAAACGACTGATCACCAAGGGTTCGCTCAAGGAGGATGATCTGATTGCAAACATCGAGAGTGTATTGAAACGCATCGGAGAATAACACGAACGGATAAGGTAACAATATTATATGTCTTTTGTAATCAGATGTCTCGATTGTGGTCATGCCGCGCCCTTCATGCCCAACTCCATGCACTGCCCCAATTGCAACAGCCAATGGCGCGAAGCGGAATATGACATGGAGGAGGTCACAAAAACGTTTCCAGCGCAGATCAAAAACCGCGAATTCGATCTCTGGCGTTATCAGGAGCTCCTGCCCATCCACAATCCCAACCCGACCCTGAGGCTCGGCGAAGGCGGCACACCTCTCATCAAGGCGGTCAATCTGGGGATGATGCTTGGGCTGCAAAACCTGTATATCAAGGATGAGAGGCAGGGACCAACCTCCTCCTTCAAGGACAGGCAGGCGGCTGTCACGATTGCCGCCCTCAAGGAAGGCGGCGTCACAGAGATGGTGGCAGCCTCAACGGGAAACGTTGCCATCTCGCTTTCCGCATACGCGGCGCGGGCTGGGATCAAGCTCTGGGCTTTTGTAACCAGCCTCGTTCCCGGGGTCAAGATGCGGGAGATCGCTCTGTATGGGAGTCAGGTCGTCAAGATCACAGGGTCCTATGATCAGGCAAAACAGGTAGCTGCAGAATTTGCCCGTCAACGCGGTCTGTATCAGGATATGGGTGCACGCACGGTGACCGCCGTCGAAGCGATGAAGACAATCGCGTTCGAGATCGCTGAACAACTGACCCTCCAGATGGGTCCGCCTGAAGATTCCACAGAGGAAAAACCGAGATGGCGCACGCCGGATTGGTATGTGCAGGCGATCAGCGGAGGGATGGGACCGCTTGGGGTCTACAAAGGCTTCCGCGAGTTGAAGAAGCTGGGCATGATCGAGCGCATCCCCGCCCTTGCGCCCATCCAGGTCGATGGCTGCGCCCCGATGGTGGAAAGTTGGAAGAAGGGACTCGAAAAAGCCGAGCCGGTGCTTTCCCCCAAGACGCGCATCGAAACGCTCGCCACCGGAGACCCGGGGCGCACGTATGTGATGCTGCGCGGCCAGGTCAATGACACGAATGGCGTTTTTGAAAGCGTATCGGATGAGGAGTCCTTCCGGGCGATGCATGTGCTTGCCAAGATGGAAGGCATCTCCGCCGAACCCGCTTCCGGCGCGGCGTTTGCCGGATTGTTCAAGCTGGTACGGGCCGGGATCATCAAGCCGACCGACACGGTCGTTGTGAATTGCACCGGTCATACCATGCCGGCGGAACAATATCTCTTCAGCGAAGGCTGGACGCGTGACGTGGACCTTCAAAAGAAGGAAGTGGAAACAGAGACGCCGCAGGAAGGATTGCTCTCCGCCCTCAACAACGTTACGCCGAACCGCTTCTCGCGTGTGATTGTGGTTGATGACACATCCGAAGCGCGTCGTCTCATCCGACGCATTTTACAATCGCAGGGTGATTTCGAGATCTTCGAAGCCACGAATGGACGCGAAGCGATCGAACTCGTTACAAGGGAACGGCCTGATCTTGTCATCCTTGATTTGATGATGCCTGAAGTGGACGGCTTTGCCGTGCTCGACGAACTCCGGAGCAAGCCAGAGACGGCGAACATTCCTGTCATCGTCGCCACGGCGAAGGAATTGACAGTGGATGAGAAAAGCCGCCTGCAGGGACAGATCCAGTCGTTGATGCTCAAGGGTGACTTCCTGAACGATGAATTTTTGGAAGAGGTCCGTTCGCTGATCAAGTGACCGGCGGACAATAACAAGCACATTACCACTCCAGGATCATAACGACGGGCGATGGGGTAGCCCGTCGTTGCCATTTGAAATTTGGAATCAAAAGGTGTCAAAAAAAACGAGATCCACAGGAATCAGCGCCGCACTGCTCTCTGCCCTGTTCATCGGGCTTGCGCCGGTGTTTGGCAAAGCCGCAATGGGACCGGGTCATTTTTCGCCCTTTGCGGTGGTCGCTCTGCGCACCGGCATGGCGGCGTTGCTGCTTGTTTTGATCATCTCCATCTTCAAACGACAGTTTCTCTATATTTACCCTGCCGGTCTCTACGGGTGCCTGCTGGCGGGCGCGCTCAACGGCACCGGATCGATCTTCTATTATGTTGGTTTGAGCAAGTTGAACGCCAGCGTTGCACAAATGCTTTACGCCCTCTATCCATTCTTCGTTGCATTCTGGCTGCAACTGGACGGCCAATCCCCCTCGAAATTGACAGTCATCCGGATCGTTATCGCCGGTCTTTCGGCATTCCTCCTGACCAAGGTGGAAACCGGCAACATAGACCTGGTGGGTGTTGTCTTCATGCTGGTTTCCGCAGCACTGTATGCCCTGCACCTACCTGTCAATCAACGCGTGCTTTATGACGTCCCCGCTCCTACGGTAACAGTCTACACACTTATGGCAATGAGCGCCATCGTGGTACCTGCATATTTTCTCTTCGACCGCTCCTGGCCCGTGGCAGATGCGCCCTGGCTGCCGGTCCTGGGTTTGACCGCGGTGACGTTCTTTTCGCGTCTCATGCTCTTCCTGGGTGTGAAGAACATCGGCGGCATGCAGACTGCGCTGTTGGGGCTGGGCGAACTGTTCGTTGCCATCTTCTTCAGTCACTTGTTGCTTGGCGAAACCCTGACGGTCTATCAATGGATCGGCACAGCGGGCCTGGGGTGCAGCCTCTTAATGGTCTGGTTCGAAAAACCGCCCGAGCATCCCATTCATACCCAGGGTTTGTTAAGTTGGCTGCAACCTCCCGACTTCCCAGCCGATTTCTATAAACACTAGAAAAGACCACCGCATAAGATTATCGGTGGTCTTTTGGTACCTATCAAGGAAGATCGCGTCGTTTAATTTTTACGTCTCCTGCTCGTATAAATACCCCGTGCCGCGCACACTGACAATACTTTCGGACAGCGAGGGAAAGTCTTCCAGCTTGTGACGCAAACGGCTCACAAGCGGACGCAGGATCTCCGGCGCCTCCCTCTGGGAGGTGTCATAGCCTTGCACCAACAGGACTAGTTCGCGGTGAGAATAGACTCGCCCCGGATTTTCGACCAGCACCCGCAACAACCGTCCCTCTGCCGGGGTCAGGTGCACAAGCTGATCCTTTTTGCGGATCAGGCGGCGGGAAAGATCGATCGTCGTGCCATCCTTGAGGGAGATCTCGGAGACCATATCGTCCACATCGGCTGTGACACTTCCACCGCGCGCCTTCAAGCGTACTTCGCGGCGTGCCAGACCCTTCTTCACGCTGTTCACTACCTGGGTAGGCGGCGCGGGCTTGAGCAAGTAATCATGCACGCGCAGACGCAACGCTTGAATTGCAGATTCGGTCGTGCCGAACGCCGTTAACAGGATGACCTCCGTTTCGGGAGAAACCTGGTTGACCACCTGGATCACCTCCAACCCATCCATGCCGGGCATGCGGAGATCGACAATGATCAATTCCACGGGATGTGTGCGCACATATTCAACTGCAGCCTGACCGTTTGGGACGGAATTGACCGAATATCCCTCCAGGCGCAGAATCTCCGAAAGAGACTGGCGTGCAACAGGCTCATCATCGACGACCAGAATATTCGATTTCATTGTTTGTCTCCCATTGGCAAGAATAATCGGAAGCAGGCACCGTTTCCATCGCCTTCTACAAGATCGAGTGTGCCTCCGTGCGCGGTCACTATATTGTAACTCACAGTCAGTCCCAGCCCGGTGCCGCCATCCTTTGTACTGAAGAAGGGCTCGAAGATATTGTTGCGCTTATCCGGCGGGATGCCAGGGCCGGTATCTTCGAATTGGATCTCGATCCCATTGTCGAGTCCTCTCACGCGGATGGACAGACCGCCTCCATCGGTCATGGCGTCGAAGGAATTCAAGACCAGATTGAAAAAGACCTGCTGGATCTGACTGCTGACGGCATAAATTGCAGGCAGAGAATCGGGGAAGTCCGTTTTCACCTCGATCTGGCGTTGATGAAGCTGTTGGGATGTCAGGTTGAGCACATGCCGCAACAGTTCCAACACATCCACGTTTTCCTGTTTGACCGAACCGGGGCGATAGAAATCCAGCATACGCTGCATGGTCTTCATCAAACGGTCGAGTTCATTCCTCGCCAACTCGAAGTATTCCCGGCGTTTTTCCTCCGGCAGATCCTCCCGCCCGGCAAGGTGCAGGCAGTTCTGTACCGATTGCAGCGGGTTGTTCACTTCGTGTGCGATGGACGCGGTCAACCTGCCCGCCGCAGCCATCTTCTCCGAACGCAACAGCGCCTGCTGAGATTCCTCCACCTTGCGGACGTAGGCACGCAGATCGGCATACAGGCTGGCGTTCTCCAAAGCCACCAAAGCCTGACGCGCAAGCACGAGGAACAATTCAAGATCGGCGCCGCGGAACGGAGCAGAACTTGCATCACGGGCTGCGAAAAGGACGCCGCGCAGATTGGAGCGTGCGATCGGGATCAGGATCGCCGCGCCAAGCAGGAGCGTGGAAAGAAGCGCCTGCGCGTCCTCCTCCCCGGGACCTGTCGCGTTGATAATGATCGGATTCCCATCTGCATCCACCCGGCTTAAGAGATGCCTCGCAAAATTGGGCTCATCCACAGGGAGGATATTTCCCCGCCACGCAACCGCGGACAACATCCCATTCTCAATTTGATAATAGGCGGCGTTCGAACAAACGAGGTGTTCGCAGATCGTCTCCACGATGAGATCGTTCAACTCGGCGGTATCGGTTTCGGAAAACAATTTTTCTGTGGTGTCGAAAAGCGGACGCAGGGCTTGAACACGGGCAGTATCGCGCTTGCGGCGGTTGTCGGTCAACGCCTGCTCTACGGTCAGGAGCAACTCCCTGCCTTCCTCAAAGGGCTTGAGAATCAAACCGTCCACACCCTGCCGCAAAGCGCGGATGGCGGTCTCAACCGTGCCAAAACCGGTCATGACGAGCACGGCGATATCCGGCTGGGAGCCCCTGGCGCGTGCAATGACATCGAAGCCGTCCACTTCGGGCATGCGGATGTCCACAAGCAGCAGGTCGTAACGTTCGCGCTGCAGAAGTTCAATCGCAGTTTGTGGATTCGTCTCGGAATCAACGGTATAGCCGGCGCGTTTCAGGACGCGGGAACAGAGCAGCGCAATACCGGGTTCGTCATCGACAACAAGGACAGTTGTTTTTTCCATTTTCCCTTTACGATTGCGGCAGCCAGACCGTGAATATAGAGCCTTCGCCTGGCTGGCTGATCAATTCGATTTCGCCATGATGATCGGTAACGATCCCATAGGTGACAGATAGGCCCAGCCCTGTACCACCGCGGTCGCTCCTGGTTGTGAAGAACGGTTCAAAGATCCGGGTCTGATTCTCGTATGGTATCCCGACACCCGTGTCACGCACAGAGACGGTCACGCCGGGACGTCCAACCCGGCTGGAGGCAAAGGTCTTGATCTCCAGTTCACCGCCCTCCGGCATGGCTTGCAGAGCATTGTGCACGAGGTTCAATAATACCTGTTTGATCTGGTTCTCATCCATTTGCACCCACGGCAAATCCTCCTGGAGTTCCATGGTCAATTCTACACCGCTTGTGTGGATCAGATGGCGGCTCAGAGTGAAGACATCTTCAACCACTTTATTGAGCGAGGCGCTTGCCCGCATGCTCTCGGTCTGCCGCGAAAAATCGAGCAGCCTGCGGACCACATCGCGGGCACGCCGCGCCTCCCGCATGATCAACTCCATGTCAGGGCGCGATTCGTCATCTTCAGACATGGAGTCCAACACCAGCTCGGCGAACCCGCTGACGGATGTCAGAGGGTTGTTCAATTCATGGGCAATGCCTGCCGCCATCTCACCGACCGCGGCCAGCTTGGCAGCCTGAACCAGCCGGTTTTCCGCGAGCCGTTGCGCCTCCATGCGGGCATTCAACTCCATCTCTGTTTCCTGCAACTGCTGGATCGTCGCCTGCAAACGCTGGTATTGGTCTGCGCTGGTGATCACAGCCGCGAGAATTCCGGCCAGCGATTCCAGGGCAATAAAATCATTATGAGAAAAGGAATTTTGCGAACTGCTCTCCACATCGATGATCCCAAGGATCCTGTCGCGGTCACGGATGGCAACACACATTTCCGAGCCTGCCTGCCAGCCGCGAATCGGTTTGTAACGCTTGTCGTG
>DIDP01000023.1:0-15764 GCA_002418205.1 Anaerolineales bacterium UBA5797 | reverse complement strand
GATGCTGTTCCCGGTCTCGAACACATGCCCCGTGATCCCCCCGATCACCGGATACTCCACCGATTTGATCGCCCGTTTGACAACGCCCGGGCTTGCACCACCGAACCCGCCAATGGTCAGAGCCCCCTGCGCATCGGCGATGAACACAGCCGCCAGTTCGTAGGCAAAATAACGCGCCAGCAGATCGGCGGTGATCTCCGCCACTTCACGCGGTTCCGTCAGCCTGATGACCTGTTGCACCACTTCATGGATCAATCCCAGATTGCGCGCCCTTCCTTCCGCTTCATCGCGGAGACGGGTGTAATCTGCCAGGCTTGCGAGATGACTGGCGATGACCGCGATCAGGCTTTCATCATAGGCATTGAAAGCATTTGCACGCGAACTCTCCACGCACAGCGCGCCAATGGTCTGTCCGCGATATCGAAGCGGGACATATATGCCCGAGGCGGCATTTGCATAAAGCGGCAGGGCAACTGTTGACTCAAATTCGCCCAGCCGTACCTTTTGCTCCTTCTTCAAGACAGGGGCAATGGCATGATCCTCCACACTGTGCAGCGCAGAAATCATATTGCCATCATTGACTCGATATTCCTGCAGGGCATGTCCATCCGGCGAGGACAAACAGAGGACGATCAGTTCCGTGCCAAAGGCACGCGACAACAGGGCGAACATGCGCCGTGCGATCTGATCCAGACTGCGGCCGGATGAAACGGTCAGCGCAAAATCGTTCAGCATCGCCAGCCGGCGCAGATGACCCGCCATTTCAGCAAATGTGATGATCGTTTCCACGGCGGGCGAGATCTGGGTCGCCAGATCGGTGAGTCGCTTCCACTCCTCACCTTTGAATTCACCCGTGCGCCACAACACAACCGTGCCGATCAGGCGTTGACCGATGACCAGTGGCACACACACCCACAACCTGGTGTTCGATTTCAAACCCTTGTTCGGAATTTCCTTCCACAGGTCATCGCCGCGTTTGATCGCCATGGGGGTCAGGTTGCGGCTCATGCGGCGGAGCGGGGTATGGGCATCCAACGCAAGCACAAGGTCCTTGCAGGCAGCGGCATTCCATTGAGCACGGACCTCGAGCGAGTCACCGCGTCGAACCCCGAGCCAGCCCCCTTGTACCGAAACGAGGCGGATAAAAGAGGCAAGCGCCCGGTCCAGGGCGCGCGGCAGATCATAAGGACTCTCTGAATCCAGGTCAGGGACCAGCAAGGAGGCTGCAACTGACGCGGCAGGAGAATCGCCCACCTCTGTCTCCGTTTGGATACCGGAAACGACCAGACGCCAGAGGCGCTGCATCTCGCTGCTCAACTGACCGGCAGCTACTAACACCACGCGTGACACGCCTCGCAGGGGGAACGCAAACAACCGTTCCGCATCCATGACACTGGATTTTGGCAGCGAGACCGATCGGCTTTGTCCGCCACTCAACGCGCCGCACAACCATGAATCCACTTCGGCTTTCGCCAGGAATTTGATCAATACCGGCCGGGTCTTTTTCCCGAGCCGAAAGTGATTCACAACGCGCCATTTCCCCGCCTCACGCTCCACCAATGCCGACCACGCCACACTGGTCAACAGGCTGGCTTCCTTGAGTTGATACTCCGTGTTGGATATAACAGGCATCTCAACGTAATTATACAGCAGGCTGTTTCGCGAGATGACACACTTCTTTACGATGGTAGAATCAAGCCATGACCGACCTGATCGTAATCGGAGGCGGGCTGGCAGGAAGTGAAGCCGCCTGGCAGGCCGCCCAACGCGGACTCAAGATCCGCCTCTACGAAATGCGCCCAAACCGGCAGACAGGAGCGCATCAGACTCACGACCTGGCTGAACTCGTTTGCTCGAATTCTCTCGGCTCGAACCTGCCCGACCGCGCCTCTGGCCTGCTCAAGAACGAGACGCGCCTGCTCGGTTCGATGCTGCTGGAATGCGCTGAACAAGCCGCGCTGCCCGCAGGTGGCGCCCTTGCCGTGGACCGCGAACTCTTCGGGCGGCTCGTCACCGAAAGGATCGAGAATCATCCAAACATCGAGATCGTTCGCGAGGAGGTCACCGAGATTCCCCAAACACCAACCATTCTCGCCAGCGGGCCGTTGACCTCGCCCGCGCTTTCCGATTCGATCGCGAAGCTGAGCGGCGAGGAGCATCTCTTTTTCTTCGATGCCATCGCGCCGGTCATCCACGCCGATTCGATCAATATGGAGATCGCTTTCCGCGCTTCGCGCTACGGGACTGGCGATCAGGATGAAGGCGATTATATTAATTGTCCGTTTACGAAGGAAGAATACTACGCGTTCGTGGATGCGCTTCTCCGCGCGGAACGCATTGAACTCCGCGCCTTCGAAGATGCCATCAGGAGCGGTGTCAAAGCCGGGCACTTCTTCGAGGGCTGTCTCCCGGTGGAGATCATTGCCGGGCGCGGGTTGGATTCGCTGGCGTTCGGTCCCATGCGCCCGGTTGGATTGCGCGACCCGCGTACCGGCAAACGTCCGCACGCGGTCGTGCAATTGCGGCAGGACAACCTCGCAGGCAGTCTCTACAATCTCGTCGGCTTTCAAACCAACCTCAGGTTTCCCGAGCAGAAGCGGGTGTTCCGTATGATACCGGGGTTGGAGAATGCCGATTTCATGCGCTACGGTCAGATGCACCGCAATACGTTTATCGCCTCCCCAAAACTCCTGCGGCCAACGCTTCAAGCCATCCAACGCGATGACCTGTTATTTGCCGGTCAGATCACCGGCGTGGAAGGCTACATGGGCAACATTGCCACCGGTTTGCTGGCGGGCGTGAACGCGGCGCGGCTGCATCACGAAGAACCGCCTCTTGCGCTTCCTCGAACCACCATGCTCGGCGCGCTGTGCCATTACGTCACCCACGCCGACTTAAAAGACTTCCAGCCGATGAAAGCCAACTTTGGAATTCTCCCGTCGCTGGAAACGAGGATTGGAAAACGCGAGCGCGGCAAAGCCTACGCCGAACGCGCATTGGCAGACCTCAACCTCTTGATCGACGGGGTTGCAGTTTGAAGAACAGATCCATCGTCATTTATCTATCGTTGATCGGATTTTTGCTCGCGGCAACCACGGGCTGGTACGTTTACTCGTTTCTTTCTCAACCGACACCCCTCGATCAAACTCAGGGCAAGCCTGCTCCCGTTATCTTTGACGGGCAGCGCGCTTATGCCGACGTGCAAACGCAGGTCGCGTACGGACCTCGTGTGCCCGGGTCGGAGGGACATGCCAAAGTCCGGGAATGGATGCGTGCGGAACTGGAATCCGCAGGCTGGCAGGTGGAGGTCCAGGAGTCTGAAGCGTTGGGGCATCCGATAAGGAACATCGTTGCAAAACGAGGGGGCGAGAGTCCGCAGATCATCATCGGCGCACACTACGATACGCGCATTGTCGCGGACCAGGATCCTGACCCCGCAAAGCGCACGGAATTTGTGCCGGGGGCGAACGATGGCGCCTCCGGTGTTGCCGTGCTGCTTGAACTTTCGCGCGTCCTCCCGGCTGATACGCTTCCGGTCTGGCTGGTCTTCTTCGATGCGGAAGACAATGGGCGACTCAATGGCTGGGACTGGATTCTGGGTTCGCGCGTATTTGTGAAGGATAACCCGATCCATCCGCAGGCGGTCGTGATTGTGGATATGATCGGCGATACCGATTTGAACTTCTACAAGGAACGCAACTCCGACCCCGCCCTGACGGACGAGATCTGGCTGGTTGCTGAAAATCTCGGGCATGCGGATGTATTTATACCCGAATACAAATATTCGATGCTTGACGATCACACGCCGTTTCTGGAAGCCGGTCTGCCTGCCATCGACATCATTGATTTCGATTATCCATACTGGCACACCACGCAGGATACGCCGGACAAGGTCTCCGCGGACAGCCTGCAGGCGGTCGGCGAGACGCTACAGACGTGGATCGTACAACTCAGCAGTCAACCCTGATAAAATATTCCCGTGCCGAAGAAAACGACGACATCCATCCCAAAGCTGCTTTTAAAAATCCGCCCCGCCTGGACAGAACGCGTCGGGCATGAATTGGCGCGCGGAATGGACCTCCGCGAGGGGTTGAATGAGCAACTGGATCGTTTCTTCGAATTGCTGGAACAATCGGTGACAACCGGCGACCCGGCATGGATGGACTCGATCCTGCTCGACTGGGCGAAGTCATCGACGGAGACCGGTCTTGAAGAGGGGATGTACCAAGTCACGTTCATCCTGAACCGGATGATCGTAATGACCATACAGGTGGCAAGCGAAACGTTGACAAGGCAACAGGCGCTCGACCTGCTTTCAGCGGTCGTACCGATCTTCACTTATGGGCTTGGCGTGGTTGCCCGCTATGAGATGGAAACGCGCGTGGCGCACATTACGGGCGAGATGGAAAAAGTGCAGAAGCAAATGGAACGCGTGGATAAGAGCAAATCTGCGTTCATCTCCGTTGCGGCGCACGAACTCAAGACCCCGATCACCCTGATCGATGGCTACGCCTCCATGATGGAAGACCTGGTGGTCGATGAAAAATCGAGTACGCTGAATAGCCTGCTGACGGGCATGCAAACCGGGATCGCCCGCCTGCGCACCATTGTGGATGATATGATCGATGTTTCGATGATCGACAACGATCTGCTTAAACTCAACTTCCAGCCGATGCAGGTCAGCCAGATGGTCAACGCGTTGTACATTGAGCTCGAAGAGACGTTCGTAAGCCGGAAACTGAATGTGGATATCAGGGAGTTCGAAGGCAACAAGCAATGGATCTATGTCGATCCGGCGCGCATCATGCAGGCGATGCGGAACATCCTGAACAATGCGATAAAATATACGCCCGATGGCGGCAGGATCACCATTGATGGCCGGTTGCTGCCAGGCTTGATCGAGGTCATTATTGCGGATACAGGCATCGGCATATCACAGGAGAACCAGGAGATCATCTTCGAGAAATTCGGTCAACTCGGCCGCGTGGAGTTGCATTCGAGCGGCAAGACCAAATTCAAGGGCGGGGGTCCCGGTCTGGGGTTGCCCATTGCGCGCGGCATTCTGGAGGCGCACGGCGGCTCGATCTGGGTGGAGTCCGAAGGGTATGATGAAAAGAAATGTCCCGGGTCCACGTTCCATATCCTCATCCCCATCCGCACCGAATCACCGGACACAAAAATGGCAAGACTATTCGACGCACTCGAAAAAAAGGAATGAAATACAGCGGTCAGACGAACCCTGTCAATGGACAATGGAAAATCTATGACAAAAAAGACTCCCCAACCCACCAACCCGCCCCGCGAGAAAGCCTTTCTCGTCGGCGTGGAATTGTTCCAACAGAAGACGATCCTGTCGCTCGAAGATTCGCTCACCGAACTGGAGTTGCTCTCCGACACATCCGGACTGGACGTTGTCGGTGAATTGACCCAAAAGCTGGACCGGCCTCACGTCAAAACCTACATCGGTCCTGGCAAAGTGGACGAACTCAAAGCGCTCGTTGAAGAGACCCAGTCGCAGGTGGTCATCTTCGACGACGAACTCTCGCCGCGTCACCAGCGGGAACTGCAACTGGCTCTTGGCAAGAACGTCCGTGTGCTCGACCGGACAGCGCTCATTCTCGATATCTTCGCCCAACATGCTCATACAAGCGAAGGCATGCTGCAGGTGGAACTCGCCCAATACGAATATTACCTGCCGCGCCTGACCGGTCAATGGACGCACCTTGAACGCCAGGCGGGCGGTGGCGGCGGCCGCGCCGGTTCGACGGGAGGCGTGGGTCTGCGCGGTCCCGGCGAAACACAGTTGGAAGTGGACAAACGCGCAATCCGCAAGCGGATCTCGCAGCTCAAAAAGGAATTGGAAAAGGTCCGCGCGCATCGCATGCGGTACCGCGCCCAGCGTAAACGTTCGCGCATCCCAACCGTTGCGCTTGTCGGGTACACCAACGCGGGCAAGTCCACACTTTTGAACAAGATCACCAGATCCGATGTGTATGTGGCAGATCAACTCTTTGCCACGCTTGACCCCACCACCCGCCGCGTGGAACTGCCTGGCGGGTATCAGGCTTTGTTCACCGATACGGTCGGTTTCATTCAGAAACTCCCAACCACACTGGTGGAATCGTTCCATGCCACGCTCGAGGAGATCGCGGAGGCGGATTTACTTCTGCACGTGGTCGATATCTCCCACCCCAACGCGCTGAATCAATCCGAAGCCGTGCAGGAGACGCTGGATACCATCGAAGCGCACCACATCCCTGTCGTAACTGCGTTGAACAAGGTGGATCGCCTGCGCGACCCCGAGTCCGCCCGGGATGTAGTGAAAAGCTTTTCGAAGGCGGTGGCAATTTCCGCCCTGGATGGAACCGGCGTCAAAGACCTGTTGCAAGTCATCCAGGAGGAGCTGTATGAAACGTATACACCCATCCGCGTGCGCCTACCCTATCAGCAGGGCGCCCTGATCTCTCTGTTCCATGAGGCAGGCCAGGTCGAGCTGGTCGAGCATGGGCGCGGCGGCGTGTACATGCAGGGGCGTGTGCCCGGACGCCTGCTCGCGCAATTTGATTCATGGCAGGTTCCCAACAACCATCAGGAGCCTGAAGAACCCGAAGAAGAGGCAGAACTATGAAGTGGCTTTCGAAACTGGTCGACAATGCATCCGATTATTTCGCGCACCGCAAGGGGCTCCTGCCGTTGATCGGCATTGTATTGATCATCGTCAATTTTGTGCTGCCGTTTCTGATTCCCGCCGGCTTTCTCACATTGAGCAACCTCTTCCTTCACCTTGGCGTGATCATTGCGATCTTTGGCATGATGCTCGCGTGGGCGCTATAAAATCAACGCACTGGCAGAACGAAGGGTGGACGGAGCGCGCTCCGCCTGCGACTTCGCTCAGTGCGAATGACTTATGACAGAATCATCCACCCATTCGACTCGTTCCACATCCCCGTCTTCTCCCAATAAAACAGGCAGCAGGGATTTGAGGGCGTTGACCTCACCGGATGTATAGAACCTGATATCCCCCGGTTCATCGGACTCATTTCTCAACCCACCCGCCTCAAGCAGACGCCGAACCTGCCGCGCCACTGCGGGAGCCGGATCGATCACCCGGACCTTCTCCCCCGCGATCTCCTGAATGAGCGGTATCACAAACGGATAGTGGGTGCAGCCCAGCACAACCGTATCGATGTCCTTTTCGAGCATCGGGCGGAGGGCATCCTCCAATATCCTGCGGGTTTCACTGCCGTTCAGGTTTCCCTGTTCGATCTGTTGTACCAATCCACTGCAGGTATTCTGAAACAACTCGACGCCATTTGCAAATCGCTCCACCACCGACGCGTACAACGCGCCCTGGAACGTGGCCGGCGTGGCAAGGACTCCCACCCTGCCCGTTTGCGTATGTTCTGCCGCAGGCTTGACCGCCGGTTCCATGCCAACGAACTGCACGTCAGGAAACGTCCCCCGCAAATACTTTAATGCCGCCGCGGATGCCGTGTTGCAGGCAACCACAATGATCTTTGCATTGTGTTCGAGTAGAAATTTCGTGATCGCTTCGGAGAAATCGCGGATCTGTTCCATCGGACGCGGACCATAGGGAATGTGCCCCTGGTCCCCGAAATAGATAACCGACTCATTGGGCATCTGCGTCCGGATCGCCCGCAAAACGGAAAGCCCGCCCACACCGGAATCAAAAATGCCAATGGGAGATGCTGAAGACTGCAATCCTACTTCCCTGCCGCTTCGACGAATTTCCTGAACAAATTCCGCGTGGATTCCTGATCGGTCAGCCATTCGGGATGCCATTGCACGCCGATGCCGAAGGGATGATCGGGCAGCTCCACCGCTTCCACAAGTCCGTCTGGCGCGTGACCGGCAACGCGCAATGAGGGTGCAATGTCCCTGAGTCCCTGATGGTGCAGGCTGTTGACCCTGACGATGGGCTCGCCCAATACTTCCGCGATGTGCGTCCCCTCTTCGATCTTCACTTCATGCACAAGCACGGTCCGCATGTTGCCGGGGTAGGAATGGTCGAGGGCGTTCGGGAGTTGGTCGGGGATGTGGGTATAAAGGGTCCCGCCCAGACCCACATTGACAAGTTGACATCCGCGGCAAATGCCGAGGAAGGGTTTGCCGTCCGAGGCGGCAGCCTGTATCATCTTCAATTCAACGGAATCCCGCTCCGGGTCCACATCATCGACGCGGGGATGCGGCTCGCCGGAAAACTGCTCGATGGCGATATCCCCGCCGCCGGAGAAGAGAACGCCGTCCAAACGGGAGTAGAGAGCATCCCACCCATCGGCATGGATCATGGAAGGGATCAATACTGGAACGCCTCCCGCCTGCATGACCGCATCGATATAGGACTGCATGAGCAGCACGGTCGGGTGCCCGTGAATATTGGTGGATTGATTCGTGGTAATTCCGATAAGAGGTTTCATGACCATATTTTAAAGCAAAAAGGACGCCGTTTGGGGGCGTCCCTTTGTTTTCTGAAGTTCAGTCGAATTTCTGTTTGAGGCGGGCGGATTTGCCGGTGCGCTCACGCATAAAGTAGAGCTGGGCGCGGCGGACGACGCTGTGGCGTTCGACCACCACCTTGTCGATGCGCGGGGAGCGGAGCAGGAATGTGCGCTCCACACCGATGCCGTTGGAAGCCACACGGCGGACCGTGATGGACTGATCGTTGCCGCCCTTGCGGGTGCGGATGACGGTACCTTTGAACTCCTGAATACGTTCGCGGTCGCCTTCCTTGATCTTGACGTGCACGCTTACACTGTCACCGGATTTTACCTGGGGAATATTTTCGTTTTTGGGGGCTTCGAGAGCCTTTATGATGTCTGCCATTGTCTTTCTTCCTTACCTGTGAATGTATTCGTTTTTCGAGCGACGGCGGATTATAGCACGCATTTTCTGAATTCACAAGCGAGTTTTACCGGGTTAAGGCAAAGTGGATCTAAATGCCTTTCTCTCCGACTCATGAATATTTCCGTATCGCCAGCACGGCGTTATGACCGCCGAAGCCGAAGGCATTGCTGATCGCAAGCGTGATCTTTTTCTCGCGCGCCTGGTTCGGGACGTAATCCAGATCGCATTCGGGATCGGGCGTTTCATAGTGAATGGTCGGCGGCAAAAGGCTCTCCCGCACCGCCTGAACGCAGAAAATGGCTTCCAGCGCGCCCGTGGCACCCATCATATGCCCTGTCATGGACTTGGTGGATGAGATCGGGATCTTATACGCCATGTCGCCAAAAGCAGCCTTCACCGCCCGCGTCTCGGATTGATCGTTCAACGGTGTGCCGGTCCCGTGCGCATTGATGTAGCCAAGATCATTCACACTTGCCCCGGCGGAATTTAGCGCCATCAACATGGCAGCTGCGCCGCCCGCGCCCTTTTCATGCGGCGCGGTCACGTGGAACGCGTCCGCGGTGGCGCCGTATCCAGCCAGTTCGGCAAGGATGTTCGCACCGCGCTGCTGCGCGTGCGATTCGCGCTCAAGCACCAATACCGCCGCGCCCTCGCCCATCACCAGTCCATCCCGGTTCCTGTCAAAAGGCTGGGGCGTCATGGAGTAATCATCGTTGCGGCGCGACATCGCCCCGACGCGGTCGAACGCCGCGACGCCCGTTGAACAAATGGTCATCTCGGCCGCGCCCGCGAGCGCCGCGTCGATCATGCCAGCCTTCAACATCAGAAAGGCGGTCCCGATCCCATCCGCGCCCGAGGCGCAAGCCGAAGCCACCGAGAAACACGGTCCCTTGATCTGATGATCGATCGCGATCATCCCCGCCGCGCCGTTCGGCATCAACATCGGGATCAGGAACGGGCTGACGCGCCGCGGTCCCTCATCATGGTTCGTAATGACTGCATCCTGCAGGGATTTTATCCCGCCGATCGCAGACGAAACCAGCACACCGATCCTGCCGGCATTGGCTTCAGTCACCTCCAGCCCGGAACTCTTCAGCGCATCCCGCGCCGCGGCAATCCCCAACTGCTCGAACCGGTCACGCCGCCGCGCTTCCTTCGCATCCATGTAATTCTCGGGGATAAAATTTTTCACTTCCGCCGCAAAATGGACGTTGAGCGGAGTCGGGTCAAATAAAGTGATCGGTCCCACGCCCGAAACCCCGTTCAGCGCATTCTTCCAACTCTCCTCCACGGTCAGCCCCAGTGGATTCACCGTACCCATGCCAGTAATGACAACTTTTTCCATTCGCTCCTCGCAATCACTTAGACTTCGACTTGCTAAAACCCCAAAGCCTGATATGAGTCACGCTCTGGAAGATGAAAACCCGCTTCAACCGAAGCCTGGAACTGCTCCTGTTAAAGAGACATCCTCCCAGCCCGGAACTTCCCCTACTCCCCCGCCTTCGGAGTGTAGTCTCCCTCCACCCAAAACTGACCATCCGGGCTGACCTCCTTTTTCCAGATCGGCACGATCTCCTTCAGGCGGTCAATGCCATATCGCGCAGCCTCGAAAACTCCGGTATCGCGATGGGCCGCGGTACAGGCGATCAGGACGGTCGGTGTTTTGGGATACAGCCTGCCGATGCGTTGAACAACCGCGATCCCCTCCACCGTAGGCCACCTGGCGCGGATCTCGTCCGCGACCTGTTTCATCTTCGCCTCCGCCATTGGGATATATGCTTCGTATTCGAGATACTCCGTCTCATGCGCATCGCCGCCTGAAGTCTGCGCTGAGCCTTGTCGAAGCGTTTCTCCACGCACCAGGCCGGTGAAGATCGCCGCCGCACCTGTGGATGTAAGCGTGATCTGCGCCAGCAGTTCGTTCAGGTCAATTTCCTCTTCGGTTATCGAGAAGATGGTGGGAAGGTTCGCAGGCTGCATGTGGAATGTCATCCTCCACTGACCGGCGGGAACATCGCCATTTCCGCGTTCGGCGGAATGACCGCCTCATCGAAGGCGTACTCACGATCGATGGTGATCAACACGCTTTTCATGGACTCCCTGAGATTGGGGTATTCCTGCGCGAGTTTTTCCTTTAAACCCTGCACGGTCATATCCTCCGGCACATCCAACTCCATGGACTTTGTCCCGGCGCGGTCACGCAGGGTGGCAAAAAACAATAATTTGATTCGGTTCATGATCCTCTAAATCCAGATATTATTGGGCGCTGTCTTTTCATCGACGACATCACCTGTATTAACCGTACCTGCCGGTTCGATCAGCATGATCTGACATTCCCGTTCGGCAACCGGCTTGTGTTCCACGCCTTTGGGAACAACGTACATTTCACCTGCATTCAATGTCACTACGCCGTCGCGAAAATGAATGTCGAGACTGCCGTTGAGCACCAGGAACATCTCGTCCGTTTCAGGGTGGTCATGCCACACAAATTCTCCCTGCACTTTGGCAAGTTTTATATAGTAGTCGTTCATCTGCGCGATGATCCTGGGAGACCAATGCTCGGAGAATTTGGATAACTTCTCCGGAAGATTAATGGATTGATAACTCATGTCTTCTCACCTGATTCCAATTACTCATTCACCACATCGCCGCTCTGCCCGCCGTGCTTTTCGAGGAGGCGAATATTCTGAATCCGCATGGTCTTCTCGGCGGCTTTTGCCATGTCATAGACCGTCAACGCCGCAACAGAGACCGCGGTCAATGCCTCCATTTCGACGCCGGTTTTACCGGTCACTTTTGCCGTGGCGGTGATGACCACGCCGGGGAGCGAGTCGTCGAGCGCAAGGTCCACATCCACCCTGGTGAGGGGCAAAGGATGACATAACGGGATCAGGTCTGAGGTCCGCTTGGAGGCAGTGATCCCGGCGATCTGCGCGATGGTCAGCACGTCGCCCTTCTTGATCTGCCCGGCACGGATCAGATCCAGCGTCTCTTTTTTCATATGGACTTCACCGCGCGCGACCGCGATCCGCTCGGTGTCCGGCTTGTGACCGACATCCACCATTCTGGCGCGGCCCTGTTCATCGAGATGTGTCAGCTTGTTTGGCATAAAAAGATTATAGTAGACCTGACAGGTTTTGAAAACCTGTCAGGTCTCAGATATAATTCACAGCCTATGGAAAACCTGCTGGGACGCCAGTTGAATTACACCGTACATACGCCGGTCTATGAGGGACCGCTCGACCTGCTCCTCAACCTGATCGAACACGCCGAGCTGGATATCACGACCGTATCGCTGGGGATGGTGACGGATCAATATCTGGTTTACATCAACAATCTCGAACAGCTCAACCCGGACGAGATCTCCGCCTTTCTGGTGATCGCGGCGAAACTGGTGCAGATCAAGTCGGAGGCGATCCTGCCGCGCCCGCCTGTGCGCGAACCCGGTGAAGAGGACGTGGGACAGACGCTGGTAGATCAATTGAAGTTGTACAAACGCTTCAAGGAGATCGGCGGATGGCTGAACGAGAGACAGGACGCCAACCTGAGGACTTATCTGCGGATCGCACCACCGCCGAAGATCGAACCCAAACTTGATCTCTCGAACATTACGCTTGAAAAATTGATCGCCGCAGCGGAGGAGGCATTTGCAAAGGAGAAGTCGAAGAAGCCGCTCGGCACCGTGATCGCGCCGCCGCGCGTGACGATCCGCGAGAAGATCGACCTGATCTCAAAGGTGATCAAGGATGTGCAGCGCACGACCTTCAGCGCTTTGATCGAGAATGGAGCCTCCCGTCTTGAGATCGTGGTGACGTTCCTGGCCTTGCTCGAACTGGTCAAACGATACCGCGTCTCTGCACATCAGGACGGTCTTTTCAGCGATATCGAGTTCGAGCGCATGGAGGATTGGCAGGAGGACGAAGAGATCGAGGTCGAGTTCGAGTGATCCGGAAGCAGCTTCATATTTTACAATCGTCATCGGCAACGATCAGGCGTCTGCGCCTGGTCGTTTTCGTTTCAGGCGGAATTCTGCCAGCCATAATGCGATCAACCCGCCCAGGTTGTCGAAGACCAGCACATCCCAGATGGATGCATTGCGTCCCGGCACAAAGGATTGATGGTATTCATCCGACAACGCATAAAGGATGACCAGCATCCACGCCAGCCAGCGTTTCTCCTGTCTCCATCCGAACCCGTACCAATAAGCCAGACCCAAAACTCCATAGCCGACCATGTGCCCGCCTTTTTTGACGAGCCGGTCTGCCCAATTGAAGTTTGGAAGGTTGTAGGACGGCTGGGACGAAAACCAAAAGATCACCCCCATCATGACCAGGGCGGGAATCCAATGGAATATCTGTTTACGCTTCATACCGGAATCCATCAGGGCCAATCGATTGCTATTGCGCTTCCAACCGGATCGCCACCGTCCGACTGCCATCGCCCAGGTCCACACTTTGAATGACCACCGCCTTGCCGCTCGGATCGCCATCGAACACCATGCTGAACACTCCATCCGAAACAACAGTCAACAACTCACGTTCGGTATAGCCCCTGGATGTGTAGGCGTCACGGTAAAAGTCCATCACTTCTTCAAGCGACATGTTGGTGTAATACAGGATGCTCCCATCGCCAAAATCCGTGATCTCCCGCGCGTCCTCGGTCACCGGGTAGGGGCTGCTGGCGTTCGAGTCATCCAGGGAACTGGACGGTTCAGTAACCTCAGGGCTTGAGTTCTCGTTCCCCTGCGGTACATCTCGTACGCCTGAGAGGGCCTGGCAGGATATTGACCCCAAAACAAGAACCGCTACAAATAACCGCATTCGATGCTGCTTCATAAAGTTCTCCTGTGTGAATGGTAAATGATTTATACTCGTATCCGGTTCAATTCTATCATCAAGCCTGATCGAGAAAAATTTGATCAAAACAAATGAAGCTCTACTGAAGGTTGAACACAAGTGGCTTTATTTCACCCAGCCACATCGCATCATCACAAGCCATACGCCGGAGGATGTCGTTCCCGCTTTGCGCGAGATCGAAGATCTTGTGAACGCCAATCACTGGCATGCGGCTGGATTTCTCAGTTACGAAGCCGCACCCGCGTTTGACGAGTCGCTTATTGTTCGCGCTGAGCGGAGGGCAAGTGAAGCAAAGTCCGAAGACGAAGCGCGGGGTTTGGGATTCCCTCTGCTCTGGTTTGGACTCTACCCCGCGCCCCGCCTCATTGACCTGCCCCAGCCTGTCTCGCCCAAACCAGCCTTATCCTGGTCCCCCACTGTTCCCCGCGAAACATACAACGCTGCCATCGAACGGATCAAGGATCACATCGCCCATGGACGCACCTATCAGGTCAATTACACAATGCGCCTGCAGGCGGAATTCAAAACCGATCCCTGGAATTTCTTCCTCCACCTCGCCCAGACTCAAAACAACCATGCCGCATACATTGACACGGGTCGTTATGTCATCGCATCTGCTTCGCCTGAACTCTTCTTTCAACTCGATGGAGATACGATCACTGGCCGCCCCATGAAAGGGACGGTCAAACGCGGGCGCACAACCCTCGAGGACAAAGAACAAGCCGAATGGCTGCGAAACTCCGAAAAGAACCGCGCGGAAAACGTCATGATCGTGGACATGATCCGCAACGACCTGGGGCGCATCGCAAGGATCGGGAGTGTGCATGTCCCCGAATTATTTACGACCGAAAAATATCCCACCCTCTGGCAGATGACCTCAACCGTGAAGGCAAAAACGGATATGTCGCTTACGAAGATCATCAGCGCGCTCTTCCCCTGTGCATCCATCACCGGCGCGCCGAAGGTCAGCACGATGAGAATCATCGCCGATCTCGAAACCACGCCGCGCAAGATCTACACAGGCAGTATCGGTCACATTGCACCAAGTCGTAAAGCATCCTTCAATGTGGCTATCCGCACTGTGCTGATTGACTGTGAGACCCAAACCGCGGAATACGGGGTCGGCGGCGGCATCGTCTGGGACTCGACCAGCGCGGACGAATATGCCGAAGCCCTGCTCAAAGCGCGCGTGCTGACGGAGGAACCTCCACAATTCTCCCTGCTTGAAACCATGCTGTGGACTCCCGAGGAAGGATTTTTCCTGCGCGAGAAACATATCGCCCGTTTACTGGATTCAGCAGAGTATTTTGATTATCGAATCTTAAAAGAACAACGGTGGTCGAGTAGCCGCGCAGCGGCGTATCGAGACCACACCGAACCAAAACAAATCATCGAAACCTACCTCGATGAAATCTCCTCCCAATTCACCTCCCCGCAACGCGTGAGATTGCTGCTCGATAAGAACGGAAATTTGAGCCACGAAGCAAAATCTTTTCAGCCATCGGACGATCAAACTTCACTGAAGGTCGTTCCTGCAACTGGACCCGTCAACTCGGGGAACGTTTTCCTCTTCCACAAAACCACACATCGTGAAGTGTACGAATCTGCCCGCATGGATTTCCCCGATTACGACGATGTACTGCTTTACAACGAAGGAAACGAATTGACCGAATTCACCATCGGCAACCTCGTCGTTGAAATGGATGGCAAACTCTATACCCCGCCCGTCTCCTGCGGAGTACTCCCAGGCACGTTCCGTGCCCATTTACTGGAAACAGGTCAGGTGGAGGAGAGAGTCGTCAGAGTGGAAGAATTGAAAGAATGCACAAAATTTTTTCTCGTCAATTCGGTAAGGAAAATGCAACCGATCAATCTTATCTTTTGATAAACTTGCCTGAAAGACAATTAAATCCATGACCCATATTCGAAAACTTATACACTTTATCAAGCCCTATTGGAAATGGAGCGTCATTTCCCTTACGCTGCTCACATTGGTAGTCTTCATTGACCTTGCCATCCCACGCCTGATCCAGCGCATCATCG
>DIDP01000021.1 GCA_002418205.1 Anaerolineales bacterium UBA5797 | reverse complement strand
CTTCCGAGAACGATCAACTCGTTCAAGCTGTTCCATGTTTCAAATTCCTGAATGGAATCCTTTGGTCTTTCCACTCCGAGTTTCTTGAGAAGATCGAGCCGGAAAAGATCGAAGGATGAACGGATCATCAATCCAAAGGAGCCAACTGAGAAAATCGAAGCATTGTAGAAGAAATAACAACAGGTAATTCCGACTCCGGCAAGAAGGATAAATTTACCAATTACTGGCAGGAAATCGAGAAATACCTTTGGATTCGTACCTGCTCCGCTGACTCCCCCCATGGAAAGGAAGAATGCCAGTACGCAAAGCAGGGCAAATGTCGCTGAGAGAATCGACATGTTTACGAGGAAAGACAGTTCGTTTCGCGTGCTGTCTATGCTCAATTTGTACTCGGTGGGTATCACGTCGACCAATCTTGGCCAGATGTGAACTCCATCAAAACCGTACCGTTCTCCCGGATAGTTCTCCGCTGCCTTGAGCGTATTGCCGAAGCGAGAAGGCATTACATCCTTCAAATCCTCGGGATATGTCAGCCCATATTCTGCTGCGACCATGTAATGTTGTTCCGACAATTCGTCCAGTTCTGATTGCCAGCGGGGATCGTGCTTCACTTGTTTTTTTAGTTCGCGAATCCGGCTTTCCAGAAGGTCCCGTTGTTCCATCAGGGCGCGGGCTTTTCTCAGATGTTTCTTTTGACTAAGATAATATGCAATGTAGACTGGAAAGGGCTTGACATACCCCTCAAACATCTTAAGGATGAAGGTGTTGAGAGCGGTCAAAGTGAAGCCGATGATGACTGTGAAAATGGAGACGAGCAAGCCGAGAATGATCAGGCGGGGGATTTCTTCAATATCTTTGAAGGCTGCAAGGATAGTAAGGGTGGGATCGAACACTAGGATGCTGGCAACCACAAAGGTCAGGGATGGCACCATGGATGCCACAAGGAAATTACTGCCCAACTTTTCCAGATAATTCGTGAAAGCATTCATCGAGATATGAACCCAGTATTATCGACTACCCTTTTATGAAGGCTTCTTGCCGGGAAGTCTGGGAGACTGCGGTCTGGACCTCGGGTTGACTGATGACCCTTCGCCCGGCTTGTCGTCTGGTCTCTCAGGGACTTTCGGTTGTTCTGTCTCAGGATCATCCTCGATATTCCTGGCGCCCGGATGCTGTGTGCGCGGCTTCTTTGAGGAGCCTGGTAAAGTGGGGATCGACATTCCAACCCAGATCATGTTACCTCGCTTTTTATATCTCGCCTCTGGGAAAATTATAGTGCGTTTGGAAAGAATATACAACAAGGAATTCCGTTCTGGCTTTGCACAAATTGACCATCACCTGCCTCTCTCTCTTTCTCCTCCCGCCTCTCCTTCCCTGAAACAAGCCCCGACGGTTCATCGTCCCGGTACCAATCATCGTGCAGGGACCACATCCTGCAATGCGGACACTGTGTTTCGTGCCACATCTTCGCACAGCCGGGACATATCCCGTGCGTGGCGAAGGTGTGCCATCTGTGCCCGCAGCCCGGGTAACACATCCAGAGCATGTCCGGCGTGGGGCGGAAGTCGCATTTCGGGCAGGCGATTCTCACTTTGCTCTGCCTCCTTATCTCTAAGATTGTGCATTGGTTTGACGATCAAAGCATAAGACAAAAATCGTGTTTGTGCAAGAAAATGCGATGATCCTCTATCGAATGGGACATAATGTATCCGCATTGAAATGAAATTGAAAGTTGTAATAGGTTGCCATTTGTGCAATACTGGTATGCGAAGAGGATAAAATTGCAGGATGGAAAATTGTAATATCGAGGGAGTAAAAAATGAAAAACATTGTGAGTCGTCTGAATGGAATTCTTGTTTGTTTGTTCCTGCTTGCGGGGATATTGCTTGCACCTTTCCCTGCCTTTGCGCAGGGAGAAGCGCCTCCAAAACCCGATTTTGCATTCTCCAACGCTGATGTGCTTGTCGCCGATCCTGAAAAGCCGGTGGAGTTTGTTCTGATAAACAAGTCCACCTTCGGTTATTCGCTCGAGTTGGATATCAGTGGCTTTGATTTCCCTGCAAAGAACCCGAATGAAAAGCCGGGGATCGTCTTCCTGGTTTCGAAAACAAGCGAGCCTCCCGCCGAATCGTTGAAAACCGTCACACTTGCAGGCGGGGGGAACAGCCGCCTTTATCTTCACGTGGCAGCTGACGAGTTGAAAAAGATCAAGCCCGGGACCTACAATGGGTTCCTGGTGGTTTCGGAACCACTGCAGAGTCAGACCGCCATCCAGCGGGCAGTCCAGTTGGTTGTGAAGGATGAAACCCCGGTTACGGGGTTATCCTTTGAGCCTTTATATGAAACCTGGACCCTGAAAGCGGTCCGGAATGAACTGGGCGAAGCGCCGCTCTGCCAGCCACCCTGTTACCTGCCTCTGAAAGTCGATGCTGTTGAAGATATCAAAATAGATGCGGAGGAAGAAACCCCAAAGCCGCTGGGTTATCTCGTCGGTCCCGATGGCAGACTCGTGGAGGTCCTCCCGGTGACATCGCTCAAACCTGAAAACTCGTCACCCGGAGTGGAACTGCAATTCAATGGTTTATCCGACCCGGGCGTTTACACCGCCAAACTGGACCTGCTCCCGAATGATAAGGACAGAGGGGCAGTTACCCTCACAGTCAATGTCACCGACCACTGGATATTGCCGGTGTTCGTTCTGATCGTTGGCATTCTGATTGCAATGGGCATTCAACGATATGTGGGAGTGGGCAAAAAGATCGAAGCGCTTTTGGAGCGAAAACGGAATCTGGAAAACCATCCGAAAAAGAGCGTGAATTTCATGGGGTACAGCCTGAACCTCGAAGATTTCGGGAAAAGGATAAGTAAACTGAACGAACAGCTCGAACAGCTCGATAACATCTCTGCCCCGGTCATCGAAGATTCCAACAAGGATTATCAAGCCGCGCAGGCGGAACTGGATGCGCTGGAAAAACAAATCCAAGTCTGGGAAGGTTTTGAAGGGAAGTTGCTGGAACTGGAAAAAGCGATTGCCAAATTCGGCTCCACGCCGACCGCCAACAAACCAGCCTGGCCCCGGAACATCGGTGAGTGGCCCGCCAGTTATCTGGATGCAAAGAAAAAAATGGCTGGGGAACCGATCGAACTGGAAAAGATCGTTGTGCTGGACGATAAAGTGCAAAAGGCGACAAAGTTGCTGGGCGGCTGGGGTGATTTGAACGCTGAAATTCAACTGTACCGGGCGCGGATCGTTGCCCTGGAGGGAATTGCCGGGAGCTGGCCCGAAAAGTACAAGGAAGACCTGTACGCCGCAGACCGCCTCATCAACCAGGCTTGGGGCGAACTATGGCTGGCTGCCGATGCAGATGACCTGAAAATCCGCTGTACGGCCGAAGATATCGACCAGGTGGAAGCCCTGCTGCTTGGGCTGAACGGGATCGATATGTTTGCCTCCCTTGCCGACGACGTAAAGGAAAGGTTCATGATCGAAACGAAAGCCAGGACCGGGCGTGAGTTATACAATTGGGCAAACGATTATTTGAGTACCTGCGCGGAACAGCAGCGACTCCTCTGGGTTTCCAAAACATCGCAACCGGTGGAGGCGTACACGCCTTCCGAGGCTCAGGCGCCGATCGAAGAACTCTTTGAGGGGCTGGGCTCAAAACTAAGACAATTCTTTGGTGAGATCGGCGAACCCGTGAAACCGCCTCCGGGCGTTACGTTGAACGCAAAATATCCTCCCGAACTTCGCTGGTGGCGGGAAGCCGGGATCACCGGTCTCGCCCTGGTTATCGCAATCTCGACCGCCATGACAGCCCTCTACATCGGCAAGAACTTCGGTACCTTCATGGATTACCTGACCATTTTTACCTGGGGTGTGACATCGAAAGCCCTGGTGGAGGGCATCGATTTTGCCGTGGGCAGGTTCAAGTGGAGCCTGAAATGATTGGGTGAGCGCGCGAATGCTCCGTTCCTGATCCATCTCAACATGGGAATGGGTCAGGAACGGAATCCAATTCATGGGGGCGTTAAAAATGTGAGAGTCACGTGCCCACTATTTTCAGATGTACCGATCTGCCAGCTCGAAGCTGAAAGCTAACAGTTATCCAAAGATCTTTCCCAAAATAAATAACGCCAGCAGCACAGCGATCACCCACAGCCACCAGGGCCAGCAGCGCAGGGGCCACCAGATGGAGGTGCAGGCGTTCGTGACTTTCGGCGGTGTTGATGGCGGCGGTTTCGTTGGCATGAAGGTTGCGGTGGGGATGATCTTATCCGCCTCTCCCAGCGTTTCAGGTCCGTAGATGTCGAACGGTTGCTTGAAGCGCAGATCGATCACGCTCAACACCTGCGCCTTGAACCCCACCTCGCCGCCGATGCCGCCCTTCACGATCCACCATGGCGAAGCCGCCGGGTCCACTTTCAGGGTGAAGTATCCCTGTATCCGCCCGTACGGACCAGCCACCCCGTAGATTGTGACCGCAAGTTCGGGTCCGGCAAAGGCGCGGGCTGAGGCGGTCTGCTTGAGCGTCATCTCCCACGGGCTGACGTGCAGGTCGCCGATCTCGAGGACGCGGTTCCAGTTTCCGTTCCGGTATTCCGCGCCCGCCGTGATCGTCGATGTCTGCTTGATGCCCGTGCTGATGTCCACCGAGATGCTGCCGTTGATGCCTGCGACCACCGAAATCTCTGGCGTGATGACCACCGGCACCCAGCCGATCAGGAAGGTCTGCGGCGCGAAGATGAAGCGCTTGATCGTAACAACCTTTTGCAGGTCGGCAAGTTTCACCTGTGAATACACCTTCAACTCAGCCGATTGTTTCAGGTTGTTGGTAAAGCGCATGCTCTGCAGTCGGTTATTGCGGATGTCCAGCGTGACCTGCATGCCTGCGCCCGGCTCCACCGTCACCTTGCCTTCCACCCGCACCTGGTCATCGGTGGTGTTCGTCTCGTCGCCGTCTTCATCGTAGAGCACGCGGTCGATCTCGATCTCAAGGCTGGCATACGGAGGCTTGTATGCCACGGTTGCGAACCGTTCGCTTTGCGGGAGGCTGGAGACGGGCGGGATATCGTAGATGTTGTTGAAATCGATCCCGATGGGCTGTGCCAGGCTCCCCTGGATCACCGCTTCATCCAGGAACGCCGGAATGGTCTCCACTATGAAGCGCCCGCCATCCGGGAAGAAGTTGACCGCCCTCAACAGGAAGCCGTACGGCGCCGCATCATTGCCAACGGTGAGGGTGGAATCGCCCACCAGAATATCTCCCGGCTGGATCAGGCTGAGCTGCGGGGTCTGCCGGTCGAAGGTCAGCATGCCCTGCTCGTTGAGCGAGAGCAAGGCTCCCAGCGTCTCACCGTTCAGCACGCGCACGTTATCGGCGATCTGCACTTCGGGCGGCTGGTTGTTGAAGCGCCAGAGATGAATCCTGCCCAGCCCGAAAAACGGGGAATAGACCGGCAGGAGATATTCCTTCACCAGGTAACTGTGTCCGATGCCAACGCGACGGGCGAACAGGCTTTGGTTGAATAGGTTGATTTGAGTGCCCGGGATGTCCCTTACGAGGCGCTCAAAACCGGGATCTTGCCCGACGATCTCCCGGAAATCCGGGTATAACTCGATCAGGTCGAACTCGCCGTTCACAAAGCGGCGCAGGGATTCGCGCGGGTCTTCCACATACTCCACTTGCACTGCGCTCACTTCATTTGTGCGTTCTCCCTCCCAGAACGGGTTCGCCTCCAGCGTCACTGAGGGACCCGCCCTGTCCGCCAACAGATAGGGACCGTCCCCCCAGATCACGCCGGGGGAGGTCCATTCATCGCCGGCCTCCAACACCAGGTCGAGCGGCACGATCTTTGCCGCAGGGGCAACCGCCAGCAGGGTTGCCAGTTCTGGATAACTTTGCCCCAGGATGATCATCACCGTGAAATCATCCACAAGTTCCACGGCATCGATCAGGCCATTGAAATTGCCGAACTCACGAGCCCGGTCAAAGGAAAAGCCCACATCCCTCGAATCCACATTGCGGATCAGTCTGCGATCTGCGCCAACCCACTGCACCTCAGGGCGCAGAGTGAAGGTCCATACCAGACCGTCATCAGAGACATCCCAGCTTTGCGCCAGTTCAGGGATCGGATTTCCGTTTTCGTCCAGTCCGGTCAGCCCCAGAAAGATCTGCTCCACGAGCAGAGCTTCGGTGCTGTTCTGCGCCAGTTGCGGGTCCAGATCGTTTGGTGGCTGGATTGTTCCGAGTCGAACGTCTCCCGGGGTTTGAGCCGCCGGGGTAACGATTGGAGATGTGACTGCCATGAGAAGCGTCACGCATACGATCACACCCAGGATCCTAGTTTTCATTGTTTCCTCCTTGGCTGCGCTTGAAACGACAACTCTTTCCCGCCTGGATAGAATCATTATGACACAAAACGATGATGAAACCAAGTCGATGCCGGTGGAACTTAGTGATACCCGTAATGCGAGATTTTGTGTTCATCCCATTAAATCCGGCGTTCACTCGCGCCGAGCGGAGGGGACGCGTTCGCTTCATCCTCGCAGGCGAGACGCAGATGGCTTTGCAATTTGTGCTTCGACTTTGGTTCTCGATACGCTCCGCTTCTCGACCCTCCGCTCAGCGAGGAAAATCTTAGTGCTGGATTTATCCGGAAAAGCACAAAATGCCGCGTTACGAACGTCCCCCATCACTCGGGGTTCGGAAAAATATAAGTTTCCTCGCCTAAATAAATGGATGTCGTTGCGAGGAGGACACATCTCCCGACGAAGCAATCTCTTGTTGACGAATGATATTTCTGCAAAGTGGAGAATGTTTCGGGACGAACACCCTCGCAACGACATGAGGGATGTTTATAGTTTACAAACCATTACAGTGCGTAACATCAGTTATTAAAGTGACCGGATGGTCCTCCAGCGCGCCGGGTCCATACCCCCATATCTGGGATGGGCCAGCAACGGGGCAAAACGAAGGTAGTGCGAAGGGAGAGCGAAGGCATCACGAAGGCATCCTGTTGTGGTGCCCGACCTCCCGCTTCCATATTTGGGGGTCAACCTTGCAGGAAAGCAAGTTGGATCGCACTGCGATCAGACCATCTGGGAGGGAGGCAGGGGGGTTGTAATCCATTGCCAAACCCCCTATACTAGGATTGTGAATGCCGTCACTTTATGAATTGGAGGGGCATGATGGACATCACATCCACATCGTTTGGTCTGCTCATCGCCTACCTGCTCCCCGGGTTGGTCACATTATTCGGTTTGTCCTATTGGCTCCCTGATCTGCGGCGGCTGTTCGAGACCTTCCTCAACGGCGAATCGAACCTTGGTCTTTTCCTGCTGATGGCGCTGGCTTCCATCGCCGCCAGTTTGCAGGTCACGCTTGTGCGTTGGGCGCTCTTCGAGTTATTCATTTGCCGCAGGAACGCCCTCACCCCCGACGATTTCAAGACTCTCGGCGAAGAAGGGAAATTCACTGCCTTCCGCGGCGCCGTGGACGAACATTATCGCTATCACCAGTTCTGGGGCAGCATGGTGATCGCCCTACCGGTCCTCTTCGGCGGCTGGGCATGGAGGAGCCGGGTCTTCTCCCATCTCTGGAGCGGTTTACTGGTCCTGTTCATCTTTCTTGTGCTCGAAGCTCTTACTGCCCTAGGCGCAGCAAGGGCTTATATCAATTACGTCAACCGTGCAAGAACCATCATGAAAGGAGTCTGAAATGCCGAACGGTTGGAACATCAAAGCCAGACTGGAAGATATTGAGGGGATCGGTGAAAAGTTTGCGAAGAAACTGCGCGGGGCGGGTGTGCGCTCGGTGCATGGACTGCTCGTCAAAGGCAGTGAACCGAAAGGGCGCAGGGAGATCGCCCAGGCGATCGGCATGAAGGAGGGCGTTGTTCTGGAGTGGGTCAACCGCGCCGATCTGTTCCGTATCAAAGGCATCGGCGAGCAATATTCCGACCTGCTGGAAAAATCGGGCGTGGATACGGTCGTCGAGCTTGCCCAACGCAGCCCGCATAACCTGTACGAGACCCTGTTGCAGGTCAACAGTTCCTCGAAGAAGATGCTCGTCCGCAGACTGCCAACGCAGGCGCAGGTGAAGGACTGGATCAAACAGGCGAAGTCCGCCAAACGCGTGGTCAAGTTCTGATCGCTCGGAAACTCCACAGTGAGTTGCATCAAGGCTGAATCAAAACAAGGTCCGGGTTGAAGCGGATTAAAAGAAACACAGACTCTCAGACGAGAGTCTGTGCATGATCCCTATGTAATTGTTTCCCGGGAAAGTCCCGGGCTTAATACGGACGCAGGTATTGACCGGGATAGATCAGGTTGGCGTTGGCGATGTTGTTGCGCCACCTCAAGTGCGAGACCGAGACGCCATAGTACATGGCGATGCCTCCGAGCGTGTCGCCGCGGCAAACCACGTAGTAACTGCCGTAGTAATCGTAGCCGGGTCCACAGCTGTAACCGTGATCGTAACCGCCATCATAGCCGCCGGGGATTGCCAGGATCTGACCGGGATAAATATAATAATAGTGCAGAGCCCATGAGTTGGCGGCGTAAAGGTCGGAGAGGCTGACGCCGCACTTGCGTGCGATCTTTGCCAGCCAGTCGCCCCGCTGGACCACGTATGTGCTCCCGCAGGAAGACCAGGCTTGGGCGCTTCCGACTTGGGCAAATGTTGCGACGAGCAGAGCGACGATCAAACCCACTTGGATGATGCGTTTCAATAACATTTCCTCTTCTCCTTTTGTGTAATCTTTCGTGTATATTAACACTCTATTAGTTTACAACTTAAGAAACCGGATTTCAAGAGGGGAAGGGGAGCAATATCGTATAGAGTTTTCAGGGCAGGGGAAGCGGGAAATCCGAAGCAAATTAGCCCGAAAATCGCCAGGAGGTTCTTGGAAGGCGGGATCAGGCGCTTCGATTTCCCAGGAACATCTCATCGAACAGTAAAGCGACGAGATCGATGGCTTCCTGCGGGTTCCCCGGTTCGGTCAGGTAGTGGGGGGTGAGCTTGTGTTTCAGTTTCAACAAACGGTTCAGGGATTTGACCCGTCCAGGGAGCCAATCCGGGTGATAGTTGAGGATCTGTTTCTGCCAGCCGAGCATTTCCCTCAGCTTGCTCAGGATGGCATCGAATCTTTCATCGGGGACAGTGGTCAGCCAGCGAGAGCCGATCACGTACAGCCAGGGCTGGGACTGATGATCCCTGTCATCCATATCCAGCAGTTCGAGATAATCGTCGGCGATCTGCGGTGCAAAGCCGTTTTCCCAGAACAGGTCCTCACGCCCTTTGAATTCGCTTGCTTCGTCTGTTGAGAGCATAAGACGCACTTGCAGGTAAAAACTCTCCACCGGTACTTCGGCATGGAAGTTGATATCACTGGCATGGATGTGGACCGTATCAGGCGGACCATCCTTGTGCGGGAGGAATAATTGGAACTCCTGCACATTGTGCACGTGATCGTCGTTCGGATAGCAGTACTTCACGCGCCCAAAGATCTCGGGTGGGCGTCTCCCCCGCTGGCTTTTGAGATGCACCCGGACGAAATGATTTTGGGCGATCCAGCCATCGAGCTGTGAACGGACAAGTTGCGGCTCGTAATGGAGCCTGATCCGCTTCACATCGTTCGGGTCGATGTCTGAAAGCGGACGAATGCCTTCCTTTGGCTTCTGTGGCTCCTGCGGTTTCTTACTTTGTCCACCCTGATCTGAAAATCCCTGCTGGGTCTTGCGTTCCGGCTGTGCCCAATGATATTTGGGCGGCTCGTCACCATCCGCACGGAACAAGCGCGGAATGGAAAATGGCGGGCGCAGGGAGATTTCGAGCGTCATATTGGAATAAGAATACAACTTAATTTCCGTTCGGGCAAGCCCCCTTCCCAAATTCAGCCAAGGATTTCACGAAACCCTGACGGTTCAAGACCTAACTGTAGAGTTTTCCCCGGACCTCTTTTTGGGAGAATACCGCCTCAAGCACGCCCCCGCCAATTGCCAGCGCCTTGTCGGAGACCAAAAGGCACGCGCTTGCATCATCACGCGCGTCCACATCGCCGATCTTCAAGCCCTGAGCAACATGCAACCCATCGCGGAGCAAACCGCGCAATACGCCGCGCAGTGGACTGGTCACTGCATGGTCGCCGATATGCGCGATGATCTCTCCCTCTTCCACGTGGTCCCCGATCTTCTTCACGCCCACGATCACGCCGTCTGTCGGTGCACGCAGGACGCGGCGCGGGTCGCCTTCCGGTTCGCCGCTATCAGGTTGAGTCGTTCCGGTCCAGTAGACTCTGCCGAGGGTATGACTGCGGCGGGTTTCGATCACAGCGTGGCAATCGCGTCCGGCGTGAAACCCGGGTCCCAGTCCGATGAGAAGCGGGACGTTCACTGGCAGGGGCTGGGGAGGTTTCTTGATGAGACGCGCATCCACGACAACGAGTGTCGGATGATGACGAAGGATCTCCGCATCCGGATCGATGAGCACGGGGATTTCGTCCGCATCCAACGAAGCCGGGAGTTGTTCCCGTTTCACAAGCCTGGCTGTCACCCCCTCGACCGTATGAGCGCCATCGTACACCGCTTCTGCAAACGAGACCGTGCGCCGTACAGCCAGCGGCTGGGCGAGTTCGGTGATGAGCACTTTGATACCCACGCGGTGCAGACGAAGCGCGACGCCGGTGGCAAGATCGCCTCCGCCACGGATGAGCACATAACTATTTCTGGACATTTATTTTATGGGTGGCTTCCAATTGCTCCGGGGACCCCTTTGCACGGATGGTGTGCTCCTGGAGCAGGTGGCTGAAGGAATACAGCAGGAGATAGACGAAAAGGAAGAAGACCGAATACAGGATGATGAAGGCGGCGAGTCTCATGCTCGGGTCGATGACCAGCCCGAGGATGTTCATGGCGGTCTCCGCGGGATCCTGGAGGATGTCCCATGAATTGAGACGCACGAACCTCCCGATGTAAATGCCGAAACTGCTCAACGGCAGCATGACGAGAACGAACAGCCAGCCCGCCACCCTGCCGAACCTGCGGATGACAATATCCTGCATGAGGTTGAGCGAGACGATGCCGAGCAGCATCGCGGTCCACGAAAACCAGACGAGCAGGCTCACGTCGTACCACAGCGGCGCGCCGTAGGTGCCTCTGGCAATGTCCTGCAGGTCGGTGAGCATGTAGGGCGCGTTGGGGAAAAAGATCAACCACAGGAAGGCAAGGACCGGGATGACCAGATACAGCCAGATCCGCCGCCAGGAGATGGCATGTGCGATATATGAAAGGATGAACGGGATCCAGGCGAGGAAGAGGTTCCAGACCAGCCCAAGGTGACGCCCCGATTCGCTGTAGGCGACCCGCGCCGCGACCAGCCCGATGCAGACCAGGCAGGCGCCGTTGAGGAGGGCGAAGACCGCGATGTTATAGCGGTTGCGGACGATGAAGTTGCGAAATCTATTGGACATGGTGATCAGTGGGGCGTCGCCTACATTTCGTCGATGAAATAAACGAGATCGATATCGCCGGGCGAGTGACCGAAATCGGTGAGCAGGGCTGCGGCTTCCGCGCGGTGCTGGGTGCCGTGGTTGACGAGATGCACCATCGTGTGCCACAGCACTTTTTCATAAGGCGTGCCCTGCGTGGACGTGTAGAAGAAGTGGCTGTTCAATCTTTCGTCCGTCACGTTATCCACAAAGGATAGGAGCAGTTTGCCCTCGTCCGCCCAGCGCGAACGCAGCGACTCAAAGGTGGGGAAATCATCGGGCTTCAGGCGTACCACGGGCGAGGTCCCCTCCCAGCGATGACGCCAGATCCACTCGGCGAACAACGCGTGGACAAGCGTCCCGCGCAAGCCGCCGTGCGGAAAGGATGAGTCGGCGAGGAATTGTTCCTGGGTCACGTTTGCCGCGGCGTTTAATATCTTTGTGTTTGCCCAGTGGTTGTATTTATAGAGCAGGATTACATCTTGTTTGTTCATTGCAGGAACTCCAGCAGAATCGGATTGACCTCATCGGGTTTTTCGTAGTGCGGGATGTGCCCGCATTGTTCGATCACATGCAGCTTCGCATTGGGCAGGGCGGCACACAGGTCAACGCTGTGCTCGAAGGGAACCGTTTCATCGTTCCGCCCCCAGAACAGCAGGACCTTTTTATCCATTTTACCAAGCGCCCGATAAACGTGGATGAACGAATCGAGCATCCCGTTCCTGATCGATGAAAGGATCGCGCGCAGGAATCCCTTGTATTGCATCTGGACCCTGTACTGTGCCGAAAAATGTTCCACCAATCGGGGGTCGAAGAAGTCCCTGGCGTTGCTTTTGACGAATGTCTCGCCTCCCACCAGACCGAGGATTGCATCCCCTACGATCGGCAGTTTCAACACCTTGATCAGCGGTGTGATTTCGATGGCTCTCGCTCCAGCCGGGTCGATCAACGTCAGCGAACGGACGCGCCCGGGAAAACGCGTGGTAAATGCCGCAGTCACAGGTCCGCCCATCGAAAGCCCGACCAGATCGATGGGAGGCGTGATGCGGAGCGCATCCAATAGATCGGTCAGTTGCCGGACGAAGAGGTCGAGGTTGTATTCCAGGCTTGGCCTGTCGGAAAATCCGCGCCCGAAGAGATCGTACCGTAGAACACGAAAACCGGATTTTGTCAGGAATTCGAATGTGGGGTCGAAGATGAAATACGGGACGGAAAATCCGTGCACGAGGACGACGGTGTTTTTCTGTTCGAGGTTGGAGAGTTCGTAATGGGTGATACCATCCGTTAATCGAACAAACGAACCGCCCGCTGATTGGCGGGCGTCGTCGTCCAACTCTTCGGTTTCACTGCGATAGAGAATAGGCATGGCTTTTGCAAGGGCACCCTTCGACTTCCGCTTCCGCAGGCTCAACGCGGCAGCCCAGGATGACCCGCCCTTACGATATTTTTCCCAATGCCCGCAGTACGCGCTCCGGCGTGAACGGAAATTCATCGATCCAGACGCCGGTTGCATCGTGGATTGCCGCGGCGATGGCGGGAGCCACGGGGAGGTAGGGCAGTTCGCCAAGTCCGCGTGCGCCCCACGGTCCGTTCGGGTCGGGCACTTCAACGATGACCGTTTCGACCTTTTCGGGAATATCCCAGATCGTAGGGATGAGGTACGTACTGAGCTGATCGGTAAGGACGCGCCCATCACGTGTCTTGTAATCTTCCTGGATGGCGTAGCCCTGCGCCTGTACGACCGCACCCTCGACCTGTCCCTGCACAAGCGCCGGGTTGATCGCCTGCCCAACATCATCCGCGCACACCACGCGGACCACGCGCACGTGACCGGTTTCCGTGTCCACTTCCACTTCCACCGCCTGCGCCACCCAGGCGTAGGCAAAGTTGGGCATGGAGTGACCGGTCTCAGGTTCGAATTGCGTGGTGTGCGGCGCGAGGTATTTGAACTCGCCAACGGCGGGACGTTCCTCCGCCTTCCATTTCCGCAGGGCAACATCCGCCGCGCCGCGAATGGCGTTGCCAGACATGAACGTCATGCGCGAGGCTGAAACCGAGCCGGAGTTTTCCATGCCGACCGTATCGGACGTGACCAGCCTGACCTTTTCGAATGGCACACCGATCGCCTCCGCCGCCATTTGCGTCATCACCGTATGGACGCCCTGTCCCACTTCCGCGCCGGCATGATGAAGGATGACCTCGTTGATCTCTCCTTTGCCGTGCAGTTCGATCTTTGCCCAGCAGTTTTCCTGATAACCGAACGAAAAGCCGATGTTCTTGAAACCCGCCGCAAAGCCTTTGCCGCGTACCAGACCACCGTCCTGAGCGGAGCGATGCAAAGCCGAAAGGCTGGCGTTCCAATCGAATTTTTCTGCCGCCGATTCAATGCACTTCACCACACTGACCGGGCTGGGCGAAGGTGTGCCGACACCCATGGTGTCGCCGTCCTTCAGGGCATTCTTCAAGCGGAACTCAACCGGGTCCATGCCGAGTTTTTTGGCGAGTTTGTCCATTTGCATTTCCGCCATGAACAATGCCTGCGGCGCGCCGAATCCACGGAAGGCTGCGCCGGGGACGTTGTTGGTGTACACGCCATACACGTCCGTTTTCACGTTGGGGATGTTGTACGGTCCGGTGGAGGTGATCGTAGAGTTGCCCAACACCTTGTTGGTCGTATACATGTACGCGCCCGCGTCGCCGATGATCTCATTCTCGATGGCGACGACCCTGCCATCCCTGGTCGCGCCCCATTTTGCGCGCAGCACCACGGCATGACGTTTGCCATGCCCGATGATCGATTCCCGCCGCGACCAGATGATGCGCACCGGTCGCTGCAACTTCCAGGCAGCCAGCGCCAGCACGATCTGCACCGACATGTCCTCGCGCCCGCCGAACGCCCCGCCGATCGCCGGATAGATCACACGGATGTTGTCGTTGGGCATGTTCAAGGCGTGCGCGATCTGATGCTGATCCTCATGCGTCCATTGACCGCCGCACACGATCACGATGCGCCCCTCGTCGTCGATGTAAGCCAATCCCGCTTCGGGTTGCAGATAGGCATGTTCCTGCACGGGTGTGCGGTATTCGCTTTCGACGATCACATCTGCTTTTGCGAATCCATCCTCCACGTTTCCCTTGCGGATCTTGTAGTGCACACAGACGTTCGAGTCTCCGATCTCCGCATGGACGCGCGGCGAATCGGGTTTCAGCGCTTCAACCGGATCGGTGACGACCGGCAGATCCTCATAACCGACCTCGATCAATTTCACAGCCGCGGCTGCCTCCGCCTCACTTTGCGCGACCACAGCCGCAACCTGGTCGCCAACAAACCGGACAACATCCGTGCCGGGTTTGGAGGAACCGACCCCGCATAAAACGGGCTGGTCCTGCCACTGCAACCCATATTCGTTGACCGGAATATCCTGTGCGGTGTACACCGCCACCACGCCGGGGGCGGCTTCGGCTTTGCCGGTTTTGATCCATTTGATGCGAGCGTGGGGGCGGTCCGCGAAAAGGACCTTCATGTACAGCATGTCCTTCATGGACAAGTCGCCGGAGTAGGGTGTTTCGCCGGTCACTTTGCCGCGTGCATCCACGCGAGGGAGGGATTTGCCGATGGTGTTGTAGGTAGTCATTGCTCCACTTTCAGATCATCTCTTGTATTTCTTCGTTTTGACCCGCGGCGGGGGGACATCGAACGGTCCGTATTTGGAGGGCGCCAGCAGGGAGTACATGTACCCCCAGAGCACGGATAGTATTCCGCCAAAGACGATGAAGACGATGGCGCTCAATGCCAGAGTCGCGGGCAGGCGGTCGATGCTCGAAAGAAAGTTGGCGATAAAGTTCAAGCCGGTGAGGCGATATGCCCAATCCGGGAATGTCATTCTGCCGTACCAGGAGATCGGCAGAATTTGGGAACCAAAATTCTGTTGCGCAAGCAGGCTGCCAGCCCCATACGATAACAGCGGCACAATCACCATCAGGATGCATCCGATGCCGCGCATGACCGGGTGGGTGTTGCCGCGCCTTGGAGCGGATTTATTGGAATCTGTGAACTTGTAATTGGTTCCCATAATGACCTCTATTATGACTCGGATTTTATGTTGGCGGCGTCTTCTATCGCCTGTACGATCTTGTAGTATCCCGTGCAACGACATAGATTACCGGTAATCGCCTGCTCGATCTCGTTGCGGTTCGGGTTTTCCCTTTCCTTCAGCAGCATCGCCGCGGACATGATAAAGCCCGGCGTGCAATATCCGCATTGGACGGCGCCATACTGGACGAAGGCTTCCTGCACGGGATGCAATGTTCCATCCTGCGCCAGTCCCTCCACGGTTACGATATCCGCGCCATGCGCGCGCGGCGCGGGCACGAGACATGCCATTACTGCCTTGCCGTCAAGGAAGATCGTGCATGCGCCGCATTCTCCCTCGGCGCAGCCCTCTTTTGTCCCGATGAGATTTCCCTCCTCGCGCAAAAGCCTCAGCAGCGTTTTATCGTGTCCGCTGTTGAACGTGTATTTCCTGCCGTTGATCGTCGTTTCGATGGGATCGGATGGCGTGCTATGTGGACTCGTGCTGAGCGGAGACGAAGCGTCCCACAACAGCACCGCATCAGACGGCATCCCGGCCTGTTCCTGTCCATCGCGCAGGGAACTCAACCCGCGCCGTGTACACACACGCACCATCTCGCGGCGATACGATGCGCTGCCGCGAATATCGTCAATGGGCTTCGACGCCTGCATGGTGAGACGCGCGGCTTCCTCGATGACATCGTCTGTGAGTTGATTGCCCGCGAGATGAACTTCCGCTTCCGCCGCGTGGATGATGGTCGGCGCGACAGACCCGAGCGTGATCGAAGCGGATTTAACGGAATCAGATTCAATGTCGAGAATGATCGCAACATCGATGACGGAAATTGCCTGGGCGCGGCGCAATGCCAGTTTGATGAACGTCCCGCGCTGGGTGGAGGTCATCGCCGGGAAGGAAATATCCACGAGCATTTCATCGGCCTGCATCACCGTCTTGCGAACGCCGGTATAGAAATCCTTGAGCGCCACTTTGCGCGTGCCTTTTGCAGATTGCAGTGTGACCGACGCGCCGAGCGCCATGAGCGGGGTGATGGTGTCGTTGGCGGGCGAGGCAGTGATGAGGTTGCCGGCGATGGTGCCGCGGTTGCGGATCTGCGGCGCGCCCACTTCCCAGGCGGCGCGCGCCAGCGGGTAGGCGCGTTCGCGGATGAGTTTGGACTCGACGCAATGGTTGTGCGTGACCATCGGACCGAGATGGATGACGCCATCCTCATCCATTGTGATCGAATCAAGGTTGGGGATGCGGGTGACATCGACCAGTGTTTCGATGCCGGTGCGGACACCGCGTTCGAGTTCGAGAATGAGATCGGTCCCCCCGGCGACGATGCGGGCGCGTTCCCCGTGATCCGCAAGTGTTTTCAGTACATCATCTATGGTGGTCGCGTTTATGTAGGTATGCCACATGATATCACCATGTCATTGCGAGGAGCGTTTGCTGTAACGAAGCAATCCCATGGAAGGGCAGTTTATCCCGGCAAAGGTGGAGATTGCTTCGCAGCGTGCGCCCACAATGACATTTCGAGTTATTTCGACCCTGTTACAACTTCAGAACGGCGGTTGTAGGTTTCGACCGCGGTGCGCGTCAGCGAGATGAGATTGCGGATCGCGGCGGGCAGTGCGGCTTCGTCGCCCATGCTGGCTTCGACGTTGTCGTTCGCGCGCGCCACCTGGTCGGCGAGATCGAAGAAGGCGGCGTCGAATTGATAGATCGCCTCGAGTTCCTTTTCGTTGATCTTGACCGCGTCGAACAGACCGGAATAGCCGCGCGGTGCCATGCTGATCTTGTCGATGAAGGTGCGCAGCTGGATGGCGGCCTGTTCCATGTCGTCCACGTAGGCGATCATGCCATTGCTCACCATATCGGATTGCAGTTGCGAAGCGCGCTTCCACTGTTCGTCAAAGCGGCGGGCAACGGTGTCGCGCAGAATTTTGTCCGCGTCGCGGCGGGTCTGTCGTTCCACGTACCCGCTGAAGCCGGGGATGTGTGACGCCAGCTTTTTGAACGGGTCCTGCATGCTGGTCACTTTTTGAAAGAAATCGTCCATTTGTGCCTCCTGTCGAAGCGTAACGAAGATGGCGCTATAGCGCTACGATGATATACGGGTTCCGGTTGAATAGGTCGCACGAACCCATTATAGTCTTACTTTCTGGTTATAATCAAGAAACAAACGTCCTGTCCGGGAGGAAAGGATGTCAGTTCAACAAAGTGGAGGCTTTTTGTTGAACATCGATCAAATCACCGGCCCGCGTGAAACGCGGCATGCCGATTAAGGAGAATTTCAATGACCAGCGATATTCAGAATTTATTGGGCGACAAAGCGGACTCCCTGTTGGGGTTCGATGCGCCCAAGATCCCGAAGGAGCGCCTGCATTTGCCGGGTTCCGATTTCGTGGACCGCATCTTCATGCAATCCGACCGGAACAACCGCGTGCTCGGCAACCTGGCGTGGATGTACAACCACGGTCGTCTCGGCGGGACCGGATACCTGTCCATCCTGCCCGTGGACCAGGGCATCGAACATTCGGGCGGCGCGAGTTTTGCCAAGAACCCGGATTATTTTGATCCGGAGAACATCATCAAGCTTGCCATCGAGGGCGGATGCAACGCGGTCGCTTCGACGTTTGGTGTGCTGGGCGTGATGTCCCGCAAGTACGCGCACAAGATTCCGTTCCTTGTGAAGATCAATCACAACGAGTTGATGACCTACCCGAACAGTTTCGAACAGATCCTGTTCGGCAACGTGGAGCAGGCGTACGACATGGGCGCGGCGGCGGTCGGCGCGACGATCTACTTCGGTTCGGACGATTCGCACCGCGAACTGGTCGAGATCGCCCAGGCATTCGCCCTCGCCCATGAATTGGGCATGGCGACCGTCCTGTGGTGCTACACCCGCAACTCCGCCTTCAAAAAGGACAAGGACTATCACGTGTCCGCGGACCTGACCGGGCAGGCGAACCACATCGGCGTCACGATCGAAGCGGACATCATCAAGCAGAAACTGCCTGAAAACAACGGCGGGTATATCGCCTTGAACGCGGACGGCGTCACTTATGGCAAATATGACAAACGGATGTACAGCGAATTGGCGAGCGACCATCCCATCGATCTGTGCCGCTATCAGGTGGCGAACTGTTACATGGGGCGCATCGGTCTGATCAACAGCGGCGGGGCTTCGGGCTCCAATGACTTCGGCGATGCCGCGGCAACGGCCGTGATCAACAAACGCGCCGGTGGGATGGGACTCATCTCCGGGCGCAAAGCCTTCCAGCGTCCGATGGCGGAAGGCGTGAAACTCCTGAACACCATCCAGGATGTGTATCTGGATAAGAGCATAACTGTAGTATAAGATTGAGGATGCCGACAAAAGAAGCGCTGTCACAATGACAACGCTTCTTTTTTTTTGCAAGGGATTCTTCGGTTGTTACTTAGAAAGTTTTCTTGCGCGCCAGCATGTGATGGATGATCCCGCCGTTGACCGAATCGGTGATGTCCGTGAAACCGGCTTCCAAAAGTAATTCACGGACGATGTCCTTGAGATTGTCGGACGTGAACGCGTGGTTCTTATACAATGACCCGAACATTCTGCCTGCGAAATGGGTCGGGACTCCAAAGTCGGAGATCAGGAGTCTGCCGCCGGGTTTGAGGACGCGCTGGCTTTCCCGGATCGTGAGACGTTTGACATCGAGAGGGACGTGATGGAACGTGAGCGAACTCACGATCCAATCGAAAGAGGCATCGGGATATTGCAACTGTTCACCGGCGCCGAACTCCAGTTGCACGTTCTTCGCCGCCCGTAATTTGTATCGGGCAACGTCGAGCATGTCGCCGGAGGGATCGATCCCATGCAGTGAAACGGATTCACCAAACTTCCTGTGCAACCGGTAAAGGACTTCGCCGGTCCCACAGCCGATATCCAGCAATGACTCGCCCGGCTGGAGCGCGATCTGGCGCACGTGCGGCAGGGTCACGAAGGGCAGTCCCAGCGGCAGGTTGCCGATGTCGTAATACTTTGCCCGAAGCCCTACAACGATATGACCGGTGGTGCTGCTGTTTGTATGTTGTGTTTCACTCATGGTTTGATGTTCCATTCCTGGTTGAGAATTTCTTGTACCAAAACTGCTAATGGTTTACATTAGCAGTCATATCTTGTTTTAGTTAACCTTCCAACATAATTTTTCACGAGATAGCCTTATTTAGACTCTTAGAAAAGCTATATTAGGAGTTTCTCCCTCCATATTTTCTCATGAATAAATTAACGCCTTCTAGCATAAGGTTTATTCTTTGTTTATCTTGCACTTCGCCCCATTCACCATGCGCTGCATGATTACGGAGTCCACTCCAAGACGTAATATCTTTTATATCTTGTTTGGCAATTAACTCTGCTTCACGTAATATTGTTGCATATGCATCCAGACTCAGCTTTTTGTTTCCTAAACTGAGCCCCACTTCTTCAATCCAGTTTCTTAGAAACTCTTCCAATGATGCCCCAATGATTACTGTTGGTGCAGCTGGATGAACGTTTTTTGTAGAGAGCAGTCGTTCTGCTTGGGATAGAAAATCCGACACAACATCTATCTGCGCTCTACGTTCCATAGTAATACCATCGAGCATGCCGTTTTCTACAAATCGGATAAAAGCTATTAGTACATCATCAACAAAGTTCTTGATTGTTCCGTCTGACCACCTCTGGCTGTCTTCATTTAACTTAACTGCTTGTAAAAGGCGCTCTTTTCACCAGAATGAACCCGGAGAAATTCTTTTGCTTCTGCTAGTGCAGTGACACCAGAATTTTGCCCAAGTGCGATAATCCTTTTTGCTTGCGAAATAAGATCTTCTTTTTCCATATTTATAACTACTCCAGTTTTGCTTCAGTGCCAACGGTTCGCGTTGTTCACGGTTGTGAAAGGGATGGTGGCCTCGCTCTCGGAACCGGAAAAGCCAAAAGCTAGAAAGCTGCTTGAAAAACACGGCTGATCCCGGCATCCAGCCAGCTGTGGGCAAAACATTAATCAATGGTCCAAAAATCCCACCAATAACCTTTGGTTCGATCCTGCATAAGCTTGTCCGTACTTCCATAAACATTCAAATCAAATAGATAAATTGGCTCTTTGGGGTCCAGGTTTACCTCGTATGAGACGTATGCCTTATATATACTACCGCCCGTGAAGTGGAATGAGAATGTACTTCCTTTGTCGTCCCACCAATTCTCGATGTGAAACAGTAAGGTTTTTAATGTTATTGTGTGAGGTTGAATAATAAACGATCTTATTACGCTGTACCTTTCTATGAAAGATGCAGATGAAATATCTTGGTATTCTCCAGCCAGATAAAAAGTGATCGTTTCTCCTGTTTCATTACCATTGCTATCGATTTCATGTAGGATCAATTTTGGATGTCTGATAATTACACTGCGACCTCCGCTGTTTTCCCACTCGAAAGGTATTACTATATGGTCTGATTCAAACCAATCCACTCCCCTGATAATTGCAAAACCTGATGGCTTATACGGTTGAGTTTTGCCTGGTGAAAGATTGAAAACCAACGTAAATGCCAACGTACCTATTGAAATCAATAAGGAAACGATAGAAATACCTGTCTCAAATCTCCACTTTTTTTCTTTATCGGCTGTCATTATTGTTCCCTGGATTCTGAAATGGATTTGCCGAACGGATTAAGAATTGATGCAGCGGAGGGAGAATGACAAAGGAATGGGACATTGTGCCGCCGCATCTGTTCGAATATCTGAAGTTCATTATACAAGTTTCACACCCCACAGGCAAGAAAACGACTCATTACCGCATTACAGATACTTTATCATGGGCGATCACGATTTCCGTGGGCGGATGAACGACAGGACAGATAAAATTGCAACCGCGGCGGAGAGGACGATGAAGATCGCGCTCCTCCAGGGAGCAGGCGGCGTGGGTCCGTGCGGATAGATGAAGATCAACGCGATGAATTCGAAGGCGGACAAAACCAGCAGGATCACGAGCGGGATACGACTGCCGCGCAGACGGAACCAGCCTGCACAGGCTGCGATAAGGACCGCGAAAACGATCCCTGTGGTCGGGTCACCCAATGAGATGGCGTCGATGAATTCGCCGAGCGCGAATGCGATGGCTGTCCAAAATAGCCATGCGCTCCAATCGATCTGTTTTTTGACGGGTAAATTTGTGGACATGTTTTTCCTCTTCTAAAATGGGATTCACTGCAATAAAGAAATTCTATGACCACAGATTTAGAACGCGATTAGAATATCGGTTGACTTCGTCTGTTCTTTGGAGTTCGGAGGAACTTTATGCCTCAATCCGATCAGGGAATTTCAAACGATAGATACACCGTCATCCCGCGTACCGCGATCTTTTTGCGGCGAGGGGATTCTTATCTGCTGCTCAAAGGCGCGCCGACGAAACGTCTGTGGGCGAACAAATATAACGGTCTCGGCGGACACGTGGAGCGCGGGGAGGATGTCCTTTCTGCCGCGCAGCGTGAACTCCTCGAAGAGACCGGTCTCACCGCGGAGTTGTGGCTGTGCGGTACGCTGATCGTCGATGCGGGTGAAATGGGAATCGCCTTGTATGTTTTTAGCGGGGAATGTGATGACGGAGAACCAAAGCCCTCCAAAGAGGGGCTGGCAGAATGGATCCGTTATGAGGATGTCCCCGGGTTGCCTGTGGTGGAGGATCTGCCTGTATTGCTGTCGAGACTCCATTCCATGCGGCGCGGCGATCTGCCTTTCCATGCGCGATCCCATTACGATGAAAACGTTAATTTGGAGGTTGAGTTCGGAGAAGCCTGATTCAAAGCCTCGGATTTGGCGGTTGTCTGTTCGCAGGCACAATAGGTGGAAATATCGTTTTATTACATTTCAGATTGTATTTGTCGTGTTATCGTTGTATAATCCCGCCCATGCCAGATTGGCTTGGCAAAACAATTGGCAAGGTTCGGATAGAAAAGTACCTGGCGCGTGGGGGAATGGCGGAGGTGTATTTAGGCACGCATCTTAACCTTGAACGCCCCGTTGCCATCAAATTATTGCACAGTTACATCGAAGAGGATCCTGATCTGCTGGCGCGTTTTCATCGCGAGGCAAAGGTCGTGGCAGGATTGCGCCATCCGAACATCGTGCAGGTCTACGATTTCGACGCCATCGATGGTCATCCCTACATTGTCATGGAGTATCTCAAGGGTCCGCCCCTTTCCGTTTACCTGCGCGCCCTGCACAAACGCAACGAAAGGATCCCGCCGCATCAGGTCGCGCGACTCCTCAAGGCTCTGACCTCCGCCTTGGATTACGCCCACGAGCAGAACGTCATCCATCGGGATATCAAGCCGGGGAACATCCTGCTGCACGGCAAGGCTGACGAGATTCCACTCGACAAGCCTCTGACCAACGATGTGGAAGCGGTTCTCACGGACTTCGGGCTGGTCCGCATTGCCCATACCGCCACCCAAACCGTGTCCGGGATGATCAGCGGCACGCCCGCATACATGTCGCCGGAGCAGGCGCGCGGCGACCAGATGGATCATCGCACAGACATCTACTCGCTGGGCATCGTGCTGTACGAGCTGCTGGCGGGACGCGTCCCGTTCGAAGCGGATAGCACGCTGTCCGTGATCTACAAGCAGATCAATGAACCGCCGCCGCCCATCCCGGGAGTTCCCCCGGCAGTTCAAGCTGTCATCGACCACGCACTGGCGAAGAATCCGAACAACCGCTATGCAAAGTCCGGCAAGATGGCGGTTGATTTCTTCCTGTCCATCGGCATGACCGCCGATGCGGAGACGATTGTGGAAGCCGCGCCGGTGGAAAACTCAAAACAGGTGCCGACCGTCATCGAATCGAAACCAGATGTCAGCGAGCCAAAACCGGTCCCCAACCGGAAACCACTCTGGATCGGGGCAGGCATCGTATCGGTCCTTGTGCTGGCTGCCCTCGGGTTTGGCGCCTTGCGCTTGTTCTTGAATTCTTCGAGCAACGCCGCCAACTCGACGGAAGTTCAAACACAGGCAAACGCTGAACCGACTGCTACCCAGGCCTCTGCAACCGAATTGCCCGCGTCGGATGGAATGGTCGAGATTGCCGCGGGCAGTTATCAGGTCGGGAGCCTGCCGGCGGATGATTATCACAGCGCGCCGATCAATGTCACGTTGAACGATTTTTGGATCGATGCCTATCAAACGACCTTTGCCGAATACCAGCAGTTTGTGAATGCGACCGGGGCACAAACGCCGGGAGTCTCCGGCGAAGGGAATCAGCCGGTCCGCGGCGTCACCTGGGATCAGGCGGCAGCCTATTGCAGTTGGGTGCACAAGCATCTGCCAACGGAAGCAGAATGGGAGGCGGCTGGACGCGGTCCCGGTCCGAATCCGCCGTTATATCCCTGGGGGAGCGATCAATCGGCAGGCGGCAATACGTTGAATCTTCCCGATCAGGATACCTATCCGGTCGGCGCCATGCCTTTCAATAAGAGTCCCTTTGGCGTATATGACCTGGTGGGAAACCTCTGGGAGTGGGTGGGCGAATCCTATGCCAGCACGCCAGCCGGATTGAAGATCCTGCGCGGCGGGCGTTTTGGGTTGCCGATCAACGAGTTATCTTATCGTTTAGCCGTGACACCCGACGACACGCGTTATGTTCAGTTCGCTGGTTTTCGTTGTGCCGCCGACCAGGTCAGGTAGAGGAGTCATACCATGCATGGGAAAAAGTTTGTCCGGTTCGAATGGGTTGCACCTGTGTTGATCGCCGCGCTGCTGCTTTCGGGTTGTGCCAGCGCGACCGCGGAACCCACTGCCATGTCCGAATCATCCGCGACGCCGACCTCTGCGCCAGCTGCTGTCGCAACGGAAACGCCGCATGACCATGAAGCCACACCGGTTTCCAACAGCAACGTCCTCTATCACGACGATTTTACGAATCCGTCTTCCGGCTGGCCCGAGGAAAAATTCGACAATTATTTCATCGGTTATCATGAGCCGGAATATTATCACGTTGAGATCGCCAGCCCCAATTACAAGACGACCGTCTTCGAACCCGAAAAGAAAAGCTTCGGCGATGTCACCATCGAGGTCAAGGCATTCACAGCTTCGAGCAAAACGGCTGAGACCGGCGATTACAGTTTCGGCGTTGTCTTCCGCCGTTCTGGCGATCAGTATTATGCCTTTGTCATTTCCCAGCGCGCCAGGAAGTGGTACGTTCTCAAAAGCACCCCGAATGCTCTGGAGACGCTTGCCGAGGGCGCCGATCCAAACATCCACGACGCGGACACGGACGATCTGCTGCGCGTGGACGCCCAGGGTTCCAACTTCTACTTCCGGATCAATGACCAGCTCGTCAGTCAGGTCACGGATCCGGATTATGCCACCGGTGAGGTCGGCTTTTACGTGCAGTCGTTCGATGTCACCAACGTTCATATCCATTTCGATGAGTTGACGATCAGCGCGCTTCAAGCCTCCCCGTCCCTAGCATCGGATCTGGGTGCGCTCTATCACGACGATTTTACAGATCCCGCCTCGAGCTGGCCCGAGAAGAAATTCGATAACTATTTCATCGGTTACCACGAGCCTGAGTATTATCACGTCGAGGTCATAAGCCCCAATTACAAGACGACCGTTTTCGAGCCCAATAAACAGAATTTCGAAGATGTCACCATCGTGGTGAAGACATTCACAGCCTCCAGCAGGACCGCCGCGACCGGAGATTTTGATTTCGGCGTTGCCTTCCGTCGCTCCGGCGATCAATACTACGTCTTCGCCATTTCCCAGCGCCTCAAGAAATGGTACGTCCTCAAGAGCACCCCAAATGCTTTGGAAACTCTTGCGGATGGAGAAGATCCGGATATCCACGATCCGGATACGGAGGATGTGCTGCGCGTGGATGCCCAGGGTTCCAATTTTTCCTTTTACATCAGTGATCAGCTTGTCGGTCAGGTCACGGACCCGGATTATGCCACCGGGGAAATTGGCTTCTACGTTCAGACGATCGACGCGGCTGCCGCCCACATCCATTTCGATGAACTGACCATCAGCAACCTGGAACTGGTCCTGAGTTGTGAGGTCAAGGCGCAGGCGATGAACGTGAGAAGCGGTCCCGGCACGGAGTATCCATCTGCCGCCTTTTTGTCCTCGGGTGAAACGATCACGCCTATCGGGCGCAACGAAAACGCGGACTGGCTTCTGATCGCTGCGGAGGGGGGCAAGGACCAGAGATGGATCTTCAATTTCCCGGGATTTCTGTCCTGCAATGAGTCCGTTGACAGGCTCCCCATCACGCCCTGACTTGTCTGACCTGTCTTCGAACGCCTGGAGTTGAAACATGAAGCATTACGATCTGATAGTCATTGGTTCGGGACCCGCCGGTGAAAGGGGTGCCGCCCAGGCTGCACATATTGGGAAACGGGTCGCGCTCATCGAGCGCTATCCCCGGATCGGTGGGGCGGGCATCAACACGGGCACCGTCCCATCGAAAACCCTGCGCGAGTCTGCGATGTATTATGCCGGTCTTCGGCAGCGAGGCTTGCTTGGCATCGATTACTCCCTAAAGCCGAACATGGCGGTGGCAAATTTTATGCAGCGTGAACACATCGTCATCGAGAACGAGTACAGACTTGCCGAGCAGAATATCGACCGGAGCAATATCGCCCTGATCCACGGCGAGGCGTCGTTAAAGGATGCCCACACCGTCCGCATCGAAACGACATCCGGCGACAAGGAGATCCATGGCGACTTTATCCTGATCGCGACGGGTTCTTCGCCCATCCATCCGCCGGGCATTCCATTTGACGGGAACCTGATCTACGATTCCGAATCGATCCTGCGCATGGACCGGATCCCCAGGACGATGGCGGTGGTGGGCGCCGGAGTGGTCGGGACCGAATACGCCTCGATCTTCACAGCGCTCGGGGTGAACGTGATCCTGATCGAGCCGAAGGAGCGTCTCCTGCCCTTCGTGGATACGGAGATGATCCACCGCCTGATCAACCAACTGAAAAAGTCCGGGATCAAATTCGCATTGGGCGATCAATTGCAGGAGATCAAACATCAAGGCAACCGCGTCCATCTACGGTTGAGCACGCTGGGCGTGCTGGATGTGGATGTGGTCCTGATCACCACCGGCCGGCAGGGCAACACGCAGAGACTTGGGCTTGAGCAGCTCGGCATCGAACTGGGAGAGCAGGAGGTCATCGCGGTCAATGGGAAATATCAGACCGGCGTTCCGAACATCTACGCGGCGGGCGATGTGATCGGCTTCCCGGCGCTGGTTTCCACTTCGATGGAACAGGCGCGCGCCGCGGTGATGCATGCGTTCAACATGGAAAACAGGGAAGAGGTGTCGCCCGTCCTGCCGCTGGCTGTGTACACCATCCCGGAAATTTCCTCCGTTGGGTTGACCGAGGATGATTGTCGGGCAAAAGGCATTCCCTATCTGGTCGGGCGTGCCCATTACGAGAACACCGCGCGCGGACAGATCATCGGCGATACGAGCGGGATGCTCAAACTCGTGTTCTCGCCCGAGGATAAAAAGCTGCTTGGCGCGCACATCATCGGCGAACTGGCTTCGGAGTTGGTCCATATTGCCATGCACGTGATGCTGGCAGATGGCACGCTCGAGTCGTTCGTGCGCTCGGTCTATAATTACCCGACGCTGGCAGATCTGTATAAAACCGCCGCTTATGATGGATTGAAGAATTTGGAGGAACAGCGGAGATAAGTTGAGTTGTACATTGACCGAATAATAAGATCGGGCGGTTCCAACCGCCCGATCCTTGTCTATCGAATGCTGTAAGACTGCAATTCGATGGTTTCGGTTATCGAAGTATCCGCGAAATTGCTCACGGATTCTGATTTCACCCAGCCCACGCCCTGCACGAGCCAGGTTGTGCTCGTCCCGGTAAACGTGACCGGCACGGTTAGGCCCTGATAGGACGCGTTGATGTTGATCGTCATCTCCACCTGAACCTTCATCGCCTCGAACGTCCCGGCCGGCACGATGACGCTCTCCATGCCGATCGCCGTGTAATTGGACTGGGCGTCTCCGCTCGCCTCCGCAAGCTGGTCCGCGATATTCATCTTTCCCTGAAAATCCAGGCCCGATGACCAACTGTCGCCGGGTTTGATCTCAGCCGGGTACGTTACGCCGGTTGCGTTCTGCGTTTCGAGTTCCAGTTTCATATCCTGGACGGTGAGCGATCCCGCGGGACCTCCTCCAAGCTGCAGTGCGACCAAGCCTTCCGGTCTGCACGCCCATTCCTGGTTGACGGTCACCTCGTCGAACTGACCCGTCAGCGTGAACCCATCGGCGCGCGTGGATGAAACCGTGCTGGTGAATGAATAATCGCCATGGGAACTGCCGGTGCTGGTGTAGGTCCAGGTGGCGCCTTCCCGCACCGGGAAGTAAGCGTTGGCGCACAGACCTTCTCCCATGACCGGCATCCCGCTCTCCGGTGCAACGACAACTTCCTCGGTGGGGGATGACGCTTCCACCTGCGCTTCGGGCGTTGGCGTTTCTGTCGGCGCGGCGCATGATGCAATGAAGGTTGCAATGAGCATCATGCCAATAAACTTTATGTGTAAATTTTTACTCATTGGATTTCTTCTCCTCTCTCCACTTCTTAAGTGTCAGGGTGAACGTGCTTCCCTCGCCGGGTTTGCTGGTCATATCGAGTTTGCCCTGATGTTGTTTGATGACCTGGTTCGTGATCGCAAGTCCCAGCCCGATCCCGCCGAAGAGATCGTCGCCGTGTCTTTCAAGGTGATAAAAACGGTCGAAGATGCGCGGGACGTCATTTTTTTCGATCCCGATCCCGTGGTCTTCCACCGAGACGAACACACTGCCATCCTTTTCGTCGAGGCGGATCTTCACTTCGCCGCCTTTGGGACTGAACTTGATGGCATTATCCACGAGCGCCATGAGCGCCCGCTCCAGGGATTTGGGGTCGCCTGAAACCGGAGGCAGGCTTGGGCTTGGAACGATGCGCAGCGTCACGCCGCGTTCGGTCGCCCTGGAGGCATATTTCTCCGTCACCGCGCGCGCGACCTCGTTCATATCCACCGCCTGGAATTCGGGCAGGACCAGGTCCATCTCCTGCAGGAACAGGATGTCGTTGACGAGCGTGACGATCTGCTGGACGTTGCGGGCGATCGTGTCGATCCCAGCCGTGAGCTGGTCGCCGCTGACCATGCCTCTCTGCACCATTTGCAGATACCCGTTTGCGATCATCAGCGGCGTGCGGAGTTCATGGGCGACGTTCGTGAGGAATTCGCGCCGGGCGAGTTCCTGCTCGGCGAGTTTTTGATATGCCTCGGCAAGTTCGCTGGCGCGCATCCGCAGGTCATCCACAGCCAACTGGTCGTTCTGACGCAGCCGGTTGCTGATCTCGCTGACCATTGCCATCGCCACGCTGTTGCTGTTGTGCAGGACGCGGTCGAACGCGGCTTTATCGAGTTCGAGGGTGGTCAGGGCTGTCCTGGCGGTGACCGTGGCGGCGCGCGGCGCGTTGTGGATGAGTGCCATCTCGCCGAAGAAGTCGCCGGGTCCCAGTGTCTTGAGCAGGCGCGTCTCGTTGTTGTTGATGACCTTGCTCACCTCCACATCGCCTTCAAGGATCATGTAGAAGCGATCCTCCACCGCGTTCTCGCGGCAGAGCACCGCGCCCGGTTCATACGAATGCACCTGGCTGTTCATGATCAGGTCTTCGATCTCGTTCGCTTTGATCCCCGGAAAGGCTCGCGGGACGATTTTGGAGGGCGCGCGGCGTGTGGTCATTGGCTCAATTCTCCGGCACGGGATGTCGCAATTCTAGCACGCAGATGCGTTGATTCTATTAACCCATTGGGGCTAACAAGTGACGTTGCCACGGCTGAACATTCCTTGTCTTTGAGCGGCATTTAAGGCTGAACGGTCTCTTCTGAAATGAGTTTTCCCGCCTCCGTGATCTTGAATACAACTGGCTTCCTGATGAATGTCCCAAGTTTCTTGCCGAATTCAAGCATTGGCTGCGAGTAGAAGAATACGTCCGAATTTACGAGGAGAGAAGATCCGCCTTGAGATTCCAGGGTCACTGTGAGCGTATGGATGGCATCGTCGCCGTGGACCAGGATCCGGGTTACCTGCTCCAGTTTCAGTTCGTTTTGTGTGGTTTTGCCGGAATTCGATTTCTCGACACGGATCGCTTTCTGGGAACCGAGATCGATGGTCACCGTTGCTTCCCCAGCCTCGTTTTTGTGGGAACTCACAAAATAGACTTCGAGGAGAATAAACAACATCCCCCCAATGAAGACGAGTACAGCGATCAACCAGAAAGACCAGGGTAGCGACCTGAGCGAGTTGGTGGAGAAGGAATACCACAAGATTGCGAGGAGGATAAGAAACGCGATCGCAACGATTCCCAGACATCCGCGGCCCTGCTTCAGGCTGCCCGCATAGGTTTTCGATGTCTCCGCTTTCCACTCCGGATCCATTTCTAAAATTATTCTGGCGGGCGATTCTTCGGTCACGTGCATTTCAGCCATTCTAGCCTCCTGAGATTAAGTAGGATTCCCTGAATGCCCAACAAGATGCTGCAATGCGCTCGTTTTTTTAGCGATGGGTTGGTAAAACCGGACGAACTATTTGATCTTATATCCGATCATGCGCAGAAAATCCTTGCGCCATTGGATACCTGCCTCGTCCTCGACCCCCTGGGGAGAGAATCCATCCACCACGCCGAGGATGCCGCGTCCCTGATCGGTCTGCGCGACCAGCACTTCGGTGGGATTGGCGGTTGCACAAAAGATGCGCGCCACTTCCGGCACGTTTTTGACCGCGTTCAACACGTTGACCGGGAAGAAGCCTTCGCCCAGGAACAGGAGGAACGAATGTCCCGCACCGACCGCCTGCGCGTTCTTCTTCGCCAGTTCGATCATCGCCTCATCCGTGCCCGTCCAGCGGATGAGACATTTGCCGGACGCCTCGCAAAACGCCAGCCCGAACTTGATCCCCGGCACGGACGTGACCAGGGCCTCGTGGATGTCCTCCACGGTTTTGATGAAGTGGGATTGTCCCAGAATAAAATTGATCGGTTCGGGTTTTTCGATCCTGACGGTTTGGATATCCATGCGTTTCTCCTTTTGTACGCAAGGCTGGTCGCCTTGCCTGAGGGTGTATGCCAAAAAACGAACAGCGGGTCTCCTGCGGGATTACAAGATCAGAATGACACCGAAGACCAACTCGAATACAAGGCTGATCCAATTGGATTGTGTGCCCGATTTATCGATGACGATGGAAGGCAGACGCACCAGGCCGATTGCAAGATAAACAATGCCGAGAACAGTGAACGCTGTATTGCCCAAAAAGAACGGTAGGATGCCCAGGGCAATGAACATGCCGCCCAACACCGACCGGATCTCGGTAATGCCGCGCCCGCCTTGCGGTGAAAGCCCCGTAAAGCTCACGATCCTTTCAGGCGCGAGCAACGAGAACAAGCCGACCAGCACGGTCAGTATACAGCCAAGGTATTGAAGGATGGGGACGATCATGGTGATTCCTTTCGCTGGTAAAAGACCAGCAATGTGCTGCCATATTTTCTTTGGTCGAACTCTTCGAGATTTCTCAAAGCCGGTGACGAGCGTTTGTATTCCCCCGGCGCGATCTGCACGATCACCCAGCCATCCTCCGCAAGCCAGCCGAGGTTGTCGTCCAGCAGTTCCAGCGCCTGGACCCACATCTCATGGAATTGCGGCGGTGCGATGTAAATGTATTCGAACGTTCGGTCCGGTTCAGCGGAGAGATAGACGAAAGCATCTGCGCGCCGGATATCCGCCTCAGAATCGAATCCGCAATGCTCAACGTTGTGCTTGATCGTCTCGATGGGTGCGCGGTTCAAATCCGAAAAACGGACAAAACTTGCGCCGCGGCTCAATGCCTCGATGCCCACTGCGCCCGTGCCGCCGAACAGGTCCCACCAGTTCGAAGCGATCACGTCCCCGCCGAGGATGTTGAACAGTGATTCCTTGGCGCGGTCGGTGATGGGACGCGTAGTGTCACCCGGAACGGATTTCAATTTGCGACCCTTCGCGCTCCCTGCAATGACTCTTAAACTCATTCGATGCTCTTCCTTGCCGCCATGATATTTCCATGCGACGCGATCACCGGCACGACACAACCGGTGCCCAGTATGAACCGTTTTCCGTTTGTCTGTTGGATGGCGTTCGCCGCTTCCTCCCGGACTTCAGCCTGGTCCCCATAAACCAGCGAATCCTGCCTCATGCCTCCGCACACGACTCCGCTGAATCGTTTCTGCGCCTCCACGAGCGACGGGTGGGTTTCCCTGTCGTGCCAGTTGACGATGTGAAAGTTGAACGAATCGACCAGCGAAAAATAGACATCCTGTCCGTGCAGATGAAGAAGGTTGCACCACAATGCCTGTGATGGTTCCAACACTTTCAAATCGTTGGGCAGACCGAACGTCTCGTACTCATCCAGGGTCAGCAGACCCGCCTGGGCGTGCTGAATGGCGTAAAAAACGCCGTCAATGCCGGTGTCGAGACAGGCTTCCACAAAGCGACGCGTTGTTTCTGCGATGACGGCGAGTCCCTTCATGACGGCTTCGGGATACAAACGCAGATGCGCGATCAACGTCTCGTTGCCCGCAAGATTCTTCGCCTGCGCCAGCGGACTGAAGACCGTCTGGAGCAGGGGAGTGTCCGGGCTGAGTCCCTTGCGGATGGTACGGAGGCAATCCAATTGTCCCGCGAGATGCGGAGCCGTGGGGTCGAGAACCGGAAGATTCTCCCAGTCCATCGGCTCATTGATGGCGCGTTTGGTGTATTGCCTTGTCCCTTCGGTGTGACCCAGCCATTGATCGTCCACGCCCCAGTCCTTCAGGCAGAAGGATGAGGCGGGCGTGACCTTGACCAGATCGAAATCGTAGGTTCGTTGAAAATGGAGCGTGGCTTCTGCCAGCGTGCCGGGTGATTGATCGTCCACGGGAAAATGCCGCCAGAGGGCAACCGGTGGACGGTCGGGTTTTTCGTTCTGGATGCAAGCCTGGATGCGTTCCTTGTGCGTGATCATGGGATCTGCCTGATGATACAGAATGTTGCCTCGCCGCGTTTGACTTCGATCACGATCGGCGCTTCTTTGAAAGTGGACAGGTCTTCGTTCGTGCGCGAATTGACGAGGACATAATCGCCTGATCGAACCTCGTTGACCGCGCCGCGCAGGGCTTGAACGTTGACGAGATCGTTCGCGTAGAATTCCGCGATGTATGCTTCGCGCTTTACGAAGAGGTTGATCGGTCGGTTTGTTTTGTCGTTGAGTTCTTCCACGGCATCCTTGTAACAGGTGAGCCAGTAATCCGTTTCATAGTCACGGAACGCGCCGTCCGTTCCACCGACGAATGAATTGTAATACGTGTACTCGTAGGGGTGAAGTCGGACGATCCCGTTGATGCCCGGCAAAATGATCAGGAGTACGAGCCCTGTACGCAGCCACGTTGACGGGATGCGATCCACGATGAATTGGAACGCGAAACCGATAAAGATGAATAGCGGCGGCAGGATGAAGAGGAAATGCCTGATCCCGTCGTACATGGCGGGCTTGCGGACGAGAACATAAGCCAGCAGTGTGATCAGCCATAAAAGGATGAGCGCCAGGGAAACCAATTCATCCCACTGCGTTTCACCATTTGAACTGCGTTCCTTAAAGTAATTCAAAACAGCCAGGAGGATGCCCACGATAAAAAGAGGCAGTGTGGGTTCTGTGAGCGTGATCGTCAGCATGGTGGGCAGGTATCTTCTGGGCAGTTCGCTGGCGCGGAGCACATTGCCATCGAACAGGATGGAAAGATTGGTCGGGTTGTCGGACATGAACTGAAAGACGTGGAAGAAATTTCTGACCGGGTCTTCCCAGAGATACGGCCAGGTGACGAACATGAAGCCCACGGCAAGGGCACCATAACCGATGAATGATTTCCAGGGACGCGGGTTCTTCGTCCCGCGCAATTTGTAAAGGAAGTAGATAAACACAAGCAATCCGGCAAACGGTCCCAGCACACGGATGGAGGTCCCAATCCCCAAAAAGAACGAAGCCAATAGAATCTTTTTTGTTCTATCTTTTGCATCCTGCGCGATGGAATCGACCATCTCAAAACCAAGACAAACCGATGCAAGGAAGAACGTGAGAAAGGGCGGGTCTTTCGGGTTGATGAACGCATGTCCCCAAAGCAGGGGCTGGTACGAGAAGAACACTGCTGTGAAGAACGCGGCTGGTTTGCCCACCCAGCGCTTCGCGAAGCGATAAAGGAAATAAATGCCCAGTTGAAAGAAAAGAAAATTAACCAGGTGCCAGGCTGAGGCTTTGTCCGAACCGAGGGCGTTTAATCCATAAACAAAGCTGCGTGCGAGAAAAAGGTAGGCAGGTCCGCGCGTCTTGTGGTCGTCCCCGCTGGCGCCGTAGGAGTTATAGAGATCGAAGTGTCCGCTGAACCATTCCTTGGGGGAGTAGGCGTAGCCGAGCGCGTCGCCATAATCGTAGTAAAGCGGCTCGTCCCATGAAAGCCCGTAATCGCGGAAGACGAACAAGCCGATCACAATGTTGACGGCGATGAGCAGGAGGATCGGTTTTTTCAGTAACTTCTTCAATGCGGATTTCATAACAGCGGATCGCCGTTGGCATCAAAGACTTTGATCCATGCCCCGACCGACGGACTGTTTGGATATTCCTCTTCGAGCAATCCCCAGATCATCGAGTCGCTCCAGCGATCGAGGAAGGGGGTCTTTGCGCGCAACGTGCCCTCATGTGTGAAACCAAGTTTGCGCGGGATGGAGGCGGATGCAAGGTTGGCGGGATCGCAATGGATCTCGATCCGATGGACGTGAAGGATCTCGAAGGCAACCTTTATCAACGCCGCGGTCGACTCGGTGACAAGCCCTTTGTTGATGTAATCCTTGTGGATCCAGTAACCGATCTCAAGTTGGTTGTGTCCGAGGCGCGTGTGCAAGCCGGTGCCGCCGAGCAGTTTAGTCTCTTCGGAGTTGAAAATGCCGTAGATGTAGTCTTCCTGCAGATCGAACTTTCCTCGAAAGCGCCTGACACCTTGCAGTTTTTGTTCGAAGGGCAGGGGTTCATCGTGCGCCCAGGGCATCCAGGGTTTTAAATGCTCCACGTTTTCACTGATGGACTCGGCAAGCAACTGCGCGTCGGACAGATCATAACAACGTACGACAAGCCGTTCCGTCTCGATGCGATAGGCGGGATTGTCGAACTTTCCTTCGCTCATTTTCGCTTCCCGGACTTCTTTTTAGGCGCTTCATTTTTGCCAAACCCATCCAGCAGTGACTGCATTTCCTTTTCCTCCCCCTGCTGACCCTTGACGTATTCGCTCATGTATTGCGAGCGGCGCAGGCGCAGGGTCATTGGCGCAACGGCTTTCAGATCGTCGGGCGTCACTTCCTCGCGCCCATCCGCGGCGGCAAAGGCGCGCGCAGATTCGAACCAGGTGATCTCGGCGCGCAACGAATCGATCCCCATCTTTTGCACCAGTTGGATGGCAGGCTGTGCCACCTTGTCCGACACCTGGACTTTTCTGACCCTTTCACGCGCCTCCCGGATCTCGGACGCAGCCGCTTCCATCTCAGCCGAAAACTGCGCGATCATCTGACGCGGATTCGCCAAATATGCCTGTACCCTTCGATACGCCTCCAGGCGTTTGTCCGTATCCTCCAACCCGCGCACGATGACGCGCAGACCGAAGCGATCCAGGATTTGCGGGCGGAGGCGTCCCTCCTCGGGGTTCATCGAGCCGACCAGGACGAAGCGCGAACGATACGTTGCCGCCAGTGGACCGCGCCGCACAGTGTACGATCCCTGCGCGGCGGCATCGAGGATCGAGTCGATGATGTCATCGCTGAGCAGGTTGATCTCGTCGATGTAGAGGATGTTTTTATCCGCCTGGGCGAGGATGCCGCGCCGGACGCGCATCCGCTCATGGGCTGCAGCGCGTTCGTCGATGCCGCCGACCACATCTTCGAGACGGGCGTTCAAAGGCAGTTCGATCAGGCGCACCGGGTCCGGCGCGGTGAGAGGGATCCCTTCGCCGTATTTTTTGGCGCAATCCGGGCAGACTGCGTCGATGCCGCCGAGTTCGATATCCTCAGGCAGACAGCCGTAATAGCAGGTGCTCCGCTCCACGTGAGGGAGAAGGTTCAGCAAACTGCGGACAGCCGTTGTCTTGGCTGTGCCGCGCGGACCGATCAGGAGGATCCCGCCGATGTTGGGGTTGATGAGTCCCAGCAGGAGGGCGAGCTTCATTTCCATTTGCCCGACGATGGCGAGGAAGGGGAAAGGCGTGGGTTCGATGATCCGCCCATCGTCCGGAGAGAGAGGCGGGAGATTCTTTCCGGCAACATGATCGATCAGTTCGCGCAAACTCTTGATCGGATGCGCGACGCGTTCCTTGGGTTCCTGTTGAGGTTCGGGCTGGGTTAGGTCGGGCGTGGTCACTTTTGTTTCAACCTTCGTTCCTGTCGTTCCTGCGCCTGCTCCATCTTCCGTTTCTCTTCGATCGTTTCGGTCTTCAGCGGTGGGACAAGCGTTGGCTTGCCTTCGTCGTCGAGGGCAACGTAAACCAGGTAGGCGGTGTTGGTGTGCGTGCGTTCACCCGTAATCGGGTTTTCCGCCAGCACCTGCACTTCGGCTTCCATCGAAGTGCGGCCTGTGTAGGTCACCTCCGCGTTGAGGATGATCAAATCTCCGATGCGGATCGGTTCACGGAAGGTCATCGAATCGATGGCTACAGTGACAACCTTTTTCTGGGCATGACGCATGCAGGCGAGCGCGCCGGCTTCGTCCACGAGCTTCATGATCCAGCCGCCATGGACGTTGCCCAGCAGGTTGGCATGTTCGGGGTGCATTAATTGGGATAGGGTCACGCGCGAATCGCGGACAGGTTTGGGGATGATCATTTCACTCATGGCAGTTGATTGTCATGAGTTTACCATGTGTTGCATGATTGATAAAAATACAGTTAATCCAGATCCTCGCGCAATTCGCCGCTGTCCAGTGTATGCAGGCGTTCCGGCTCATCGGCAAGCACGTCAATAAGACTGTGGGTCAGTTCCTTCATCAGCGGAGCCAGCGGTACGGTGGCAGGGGTTGTGATCTTGCCCGGCGAGCGGGGCGGGCTGATGACGTGCGGTCTGGTCTCATCTTCGGCGCGTTTCCGGACGATGCGGGTGTCGTTCGAGAGAAGACCCACGTAAACCCCCAAAACGGAATAGACTTCCCGTTTTGGGGTAACCCAGCCGATCCATTCTCCGCTCCGATTGAAGAGGTGGGGGAATACAAGGAAGGCGCTCGCTTCACCCTGTGAGTTGTAGATCGGAATGGTTCGTTGCGGGACCTGCGCCATGGAATATCCTTCTTGAGATCAGTCTATATCATTATACGTCCAATAGCGGTTCACGAAGAAGTTCCAAAGCATTACAACTCCGATGGCAAAAATGAGCGTGGCGTTCTTCGCCAGCGCGTCCGCAGTGACTCTGGATAGGTGAGCCATGCTTTCGAAAAATCCTGCCAGTGGAGGCTCGAGGTAATGCAGGATCGGAATGCGAATCCCGATGCCGATGGCGTTGACGAGGAAGAACATGCCCAATTGATGCATGAGCGGGCGGGAGCGCGAATCAGGGTAGGTCCAATACCGGTTGCCGATGAAGTTGTTTGTGACCGCACAGACGAACGAGATGCTGCCTGCCGGTACCAACGCCATGTGAAAAAGGCGGGTCAATAGATTCATCACACCCAGATCGACCACCGAGCCCAATGCGCCGACAACAGCGAATTTTATGAATCGAACCCGCTCCCGGTTGTCCGCCAAGATCATCCAAGCCCCAGCTTCTGTTTGAAATATGGGATCGTTCTCTTCAAGCCTTCCTCCAGCCCGATTTTGGGCTCCCATTTCAGGATGGCGCGGGCGCGCGTAATATCGGGCTGGCGCTGTTGCGGATCACGGACGCTGCGCGCGTCCTTGACATAAGCGATGCCGGCTTCGTTGCCTACCACGCGGTTGATCGTTTCCGCAAATTGCAGGATGCTCATCTCGTTCGGGTTGCCTACATTGACCGGCAGGTGCTCTTCCGAATACAACAGTTTGACGATCCCATCGATCAAGTCGTCCACGTAACAGAAGGAACGCGTCTGACTGCCATCACCGTAAACCGTGAGCGGTTGACCGAGCAACGCCTGTTTGAGCAGGTTCGGCAGGGCGCGCCCATCCTCGAGGTCCATGCGCGGACCGTAGGTGTTGAAGATGCGGATGATGCGCGTGTCCACGCCGTGATAGCGGTGATACGCCATGGTCAATGATTCCGCGAAGCGCTTGGCTTCGTCATAGACTGCGCGCGGACCGGCAGGGTCCACATTACCGGTGTAGTCCTCGCTTTGCGGATGCACCACCGGATCACCATAGATCTCACTGGTGGATGCCAGAAGGAACTTCGCCTTATGTGTCTTTGCAACGCCAAGACAATTGTGCGTGCCGAGCGCGCCAGCCTTCATGGTCTGGATGGGGAGGTTGAAATATCCCGAGGGCGATTGCGGGTTCGGGCTGGCGGGAGAGGCGAAATGCAGGACTGCATCCACCTTGTCCTTCACGAAAATGAAGTTCGAGACGTCGTGTTTTTGGAAGGCAAATTTCTCGTTGCCCTGAAGGTGGGCAATGTTGCCCGGGTTGCCAGTGATGAAATTGTCCAAGCCAACGACTTCATGTCCCTCGCCCAACAGACGGTCGCATAAATGTGAGCCGAGAAACCCGGCTGCTCCTGTGATTAAGATGCGCATGTGATTTTTCCTTAAGTAAGATTTTGTGTTCGACTTCCCAGCATTTTATGGATTTTGAAATACTACTTCCAATCAACTCTTGTGACAAGCCCGTCACCGGTCACCTGGTACGCCTGACCATTGCCGCTGTCCATGAGCCATAGATTCCCTTGATAAACGACTGCAATGAAATCCCCGGACTGGCCCTCGATGGGTTCCGGCGCCCAGACCGGGACCTGCGGCTGGATGCCGGGCGCGTCATTCGCAGGGAAAATTGTCCGCCGGTTCGATCCGTCCCTGTCCATCACGACAATTCTGTAGCGACTCGTCTCGCTTTGTTCGGGGAAGATGGCTTGCAAATAGGCGATCTGATACTGCCGTTCCGTTGAGCTCGACTGCAAAGACGATGAGGACGGATAGGCGAACATGCCGGTCTGTTCCACGATGTTGACGGTTGCATCGTTGGAAAATGATGTGGCGCTGATATCAAAGTATGGCGAATCCTCCTCGCTGACCAGGTTGGGCGGCGGTGCATGATTGGTAAAGTATAGCGTCTTGCTGTCTGCACCCCAGGCGATCGAAGGCAGCCAAGCCCAATCGCTGTGCGTATTGAGGGGCGTGATGTCCAGTAATGGCTTGAGATACTTTCCGTCGATGTCCACCAGCCCGATGCCGTCGGGGCGCGCATACGCGAGACGTCCGTCCGGCGCAAAGGAGAAGGTCATGCCCCACCAGCCGTACACGCCTCCACTGCTTGCATCCAGTATCTTTGCTTTTGCGCCCGTTGTGATGCTGTAGCGGTGCAGGTCATTGTTTGCCTGCCAGCCGGGCGCTGTGACGCGCGGCTCGACGGTCGAATAGGCGATCGAATTCGTCCCAGGGATCCATTCGGCAAAATGGACAACGTTCGCGATCCCCGTGCTGAATGGCTTGCCGCCATTGGTGCGCACAGCCCAGAGGGTGTTGATCTCCTGGTCGGCGGGTTTGGTGGATTTGCGCGAGAAGACCAGATAACTTCCATTGGGGGAGAGAAAGAAGATCCGTCCGTCGAGATCGCCGGTTGTGGCCACAGGCGTGCGGTTGGCTGTGGACGTGTCAATGATCCACGCATTGCCGCCCGCCAGATATGCCAGTTTGCCGGGGACCGGGAGCGGCGCAAAGGAGGATTGCGCGCCGACCATCACGATCTCGGGCGCGGTTTCCTGCAGGATCACGGACTTGACGATGGAGCGGCTGATCTCCTCGTCGTTTTCGAGCACGATTCGGTATGTGATTTCCTGACGTCCATTCGAGCCTGCCTGTACGAGTCGCGTTTCGCCTTCGGGCAGGGACTCGTTGCGCACGACCTGCCGCTCGAACGGGATGGTCTGTTCCTCGGTCTCGAATTTCTCCTCGACGCGGGTCAGCACGATCTCATCACCATCGTTCAGAACGGTATAGAGCGGAGGTTCCGTTTTATCGAGATTGCCGATCGTGAGTCCGGCGGACTGAAGCGCCTGCGTGACCGTGCTCCCGGCGGGGACGTTAAGGTTCCGCGTTTCGCCATCAGCGCTGATGTTGACGGAAATATCCCCACTCGTCACCTGAGGGGAGCGGCAGGCAGTTACCAGCAGGGAGAATGCCAATAAAATGGCGGTCAGGTATCGGCTTGGAATGAGGCGTTGCATTTCGTCCAGTGCGGCTTTGGTGGGGATAATCCGTTGTATAATCCGTGGGCTATCGTATGCGCCCGGTAACGGTCATTATGCCGTCTGCGATCGTAATATTTTGGATGCGTAAGCCGGTGGCAACAGGACCGAGCGAACCGGTATAAGCTTCCTCGATCATCGCGGAGATGGCTTCCTTGATGCCGTCGGGCGTGGGGAAGGGGCCGAAATCTGCTGACGAGACTTCGATCTTTGGCTTGCCGGTTTCATCGATGCCGACGGTTACGACGATGCCGATGTTGGCGGTGAACATGCCCTGCTGGGTTTTGCCAAAGATCTGCATTTGACCGTCGCGCAAATAAACCTGCGGGTCGGTGATCAACGGCTTTGAATCCTGCTGCAGGTTCTGATCGGACTGCAAGCGCAGTGCAAGTACGGATGTGATCTGCGGCTCGGTGATCTGGATCGTCACTTCGCCGGTCGATGCGCCAGCCTCAAAGGCGCGTCTGATTTCCTCCTTTAGACTTTCGGCTGCCTCTGCCGAAACCGGGATCGGTGTCCGATCGGAATAATCGGGACCCCCGACAAAGACAGTGCAGGCGAGCGATGCGAGAACGAGCGTCAAGAGAAATAAGGATAATGGTCTTGTTTTCATTCGTGATCCATCAGTTAATCATTTAAGCGGAGCAATTATAGCATGAGCGACTCTCAACCCTCCCCGGAGCAAAATATCGAAATCGAATTGCCACTTTCGGTTAAATTGGAGGCGATCCTGTTCGTTGCCGCCGAACCGGTGACGACCGCCCATCTGGCGACCGCGTTGGATGTGGCCCCGTCCGTCATCGAACGCGGACTCAACGAGCTGGACGCTTCATTATCGACCCGTGGCTTGCGCCTGCAACGACATGCCGGGCGCGTCCAATTGACCACCGCGCCGGAACTTGCAGAATTGATCGAACGTTTTCTCGGTCTCGAATCGACGACGCATCTCAGCCGCGCCGCTCTCGAGACCCTGGCGATCATCGCCTATCAACAGCCGGTCACACGTCCGCAGATCGATTCCATTCGCGGCGTGAACAGCGACAGCATGATCAAGAGTCTTTTGAACAAGGGGTTGATCCTTGAATCGGGTCGCGCCGACGGACCAGGACGCCCGATCCTGTATTCGACTTCGCCGGAATTTCTGCAGCATTTTGGGTTGAACTCCATCCTTGAAATGCCGCCGCTTGCCAAACCGGAGGAGGACGATTCCCAGCAGGACGAACTGTTGAAAGGCTAATGCTCAAATCGGAAGGACAGGGTATGGCCTTCCGATTTTTCCGAAGGCGGACAGTTGAATTCCACCCTGACATTTTCCATCCTCATAGTTTTTCTCGGTTGTTTCACCCAAAGCCTCACCGGTTTTGGCGTGGCATTGGTAACGATGGCATTGCTTCCATCTTTGCTGGGATTGCAGGTATCCACACCGCTGGTGGCTTTGCTGGCTATTGTGCTGGAACTTCTGATGTTGATCCGCTATCACGCCGCGCTTAGGATCAAGTCCATATTGGCGGTGGTGATCACGTCGCTGATCGCGATCCCATTCGGGGTGTTCTTTCTCAGGAGGGTCCCTGAAGGGATTGCTCTGTTCATTCTTGGAATCGTAATCGTCCTTTATGCGATCTATGCGTTGACTGGTTTGCGTCTGCCCAAATTGGAGCATCCCGCCTGGGCGTGGACGGCAGGTCTGTTTGGAGGATTGCTGGGCGGGGCATATAACACATCCGGTCCGCCGGTGGTTGTGTATGGCAATTGCCGAGGATGGTCACCACAGGAGTTCAAAAGCAACCTGTCAGGATATTTCATCGTCAACAGTTTGATGGTGGTCTTCACCCATTGGCTCGGCGGGAATTTCACCCCGGAAGTGATGAACCTGTTTTGGATGACCCTGCCGGTACTGGTATTGGGTTTTTTGTTGGGACAAAGCCTGGACCGTTGGCTGAACCCGGAGATCTTTCGTCGTATTGTGTTGGTCATGCTGGTCGTCCTGGGACTGCGATTGATGATTTAGACGGATGAAGAATGATAACGCAACACATCCTCTTCAAGAAAGAGGATGTGTTGTTTAACCGTGCAGCAGGCTGATTCTTCTGTTTACTCGCCAGAGACTTTTAGATTGTTGAAACGGGCAGTGTGTGGTCCCAGATAATTTCCAAAGAAGCCGGTCTCGGCGCTCCAGCGGACATCGGCGAGTGCATCCATGAAATTGCCGATCAACTGTCCACCCTTGAACGGCTTGCGGACACCGTTATCAACGAGATAGCCGAGACGGATCTCCGTCGCAAAATCTCCGGTGATGGGGTCGGGGTTGAACCACGAGAAATGGATGATCTCAACATAAGGTTCTGCCAGCAGATCGGACGCGCTCGTCGAACCAGCCGGCAGTTCCACTCCGCCAAAAGCACCGGTGGCAGGGACACCAAGATATTCGGCATACCGTTGGCTTGCATGAAACGCAACCAGATGATTGTCCTTGATCAATTCGACGCGCCGGGCGGACAAGCCTTCATGATCGAAGCGGGACGAGGTCGTGCCATAGGGGATGCAACGGTTCGCCCAAATCGTCAATGGATCACCTTTGATGTCACCCTTGAATACCGATCTCCCAATTTCCCACGATGAGATCTTTGAATACTTGGAGGCGGCTGAACTTAAATTTTGCAGAACGCTGCCAGCCAGCGGTGTCCCTGCCATAAAGGACGCCAGAGTTTCCGCGCGGAGGATAACCGCTCCCTGCCAGGTCCGTGGCGGGCTGGCATCCAATAGGTCCAGAGTGTAGTTCGCCTGGCGTTCGATCTCGGCAATGGCATCTACATCCGACACGCGGCGCCTGCTTTTCTCCACGAAGGATTCGGTTTCGGTATCGTTTCTTTTTGCCTGCAAGACCAATTCCATGGCAATGCTGGTTAGTTCCTGCTCGGCGTCGATCCCGCGGCTGTTGATCAGGTGTATATACTGAATTTCCCCAAAACACTCTGCGGCGGTCAGATATACATCCTTCTTTTTCGATGCAGTCGTTCGGATGTCCTCCATCAAGCCCAGCATGGTCGTCAATGAGTCGCGTTTTAAGTTGTCGTCAACAAGAGACACTTCAGGGTTGGATGATGGTCCGGGGATCGAATGGACGGGGTTTGCCACCAGACTTGCGACCAGGGCAGCCCGATCGATCCCGCCGTTGATATCATCGCCAGACAGCAGGGTGACATCACCGGTCCCCACTGCCGGTGACCCATCTGGAGCCTTCGTGTTGCACAGGACGTCAATCCTGTAGTTCTCGCTTTCGACCGTGCGTTGTGACTCGATCTCTTTGGGAACGGCATATACCTGCGCTTCGCGTTCAGTGATGTGGCGAACCGTCCATGCCGAGATGTCCTTGCGTGCATTCAGTGCATCGATTATTTTGGTGAGCATTATCCCAGCCTCGCTTTTAATAAAAGGTGTGGTCCGCCGGACGAAACCGGCACGGTCTCCTTATGACCCTTGCCACAACTGCCTCCGTCCATTTCCACTTCCTTGCTGACCGCGGTTATGCTTTGCAGCACATCGGGTACATATCCGGAAATTCCTATCGGCGCGAAGACGCGGTTGGTGATTTTCCCATTCTTGATCTCATGCCCGAAGCGGCAGGTGACCTGAATGCCCCAGCCCTGCGGATCCTCCATGCCGGACGACCATTTGTCCAGATAGATGCCGTGGTCCACCTGTGCGATCATCTCGTCCAGGGTCGAGTCTCCCGGTCCGAAATAGGTGTTGGTCATGCGGGCGTAAGCCTTGCGGCTGTAATCCTGGCGCCGTCCGTTTGCCGAGCGGGGAATGCCAAGTGCGGTGGCCGAATACAGGTCTGTGATGCCGCGCCGGAAGATTCCGTTTTCGACGATCCGGGTCGGGGTCGATCTTCTGCCTTCGTCATCGAAGAAATAGGAGCCATACCCGCCTGCCCGGCTGGGATCGTCGAATATGTTTACCAATGACGAGCCGACGACCTTGTCGATGAAGTAGGCGGCTTTGGCGCGCTGCTTCAGGAACATGTCCGTTTCGACGCCGTGTCCGAACGATTCATGACAGATGGTTCCGCTTACACCGGGCGCAGAAATGATCTGGTACTCTCCCGGCTCGATCCGTTCGGCGCTCAGGAGGGCAATCGCATTATCCACCAGCTGTTGCAGTTCCTCATCTGTGAAATTAAGGATCTCCCAGCCTGCACTACCAGCCTTTGATTCAAGGTCATAGCGGACTTGTCCATCCGGTCCGGCAACGACCACAATAAGATAGAGGACGACCCTTTGCACGCGTTGCGCCAGGTCTGTCGTGCGGTTCCTGAAAGCGGAATATTCGTTTGTTTCAATGTAGATGATGCGTGCATTGACGATGCGCGGGTCGCGATCCTTCACCCGGCGGTGTATCTCGCGGCATCGATCCAGTTTCTCCCGCACAGACAACTCCAACGGATCGACTTGCATTGGAGTGATGAAATCACCCCGTTCCTCCGTTTCTTCGCGCAAGGCATATTTTTGGAAACTCACACCCTTTACAAGATTGCTGGCTGCCTGCTCAACTTCTCTCTGTGAAAAGCCGCTTACCGCCTGTTCGTACATCGTGACACCGTCGAAGGCAGACAGCACCGTTCCGGCTGTCGGTTGACGTTCGACGATGCGCTCCTCGCGGTTGTCGACAATGATTTGAATACCTTGTTTGGATGAAAGCAATGCCGAGAAATAAGGTGCCTGCATCTGACCTTGATCCACGATATTGCCCAACCCTGCCCGCAACTCGGACATTGTTGCCGGTAATTTCAGTTCCGCCATACGCATCTCTCCTGGGTGGCTTTTGTGATTGGAGTATACCTGATTTGCGAGGTTTGGATGTCTGAACTTTCCCTCAGATTGCTTGTGAAAAGACCACATTTATGCATTAAACTATGACCGACATTACCAGATCAAGGATATTGGATGACTGCTGAACGATTGCAAAAAATATTAGCCCAGGCAGGATACGGATCACGCCGTTCCTGCGAAGACTTTATCACCGCCGGACGCGTCCGCGTGAACGGACAGATCGCCTCACTCGGACAGAAGGCTGATCCCGCCATTGACAAAATCACCCTCGATGGAAAGCCCATCGCTGCGGCGGAGACGTTGACCTACATCGCACTGCACAAGCCGCGCTTTGTGTTGTCCACTGTGGAGCGCGAGCGCGGCGATGACCGCCAGACCGTGCGCGATCTGGTTGAAGCGCCCGGTCATCTCTACCCGGTCGGCAGGCTGGATTTCGAGAGCGAGGGGCTGGTGTTGATGACCAACGATGGCGATCTGACGAACCAGCTTACGCATCCGCGTTATGGCCATTTAAAGGAATACCGCGTCCTGCTGGCAAAGCGTCCAGACCGGGAGCAGATTGAAGCATGGAACCGAGGCGTTGTCCTCGAGGACGGGCACAAGACAGGTCCAGTCGAAGTCCGATTCGAAAAGCCGCAGGGGAAAGGCGCATGGGTAAAAGTTGTGATGGGGGAGGGGCGCAAACGCCAGATCCGTGAGACTTGTAAACAGCTTGGTTTGCCGGTCGTGCGCATCCTTCGAACGAGGATCGGAGCGCTCAAACTCGGCAATCTGAAGCCGCGCCAGTGGCGTTATTTGACTGTGGATGAAGTCAACGAGTTGAAGGGGAATGTGGTGAAGAAAAAAAAGGACCGCCGGTGAGGCGGTCCTTTTTGATGGGGGAGGTTAGCACAACCTGATATCCCAGAATTTTATGACGATATTTCCGAGGCTTGCCTTGATCTCTTCCTTCTTTATGCCTTCCACTTTGAAGGTCACGACGCGGGTGTTTGCATCGGGGCCTGAAAAGATCCCAAAAGATATAAAGTTACCGCCATGATTGGCAATTGCCTTGGTGATTTTCGCGAGCTCTCCGCGCTTGTCCGGGATGAGCGCGGTCACACGGATGGCTTTCTGCCTTGCGCCCATCAGCTCCAGGAAGATCTTGAACAGATCGGTCTCCGTGATCATGCCGACCACCTTGCTGTTGTTCATTACGGGCATGCCGCCGATCTTGTTGTCTGCCATGATGCGCGCGGCCTCTTCGATGGGTGTATCGGTTGTGACGGTGATAACCCTTTTGCTCATCACGTGTTTGATCAGGACCTTGCTGAGCAGGTAGTTCATCTCCCAGACGCTCAGCGTTGTCACGTCCGATGGGGATGCGTTCAACAGATCCGTTTCCGAAACGATGCCGACCAGTTTTCCGTTTTTGATGACCGGCGCGCGGCGGATGTGTTCCTTCCTGAACATCGCCAGCACGTCATTGATCGGCGCATCCGGTGCAACCGAGATCACAGGGCGGGACATTCTTTCACCGACAAACATGTTTACCTCCTACGGTAATGCGGACTGTCTTGTCCGCTGTTCATGAAATTTACGACAACAAGATTATACGGCTTGTTGCATGAGTCGGCGTAACGAAATTGGAGTGATGTAGGTCATATTGACCGTCACAAACCCAGGTAGGCGGCGCGCACGTGTTTGTTCTTGATGAGTTGACGGGCGGGTCCTTCGAGTTCGGTCTTCCCTTCCGCGAGGACGAATCCATAGTCGCTGATCGCCAGGGCGAGCTGCACATTCTGTTCGACCAGCAAAAGCGTCATGCCTTCCTCGCGCAATAGTTTGAGGCTTTCGAACAGTTGGAGCACCAGCACCGGCGCAAGACCCAGGGATAATTCATCGATGATCAGCACCGTGGGGTCAGCCATGATGCCGCGCGCCACCGCCAGCATCTGTTGTTCGCCGCCGCTGAGTGTGCCTGCTTTTTGCCCGCCGCGCTCCTTCAATCGGGGGAACATTTCATAGACCCGCTCGATGTTTTTGGCAAAGTTCGGTCGCGCCCTTTGATTGGTGGCGCCCATTTCCAGGTTTTCATACACGCTCATATCTGTGAAGAGTTGGCGTCCTTCCGGAACGAGCACCAACCCCATATCCGCCTTGGCGTATGCGGGGAGTTTGCTTACATCCCTGCCTTCGAACAGGATCGTACCGCTCCATGGACGGAGCAACCCCATTACGGTGCGGAGCAACGTGGTCTTGCCGACGCCGTTGCCCCCAACCAGACAGGTCAGTTTCCCTTTTTCGAGTGAGAGCGTTGATCCCCACAGGATTTGCACGTCCCCATAGCCGGAGGTCACCTCTTTGATTTCAAGGATCGCCATGTCTATTCCTCCTCCAGCAATTGCTGGGCAAGTTTCGGGTCGCCCAAATATGCCTCGATCACCTTTTCATTCTTTGCGATTTCCTCCGGTGAGCCTTCCGCGATCTGAACTCCGTAATCCAGCACAAGGATGCGGTCGGAGACATTCATGACCGCCTTCATTACATGTTCGATCATGATGATGGTGATACCCTGCTCGCGGATCCTCAGAACGGTCTGCACCATGCTGTCAATTTCGGATGGGTTGAGACCTGCCAGCACTTCGTCCAGCAGCAGGAGATAGGGACGCGCCGCCAGCGCCCGCGCCATTTCCAGCCGCTTCTTTTGTGCGACGTTCAAACTGCCCGCCAATTGATCGGCTCTGGGTGCCAGCCCGACGAATTCCAGCACCTCATCCGCGATCTTTGACGCGTTGCCGAGGTCTTGGTGTTCGTGTCCGAAGCACGCGCCAACCATCACGTTTTCGCGAACCGAGAGTTCGTTCAGGGGTTGAACGATCTGATGGGTGCGTGCCATCCCCATGCGGGCGTGGTCGTAGGGTCTGGCTTTTGTGATCTCCTTTTCGCGGAACATGATGCGACCTTCTTCGGGAGGGTACACTCCGTTGATCGCATTGAAGAGGGTCGTTTTGCCCGCGCCGTTGGGACCGATCAAACCAAGGATCTGACCCTCCGGCAGATCGAAGGTGACATTGCTCAAAGCCTGCAAGCCGCCGAATCGTTTGGATACGCCTTGTAATGAAAGCAGGATGGTCATGCGAGTACCCTCCTCAAGGGCGGCACGCGATGTCGCAGCCAGCCGATCGCGCCTGCCGGGATGAAGAGCACGATCATAAGCAGCAGCGCGCCGGAAACAGAAAGTTGGATATCCTTGAAGATGGGACTGGTGACCAGATACCCGCGCATGCCCTGGTAGGCAAATGCGCCAAGGATCGGCCCCAGCACCGTGCCCTGCCCGCCAAGCATCACCATGACCAGCAACTCAATGGAGGCATGCAGCGGGAAGGCGTCATGCGGTTCGACATTCCCGTTCTTGAAGAAGAACAGCACGCCAACCATGCCTGGAATGATGGCGGAGAGTACGTAAGCCCAGGTCTTCGCTCTTGGCGCCACCACACCCATGACTTCGGCGGCATCCTCGTTCTCGCGGATCGCCAGAAGCCCAAGTCCAAACTTGGATGTCCGCACGATATAACTCAGCAGGAGGGCCAATAGGGCAAGCCCGGCGCCGATGTAGAAGGATGTCTGTAATGCGTGCGCCGCGCCGCCAAAATCGCGATATACGCTGAAGTTGAGTGTGATGCCGGTCGGTCCGCCGAACAATTCGAAGTTGTTGATGAACGCGCGCATCGCTTCGTTGACACCGATGGTAGCCAGCGCAAAGTACGCGCCGCGCAACCGTAATATGGCGGACCCTAGCAGGAACGCCAGGATACCGGAAGCGGCACCGCCCGCGAGGATGGCTGTCCACAACGACCAGCCTTTTTCCGTCAAAAGGAATATCCCAACGTAACCGCCGAATCCGTAAAAGACGATGTGACCAAAACTCACATAGCCGGTGTATCCCAGCAGGATGTTCAAGCTGGATGCCAATGCCACAGCCTTGAGGATGGTGAACGCGCTTTCGCGGTTGGCGGGCTTTCCGGTGATGACGGGCCAGACGGCAAGTGCGGCAACCACGAGCACCGGGAGGATCAAACCACTATATCGATTCCATAGTTTCATTTTTTCGCTCCAAACAGGCCGCTCGGCCGCACCAGAAGGATCAAAACAAACAACCCGAACTCGATGACCGGAACCCAGGATTGTTCCAGAAAGGCGGGAATGATGCCTTCGATCATGCCAAGAATCAACCCGCCAAACAATGCGCCGATGGGATTCCCCAACCCTCCAAGCACGCCAATGACGAAACTCTTCAGCTCATAACTTCCACCGGAGAGGATATTGAACGGGAAGAAAGTGGCGATCAATGCACCTGAGACCGCGGCAAGCATCGTGCCCAGTCCAAAGCTGAGCGCCAGGATGCGTGTGGACGGGACGCCCATGAGTTCAGCCGCTGAACGGTTGTTTGCCACCGCGCGGATGAACTTTCCCGGCCGCGTTCGATACAGGAACAAATACAGTCCACCGGTGAACAGCATTGCAACCAGCGCCGCGATCAATCTGGTCCCCAGCAGGGTCGCCGAGCCAAGCTTGAAACTGCCAGCGCTAAAGTCAACATTGTATGGGGACGTTGTGAGTACGGCTGTCCCAAGCCCGATGATGATCATGTTCACGGAGAATGTCGCCAGCAGGGACGAAAGGTGCGGCGCATTGATCACCCGATGCACCGCAATTACATAGATCAGGACGCCAAGCAGTAGTCCCATTATGGCTACGGGGATCAAGCCTGCATATGGATTCAAGTTCAAGCGCGTGAACAGGAAAAAGGTGCCAAACATTCCCAGGGCGATGATGGGACCGTGCGACAGGTTGATGACGTTCATGACCCCCCAGATCAACGTCAATCCCATGGCGGCAAGTCCATAAACAAACCCGAGAAGGATACCGTCTGGCAGGGATGCGAGTAAGATGTTGATTTGTTGCATGCTCAACTCCCGATAAGAAATCGATGGGGGCAGGATATCCTGCCCCCATCATGATGGAACTTCTATTGCGGTGCCGGAATTGGATAGAGCGGATCGGCGGTCGCCACATCGGCGGGCCAGATCACCTGACGGACCAGTTCGCCGGCATCGTTCTTCTGCCATTGGGCTACGACCATCTGGTGGCTGACCTGCAAGCCGTGCGCTTCGGGTGACGTATCGAATTTGATGCCGCCATAGAAAGTGAAGATGTCCATCGCTTCAAGCGCGGCTTTCACTTTTTCAGGATCGATCGAGTCGGCATCTTCGATGGCTTTCTGCAGGACCAGTCCCGCGGTGTACCCGCCGGCAACATGATAGGTGGGCTTATCGCCGGTCATGGCTTCGTAGGCGGCGGCAAAGTCCTCGCCTGTCGGTCCGTACCATTCCTTGCCGAGGACAGCAGCCTCTTCGGGCGTGTGAGTGGCAACAAGTTCCCACTGGCTGGAGGTTGCCACGCCGAGGGCGGCATCACCCAGTTCAGGGAATTTGGAATCAGCGGGAGCAACAAGCAGGGAGACGAACTTCAGCCCGGCTTTGCGTTCGTAAAGCTGGCGGGCAAAGGTACTGCCGTCAGGATAGTGTCCGCCGCCGAGCAGGACCGTGGCTCCAGATTCGACGATCTTATTGATAACGGGACCAAAATCGGCTGTGTCTGAAGCGTAGCCTTCCTCCAGCACGGTCTCGAAGCCATGCGATTCAAGATACGGTTTGAGACCCTCCACAACCGCGGTCGAGAACTTGTCATTCTCATGGACGATCGCAACCTTGGCTTCGGGGTCGAGCGTCTTGAGCATATCCACGGTGCTGATGAGATACAGGCTGCCCGGGGTATAGAGCTGGAACAGGCTGGTGTTGCCCGTCTTGTAGGCATCGTCTTCAGCGGCGCCGGCAGTGATCATGATCTTGCCGTTTTGTTCGGCGATGATCGATGCCGCAGCGGTCAGACCGGAGGAATACGGACTGATGAGGAAATCGGCGTTATCCTCGGTGATGAGGCGTGTGTAAAGTTCCTGCACGCGCTCTTTGTTGGATTCGTCATCGTAGGTCTGCGCGGCAAATTTGACAACAGTGCCGTCACTCAACTTGATGCCGCCGGCATCGTTCACCTGCTGCATCCACAGGTTGAGCCCGTTAACCTGACGCTTTGACGAGACTTCCTGGGAACCGGTCAGCGACGAAGTGAAGCCGATGACAACGGTCTTCTCCACCATTGCAGGTGCTTCAGTCGCTGCGGGTTGTTCCTCCACCGGAGCCTCGGTTGCCGCGGGCGCGGCAGGTTCCACAGGGGCTGGAGCCTCGGTGGCGCCTGGTCCACATGCCGACAGGATCAAGCCCATGAGCACGAGAACCGTAAAGATACTGAACAGCGAGCGTTTCATTTCTTGCCTCCTCCAATAGAAATTTGGATTCAAATTTGGAGTGGAACCGTTCCACTCTTATTCCATTGTAGGAGACGGATGGAAAATTTTGCTAAAAACGAAATCGGGGTTTATAAAAAAGGTATAAAAGATTTACCCCTCGAATCGATAGCCGATGCCGTGTTCCGTATGCAGATACTTTGGTTTGTAAGGGTCTTCCTCGATCTTTTGCCGCAGCTTGCCAACGTACACCCGCAGATATTCGGCTTCCTCGCCATATTCCATCCCCCAAACATGTTGCAGGATCGTCCGATGCGGCAGCGTTTTCCCCGCGTTCTTCATCAGATAAACCAGCAGGTTGAATTCAGTCGGAGTCAGATCGACTGCTTCTCCCCGGACTGTGACCCTGTGCCGTTCCATTTCGACTTCAATTTCCCCGCGCACGATTCTTTCCTCACTCGAGGCTGGTTCCGACCAATCTGCCCTCCTTAACACTGCTTTGACTCTCCCCAACAACTCCCCGACGCCGAACGGCTTTGTCAGATAATCATCCGCGCCGAGATCGAACGCCCGGACCTTGTCTGCTTCCTCGCCCATCGCGGTCAGAATGATGATCGGGACGTGCGATTCCTGCCGGATGCGGCGCGTTGCTTCGAGCCCATCCATATGCGGCATCATAATGTCAATGATCACAAGGTGGATATTTTCATTCTGAAAGATCGCCAGCGCTTCCAGTCCATTCGAAGCGGTCCTGACGGTATAGCCGCGCACCTCCAAATTCTTGCGGACAAAATCGCGCAAAGGTTTTTCATCGTCAACGACCAATACATTAAGATTCATTGGCTGGTCTTCTTCCTGATCTTTTTATGGTGATTTGATTTTGTCCCCGATTTTACCGGAATGGAAAAGACAATACAGGCGCCTGTCTCCTGTGGTTCCGCCCAGATCCTACCGCCGTGCGCACGGACGAGCCCCTGACAGATCGCAAGTCCAAGTCCCGCGCCGCTCGTCAGGCGGGCGAGACTGTCGTCCACTCGATAGAAGCTTTCGAAGATGCGCTGGCTTTCACCGGCAGGGATTCCCGGGCCATCGTCGCTGACGCGGAAATGGAAATCCTTTCCGTTCCTATCCACCTCCACTTTGATGCCAGCCTCCTCGCCGGCGTATTTGACCGCGTTCTCGATCAGATTCCGCAATATGGATTCCAGTCTAGGCGGATCGGCATAGAGCACTGGCAGTTTTTCCTTGATCTTGATCTCCAGTTTGTTTTTCTGTGTCAGCCGCGCCTGTTTTGCCGCGTTATGCACCGTCTCTTTGATATCACACTTTTCGCGCAGGAGTTTAAGAGAACCAGCTTCAATGCGGGAAAGGTCAAGTAGATTGTTGACCAGATTTGTCAGTCGGTCTGATTCGTCCGAAATGATGGTCAGGAACTCGTGTTGAGCGGCGCGGTCCCATTCCACATCGTCTGCCAGCATCGTGGATGCATAGCCTTTGATCGCGGCAAGCGGTGTCCGCAACTCATGCGATACGGTGGAGACAAGACTCGATCTCATACGGTCCAGTTCGCGGTCGGCGGTGATGTCATGGAAGAAGATGCCGCGTCCGATGGGGGCTCCATCTTCATCGTTGACATTGAACACCTCGAGCCGCAGGTGAACCGGTCTGTCTGACTGGCTGAGCGAGACCTCGATCTTTCTCTCCCCCTTTTTGTTCAGAAGCTTTTGGGCATCGCTGCGTTTGTTTGTTTTGTCGGCAGTTCGGGTAATGATGCGCGCCAGGATCTGATCGGCATGGAGTCCCGTCAGACTCTTCGTGGAAAGATCGGCAAGTTCACCGACGCGTTTGTTGGCATAGATCACCCTGCCGTTCAAATCGCTCAGGATCAAACCGTCGTGCAGGGATTGGACGAGCGCTTCAAGACGATGGGTCTGTTCGCGCAGGCGCATGTCACTGCGCTCGTAGAGCATGGCGTTCTCGATCGCCATGGCGGCATGGTTGGCGAAACTCGTCAGGAGTTGGATTTCGTTTTGGGTGAACACGTGCGGCGTGGGATGGAAGACGAGCAGGGCGGTGGGCGGCGCGTGCTGGGTGTTGAGCGGCACGGCGAGAATGGCGCGGAATCCCTCCACGCGTGCCCGGTGGCGGCGGATGATGTAGGATGGATCGGTCTCCGTATCGCTGACCTGGATGGGTTCCTTCGAATGCAGGGCGCGCATGGTAACCGAATCGGGTTCGGTGGGCTGAATGGAGAGTTGCTCTGTGAACTGTCGCGACAATCCCCGGCTGGCGCGAATGCGGAAGATCCCCTTCTCCTCATCCAGCGCGATGACGGCATACATCTTGATGCTGAGCAGGCGTCCCATTTGCTCCAGGATGCGGTCGAGCACGGTTTCCGGGTCGAGCGAGGAAACCACCGCCGTGCTTGTTTCGAGCAGTGTGGCTTGTTCCTGCATGCGTTCCGCGATGGAATCCTTCATGCGGATGATGCTGCGGATGAGGTGCCCGATCTGGTCGTTTCGTTTGGATCCAGACTGGAGATGTTTTTGCTCTGCATCGCTCAACGGCTGGTTCGATCCAATGGCCTCACTGATCGGTGCGAGCCGCTCGATCGGGCGAATCACGCGCAGGGTGAGGGTTCCCCAGAAGAATAGACCGATCAAAATAAAAGTTCCTGCTGCAACGACCACGATCCGCCGCAGGATGATCTGCGTCGCGAATGCGGCTGAGGTGGGGCGGCTGACGATTACTTCCCAATCGATGCTCGAAACGGGTGTGTGAGTGTATAGTCTTTCCTCCCCATCCGGCGCGTCGACGATTTGTGAGTGGCTCGCTCCGTTAAAGTTGGAGAGATATTGCTCAGGAATGATATCGATCGCCGGACGGAGCAGGAACTGCGAGTCAGGATAGGCAATGATCTGGTCTGCCGAATCAAGGATGACAACCTGAAGCCCTCCCTCCGACTGCTGGTTTGAGATGACCGTGGTCAACGTCTGGCTCAGGCTTTCCAGACGGATGTTCGCGCCGATCAACCCCAGGAACTTGCCGGCATCCGACCATATCGGCATGACCGCGGTCGCAACTGCCTGATTTGTGGTCGGTGAAATGCGTCCTTCTGAAACGATGGATTGATTTGTCAGCAACGCGCGTTGAAAATAATCTCTGAAGGAAAAGTCCGTGCCCACGGTTGAGCCGGGTCCTTCAGGGAAGTGATACACCATGATCCCGTTTGCATCCAGCCGATAGATCAGGTTGACTTCCGGGGTGGCGCTGAAAATGATGCTGAACACTCTCTGCATTTCGTCCGTGTTTGCTTCGATCACCCCCGGCTGTACAGAAAGCCCCTCCACCGTGCTCAGCGCCTGGGAGATCGCAAGATCGACCTCCTGTGAAATGGACTGTGCGAGTGAGAGGTCGCTGGCTTGCACATCTTCGCGAATACGCACGCCGATCAATCCATCGAAGATCAGCAATGTGATCAGGAATGGGATGATCAACAACAGGTACAGCGCGAACAGTTGCAGACCAAGATCGCGGTGGAAGGCAAACCAGCGTCTCATGTTTCTATCTGGCAAACTCCCTGATCACGCGCGCCATGTGGCGGGCGTGTTTGAGATACAGATCGATGCGGATGTTCTCATTGGGGGCATGGGCGCGCGTATCGGGATAGCCCAGACCCGCGGTTGCCACCGGCAGACCAAGATCATGCACGAACGGATAATTTGGACCCGAGCCTCCCACCGTGGGGACGATCTGCATCGGCTGCTCATAGACCTCCTCCGCGGCCTGGACAACGGTTCTGACGAAGCTGTCATCTGGATCGGTCCGAGCGGCCGGTTCACCGCCCAGGAATTTGATCTGCACATCCTCGAAGCCGTGCGCGTCAAGGTGGGCGCGCAGTTTTTGGAGGATGTCTTCCGGTCTCTGGTCTGGGACGAGGCGGAAATCCACTTTAGCGGAGGCGAATGCCGGTTGGACCGTCTTGGATCCGGGACCCTGATATCCGCTGGTCAGTCCACAGATCGTGCAGGTGGGGGTGAAGACCTCCTCCATCTTGAGTTCCGTCCCGCCGGTGAGACCCTTGATGAATTCTTTAACGCCATAGCGTTTCTTGTATTCCTCGGCAACATCGGGAAGCGCCTCCATTAATTCGCGGTCATTCGGTGTCGGCGGTTTGACATCGTCATAGAAACCGGGGATGCGGATGCGCTCATCCGGTCCTTTCAGTGTGGACAAAGCCCACGTTAAACGCCAGGCAGCATTCGGGAAGATCGAACCGCCGAGTCCCGAGTGGACATCGGTGCTCAAGGATTCAACGGATAATTCAACATAGCAGATGCCGCGCAGTCCGAGATACTGCATGGGCACATCGCGATGATCCACGCCGCCGAATTCCCAGATGCAGGCATCGGCTTTGAGCTTCTCCTTGTTATCCCGCACGAACTCGTGCAGGTGAACGCTGGCGGTTTCCTCTTCACCTTCGATGATGAATTTGATGTTGCAGGGCAGATCGCCTTCGGTTGCGATGATCGAGTCGATGGCGTGCAGGCGCGAGACGATGTGTCCCTTGTCGTCGCTGATGCCGCGCCCGTACATTTTGCCGTTTCGGATCTGCGGTTCGAACGGAGGCGAATCCCATAACTCCAGCGGTTCAGGAGGCTGCACATCATAATGATTGTAGAAAAGCAGGGTCTTTTCGCCCTTCCCTTTGCGTTCCGCGAAGACGACCGGTGCGCCCTCGGTGTCCATTACTTCGGCGGTGAAGCCGCGCGCCCGCAGCATGTCTGCAACCAGGTTGGCGCATTCCTTCAACCCAATGCCCTGCGCGCTGATGCTGGGTTGTGCCACCAGCCTGCCCAATTCCTCGAGACTTTTATCGAGATTCTTTTCAAGATAGGAATCAACTTTTGCGTATTCTGACATGCTTTCTCCTTATCTGATGAAATTCGCGAGCCATTCGATGGAATATTTTCCAGCAACGGCGAACATCGTCATCTTGATCAATTGACCGATCCAGATGAAGAACAAAAAAGTTCGGAATGGCATTTTGGCGATGCCTGCGGCGATCCCGGCAACATCGAAGAAGGGGTTGGGTATCGCGGATAAAACCATGATCGCCCAGCCGCCATATTTATCGACCCAGGGTTTGATGCGGTCGTAGATGTCGGACCGTTCGATGACAGCCTGTCCGCTAAAGCCCGCCAGGTAGCCGGAGAGTTCGCCGATCGCGCCGCCCGTCCCAGCCGCGAGACCGACGCCGATGGGATTGAACACTGCACCCATGGCGTACACGATCGCAGCCCCGGGCGCCGGGAGCAGGATCGTCGCGTTGGCGAGCAGTGCGATCAAAAAAATGCCGGGATAGCCGTATGCCTCAAACTCTGCCACGCGGTTACGGATGCTGTAGATGAAAACCGTAATGGCGATCACCGCGAAAAGCGCCGCCACACGCAACACGTTCATTCCAAAACGGTTTGCTTTCGACGAGGTGGGCGTTTCTGGTCGAACTTCTGACAGGTTGGATATTTGTTTGATGTTCTGCGTTCCTGCCTTTGTCCCTTTTTTTGTGGTGACGCGTGAAGAGCGCGCGGAAGTCTTTTTATCCTTTGGCTTCTGCGCGCTCTTTGTTCTCCTTGTCGTGACTGGTTTATTCGCTTTCTTCGATGGTGACACGGATGATCTTCACTGCCGGAGCGTTGCGGCTATTCGGGTCACGCGGCGGGATGGACATGAGCACATCCAGGCCTTCCACAACCTGGCCGAATACGCTGTGTCTGTTGTCCAGGTGGGGGGTGGGAAGATGTATGATGAAAAATTGCGAACCATTCGTGTTTGGTCCTGCATTCGCCATGGATAAAATACCCTGCCGGTCGTGCCGCAGGCTGGGATGGAACTCATCAGCGAATTTGTAACCGGGTCCGCCCATGCCCGTGCCGGTCGGGTCGCCGCCCTGCGCCATGAAGTTCGAGATCACGCGGTGGAAGATGACGCCATCATAATATCCTTCGCGCGATAAAAAGACGAAGTTGTTGACGGTGTTCGGGGTCTTGTCGGCAAACAACTCGATGACCATGGTGCCCTTGTCGGTTTCCATGTGGGCTTTGTATTTCTTCTTCGGGTCGATCTGCATTGCAGGTGGCTTGTTCCATTGTTTTGGCATGTTTTCTCCTTTAGTTTGTAATGCGGTTGATTTTTACTTTAGTAATGCTTCCACGCGGGCTACGACCATATCGAGGGCGGCGGCATTGAAGCCACCTTCAGGAATGATGATGTCCGCGTAACGTTTGGATGGTTCGACAAATTCCATGTGCATGGGGCGGACCGTGGATTGATATTGTTTGATGACCGACTCGGTCGTTCTGCCGCGTTCAGCGATATCGCGTTCGAGTCGGCGGATGAAGCGGAGGTCTGAATCCGTATCGACGAAGATCTTCACATCGAACATTTCTCGAAGCGCTGGTTCGGTGAAGATCAGAATCCCCTCCACAAGGATGACGCGGCGCGGCTGTACGGTGAACGTCCGGGTGGTGCGGCTGTGGGTGGAGAAATCGTAGATCGGGACCTCAACAGGCTTCCCGTCGCGGAGAGAGGCGATGTGCTCGATCAATAACTCCGTTTCGAGTGAGTTGGGGTGGTCGAAGTTCACTTCCGCCCGCTGGGTGGGAGGGAGTCCGCTTAAGTCTTTGTAATATGAGTCGTGTTGCAGGAAGGCGATTCGTTCCGGTCCCACGCGTTGGAGGATCTCCTGCGCGACGGTTGTTTTTCCCGAGCCCGATCCGCCCGCAATCCCAATGACCAAAGGGTCTGGATGCTTCATGCTTGAATTATACACGTGAATAAAATCCCCTCTCACTCGAGAGGGGATGGTTTGAGATCACATGCCTGCCATGTATGCCAGTCCAACTGTGCCGGGACCGGCGTGGTTGGCAACCACGGGACTGACCTCGGAAAAGATACTCTCGACCGGGTTCAATTCTTTTTCTGCGCGGGCAAGCAGATTCCTTGCGTCTTCTTCAGCGTTGGCGTGCAGTGTTGCCAGCCGGATGGGGGACTTGCCTTTGGTCTTTTCCATTACGAGTTCCAGCGCGCGGTCATGCGCCTTGTTTTTGGTGCGGATGCGTTCAATGCCCTCAACGCGTCCATCCTGAAGCGCAAGGATCGGCTTCATGTTCAACAGTGTCCCGAGGAATCGCTGCGCACCGCCGATGCGACCGCCGCGATGGAGGAACTCAAGCGTATCCACAGCAAAGAACACACCCGTGTGTTCACGCGCTCTTTCAGCAAGTTCCACACATTCCTTGAGGCTTGCCCCGTCTTCGGCCGAGCGGGCGACCGTGAGAACCTGATAACCCATTGCCATGGCTGTTGAGTTGCTGTCCACGATGGTGACTTTTTCACCAGCGCTGCCCATCAGATCCTTTGCCTGTGTGGCAGATTGGATCGTGCCGGAGAGCTTGGATGAGATGAATAACCCCAACACATCCATGCCCTGCTCCACCAAATTTTGAAAGATGCTCTGCATATCTGCCACAGATACCTGGGATGTGGTCGCCATCGTTTTTGCGGTTTTCAAGCGGTTGAAAAACTCCCTGGATTCGATATCCACCCCGTCACGGTAGGTTTTGTCGTCCCAGATCAGCACCTGGGGTGCGACAGTGATCTTGTGCTTTTTCACAAATTCAGCCGGAATATAGGCTGTACTGTCAGTTACAACTGCGATTTTCGACATGACTGCTCCTTAATTTTTGGGGAAGGGTTGTGTTCCTGCGCCTATTTTAAACCCGTTGCCCGGCACCGGGATACGAATTGTTAGGTATAATACTTCGGCGAGTACGTTTTGCTTTGAAACTTTCGTTGAGGAGCCGACTTTGGCGTTCAACCCGATCAACTGGCTGTTGGGCCTGTTTTCATTAGACATTGCAATCGACCTGGGGACCGCGAACACATTGGTCAATGTACGCGGTAAGGGAATTGTCATCAATGAGCCATCCTGGGTGACGATCGATAAACGGTTGCGCCAGCCGTTGGCCATTGGCCTGGAAGCCAAGGAGATGATGGGGCGCACTCCCTCCAATGTGGCGGTCGTCCGCCCGTTGCGGGATGGCGTGATCTCGGAGTTCGACATTACGCAGGTAATGCTCGAATACTTCATTGGTCGTGTCCACGAACAGAGTGTTGTGCCTTTGCCGCGTCCGCGTGTGGTGGTTGGGATTCCCACAGGCGTGACGGAGGTGGAAAAGCGCGCGGTCTATGATGCTGTAATGGCTTCAGGGGCGCGGGCGGCTTATTTGATCGAGGAGCCGATCGCGGCGGCGATGGGAGCCGGACTCCCGGTCTCTGAGATCAAGGGCAGCATGGTGGTGGATATCGGCGGTGGGACCACTGAAGTTGCGGTCATGTCCATGAGCGGTGTGGTGGCTTCCCGTTCGCTGCGGGTGGCTGGCGACGAGATGGACCAGGACATCGTGCAATACCTGCGGAACAAGTACAACCTTCTGGTTGGGGAGGGGATCGCGGAGCAGGTCAAATGGAAGATCGGTTCGGCGTATCCGCTTCATCCGGAAAAGACGATGGAAGTGCGCGGGCGCAATCTGGTCACCGGTCTTCCGGAGAGCATCGAAATTTCCTCTGTCGAGATGCGCGAAGCGCTTTCCGGCTCGGTGCAGGTGATCGTGGATACCATCCGTGATGCGCTGGATGAGATTCCGCCGGAGATCGTTTCGGACTTGATGGATATTGGAATTTGTCTCGCAGGTGGTGGCGGTCTGCTGCAGGGACTTGCCGACCGTCTGACCGACGAATTGAAACTGCGCGTTTGGGTTGCCGAAGACCCGCTGACTTGTGTTGCCCGCGGTGCCGGCATGGTCTTCGAAGATTTCGACAATTTAAGCAGGTATCTGGTAGGCCTGGAACGCGGCAGTACACGTCACAGCGCGTAACCCCTGTTCGTCCGTTGCGACGACTTTCAGCACACTAACATGAGAAATTCATTTTCACGCACGATTCAAACAACGATCATTTTTTTGGTCGTGGGGGGAGTGATGGCGCTTGCTCTGGGTGGTTATTTCAGCTCCGCCTCGAATGTTTTCACCGGTTCCTTGATCAACTTGCAATCCTGGTTTTCCACCCGTTTTTCGGCATTGCAGGATTTCTTCACCGCGCCGCGCGATATTGCATCCCTGCGTCAGCGGAATGCGGAGTTGGAGTCAGATGTATCGGAACTGCAGGCGCAGGTCATTCAGTTGCAGCAGCAGGTTGGCGAGACGCAGATCCTTGCCGCCCTGGTGGATTTCTCGCGCGCCAATCCTGAGAACACCTATAAGGCCGCGGCGGTGATCGGACGCGACCCGAGTCCGTTCCTGCATTATGTGATCATCAACCGCGGGTCCAACGACGGCATCCTGCGCGGCATGCCGGTTGTCACGGATCAGGGACTCGTCGGGCGCGTGGACGCGGTCATTGCGGATGCGGCTCGTGTCCAGCTGATCACTGATCCCGCTTCGAGTGTCAACGTCCGCCTCCAGAACGCTGAAACAGAAGGGTCGTTGGTCGGATCCGTGACCGGCGACGTGATCCTGGAGTTGATCCCGCAGGATGTCACGGTCGAGCCTGGCGATCTGGCGCTGACATCCGGTTTGGGCGGCGGCTATCCTCCCGACCTGATCGTCGGGCAGGTGGTCAACGTCCGTTCGCGCGAATTCGATCTCTTCCAGCAGGCTACGATCCAGCCGGTCGTGGATTTCAATCGTCTTCAGATCGTCCTCGTGATCGTGAATTTCAAGCCGGTCGATATTTCCCCATTGATTCCAACTCCCTGACGAATGCGTAATCTGATCGCCATACCTGTTGTCATTTTTTCTGTAATCCTGCAATCGGCGGTTGTGAGCCGGATCACGCTCCTCTCGGGTTTTGCCGATCTGCCGCTGATCATGCTTTCCGCGTGGGCTTTGCAGGAGGAGGTGGATTCCGCCTGGCATTGGGCGATCGCGACCGGCCTGCTGGTTGGTTTTGTTTCCGGGGTCATCTGGGTGGTGCCGGTCATCGGTTACCTTGCGGCGGTCGGTCTGGCAAAGCTGTTGCAAAGACGCGTCTGGCAGGCGCCTTTGCTTGCCATGTTCAGCGTCACATTTCTTGTAACGATCTTTATAAATATCCTTTCCTTTTTGGTTTTACGGTTAATGGGTGTGTCTGTGGATATCGGTGATGCATTGGGCCTGGTGGTCCTGCCAGCCGTGCTCCTCAACCTGCTGTTCGCGATCCCCGTTTATGCGGTGATGCGTGACCTGGCGCGATGGACATATCCCGTTTTGGAGGCTGAATGAGCACAGGTACGATCGACAAATATCAGGTCCCGCTCTGGCGGGTGCTGATGATCTATGGCGTGATGGCATTGGTGATCACCTCCATTGCGTTTCGCCTTGTGAATTTACAGGTTTTGGACACCGGGGGAGAGAATTGGTCGGGTCAGGCTGTGGACAATTACACGCTGGAGATCAGCGATCCCGCCTCACGCGGCATCATCTATGACCGCAACGGTTACGTTTTGGCGCGCAATACCGCCTCCTATAATGTCGTCATTACCCCGGCGGCGCTGCCCGACGACCCGGCGGATATCCAAAATATCTATCGGGAACTATCGGTCTTGCTGGATGTGCCTGTCAATGAGGGTGATGTGGAGTTTGCAAAACTCTTCGCTTCATGTGTGCCGGGTCCTGGTATCGCCCAAATGGTGGAGCTTGGCGAATCGAACGCTCCTTATACGCCGGTGCGGATCAAATGTAATATAGATGAAGAACTTGCCCGCGTCATCCGCGAAAAGTCCGTGGATTGGCCCGGAGTTGCCATCGAGATCGAGCCGATCCGGGATTACCCAACCGGATCCCTGACGGCGAACGTGGTCGGATTCCTGGGGCCGATTCCCGCGACGTTCGAAGCTGATTACGAAGCCCGAGGATTTATCACCAACCGGGACAAGATCGGCTATGCCGGTGTGGAGACCTCCCTGGATGATCTGTTGCTCGGCAAAAACGGACTGCGCGTTGTCCAAAGAGATGTGGCTGGGCAGGTGCTCCGCAACCTGGAACCTCCCATCCCGCCCACCCCCGGTAGAAATGTCGTCCTGACCATTGACACCCGGTTA